>NZ_JAFBCU010000001.1:1230796-1846194 GCF_016907875.1 Arthrobacter roseus | reverse complement strand
CGTGGTGCTCGACGGCGCCGAAGCCTCACCGGACTTAAAGATCACGTTGCGAGAGATCCTCGAAGAGGCGGTATTTGCTTCTGCAGCGGGAGAGATAATTGATCTAGACTTCTCTCTCGGATCACATAGGGGTACCTTGGACGACATCATCCAGATGGCAGGTTTGAAAACTGCGTCGTATTCCTTCGAATGCCCGCTGCGTGCTGGCGCGACGCTCGCAGGGGCCTCTCCTGACGTGGTTACCGCCGTTGGAGACTTCGGTCGTGACATTGGAACTGCTTACCAGTTGGTCGACGACTGGTTGGGCGTATTTGGCGACGAGGCGTTAACAGGAAAATCCATAGTGAGCGACCTCAGGGAAGGCAAGGGTACCGTTCTAATTGCCGTGGCCCGCGAATCGTCTGACTGGGAGGAACTGTCGTTCCTCCTCGGGAGTCCTGACCTCAGCGTTGCTCAGGCCGATCGTGCCAGAACCATTCTCCGCGATTGTGGAGCACAAGACTATGCTTTAGAAACGGCACAGAGATTCGCCGACCGGGCGCACTCATACCTTTCGTCTGGGATCTTTCCTCCCCAGCTACAGTCCGCGTTGGAACCTATTGTTTTCGACGCCGTTCACCGGGTCAGGTGAGGAGGGTGTCTAAAAGTTCAGGATTGGAACTCTACAACGCCGTTGCCCTAGCCACGGCCGGGACGGTGATTCGGTCCTATTCAACGTCGTTCACCCTCGCCTCACGGCTCCTGGATCGGGGTGTTAGGGGTCGCATAGAGTCGGTGTACGGCCTGGTGCGCCTGGCCGACGAAATTGTGGATGGTACAGCCGCGGCCGCGCGATTAGAGCCGGACCAAATAGCCAAGCGCCTCGACGGTTTGGAGCAAGAAACAGAGACAGCGCTGTCGTCCGGATATAGCTCGAATCTCATCGTTCACGCGTTCGCGCTGACAGCACGGGATGTGGGTATTGGACCGGAACTGACCCGCCCGTTCTTCGGCTCCATGCGGGCAGATCTTACGTTGACCGAGCACACCCAAGAGTCGTTTACAGATTACGTCTATGGTTCCGCTGAAGTCATCGGACTCATGTGTCTCAGGTGTTTTCTTTACAAGGGGACCGTTTCCATCGAGCTGGAGGAGACCCTCATGGAGGGGGCTAGGAAACTCGGAGCGGCTTTCCAGAAGGTCAACTTTCTACGGGATCTAGGCCAGGACTTTGAATCGCTTGGACGTAGTTATTTCCCAGATCTCCGTGTAGAGAACTTCAGCAACGCCGACAAGGATCGTCTGCTAGCGGATATCGAAGCGGATCTCAGGATTTCGGCCGCAGCAATTCCTTTCTTGCCCACGTCGAGCCGCTATGCGGTTGCTCTGGCACAAGAGATCTTTGCTGAATTGGTTCGTCGCTTGAACGCCACTCCTGCCTCGGAACTGCTCCAGACGCGAGTACGAGTGCCTAATCCAATCAAGCTTGCTCTGGCAGCACGCGTCATGGTCAAGACCCGCGTTCCGGGTCAACTTCACTTCAACAGCGGCGGGCTCTCTCGATGAATGCAGAACCAACTTCAAGTACCGCCGAGGAACGAGAACAGGTCAGCTCAAAAACTCGTCGTTCAGCTAAAGCTGTGGTCGTAGGTGCAGGTATTAGCGGACTGGCCACGGCGGCCCTACTGGCTCGCGAAGGGTACATCGTCACTGTCTTGGAGAAGCAGCCCACTGTCGGTGGAAGAGCTGGCAGCTGGGAATCAGAAGGATTCCGCTTCGACACCGGTCCTTCATGGTTCCTGATGCCCGAAGTCTTCGACCATTTCTTCCGACTATTCGGTACCTCGACGGCAGAGAGGCTGGATCTAGTCAAGCTCGACCCTGGTTACCGAATACTCTTTGAGGGTTATCGTGATCCCGTTGATATAGTGGCCAACCGTGACGAGAACATTAAGCTGTTCGAGGAGATTGAAAGCGGTGCGGGCAGGAAGCTGGATAGGTATCTGGTTTCCGCCGCGGACACCTACGACATCGCTATTAGGAGATTCCTCTACTCCACTTTTACGTCGTTTCGTCCGTTGCTGACTGCTGATGTCCTGAAGCAATCCCCAAAACTTCTTCAACTATTGCTCCAGTCTCTACACAGCTACGTAGCCAGGCGTTTTAAGGACCCGCGATTAAGACAGATCCTCGGGTATCCCGCGGTATTTTTGGGCTCTTCGCCATTCGTGACTCCCAGCATGTACCACCTCATGAGCCGACTCGATCTTGCAGATGGCGTGTATTACCCGATCGGCGGATTCACGACCCTGATCGATGCCATAGAAGGTCTATGCATGTCCGAAGGGGTCACTGTCCGCACAGGCATGACGGTCACCGCCATTCATACGCAACCGGGGGAGAGCACGCCATCGAGCAAAAAGAGGCACCGCGCCTCCGTTACCGGCGTTGACTACTTCGACGAGCAAGGAGAACACCAGAGCCTGCAGGCGGACGTGGTTGTGTCGGCAGCAGACCTCCATCACACCGAGACCACGCTGGTCGATGACTCCCTGCAGACCTATCCCCATCGGTACTGGCGGAGACGAATCCCGGGGCCAGGGGGGTTGCTCATCTACCTTGGCGTCCGCGGATCGTTGCCTCAGCTGGAGCACCACACGCTACTGTTCAGCCAAGATTGGAGAGAAAACTTCCGCAAGATCTTCGGTCGCAACTCCTCCGTGCCGGAACCTGCATCGCTGTACATTTGTCGTCCCAGCGCCTCCGATAGCACTGTGGCGCCAGCCGGGCACGAAAACATATTTGTGCTGGTCCCGATTCCTGCAGACCCAAGTCTGGGCAGGGGAGGCACTGATGGCGCCGGTGATGAGGCCATCGAACGTTTGGCTGACACCGTCATCGATCAGATCGCTAATTGGGCAGGAATTGACGATCTGGCGGATCGAATCGTTATCCGCAGGACAGTCGGTCCACAGGACTTTGTGGAGGACTTCAATTCGTGGAAGGGGACTATGCTTGGGCCGGCACATACGTTGAAACAGAGCGCCTTCTTCCGTGGCTCCAATGCCAGTAAAAAGGTTAGTGGTCTCTATTACGCCGGTGGCTCGACGCTGCCCGGGATTGGGCTGCCCATGTGTCTGATAAGTGCCGAGCTTGTCCTCAAGCATCTGCGGGGGGATACCAGTACAGGTCCAACTGCGGAACCAGCACCTACTCGAACACAAGGCTGAGGTTTTCGGTGCGCATCAAAAGGCAGCCTTCTTGGGGGCTGCCCAGATATCTGGTAGCACTGTGTGTCATCCTGTTTTTTTCGGGTTATTTCGTTCTGCGGTTCCCCGACGTTCCTGGAACATCCATCGCATCGTACGGCTTCAATCTTCTCATTGCCCTACCCTCGCTCATTGGTCTGTGGTGGCAACTCGGCTTTAGGCGCGCTATCGTCGGAATCGTGAGCGTAGCACTTTTCGCGTACCTCATCGAGGGTTTTGGAACGGTTACTGGGGTACCGTATGGGAACTTCGAGTACGGCACCGCGCTCGGCCCGAAGGTCTTTGGCATTGTTCCATACCTGCTGCCTCTGTCGTACGTTCCTCTGGTGATTGGGTCAGTCGGGATGTTTGCCGCCAACAGCCGCAGGTTGCATAGAATCTTGTGGGCAACACTATTTCTTGTCATGGTAGACGGGGTACTCGACCCCGGCGCCGCGATGTTGGGGTTCTGGACGTGGCCAGGAGGTGGGGTTTATTACGGGATTCCACTGAGCAATTACGTCGGCTGGTTAATTTCCGGATTGGTTTCCGTCACCCTTTTGACCCTGATTGGTGGGCCGGCTTTAAGGACTCGAACCTGCCGACCTGAACTGTTGGACAGTATGATCGCTTCCCTTACCTTCTGGTTAGGAGTAACGGTCTTCTCTGGACTCGTCATTCCCGCGGTACTCGCCGTGTTGTTGCTTGTTGTCAGTGTTCGACGGCGGATCCAGCTGAAGCACATTGCTGAAACCGTACTGAGTTCGGCGGATTCAGATAGTTCTCGACGACTTATTTAGACGATCAACGGTCATCATTGCGCCGCCTATGACTGCCGGTAAGCCACCCCCCGGATGCACGGAAGCTCCGACGCGCCACAGCCAGGGACGCCGGTAACTATGGGCACGTGGTTGATGGAAGGGCCCACTCATCCACAGTGGTCGAATTCTCCCGTAGAGTGCACCCCCACCAGATCCTGCCATGCTGAAATACGCAGGATCCAGGATGAGATGGCTTTCAATGTAGTCCTCCACAGCGGTGCCTAGTCCTAACAGGTTCGATACCCGGCTGAGCTCCCGTCTCACAAAATCACTGTCCAAGCGATAGCTACTGCCGTTCGATGGCGATGTCAGCAACAGTGCCAAAGTGTTCTTGGTGTTTGATTCATGGCCATCCGCAGGGTAGTAGTTGACGAAAGCCATGGTCTGATCCGGTTCCCGATGGGCGCGGAGACTGGCGTACAACGAAGAAGGATCATCGGGAAGCACAACGCTGTGCCCTGCTGTGCCTTCGGGCAGCGGACGTTTGAGCACCGCGTAAAGACCAATCGCTGAGCACGAGCGGTTCTGCACCGGAGTAGGGACGGGCCTCCCCAACAATGCTTCAAGCTTCTGCTCGTCTATACCGCTGACAACCACGTCCGCGGTGTATACGCCTTTCGACGTCGTTACTGCACCGGATGCCACTTCGTATACTTCTTCATCCGTCCGCACATCTACATCTCCGCGCACCGCCAATCGCTCCAGAGCACGGATCAGCTCGTAGACTCCGCCGCGAGGCACCCACACGCCGTCGTGAGCCATGACCGCAGGCATGCTTGCGTAGAGAGCTGGTGTTTGGGATGGACCGACGCCGGCATTGAGGGTATGGATAGCGATGATCTCCCGCAGCCCGTCAGGCAGCCAGGTCAGGCTGTCGAGGTAACTACGAGTGGTGAGATGCCGTCCATACAACATTCCTAGCCTCGCGAGCGATGGCGCGGCTGCTGGTGCCGTAGGGGCGGTCGTCAATAACCTGGTGATGGGCGCGCCCAGCCCACCATGTATTTCAGCAAATCGCTTCCATGCGGGATACCAGGCGTGCCCCGGCTGAACAGGCAGGGAACAATTGTCATCGTGATAGTAGTAACGTCCAACGCTCGGAAGACGTTCGAGCTCCAACCCGGCGACGTCTTTCACCGAAGTGGGGAACTTCGAGGACATTTGCTCCAATCGGGCCAGAAATTCCTCCCAAACTGATGGAAAGGTAAACAGTGATGGGCCTGTGTCCAGCTGTTGCCCATCCAACTCGATTCGTCGACTTTTGCCGCCCAACGATCGCCCAGCCTCCAGTAGGGTAACGCTGTGACCTGACCAACTCAGAAGTACGGCTGCCACAAGTCCTCCGACGCCACCTCCGATGACTACGATCCGACTCATGTGTACCATCCAAGCTGTAGTGCGACCACGAGCTGGATGCCTGCGGCTGTTCCAGCGATATAGGGGAACGCGATCGAATAGGGGTAAAGTTCATGTGCTTTTTGGGGCGTCGGCGTCTTGTAGAGCTCCCGTAGCAGCCAACCGGCGATCACGGCGTTGATAACTGCCAACGGTACGTTGATCAGTGCAAAGCAAACCGTGGCGACGACCCACCAAGCGCCGCTCCACAGGACAACTCCGCGAGCACCCAATCGCACGGCTGTCGTGGTGATCCCCGCACGTGCGTCATCGGCAATATCTTGTACAGCATCGAATGTGTGCTTTGCCGCACTCCACGCCATGAGCCCCAGAACAGCGGACCAGACAGGCTGCACGTCCAGTGCGATCGGGATGATGACCAGAGGCAGTGCATAGGCAGCGTTGCTCAGCGAGTCAAAGAACGGTCGTGCCTTGAATCTCAATGGCGGAACGGAATAGCCGATGAACACCAGAGCATAGAGTGCGATCCATATGAGCGCGGCAGACGGTAGTGTCACCGTGAAGTATATGAGGAATGGAAGATTAATCGCTATGACAGCCGCCCAGATCACGCGGACCTCACTTGACCGGATACGAGCGCCCTCAAAAGTACCCTTCCGAGGATTGAGTTCGTCCGTATCCTGATCACTTACGTCATTTACGCCATAGATCAGCAGGTTGAAGGGGAGCGTCAACCAGAGTAGAACGCCGAGAGCATCCCAGTTCCACAAGTCTCCCGCAAGCCACATTCCGATAACGCCTGTGCCGATGGTGTTGATCCACAGCACAGGTCTGGAGATGTGCACAATCCGTCTGGGCACGGACAATATAACTGAAGCAGGCACGTCTGGGACCCCTCTCCTACCGCACTGCGTGTGCCTCTCGTAGGGGCAGCGAACAGAAAACGACGTGTAAGCCGTGCTGCCGACAAGGTGACGGCCGCGTGATCAACTCTACTGTGCCCTACGAGGCCAAGGAGCAACCACCATAGACTGATTCCATGTCTTATTCGGCCACCGGGGCAGCGAACATCAGCCAGAGCCTCAGGAAACTTCGCGTGCACGTCGCAACTCTGGAAGGGGCGCCGGGAACCCCCAAACACATGCAGCTGAGGGAGCAACTTCGTCCATACATCGTGGAGCACTGTACAGCAGGAGAGTCCGTACCTTCAGAGCGGGATCTCGCACAATACTTTCGGGTAGCGAGGATGACGGTTCGACATGCCATCGATGCACTTGTTGCCGAGGAACTGCTGGAACGGGTGGTGGGGGTAGGCACGTACGTCGCACAATCGAAAGTGGACCTACAGATCAAACTGACCTCATACTCTGAGGAGATGCATAGGCGCGGAATGGTCCCAGACGCACACGTCCTGAGCTTCGAACAGATCGGCGCAACACCACGGCTGGCCAGGGAACTGCAACTGGAGGAGGGTCAACCAGTCATACGCTTTCGTCGGCAGTTACTCGCTGACGGTGATCCCATGAGTTTCGATGAGAATTTTATACCCGCGAGCAGGGTCCCCGGCATCTTGGATGACCCACCGCCAACGTCCCTCTACAACGTTCTCAGCGAGAAGTATGGGTTGGTTATGGAATGGGGAGAGGACACTATAGAAGCCACGGCTGCCTCACCATCCATTGCACGGCTTCTTCACGTTGAAATGGGAGCGCCACTGCTCAAAATCGAACGACACGCCTACGTATCCCGGGCCATGGTCGACTATTCCGTGTCGTACTACCGCGCCGACCGATATAAGCTCTGGGTGCCGCTGCAGCGCCCTGGTATTCGGTCACCACGAGGCTACAGTCCTCGGCGACTTGCGCGACCATGAGGACATAGGCTGAGAAAGAATAAAGAATGGCCCCGGCACTGTGTACGCCGGGGCCATTCTTGAACAGTGTCAGATGCACTTAGTGCTTGTCGATCGAGGCCTGAGCATCAGCTTCAGCAGCGACTTCATTCTGATGACTGTGTGAATGTGCTGCCTGTAGCTCGCTAGGAGTTACGGGAGCCACTCGGTCTTCGAAGAGCAACCGTGACACCAGAGCGCGACCCTTCTCTGACTTGGGGATGTGTCCATTACCGTCTGCCTGGGCAGGGATAGCCTTGGGCGCGTCGTAACTAACGAGCTTGTACAACTTATAGTCGTCCAGCGGCTCATGAACTTCGATGTACTCGCCATGTGGGAGTCGGACGATTCGTCCCGTCTCCCTACCATGCAGAACAATCTCACGGTCCTTGCGCTGAAGCGCCAGCGCAATTCGGCGGGCGATGACAAAGCCCAGGATCGGACCGATGAAGAACAACGCTCGTAGCCAGTAAGTGACGTCGTTGAGCGATACATGGAAGTGTGTCGCGACGAGGTCCGAGCTCGCTGCTGCCCACAAAACGCAGTAGAAAACGACCCCTGCAACGCCGACTCCGGTTCGACCCGGTGCATTGCGCGGACGATCGAGCAAATGGTGTTCCTTGTTGTCCTTGGTGATCCACTGTTCGATCCATGGCCAAGCGAAGAGCAGCGTGAAGACAATGCCCGCTGGTATCAGGGAGGGAATCAGCACATTCAGGCTGAGGGTGTTCGTTCCCCAAGGGAAGGGAATGTGCCATTCGAACGGGAAGTTACCCAGCCATCCTGGCATCAGTCTTAGAGCGCCGTCGACCCACCCGATGTACCAGTCAGGCTGGGTGCCTGCTGATACGGGCGAGGGGTCGTAGGGACCGTAGTTCCATATGGGGTTGATGGTGAACGCGCCAGAGATGAACGCAATGATGCCGAAGACGATGAAGAAGAATCCACCTGCCTTCGCTGCGTAGACAGGGCCGACGGGGAAGCCAACCACATTCTCGTTTGTGCGTCCCGGCCCAGGGTATTGAGTGTGCTTGTGAACCACGACCATGAAGAGGTGGATGACAATCATCAGCAAGATGATGGCAGGAATGAGGAGGATGTGTAGAACATACAAGCGACCAATTATCGCTGTCCCCGGAAATTCACCACCGAAGAGGAAGAAGCTGATGTAAGTGCCAACAACAGGCAGAGCCTTAATAACTCCATCGATGATTCGCAGCCCGTTCCCGGAAAGCAGGTCATCGGGAAGTGAGTAGCCTGTAAAGCCCGCGGCCATCGCCAGAATCAGCAGGACGCCGCCCACTACCCAGTTGAGTTCACGGGGACGCCGGAACGCACCGGTGAAGAAGACTCGCAACATATGCACGGAAACTGCGGCGACGAACAGCAGCGCCGACCAGTGATGCACCTGACGCATGAAGAGCCCACCACGAATATCAAAGGAAATATCAAGGCTGGACGCGTAAGCGACTGACATCTCCACGCCCTTCATCGGAACGTAGCTACCATCGTAGTGCGTCTCTGCCATCGAGGGGTCATAAAAGAACGTGAGAAATGTCCCCGACAACAGGAGGATAACGAACGAGTACAAGGCGACTTCACCGAACATGAACGTCCAGTGATCGGGGAAGATCTTCCGGCCAAATTCTTTGACCATGGCAGAGCCGCCCACGCGTGTGTCGACAAAGTCGGTGATGCGACCGACCTTAGTCGCCGGCCGGTAGGCCGTGGTCGTTGATGTGCTACTCATGCTAGCCACGCTCCCAGAAACTAGGTCCAACGGGTTCATGGAAGTCACTGCGTGCCACGAGGTAACCCTCATTGTTGACCGTGATCGGTAACTGAGGAAGTGGCCTTACAGCTGGTCCAAAGATGACCTTACATTCCTGTGTCAGGTCGAATGTTGACTGATGGCACGGGCACAGCAGGTGGTGAGTCTGCTGTTCGTAGAGTGCCACGGGGCAACCAACGTGGGTACAAATTTTAGAGTAAGCAACGATACCATTGTAGCCCCAGTCCTCGCGACCCTCGGAGGGATTCAATTCCTCAGGGTTGAGGCGCATCAGGAGTACAACAGCCTTAGCCTTTTCCTCGAGCTTGTGTTCGGCTTCGTTGAGTCCTTCAGGGATCACATGGAATGCCGAACCGATCGTAACGTCCGAGGCCTTGATTGGCGTGCCGTCAGGGTCTCGTGTCAAACGAACATCGGTATCCCACATGGTGTGGCGCAGTGAATCCCCAGGGAGGGGCCCGAGATCCCTGAAAATGGCGATGGCAGGAAGAGGCGCGAGCAACACAGCGCCGATGAGGGAGTTTCGAATCAGCGGTCGGCGCTTGATTCCTGTTTCCTCGACGATGTCCCCGATAATTTTCTCGGCGTCCTGACGGTCAGATTCGGGACGGATTTCATGGCGACTCTCGACGACTTCATGGTCCGGCATGAGCGTCTTTGCCCAATGAACGATACCCACACCGATGCCGAGCATCGCAAAGGTGGTTCCCAAACCGAGGATCAGGTTCTGCAGGCGCAGTGTCCCTATCGTCTGGTCTAGTTCGATGAAAAAATATGCGTAGAAAAACGCTAGGGTACCGATGACGGAGATCACAAAGAGGATTGCAACCTGTCGCTCTGCTCGCTTCTCAGCCCTTGGATCTCTGTCGGCAAGTCGGGCGCGGTGCGGAGGTAGCCCGGGATCCCGGAACTTTTCTGCATCACCCTGACCAGCCGTAGCGACGGTGCCCGAGGTGTCCGGACCTCCGTTACTATGGTCGCTCATGATCCCCCTCATCCTTCTTTAGATACTTCATGTTAAAACCTGCATTAATTCCTGTGAGTCGCTCATTCGAGCGGGGACGAGTGTTGATCTTCTACGAGGATCGAGACGTCAGCCATACGGTGAACCCGATGATTGCTCCCAATCCAGCTACCCAGATAAACAGACCTTCAGAAACCGGGCCAAGGGACCCGAGATCTGCTCCACCCGGTGAACCCTGCGCTTCGATGGTCTTCAAGAAGCCGATGACCTTTTCCTTGTCTTCAGGCGTGATGTTGGCATCGTTGAACACGGGCATGTTCTGTGGCCCCGTAGCCATGGCCTCGTAAATATGCTTTTCGCTGACGTCCTCAAGACCTGGTGCGAATTTGCCTCTGGTCAACGCTCCTCCAGCGGCAGCAGCGTTGTGACACATGGCGCAGTTCACGCGGAAGATCACGCCGCCTTCGGCAATTTCTTCGGCTTCGAGGTCATCATGCTGGAGGTACTGCTCCTCAGGGATGCCCGGCCCGGTACCCAAACTGGCTACGTATGCGGCAAGCTGTGACGTCTGCTCATCAGTGAATTGAACCGGCTTCTCCAAAGCCTGGGGCCCACTCATCTGAAGCGGCATGCGACCGGTGCCGACCTGGAAATCAACGGCTGCTGCGCCGACGCCCACCAGAGATGGACCTTCGTCGCTGCCGCTGGCACCCATACCGTGACACGTTGCACAGTTGGCGACGAACAACTTTTCACCTTCGGCCACGTCACCTGCGGAATACGTAGTTTCAGCTTTGGCTTCATTGGCGGTACTCGCGACGGCATACAAGCCACCCGTAACGAGCAGTCCCAATAACAGCAGCGCAATCGCTGCCAGTGGGTGACGTCGCCTCTGCGATAGTGCCTTCACGTGATGGTTCCTTCTTGTCGAGCCATTGCTGTTGAAACGATTGTGTGATGCATCTACTGGAGGAAGTAGATGATGATGAAGAGGCCGATCCAGACCACATCAACGAAGTGCCAGTAGTAGGACACAACGATTGCGGAGGTCGCCTCAAAGTGTCCGAACCTACGGGCGGCATAAGCACGCCCGATAATCAGCAGGAAAGCCACCAGGCCCCCAATAACGTGCAGTCCATGGAAGCCCGTGGTGATGTAAAACGCCGAACCGTAGGGGCCGGAGGCAAGCGTGATTCCATCCGAAACCAGGTGGGCGTATTCGAACGCCTGGACAGCCACAAAGACGGCGCCCATGAGGAAGGTGAGCAAGAACCACTCGACCATGCCCCACTTGGCGATATTGAATACCCCTGCCAGTCGCCGGGGTTGCAATCGCTCGGCCGCGAAGACACCAAACTGGCAGGTCACGGAACTGGCCACCAAGATGATCGTGTTCGCCAGAGCGAACGGAACGTTGAGCAGCTGGGTCTCTTCGGCCCAGATTTCCGACGACGTCGAGCGGAGAGTGAAGTACATGGCAAAAAGGCCCGCGAAGAACATCAGTTCACTGGCCAGCCACACAACGGTTCCGACGGAAACCATGTTGGGCCTGTTCAGCGTAGGGTGCACGGGGCTAGTGGGGGCATGGGTCGCAGTTGTCACAAGAACATTATGGCTCTAAAACTGCCCAGTTCTCCAATGCTGAACCAACACCGGCGCGTCCGTCGGAGCTGGGAAGGCGGCTCTTCCCAGTGCTGGCGCGGAAGTAATGTAAGTAGAAAGAAATCAAGAATTTCTACGAAACGTAGATAACCTTGGATGGTGAGTGATATTTCCGGTTCAAATCCACCCGTGTACACCTGGCCACAGCTCTTCGGGAAGCTGGTCGAGGGTAAGAATCTTGCCTCTGGTGAGACAGCCTGGGCCATGGAAAACATCATGGACGGCGGCGCAAGTCCTTCCAGATTGGCAGCTTTTCTCATGGGCTTGGCAGCAAAAGGCGAGACTGTCGAGGAACTGACGGGCTTGACTGAAGCCATGCTCGCCCGTGCCCACCGGATCAGCGTGAGAGGCCCGGCGCTGGACATCGTTGGAACCGGAGGAGACGGGCTGGAGACTCTCAACATTTCGACTATGTCTTCGCTGGTTGTCGTCGGGGCTGGGCTCAAAGTTGTCAAACACGGCAACAGGGGCGCGTCCAGTGCATCCGGAGCCGCAGACGTCATCGAGGCACTCGGTGTGCGCCTGGATCTTCCAGTGGAGAGAGTGGCAGAAGTAGCTGATGAGGTTGGCATCACCTTCTGTTTCGCCCAGGTCTTTCATCCCTCAATGCGCCACGCGGCCGTGACCCGGCGGGACATGGGGATCCGAACCGCATTCAACGTCCTGGGCCCTTTGACCAATCCCGCCCGTGTTGGCTACCAGGCACTCGGTGTGGCTGATTCGCGTATGGCACCGCTAATGGCCGGTGTTCTGGCGCGACGAGGCACTCAGGCGCTGGTCTTCCGAGGCAGTGATGGTCGGGACAAGATGACGACGTCGGGCCCATCCCACATATGGGATGTCCGGGAAGGGATCGTGACGCCGTCGACAGTATCGCCCTCGGATTTTGGTCTGGATGTGGTGCCCGTCGACGCTTTGAAGGGCCGCGACCCGAGCTACAACGCAAGTGTTGTCAGGAGTGTCCTCGCGGGCGATCACGGACCGGTGCGGGACGCCGTCGTGCTCAATGCCGCCGCAGGCATGGCAGCCGCTGATACGACGGCCACCGGACTGGCCAGCGAACGCATTCGGGCAAACCTGGATGCAGCGCGTTATTCCATTGATTCCGGTGCCGCCTCTGCGGTGTTGGATCGATGGGTGGAGGCGACCCAATAAAATAACCTATTCGAGGCCCAGGGAGAAGGCTGCGTCCAGATCGTTCGACGAGTAGGAACGGAAAGCGATCTGGGTTGTGGTCTCGACCACGCCCTGGATCTTTGACAGCCTGTCAGCGATGACATCCGCGAGATCCTCGTGCCGGTCCACCCGGGCTATGGCTATCAAGTCACAACCTCCGGTCACTGAGTAGACCTCGCTGATACCCTCGATCTCAGAGATTTCTTGTGCGCTCTCCGGGATTCGCTTCGAGTCCGTCTGGATGAGAACGAATGCGGTGATCATGGTTGGCCTTCCTTCTAGATGCGTGGTGATATGCGCCAAGTCTATTTGCCCTTCGAGTCCGCAGCATTCTTAAGTCTTCCGAGGGAACCGCGGATGAGCCTGTGACCGAGTAGCAGCGCTCCCAGAACCAGCAGAGTAACAATCTGAAAACTGAGCGCTGGGGGGTGTTCAAGAAGCGAACGCAAGGTTAGTCCGCCGATAACTGTAACGAGCCATACCAGGACGCCGTTGGGCCAGAAGCGGATCGGTGAGTTCCAGTTCTGGGTGATCGACCATCCGGCGACGCATGCTACCAGAAACGGTCCCGCCGTCGACAGAATTCCCATCGCCGTCAGACCGCTTTCATGCTGGGTGCGGCCCATGGTCGCAAAAGCGAGGACGAGCAGCAGGTCCGTCAGCAGAACGAGGACCCAGCGTTTGGGGGAGTGCTCCGCGTGTTGATTCGACACCATGCCTCAACCGTAGCGGCTCAGCGCACAGGCCCTGGAATTCGCTCGTCGCACCCTAGCGAAGCGCGAACACAGTAAGTATGCTTTGGGGAAGCGCGTCAGGCTGGTATCTCAGCATCGGCAGAGAGTGGAACGGCAGGGGAGTCCCATGGTGAACATTCGGCCCTCGGACCTCGTGGTCCGGCTTGAAAAGTTACAGAGCCTCGATCCGATTGTCAACAGGGTCAGGGAAGTGGTCCAGAAGGTTCTTCAACCGCAACATGTCCGGGACCTACTCCATGGCGTCCCACTAGGCCATCCATTGCATCCACTCATGGTTCAAGTTCCTCTTGGATCCTGGATCTCCGCCGCTATCCTAGACGTCATTCCGGGCACGGAGCGGGCAGCCCGGACGTTGATCGGCGTCGGGGTCCTCAGTGCTGCCCCAGCAGCCGCCAGCGGTTACGCCGACTGGTCGGAGACTGATCCATCGCAACAGCGCGTGGGCATAGTTCATTCGACGGCGAACCTCATGGCAGTCCTGCTCTATGCCGCTTCCTGGCAGCAGCGCGCTGCTCAGCGGAGCGTGGCAGGAAAGGCACTCTCTTACAGTGGCCTGGTGGTTGTATTGGCCGGAGGTTTTCTGGGCGGACACCTGTCGTTCAGGCAAAAAGTGGGTATGGACCATTCCGACGATCTCACCAGCTTCGAGGGCAAGGGCTGGCAGGATCTGGGCCTCCTCACAGACTTCCCGGAGAATCAGCTGTCTCAGCGGGCGCTTGAGGGTTCATCCTTGGCCGTCTATCGTCGCGGTCAAAAAATCTATGTATTGTCTGATGTTTGCAGCCACCTCGCCGGACCACTCCACGAGGGCTCAGTGGCCGACGTCGGTGGAAGCCCGTGCGTTGTCTGTCCGTGGCACCAGAGCACATTCGCGCTGGACAGCGGGGGAGTGATTCGTGGTCCTGCCACTGCACCACAAGCGGCCCTGAAAACGAGGATTGTTGATGGCGTCGTCCAGGTGGCGGCCCAGAGCGAAAGCTAGCAGCCCCGGCTGTTCAGTACCTATTAGGAAAACGGTGCGCACAGGCTATGCAAGGATTGATGGATTGTATGACTGATAAGCGAACGGCATCGGCTGCATCCATGCGTATAACGGGAAGCAGCTACATTGTTCCTAAATGACCGATTAACACGTTACTTGACATAATGTAGATTATCGGCGTTTTCGTGGAGCAGATCGATAGAGGCTAATAGAGCTCAACAACGGCCAGAGCTCAAGTCCCGATGTACGCTGCTAGATGCTTCCCAGTCAGGGTTGATTGCGCCGCGACAAGGTCCGCTGGCGTGCCTTCGAAAACGACGCGGCCGCCGTCGTGTCCGGCGCCTGGCCCCAGATCAATGATCCAATCGGCGTGGGCCATCACTGCCTGATGGTGTTCAATGACGATGACCGATTTTCCAGAGTCGACCAACCGGTTAAGCATTTCGAGCAGATTCTCGACGTCGGCTAGGTGCAATCCAGTGGTGGGCTCGTCGAGAACGTAAACACGGCCATCTTCAGCCATTCGGGTGGCAAGCTTGAGGCGCTGGCGTTCGCCGCCAGAGAGTGTTGTGAGAGGCTGGCCAAGGCTGATGTAGCCCAGTCCGACGTCGACAAGGCGTTGCAGGATCTTTTGAGCGGCCGGCGTCCGAGCCTCGCCGTCCCCGAAGAATTCCTCTGCCTGAGTGACCGGCATCGCCAGAACGTGAGCAATGTTCTGTCCGCCCAGCTGATAATCCAGCACGGAGGACAAAAACCGTTTCCCACCGCATTCCTCACAGGTGGACTCTACGGTGGCCATGACGCCTAAATCCGTGTAAATGACGCCCGCACCATTACAGGTGGGACAAGCCCCCGCGGAATTTGAGCTGAACAGCGCTGGCTTGACCCCATTGGCCTTTGCGAAAGCCTTGCGGATCGGGTCCAGCAGGCCCGTGTACGTGGCGGGATTACTCCGCCGTGAACCGCGGATTGCGCCTTGGTCAATGACCACAACGCCTTCCCTGCCTGCCACTGAACCGCTGATAAGCGAGCTCTTACCGGAGCCTGCCACACCAGTGAGTACGCAGAGCATCCCCAACGGAATATCGACGTCAACGTCCTGGAGGTTGTGCGTCGAAGCACCCCGAATCTCAAATGAAGCCGTGGGTGAACGTAATAAATCCTTCAGGACAGCCCGGTCATCGAGGTGGTGGCCGGTTGTTGTCTCGCTCCCCCGCAGCCCCTCAAGAGTGCCCTCAAAGCACACGGACCCACCCTTCGTGCCTGCGCCAGGGCCGAGATCAACAACGTGGTCGGCAATCGCAATCGTCTCTGGCTTGTGCTCAACGACCAAGACGGTATTGCCCTTATCCCGCAGCTGCAGCAGCAGCTTGTTCATCCGCTCAATGTCGTGCGGATGCAGGCCGATCGTTGGCTCGTCAAAGACGTAGGTGACGTCCGTCAGCGCCGAGCCGAGATGACGGATCATCTTGGTTCGCTGCGCCTCTCCCCCGGATAAAGTGCCTGCGGGACGGTCCAGTGACAGGTATCCCAGGCCAATGTCAGAGAAAGAATCGAGTAGATGCTGAAGGCCCGTGACCAAGGGGCCAACCGACGGCTCATCGAGGTGGTGCACCCATTCGGCCAAATCGCTGATCTGCAGGGCGCAGAGATCGGCGATGTTGCTCCCGTTGATTCTCGAGGACCGGGCCTCCTCGCTGAGCCTTGTCCCTTCACACTCCGGACACGTTTGGAATGTCACCGCCCGATCAACAAAGGTGCGGATATGTGGCTGAAGGGAATCGATGTCCTTTGAGAGGAACGACTTCTGGATCTTTGGGATCAGCCCTTCATAGGTGAGGTTGATCCCCTCTACCTTGATTTTCGTCGGCACCTTGTGGAGCAGATCGCCCATTTCCCGCTTCGTGTACTTGCCGATCACTTTGTCGGGGTCGAAGAAGCCGCAGCCGCGAAAAATCCGGCCGTACCAGCCATCCATGCTGTACCCCGGAATCGTAATGGCTCCCTCATTGAGTGAGAGGCTGTCGTCGTAGAGGGCGCTCAGGTCAATATCGGAGACCCTGCCCATTCCCTCGCAGCGCGGGCACATACCCCCAGTGATGCTGAAGCTGCGACGCTCTTGGACCTTCTCGCCGCCCCGATCCAAGGTCACTGCCCCGGCACCGCTGATCGATGCAACATTGAACGAATATGCCTGGGGTGAGCCAATCTGTGGTTGTCCGAGGCGGCTGAAGACAATTCGCAGCATCGCATTAGCATCGGTTGCCGTACCGACAGTTGACCGGGGATTCTCCCCCATCCGTTCCTGATCGACGATGATCGCCGTTGTCAGTCCCTCCAGCACATCAACGTCAGGACGAGCCCGCGACAGCATGAAGCCCTGGACGAAGGCGCTGTAGGTCTCGTTGATCATCCGCTGCGATTCCGCGGCAATTGTTGCGAACACCAAAGAACTCTTGCCTGAGCCGGATACACCTGTAAACACCGTCAACCGGCGCTTGGGGATGTCGAGGTCGATGTTCTTGAGATTGTTCTCACGGGCACCCTGGACGCGGATCAGATCGTGGCTATCGGCGACGTGCATCTCAGCTGGATGCTCCGAGGAAGTTTTTGCGCCCTTGCTCATTGCGTCTCCATCTAATTATCCGAGCTCCGGTGGTCGGTTTGCGACAAACAACTCGCACGTGGAGTTGTAATACTGATCGGTGAGTCCTTGCGCTTTCATCCCAAGCCTCGAGCACACTCGTTGGGACAACAGATTCTCCGGGTTGGTTACCGCGACAATCCGTTCCAAGCCTGCCTCGAACCCGCTGTTCAACGCAGCTGCGGCTCCCTCTGAAGCATAGCCCTGCCCCCAGAAATCCGGGTGAAAATGCCATCCCACTTCCGTATCGCCCGAGGGTTCCAGCGGTTCGATTCCGGAGGACGGTATGGACTTGAGCAGAATGGTGCCCACCAGCCGGGAATCCTCCACCCGTTGGGCTGCCCAGATCCCATGTACGCCATCAAATGACGTCCGCCAACGCTCAATGCGGGTCCGCGCCTCATCAGTGTCCTGCATCAGCCTGGGGATCTGCCCGATATAGCGTTGAACATCCCATCGTGAGTACATGTCGTAGACGAACTCAGCATCGCTTCTTTCCCACGGTCGTAAGACCAGGCGTTCAGTTTTCAGGGACTTCACCGGCCCGAGGCCCTAGGCACGAAATGCTTTGGCAAAAATACCAGGTAATCTCAGCCAACCCGGCTTGGCTGCGAATTCGGTGAGCAGGCGCCCTGTTGCTGCGGCGCTTCTGGCCGTGACAAACCATGGTGGTTTTGGAAAGAGCGCAAACTCACCATGCCGAACAGACCGCGGGAAGGGCCGGAACGGTCCTCGAACCACTGTCTTCTCAGGATTCTGAAGCAACAACGCATTGTGAACCACACCGATTCCACTTTCAACGTTCTCCAGAGTATGGCCCGGGTATGCTCCCCACGGCGCCGCGGCGGTGAGGAAGCCAAGTGCAGTCCAGGCATTGATCGCGATGGTGCCGTATCGCAGGTTCGCAATCGCTTCATCGAAGCCGTGCCCAAGGCTGCTCATTGTCTCTGGCGCGACGATGACGTTAGCGCCCAGCGTGCCAAGGAAGTCGTCGTTGACGGTTTTGACTGCCTGGTCCAGGAAATCCTGCTCCAACCCCGGCAGCTCAAGGAATCCCAGAACCGGCGCAAAGTACTCGGTATTCTGCATGGTGTCAGCGTCCGTACTGACATCTACCAGCAGGCGTTGCCCCGACGGACCCAGACGTTCCGCCTGCGGATACGACTCCAGCGCAGCCGACACGCGATCATCGCTTCCCGGGTACCAAGCGTCGCGTGTCGGCACCTCATTGAGAACATCGCGAATAGCGTCCAGGAACTTGTCCTTCTGTGGCCACTCGGAACTGACAAGGACCGTTTGTCCGGCGATGCAGTTGTAGCCCCCATTATGGAGGCGCTGAGTCACCACGTGCTCCGCCTGGTAACGCAGGTCCGCATCGGTCCACTCCCCCGGCACCACGATGATCGGTGAGACGCCACCGAGTTCACTCGTCATGGGCTTGTCGAGGCTCGGCTCGCCGGCGGCCTTCCGCCGTCGGCCCTCCTCTCCAGGGCCAAAGGCAACGACGTCGTGCGTCGCGGCACTACCGGTGATGTGGACATGGGAGATGTCTGGATGATGCGCAAGGTAACCGCCGACGTCGCCACCTCCACTGACTATGCGCAACAGCCCCCTGCTGATCAAGGGAGCATAGGCGTTCTCGAACACCGGGCCCATGGCGTCCATTACCGGGTTGAGTTTCAAAATGCTGACACGGTTTGCGGCGATCAGTGAGTAGAGGACATCCAACGCTGGAATTGACGTAACGTTGCCAGCGCCAAGGACGAGGCCGACGCCGCCGGTCGCCTCAGGCGTGAGCGCACCCAGTCCAGCCGTTGACCTAACCTCACCCGATGTCACTCCCGGCAGCATCCAGACGTCCGCGCTGAAACCGTGCAGCAGAAGCGCTTCATAAGAGTTGTGGGGAAGAACGGGTACGGTCACCCGTCCACCGGGAGCATGCCCGAAGCGGGTCTTCTCAACTGGGCTCTCACCCCGGTCGATTGCATCGACGCTTTCGCGCAGGACGGTGAGAGCGGAAAGGACCGCGTAGGGCCCGGACGTCCACTCCTCACCAATGAACGGAGATTCTGGGTCCATACCTTTGAATTCAGCAGCTGTCTTCGCCCACTCTTTCGCTGCGAGACCAACAGCTTCATGGAGCGCGGCCAACAGCGCGGACCGGCCCGGCCCATCCGTCTGAGCCCAGCGCTGCTCCCCAGCCTTCAATGCAGCAATGTCGGCATCGAGTGCCTGCCTCTTACTGGCGTCAGGACCGCCTTCTTGGGGTTTCGTATTCATGATGCCTCCGAATTGTGGATGATGACTCTGGAATCGCGTCTACTGGCCGGGCTCGTCGGGTGCGTTCTGAGCAGTGGGCAGATAATGGGCCCACCACCGTAGGATGTGCTCGAAACGCTGCCGGCGGTGCCAGGGCGTTCCGGCACGTGAGAGTTCGTGGTTCTCGCCGGGGAAGATCAGCAGCTGCGTTTGGACTCCATTGAGCTTCAAGGCCGTGTAATAGCGCTGTGCTTGTTCTAGCGGGCAACGCAGATCTTCTTCGGAATGAATCACGAACGTGGGCGTCTGCACGGCATCGATGTGCGCAAACGGGTTCTGGTCACGGACCTTCTCCGGATCCGTTCCTGTATACGCGCCACCGAAGAACCAGCCGATATCGGAGGAACCGATGAAGGACGGCGGATCCAGAAAGCCGCGTTCCACGATCGCTGCGGTGAACCGGTGATCCTGCGAGATGGTCCAGGCGGTCAGGTAGCCGCCATAGGATCCGCCCATGATACCCAGCCGCTCACCGTCCAGCTCGGGGTTCGCATCGAGGGCACCCTCAAGGAACGCGATGACGTCGTCGAAGTCAACGGTTCCCATGGCCTCCTTGATGACGCGTCCGTGTTCCTGCCCGTAACCGGCGGCCCCTCTCGGGTTGCACATCAGGACGGCGTAGCCGGCCTGGGCATAGACCTGAGCTTCATCGAAAAGTCCAACGCCATACTGTGCGTACGGGCCGCCATGAATGTTCAGCAGAACGGGGTGCGGGCCCTCACCGGGTGGCAGGACCAACCAGCCGTGGACAGGGTAACCGTCCGGTGCGGTGAACGTCACTTCCCGTGGCGCTTCGATCCGCGTCTGTTCTCTGAGGTCCTTGGAGAAGTCACTCAGGGGGCGCCAGCCGCCGTCGACCCTGGCAACATCCCCTGCGGTGGCCGGGTCCGTATAGGTGGCGACGACGGTTGTACCGGCTGCGGCGGCCCCCGTGATGATTCGCTCACCGGACGATACGACGTCGAGCGTTCCGTCCGCCGAAATATGCAAGAGCTGCCCGGTACCGCGGGTCCGGTTGAAGACGAGCACTCCGCCAGATGCCAGCGGGATGATGTCGCCAACCTCATCTGGATCGATACTCTCCGGGTCCGTCAGCCGGTCGGCGTCCGCTCCCCCGCCTGCAGGCATGGCGTAGAGGGCAGAGTTGCGCGCAACAAAATCCACACCGGCGGGGCCAAGATCGCTGCCTAGAAAGTACAGCAATGCTCCATCGTCGCTTTGGACCGGCCGTGAACAACCAATGCCCTCAGGTGTCCGGATGACCGAGGGTTCGCCGCCATCCTTCGGCGCCTCGTACAGTACCGACATCAGCATGTCGTCCGCACCTGCAACAGGTGAACCACTAAAGAGAACCTTTTGGCCGTTCGTGCTAAATACTGGGTCGCCGTAGTCGGTGTCGCCGGAGGTCAGCTGATGCACGGGAGGGAAGCCGCTGTACTCAGCGCTGTCACTTTCCTTCCGGGATTCGGCTGCACGGCCTACCGGTTTTATATAGGGTTCCGCATCCGGATCCGGTACTTCCATCACGAATACATGGCTTCGCTGGTCCGTGCTATAGCCCAATCCGTTCATCCGGTACTTTTTGGCGGTGATCAGACGGGGGTCCTCGGCGCTGGCGCTGATGCCGTCGACCGTCCCGTACCGTCCGTGTTCGGCAACTCTGGACGTGAATACCACGCTCCGGGAGTCGGGCGCCCAAGAAAACCACGACACTCCGCTGTGCTGATCGGAGATAACCATCGGTTCGCCGCTGTCGGTCCTCATCATGGTCAGCTGAGGACGAGAGTCTGGTCCGGCACGCAGAAAGGCCAGCAGCGTTCCGTCAGGCGAATATTGTGGAGACGTATCCCGAAACCCTCGGGTGAGACGCCGTGGGTTGCCAGCGCCGGTGGGTACTTCCCATATCTGGCCGACATAACTGTCGGCGTCGAAATCCGGCCTTGTCACGGAGACGGCTACCCGGTCCCCCGACGAATGAAGTGTTGGCGCGGACAGAGAATTAAGGAGACACAAGTCACTTGGTTTCACCCCCTGAGCGTAGTCCGAAGGCACTATCGGTGCGAATTCAGTTGAGCAGTGGCGAGTAGCTTTACGATGGGTCGGTGACCTCCTCTCCCATCGATGCACTCAGCTGCCCGGTTTGCCGCGGCAGCATGTTCATTTCTGACGTGGACCAGCTGGCGTGCCGGCAGGGACATCACTACGACGCTGCGAAACAGGGCTATTACAATCTTCTCACCGGCCGTGGAACGAAATTTCAGGCCGACACCGCCGACATGGTGCGTGCGCGGGAGAACTTTCAGAACGTTGGTCACTACGTGCCCCTGGCGGACGCTGTCGCTGATGCAGTACAGCGCAGCGTAAACGTGGAGGCGTCACTGCTGCTCGACGTCGGAGCCGGGACAGGCTATTACCTCGAACGATTGCAACAAAGAATCGTCGGGACCGACGCGGTGGCGCTCGATATCTCCAGATACGGACTCCGGCGCTGCGCCCGCACCGAGGGCCGGCCCTTGAGCCTAGTGTGGGACGTCTGGCAGCGGCTACCCCTACAAAACGCGGCTATTGATGTCATCATCAACATTTTTGCGCCACGCAACTTCTCTGAGTTCCATCGTGTCCTGCGACCGGACGGCCGACTCGTTGTTGTCACCCCGCTGCCAGGCCACCTTCAGGAACTGCGGGAAACCGTCGGGATGCTCGACGTGGACGAAGACAAGGCCAGTGACCTACGCAAGTCGGTGCAGCCACTTTTTGAGGAGCTTGAGTCAAGGGAGATTTCCTACTCGATGCACCTGAACCAGTTCGACGTCGTCAACGCCGTCCTCATGGGCCCTTCTGCGTTCCACACGACGGTCGAAGCGGTCGAATCTTCTGCGTCCTGCCTAACCAGTCTGGACGTCACCGCACGCTTCAGCCTCCAGGTATTTGGGCCTGTTGCCACGGTTCCGATCCCATCGACTATGTAACCAGCCTCACTTCAGGCATGATAGAGGTACCGGCGTCTCTGGCAAAGGCAACCCGCGTCGCAGACCTTTACGGGAATCGCAACAGACTCCAGGGGGAGCAATGTTCGAATGGATCGTCGAAAACATCTGGATCCTCTGGCTGGTCCTGTTCCTGGCTCTCGCCGCGATCGAATCCCTGACGCTTGACCTCTTCTTTCTCATGCTGTCGGCTGGCGCGCTCGCGGCCCTGATTGCCACATTCCTGAGTGCACCGTTCGTGCTGCAGGTTGTCGTGTTCTGCGTCGTCGCCCTGCTGATGATCGTCCTTGTTCGGCCTATCGCTCTGAAACACCTGAAAAAGGGCCCGCGTGAGCAACGAACCAACATGGAACGTCTGATTGGGGAAACAGCCATGACGCTGGAACCGGTAACAGGCACCTCAGGACTCGTGAAACTTGGTGGCGACACATGGTCGGCAAAAACTGCTGATGGTTCATCGGTCCAGGCAGGGGAACGCGTTTCCGTTTCCAGGATCGACGGGGCCACCGCCGTGGTCCATGCCTTGAGGCAGACAGACTCCGGATCTCTGCTCCCATAACGGGATCAATTCACTACAACCCAACATACAAGGGGAAATATGAACGACGGCGCCAGCGCCGGATCGATAGGTCTCACCGTAGTCCTGATCGTTCTCGTCATTTTTGTACTGATCATTCTGGTCAGGTCCATCCGGATCGTTCCGCAAGCACGGGCAGGCGTCGTCGAACGCCTTGGTAAGTACCAGCGCACCCTTGGCCCGGGACTAACCATCCTGATTCCGTTCGTGGACAGGGTTCTGCCAATGCTGGACCTCCGTGAGCAAGTGGTTTCCTTCCCACCACAGCCGGTTATCACCGAGGACAACCTGGTGGTCTCAATCGACACCGTCGTCTATTTCCAGGTGACGGACCCTCGCGCGGCGACCTACGAAATCCAAAACTACATTCAGGCCGTTGAGCAACTCACAATAACGACACTCCGAAACGTCGTTGGCGGCCTGAACCTCGAACAAGCGCTGACATCCAGGGACCAGATCAACGGTCAGATGCGCGGTGTCCTCGACGAAGCAACCGGCAGGTGGGGCATCCGGGTTGGCCGTGTTGAGCTCAAAGCCATTGACCCGCCCCTGTCCATTCAGGACTCGATGGAAAAGCAGATGCGTGCCGAACGTGACCGCCGTGCGGCCATTCTCACGGCGGAGGGCACCAAGCAGTCCGCCATTCTCACGGCCGAGGGTCAGCGGCAGGCCTCGATCCTCGCCGCCGAGGGCGACGCAAAGGCGGCAATTCTCCGGGCCGACGGCGAATCACAGGCTATCGAGAAGGTCTTCGGCGCCATCCACGCGGGAAATCCAACGCAGAAACTGCTGGCGTACCAGTACTTGCAGACTCTGCCCAAGCTCGCTGACGGAACCGCTAACAAGCTGTGGATCATTCCTAGCGAAATAGGCGAAGCACTCAAGGGTATTGGCGACGTACTCGGAAACTCCACCCCGGACGCAGCCTCATCATCGATGGACTCTGGACCTGTTGGCCAGGGATCATAGCGTATAATTGACTCTTCTACTATAAAAACCGCAGATGTGTACGGTGTCTGGCGGAATATGCCGGGCACCTTACACGTTATGCCTGGAGTCTGGTAAATCCAATGCCAGCCGAAGACTTTCCTTCTTTCCGAAGGCACACCGTCAGAACTACTTTAGGGAGCCGTCACACATGAGCGATCGCAGCCTGCGGGGCATGCGCCTCGGTGCGCAGAGCATGGAAACGGAGTCAGGCGTCGAGCCAGCACCGCGCCAGCGCGTCGAATACCGTTGCAGCGACGGCGAGAGGGTCTTCGTCACCTTCTCCTCCGAAGCAGAAATTCCTCCGGTATGGGTTTCCAAGACGGGCAAAGAAGCCATCATTGTTGATGGAGAAAAACCGATCAACCCCAACGACAAGCCAGTGCGCACCCACTGGGATATGCTCCTTGAACGCAGGTCGGTCGAAGAACTCGAGCAGATCCTCAAGGACCGCCTGACCAAGCTGCGCCAACGTCGTCGCTCAGCATGAGCTTTTCTTAAACGTGTAGGGCCGGGGCATGTGCCCCGGCCCTACACGTTTAAGCGCTAATCCAGTACGCGGACCAGTCAGCGCTGAGTCAATGTCGCCCAACGGGCTTGTAAGCCCCAGCGCGTGACATTCAGCATGGCTTCGACCACGATGTTTCCGCTCATTTTTGAATCCCCCAAAACACGCTCCACAAAGGTGATGGGAACCTCCACAATATGCATTCCCTGGCGCGCTACGCGAAATGTCATGTCGACTTGAAACCCATAGCCTACAGACTCGATTTGCGAGAGGTCTACGCTCTCCAACGTTGTCCGACGAAAGGCGCGGTAACCGGCGGTGATATCGCGAAGCCGGAGACCGAGCAGAAGCCGGGAATAGGTGCTACCAGCTCGCGAGATGAGTTTGCGGTGCAGTGGCCAATTGACCACGCTACCCCCCGGAACCCAGCGGGATCCGATAACCAGGTCTGCGCCTTCATCCACCGCGGCAAGCAGGGACATTAGTTCTTCGGGGCGGTGTGAACCATCGGCGTCCATTTCCACGAGTACGTCATACTGGCGTTCCAAGCCCCAACGAAAACCGGCGATGTACGCTGCCCCGAGGCCCTCTTTGCCCTGTCGATGAAGAACGTGAACGTTATGGTCCTCCGCGGCAATTCCATCAGCGAACTCACCGGTTCCGTCAGGACTGTTGTCATCAACCACCAGAACGTCGCTATCCGGAACAGATGTTCTCAGTCGCGACAGTGTGTCGGGGAGCGACTCAATCTCGTTATAGGTGGGAATGATGGTTAGGACCCGCACTCAGATACCTTCCTAGGCTGTTCGCGGCTGCTGGAACGCAGCTGGACTATGGCAGATGCACACAGCAAGTGTTCCAGTATAGGCCAGCTGGCAAAGTGGTTCGGCAGGCGGATCTGCCGCGGGTGGGTCCACGCGCCTTCGGACCAGAAACAGCCAACAGACCGGACCTGTTTTCTAATGACGCGCCAACCCACCTCATTGCAGTGCCGGGGCGGTGTCTGCGGGGGTACCCCAATGGCAGACGCCGTTACTCTCCGGCCAGGAAACACTCACCCTCACCGAGAAGCTGACAGCAACGGACGGCCAAAGTTTGCAACCTGTAGGTTCTCCAGCCTACTAATCCCCTCCCCCGTGTCAATCCTGCTCTGACGTGCTCCAACGTTCATCGGTGCACGTCAGAGGGGTGCGGTATTGCCCCAGACTTTTTGGGAAAGTCTGAAAAGATCCTGAATGGTCAGCCAAACGCGGGATCGTTGTGCAATTCGTTGCCTCTGTGGACCGTCCTCAGACACAGGGGTGGTTTCTCTGAATCGAGCGCCGGCAGTAACGGGGTCCCCGCCCGCGGATCGGTGCTCCAGGACTGGACACGGTTATCCGGGGTTTGCACCATGAGCTCCTCGACCTGCCATACCGCGTACGAGGCAGGAGTACCCGGGGCAAGCTGCCCCAGCATGGGGTTCGAGTTCCGTGCAGCGCGCCAACCAGCCCTGGTATGCGCAATGAAGGCTGCCCTCGCGGAAATGCGTTCTCGCTCGTTACCGAGCTGCATACAGCCGCGGATCGCCGACCAGGGATCCATTGGTACTACCGGTGAATCTGAACCGAGCGAGACCGGAACCCCAGCAGAAATCAAGGTACCAACTCTGTTCATCAGCTTTGACCGCTCCCCCAGACGCTGGCTATACATGCCCTGAGGCCGGCCCCAGGTGGAATCAAACCCCGGCTGCATACTGCAGGTGACGCCAAAGCGCAGAAGAGACGCGACGGCGTCGTCGTCAGTCATCTCCACATGCTCCAACCGGTGTCCGGCTGCCAAAAGCCTATCGAGTCCTACGCGACGTTCGGCGAGTCGAAGTCCCTCAATAACTGTATCCAGCGCGCGGTCTCCGATAACGTGGAATCCGGCTTGGAGGCCTACCTCGGTTGCAGCGCACAAATGGGCGGCCACCTCTGCAGGACCAAGGAACAAGGTCCCGGTGGAGTCCCCAGCATTGCTGTACCCCTCGCGTAAAGCAGCAGTGTATGACCCTATGGAACCGTCAATGTTGAGATCCCCTGCCAGCCCCAACAGCCGACCTTCAAATTGGTCTGCCACCTCGCGTGCGTGGTCCGCAGAAGACACTACTTGTCCCCAATACGGGAGGACTTCAGGACGCGGATGGTGATCCTCAGCGCCGTCGAGCCCTAGTGACAGTCGCAAATCCTCCACCGGTGATATGTGCGGGGCAGCCATCTCGGCAACCGCCACGATCCCCCGCGATGCGGCGTGAGAGAACGCAGCTGTTTGAAAATGATGCCTCTGCTCGAGCGTCAATTGACGCGAAGCACTGCGTGCCACTTCGTGTGCCTCGCGGACAACAAACCCGTTGTCCCATCCATTCTCGTCCTGCAGCCGCAGAGACGCTGCGAACGTCCCGGATACCACCGCGGAATGGATGTCCGCGCGCACTAAATAGACAGCCCTGTGGCCCGACGCCGCATCTAGTTCTGCCGCGCTAGGCCACCTCCGCTCCGGCCAGAAGGATTCGTCCCACCCAAACCCGACGATCATTCCAGTAGAACGGTCAGCTGCACGTTCCACCACAGAAAGAAGCTCGGCGAGCGATCCGATACCACTGAGGTCCACCGATGCCAGAGCTATGCCCGTCTCCGTCAGGTGGACATGGGAATCGACAAAGCCTGGAGTGATCAGCGCCCCGTCTAGATCCACGACGTCCATCGAGTGATCCGCGATCGACGTTGCCGCGTATTCTGAGCCAACCCAGGCAACAGTGTCACCATCGACCAGCATCGCCGTGGCAAAGGGGTCAGCAGCGCTATAGACGGAACCATTGCGATATAGAATGGGCCTGGATGTGGATGTTCCACTAGGAAGGACGGGCACCAGAGATCAACTCCTACGAAAGATACTGACTTTTCGGATCATTCGGAAATATTCGAATAGGCAACGACACCCCGGCCGATGCTGGCAACAGCCCGGATGCATGTGACGTGCAACCCGGCTGGCAAGTCAGGAACCTGTGCGAGTTGATCCAGTAGATCTATCACCTGCTTGGCCCACCGGACAAAGTCTCCGGCCGCCAGCTCGGTTCCCTTCAACGCTTGTTGCAGCGAGCTGCCTCTGGCCCATTTGTACATGGGCCATACAAGGCCCAGTTCCGGCTCCCCTGTCTCGGGCAGCTTGTGTGCCACTTCCAGATCTGTCAGCTGAGACCACTGTCGGACTATGACATCTACGGAGGGCTCCATGGCGGTCCCCGGCATGGAAGGACGCATGCCGCGTTCTTCTCGCTTTGCCTGATAGACGAGCACCGTAGCCAGCGAAGCCACCTCTGCCGCGTCCAATCCATCCCAGGCCCCATGCTCGAGGGACAGCGCAACCAGAAGATCTTTCTCGCCGTAAATTCGCTTCAGCCGGCTGCCAACGGGGGTTATGGCCAGTCCCGACTCTGTTCTTACCATGTAGCCATAATGCAGCAACACCTCGCATACACGGTCGAAGGTCTTGACGATGGTATTGGTACGACCCTGAATCTGCGACGTGAGCTGGTTGGTTTCGCGGCGAAGTTTCCACCAGCGCTCCGCCCAGCGAGCATGGCTCTCTCTATCGCTGCAGCCGTGACACGGGTGCGCCCGCAATTTCCGGCGAAGCTCCGTGGCTGCCATCTCCTGCTGGTTACCCCGGCGAGCGGGCTGCGCTTCGGCGGAGCGAGCGGGCCGCTTCTCGCGAAGAGCATTGCGGACCGAGGATGAGAGGTCGCGGCGTTCTTTCGGAGAGTCCTGGTTGAAGTGTTTAGGTATACGGATTCGCGAGTAGGGTTCCAGCGGTGTATCCACATCCCGCGTACCCAGACGACGGACCTGTTTGTCCTCCGTTAGAACGGTGGGACGAGGATCGCGCGAGTTGCGGTCCTCAGACAACACCACAGCGAACCCCTGAAGACGCCCGCGCGGCACCTCAACAATGTCTCCGGGTCGAAGATCCTGCAGGGACTCGGCTGTCGATGATCTTCTGGACCGTGACTCATTGCGCGCAGCTTTGGATTCGAGCTCCGAGAGCTCCCGTCGAAGCGCCGCATACTCGGAAAAGTCACCGAGATGGCACGTTATAGAGCTGCTGTAACCTTCAAGCGACTCTTCCCTGCTCCTGACTTGGCGGGCCAGGCCAACAACGGAGCGGTCAGCCTGAAACTGTGCAAAAGACGATTCGAGAATTCTGCGCGAACGGTCCCGCCCGAACTGGGCGACCAAATTGATGCTCATGTTGTACGTGGGTCGAAAACTCGAGTTCAGTGGGTAGGTGCGTCGGGATGCCAGACCCGCAACGGCTGTAGGATCCGTGCCGGGCTGCCAGAGTACGACGGCGTGCCCCTCCACGTCGATTCCCCGGCGTCCTGCTCGGCCTGTGAGCTGCGTGTACTCCCCTGCGGTGATATCCACATGCGATTCTCCGTTGAACTTGTCCAGCTTTTCGAGCACCACTGAACGTGCCGGCATGTTCACGCCCAGTGCCAGTGTTTCCGTGGCGAATACCGCCTTCACAAGTCCCTGGGAGAAGAGCCTTTCCACGACTTCTTTGAAGGTAGGCAGCATGCCCGCGTGATGGGCCGCGTATCCACGGATGAGCCCCTCACGCCAGGTCCAGAAGCCGAGAACTTCCAGATCCTCCTCCGGAATGTTCTGACTGGACTCCTCGACAATGGCGCTGATCCGGCGCCGTTCCGGCTCAGTAGTGAGCCATATACCGGAATCGACGCACTGACGAACCGCTCCATCACACCCGTTACGGGAAAAAATGAAGGTAATGGCAGGAAGGAGCCCGTCCTGGTCAAGCCGGGCAATCACCTGTGGCCTAGTAGCGCGCCGTACTCGAGGCTCAGGAGGAGCCGACCGGGCAGGCTGCCGTCCCCGCCTCCGTACACCTGCCCCCCAGCCTGAGCGCTGATTCGAACGAGACTCGGCCTGAGCCAGACGCAAGAGTTCAGGATTGACCGTGTACCGGTCCTGGGCACCCACGTCCCCGGCCCCGACGGTCTCATCGAAGGGCACGTCGGAAGCGAATAGCTCCATCAGTTCGCGGCCAACCATGACGTGTTGCCAGAGGGGTACGGGCCTGTGTTCGGATACGACGACGTCGGTGTGTCCACGGACGGTGTCCAACCACGCCCCAAATTCCTCCGCGTTGGACACGGTTGCGCTCAGGGACACGAGGAGCACGTCTTCGGGAAGGTGAATAATCACTTCTTCCCACACTGCACCGCGGAAACGATCCGCCAGGTAGTGGACCTCGTCCATGACTACGTACCCCAGGTTATTCAACGCCTCGGAACCCGCGTAGAGCATATTCCGGAGAACCTCGGTGGTCATCACCACTACGTCAGCGTCCGAGTTGATGCTGGTATCGCCGGTCAGCAGCCCTACCCGATCGCCGCCGTGGGCTGCGGCCAACTCCTGGTACTTTTGATTGCTCAGGGCCTTGATCGGTGTTGTGTAAAACGCCTTTAGCCCTCGGTTGAGCGCTAGATGTACAGCAAACTCGCCGACCGCGGTCTTTCCTGCGCCCGTCGGTGCCGCCACAAGCACCCCGCGGTTGGATTCTAGTGATGTGCAGGCTTCCCGCTGAAACGGATCCAGGTCAAAGCCCAGCGTGGCCTCGAAACGGGAGAGCTCTGATTTTGCGTACGCGTTCCGCTGTTTGGCCTCGGCGTATCGCTCCGATGGCGACGTCATGTTCCCACCCTAAAGGCTGGCACCGACAGTGAACTACAAGTCTCCGGTGTCGCGTTGCGCTACAGGCCCTCGATGTGCGACGCCTTGTCCGCCGTGGCCTCTGTCTCGGCCACCACGGAAGCCATCCGTCGCGCACGCCGCTTGTCATTGAGTACGCACAGCCCGATCGCGACAAAAAACAGCGCCAACAAGGGTACGGCCAGGTAAAACATGCTCATGGCATCGGCTCCTGGGGCAGCCATCGCAGCAAAAACGCATACTAGAAATACGGTAATCCGCCAGCTCTTGAGAATCTGCCGACCGGAAAGAATTCCCAGCATATTCAGACCGAACAGAACTACGGGCAGCAAGAAAGCAATGCCGAAAGCCAGGGACAATTTTAAGAAGAAGGGTACGAAGACCGTCACGGAGATGAAGTTGGAGAAACCCTCGGGGGTAAACCCCGTAAGCGTCTCTATGGCCGTTGGGAAGACCAACCACGCCAGTCCAATTCCTGCCAAGAACAGAGGAACTGCAACAGCGAGAAACGACAGGGCTATGCGACGCTCTTTACGTTTGAGACCCGGCGTGACGAAGGCCCACAATTGGTAGAGCCACACGGGACTGGCCAATATCAGTCCAATGAAGACGGCAATTTGAATCATGAAGTCGAAGGCCGAAGCAACGCCATCGAAGTTCAGTGTTGCGTCACGGCCAGTGTTGTTGTTTATCTCCTCTATAGGCTGGGCGAGCTCTTGCATAACAGGGTTATACAAGAAGAACCCCGCGATAGAGCCAATCACCACCGCCAGCGCACATTTGAAGAGTCGGTTTCGCAGTTCCTTGAGGTGTTCTTTAAGGGCCATCCGCCCTTCAGGGTTAGATGTGCGCCCCTTGCGCAGAGCCATTGCGCCTACGGTGAATCGTTTGGCGATTTAGTGTGGGAACGGTCATTGTGCCCCGGGTTGCCGCTGGGTGGATTGTATGAGTCGGCATGAGAGCCGTCCACGACCCGTCCTTCGACCGGCGAACCGTCTGACTCCGAAGATTTCGGGTCTGAGTTGCCGTCATCCTTCATCTGCTTGACCTCAGATTTGAAGATCCGCATGGACTGGCCCAGGCTCCGCGCCAGTCCCGGCAACTTGGGAGCACCGAAGAGCAGCAATGCGATGGCGATCAAGATCAAAAAATGCCATGGTTCAAGCCTCATGAGAGTTCCTTTCGACTAGTTAAACTCTACGTCACAGACCTGGTAGGTCCCGGACAGCTACTGGTTGACCACGGTCTATGCGACGCGCTACGCGGTTGACGCGCCGAAGCTCTTGCCGATGCGCCTTTCCCGAGCGGTACACGCTGCGGATTTCGGATGGATCTGCGAAAACGGCCGGCTCGAAGTGGCGTATATCCGTGCCCTCGGGCTGAAGGTCCGGAGCGGAAAGCCTGTCCAGCACGGATGACGCTGTGCCCAATTCTGCTAGGAGCACTGAGAAACCTCGGTACAGCCGGAACCCGCAATAGATCAGGAACAACAGGGTCAACGCTACGAGCGCAACCCACAACACGATCCACGACCACCAAGGCATGTCCTCAGTCTACTGGTTCATAGTGGCGAGACCCCGAGCGAGTCCAGAATCCATTCCTCGACGCGGTCCCGGAGTATTTGTGGCGCCGCCACAGTTACGTCGCCACCGTGGGAAGCGACGAACCCAGGAACCCAGGACGTCGTAGCCACGGGAATCACGGCAGCGATACGGCCATCCGGTAGATCCGCCGTATGCGTGGCCTGATAGCGATCAACGATCCAGGCTGCGCGCCGGTCGATGACAAGCGTCACGGCGACGTCGTTCTCATCCGGTGTGAACAGCTGCCCCGCACCGGAGCGGTGATCAACGGCACGCGAGACCTGCTCTGCGGACGGTAGATCCGTGACGACAGCATCGATAATGCGGTCCAATCGAAAGTTGCGCAGACCGTCGACGGACCTGCACCATGCCTCCATGTACCAATCGTTGTCCCGCGAGAAGAGCGTCAACGGGTCGACGGAACGTTTGGTGATTTCATCGCGTCCCGGAACCAGATAAGTCAAGTGCACCTGTTTTCTGGTCTCCAGAGCACCCCGGAGCTCATTCAACCGTGTTTCAAGACCACGCTCAGCGATAGTGCTGCCGAGCACGCCGTCAGCAAAGCCCGCCCCTCCGGCAGCATCTGCCAGTGTGGCAAGAGCCGATTCAACTGCGTCAGTGTGATGAACACCGGGCAGCGACTTCAACGACTGGAGGCCAACGATGAGGGCATAAGCCTCGTCCATTGCCAGCCGTACTGGCTCGGAGAACTTGTCCGCGTTGTCAATATAAATTCGGTTGTCTTCGTAACTCACATCGAGCAAATGATCTGGGTAGTGCCTCGGTCCGCTCACAAAGAGCAAATCGAGATCCTTCACGAGTTGCGTGGTGGAGACCCCGAAGTGCCTCGCCGTTCCGGCTACGTCGGCTCCCTGCCGATGCAGTACATAGGGTACGAGGTCCAGCAACCGACCGAGATGCTCATCAGAAGACCTTTTGGAACTGCTGGGCGGTCTGGAGGGCACCTGATCAACCGTGAACGCAGGAACTTGTTCTCGGGCACGTTCAAGAGCCCTGGTCAATAACTCATGGACGGCTTCGCGGAGATCCTGCGGTTCAATGACCTCTACCTTTGAGCCCAGGGCGGCCAGACGCCCGGCCATTCCCGCTGGATCAGTAAACGAAACGAGAACAGTATCCATCATCCCGTCACGCTCAATGACCTCACCATCGAGACGAATCGCGTGCCCTGTTCCGCGCCGCACCCGGAGCCTTGCAGTGCGCTGTTCGAAGGCAGTGTCCAGGGAAGCCAGAGAACGGTGGATGGAAAAGTCGGACGGCACTGTGTAACTGCCGGTCAAAACCCGGACAGTGCTCGTGATTCGACTCAGACGGAAATAACGTTCAGCCTGGCGTGACTCATCAAACCCGACAAGATACCAATGCCCGAACCGACTGCCCAACCCCCACGGCTGTACTGTGCGTGATTCAGCGATCTCAGACCGTGCCGATCCATAATCAAATAGCACCCGCTGACGCTGTGACGTTGCCTGCCACAGCTCATCGAAATATGGGTCAGAAGTACTGAACTTTGGTTGGACAAGCGGCAGCTCGACGTCGGACGTTTCGCCAGAACGTACCGAAACTTTCCTGAGGGCACGCTGAGCGGCAGAGCCTAGGGCGGCCTTTTCCCACATTTGTGCTGCCAGAGCCAGCACCGCCAGTTCCGATGCGGAAAAGTTCAGCTCCGGCAGACTGTACTCGACAACATTGATCCGGTAACGCTGAGACGCGGACTCATTGTCGAACAATGAATCACCTGGGATTGTCTCGACCGGAATGCCTTGTTCTCGCAGAGCAGCCTTGTCACGGTCAAAGAGTTTTTCACGCGCCTGGTCACTCGCCACCGAACGGTAAAGTTCGATCTCGTCAAACAGCTCCTGTTTGGAGAAACCACGGCGCGAGGACATCAGCGCCATAACCAGGCTCAACAGGCGTTCGGTACGTTTCGCAGACACAAGTGCAACGCTACCTTCCAAATGATGCAGAGTTGCGAAAGCCGGGCGGGTACGCGCCTTGAGGCGCCGGCCGCCCGGCTTTCATTGAGTAGAGCTAACGCACGCCGAGAAGATCCACAACAAAAATCAGTGACTCCCCGGGGGCAACCGCCGAACCTGCGCCGCGCTCCCCATATGCCATGGAAGACGGGATATCCAACCGGCGTCGTCCACCAACCTTCATACCTACCAGGCCTTCGTCCCATCCCTGGATGACCTGCCCGACACCAACCTTGAAATCGAGCGGTGCGCCGCGGTTCCAGGAGGCGTCGAACTCCTCGCCCGTGGAATGCGCCACACCAACGTAGTGAGCCGAAACGGTGCTTCCCGACTTTACCTCTGTGCCATCACCGTCAATCAGGTCCCTGATGACGAGCGACTCCGGTGCCGCAACTCCGGGGAAATCGATTTCAGGCTTCTGACGATCGTATTCGCGTTTTCCAAATGACATGCTGTTCCTTACTCCGCTTTTTCGGCTTTTACATCGACGAGCTTCATGTAGAAAACGAGCGCGCCAGCTGGCTTGCCTTCGCCCGGTTCCTCGCCGTAGGCCAGCTCGGCCGGAATGGTGACAAGGAGCTCGGAGCCCTTCTTGTGGCCTAGAGCCGCGACTGTCCAACCCTCTATGACGCGCGGTGCCGACATGGAGAACTCGAACGGGTCGCGTCCTTCCTCGAAGCTGGAGTCGAACTTCTTGCCGTCTTCCCAACGAACACCCAGGTACTCGGCGCTGACGGCACTTTCCTTGGTCACTTCGGCGCCGTCGCCCTGCTTCAGCACCTGGACAGTGACCTTCTCGGGCGCGTCTTTGCCCTCGGGAATCGTAATAGCGGGAACGCCTTTTCCATTAAGCTTTGCAGTGGGTAGAGCGCCAGCCTCATCAAGCTTTTCCACTTCATCTTGTTTCATCGCCACTGGCGAAGCTTCGCTGTCCTCGACCTTGAGAACGAGAAGCTGTTTGGGCAGCTGCGCTTCCTCGGATTCCTTGGTCGGAATCATGTAAGCAATCTGTGCCCCAACTTTTGCGCCAACAAGCACTTCATAGAGGGCTTCATCGGTTTTCTTCAGTTGGTCAGTCAGGGGAATAATCTGAGGTTCGGGCTGGTCGTAAGTATTGCCGAGCTCTTCACCCTTCTCCGGGTCAAGGGAGACCAGACGAATCGATACACGATCCCCTTCGGCAACTGTGTCGCCGTCTCCCACTGAGACCACTTTTGCCGAAGGCTCGGAAACTTCGAGGGGAGCATCGAACTCCACCTTGGGTGCCTTCTTCTCGTCCTCGACCGTGACGGTCACGGAGTCAAGGGCGCCGGCCTGCCCCGAAGACTCGCCCTCTTCTGCCCCTCCACACGCCGTCAGCAGTAACAGGGCGGGGAGGATAATCGCTAGTACTTTGCGCACAGTGCTTCTTTCACTGGTGAGGATATGGTCGGAAATAACTCGGCTGGCCATGCATCGGGTACAGGCAGACTCATCTAGGGTAACTCCTCACCGCGGCTGACGTCGCTGCCAGTTACCTCACAGACGCTCCAGCAGCGCATCCACTCGCTCATCGAAAGCAGCGAACGGGTCCTTGCAAAGAACAGTGTGCTGAGCGCGATCGTTAAGTTTCAGGTGCACCCAATCGACGGTGTAATCCTTCCCGGCTTCCTGCGCACGGCGCACAAACTCACCACGGAGCCGTGCCCTAGTGGTTTCGGGCGGTGATGTCACCGCGGATTGGACTGCCTCATCTGTGACGACCCGGGCTGCCCCGCCCCTGGCTTGAAGCAGGAAAAAAATGCCCCGCTTCCGGCTGATGTCATGGTAAGTCAGATCTAGCTGCGCGACGCGCGGCGAATCGAGCGATACTCCTCGGCGTCGCTGGTAACCATCAAGAAGCTTCTTCTTGATGGCCCAGTCAATTTCTGTGTCAATAGCCGAGTGATTCCCCGACTCCACTGCCTCCAACGTACGTTCCCACAGATCCAGGATCCGGCTCACGTGCGGGCTGTGGGCACCGTTGGTCTCCACGAACGCCGTAGCTTTAGCAAGGAATTCGTGCTGCATCTGCACCGCGGTCATTTCCTTGCCATTGGCGAGCTTGAGCTTATGCCCTCCGGTTAGATCGTGGGAAACGTCGCGGATGCTGCGAATCGGATTCTCAAGGCGCAGATCGCGCAGGATAGCCCCGGATTCGATCATTCTAAGGATCAGATCGGCTGACCCCACTTTGAGCAGAGTAGTGGTTTCCGACATGTTGGAATCGCCGCAGATGACGTGCAGTCGTCGGTAGAATTCAGCGTCCGCATGCGGCTCGTCACGGGTGTTGATGATCGGGCGAGACCGGGTGGTCGCCGAGGATATGCCCTCCCACATGTGATCGGCACGTTGGGAAAACGCGTAGGACGACTCATTTTGGCCCGGAAGCACCTTACCCGCGCCACAGAGCAGCTGCCGGGTCACAAGAAACGGGATGAGAGTTTCGGTGAGCCGGGTGAACTCCGTCTTTCGCGGAATCAGGTAATTCTCGTGGCTGCCATAAGAATTCCCGGCGGAATCGGTGTTGTTCTTGAACAGGTAAATCTTGCCGTTGAAACCCTCCACCGATAACCGGTCCTGGGCTTCATCAACGAGGTCATCGAGAATGAGCTCACCGGCTCGGTCATGAGCAATTAGTTGCGCGACGTCGTCGCACTCAGCAGTCGCGTATTCCGGATGGGAGCCAACGTCGAGATACAGCCGGGACCCGTTGCCGAGAAACACATTGGAAGACCTACCCCAGCTGACAACCTTACGAAAGAGGTACCGGGCAACTTCTTCAGGTGTGAGCGGCCTACCTCCCGGGTCCGAATACGCTATGCCGTACTCCGTTTCAACGCCAAAAATCCTGCGATCCACTAGGGGCGCTCCTTCTCTTTGAGCATATCATCCAGTTCCCGTCCCATAATCCGCCGGAACGCCCGCCGTGATCCCCTGCTGGTCAGAGGATCACGTTCAAGTACCGCGGCCTCCAATAACGAGGGGTCCAACTTCACCTGTTCAGGCCGGTCTCCGGCTAACGCCTGGACTGCGGCACGAACTGATTCCGATAGTGACGCTCCCCCGTCAAAGACACTTTCGAGGCGCCTGATCACAGCATCAGCATCGCCGCCCATGACAATAAAACTGCTCTCATCTGCGATGGAACCGTCATACGACAACCGGTACAAATGATCCTCAGCCGACGTTGGCCCCACCTCAGCCACCGCAAGTTCTACCTCAAACGGTTTGCTTTCGGCCGTAAAGACAGCTCCGAGACTCTCCGCATACACGCTGGCCAGACCACGTGCAGTAACGTCAGCGCGATCGTAGGAATAACCGCGAACATCCGCATAGCGAATACCGGCCTGCCGCAGACCCTCGAATTCGTTGTACTTACCCACAGCGGCGAAAGCGATTCGATCATATATTTCACTCAATTTATGTAGCGACGGTGAGGGGTTCTCCGCCACCAGAGCAATTCCGTCACGACAGCTGAGCACAACCACAGAGCGACCGCGAGCGATGCCCTTCCGCGAAAAATCCGCACGATCCTTGATCATCTGCTCGGGCGAAACATAGAACTGCTGAGTCATGTCAGGCCTCCCGCCCAACGCTGCTGCGGACGCCAATAATTCTGGCCGCTGCTGCCGCCAGCTCCCGGTCCGGGATACGCACCGTTCCAGCAGCATCGACCGCGTAGACCACTGGCCATAGATCGCGGACCGGATCCGGTCCGCCGGTGGCCGAATCGTCGTCGGCTGCGTCATAGAGGGCCTCAACAGCAACATCAACAGCTGTGCTGCGAGACATATTGGGCTGCCAGAGCTTTTTCAACGCCCCGCGCGCAAACCCGGCCCCGGAACCGACACTGTGGTGTTCCTGCTCTTCGTACCGCCCTCCGGTGACATCATAAGAAAAGAGCCGACCAATGTGGAGCGCTGTGTCGTATCCGGTGAACAGCGGAATAACAGCCAGCCCCTGCATGGCCAACGGGAGGTTCGCGCGAACCATGGCGGCAAGCCTGTTAGCCTTGCCGTCGAGGCTCATGAGCGTGTCTTCAATTTTCTCGTAGTGTTCAAGTTCCACCTGAAACAGACGCATGAGGTCCATCGCTATGCCAGCGGTGCCTGCGATGCCCAAAACTGAGTATTGGTCTGCAGGGAATACCTTCTCGATATGCCGGCTGGCGATGACGTTTCCCATCGTGGCTCGCCGGTCCCCCGCCATCAGCGTGCCACCCGAATAGGTCATGGCGACAATAGTGGTTGCCTGCGGTGCCAAAGCACTCGAACCACCCGTTGCCGCTCCCAGATTACGAGAAAACGGCAGCTGGTCCGGGTGTGCTGCACTGAGATAGGCACTGAACGACGCAACGGCGGCGTCCGCGACGACGCGTTCGCGGCCCTCCATCATTGGCTTACTGCCCACCCTTTTGAACAAATCCGCGGACGAACTCCTCAGCGTTGACTTCCAACACGCCGTCGATCTCGTCGAGAAGATCATCGGTTCCCGCCGTTTGCTGCGTGATGTCCACAGAGGACTGCTGTGTGGGTAGAGGCGTTTCGTCTACCTCATCGACCTCACGGGACTGCGACCCGGTGTTCTTGCTTTCCTGCGTTGCCATTGAACTGCCTCCTCATTCACGTCATCGGCGTTAAGTACGTCCCCTGTGTCATCTATGGTGCCACCTTAGCCCGGGGTATCGCCCAGAAGCAGCGATACGAAATGTTCCACGTCATCGGCCGCTTCAAACAGATGCTCAGTGAGCAGCTGGGTGCCCCTGCCGGGCTCTAGTGTCTGAATTCGTTGCAACCTCCGCCTCCCAGGTAGTTCGAAGACAATCGAATCCCAGCTTGCGCTCGCCACGTTTGCTGAATAACGGCTGACACAGTTACCTCGGAAATAGGCGCGGGTGTCCGATGGCGGGTTTAAGACGGCGGTCTCAATCTCGCCGTCGGTTAGCAGACGCGTCATCTGGCCCCGTGCTGCGAGCCTGTAATACAACCCCTTTGATGGCCGCATGTCCGCGTACTGGAGATCGACCAGTGCCAAGCGTGCATCCGACCATTCCAGGTTGTCGCGATCGCGAAATGCGTGGAGCAATTTCAGCTTGGCCACCCAGTCCACGTCCCGTGCCGCGTCCATGGGGTTACGCCGAAGAACATCGATCAGTGTTCCCCATCGTGCCAGCACGTCCTGTGTTTGTTCATCCGCGTCATTGCCTACGTGCGCCTGTGCCGCTTCGAAGTAGATTTCCTGCAGATCCACTCCAGTCAGGGAACGGCCATCTGTGGTGCGTACTGTTGCCTGCAGCGACGGATCATGACTGATTCTCTGCAGCGCCTCAACCGGTGAATCGAGTTCCAGATTCGGCACAGTCCCGGCTTCAATCATGTCCAGCACCAGCGCAGCAGTACCGACCTTGAGATAGCACGATACTTCACTGAGGTTCGCGTCGCCGATGATGACGTGCAGGCGCCGATACTTGTCCGCTACCGCGTGAGGCTCATCCCGGGTATTGATGATCGGGCGACGAACCGTGGTTTCGAGCCCAACGGATGCCTCGAAAAAATCTGCTCTTTGGCTTATCTGGTAGCCCGATTCCTGCGAGAGTGCGCCGAGGCCAACCCTGCCCGCGCCGCAGATAACCTGCCGGGACGCGAAGAAGGGAAGGAGACCGGACGCTATTGCGGAGAACGGCACTGAGCGTGGCATCAGGTAGTTCTCGTGGGAACCATAGGAAACGGACTTGCTATCCGTGTTGTTCTTGTAAAGGTTGACCGGCGCAAAACCCGGGGTCGCTGCCACTCGTTCCATGGCGCGCTGAACAACTACGTCCCCAGCCTTGTCCCACAGCACCGCATCGCGCGGATTGGTGACCTCCGGAGAGGAATATTCAGGGTGCGCATGATCCACATAAAGCCGTGCTCCGTTGCCGAGTACCATGTTCATCAGCACGTCGTCTTCTGAACCGGTCTCGAAAGCGCCGCTGAAATCCGCACCGGCCAAGGCGATCTGCTCAGCATCGAGCACCGGCGCTTGATCCGTCAGCTGGGAAGCATGCGCTTCACTTCGGGACATTTCCCATCCGCGTGCGTCCTGCAATGGATGCTCATCGGTGTAGTCCCAGCGCGTTCCAGCGAGATTTCCGTACCCTTCACGCAGGGTGGCTGCATAGGCGTTGACGATCTGGCTGGACAGGACCGTGGAGTTGGCGCCGGGTTGAGAGGGAGCCAGCACACCATATTCGGTTTCGGTCCCCATGACCCGCCTAACACTCACAGGTACTGTCCGGTGTTCGGCTGTGTTTCGATGGTCTTTCCCGGTTCCTGGCCAGCTTTGCCCTGGATGATCGTACGTATGTACGTGATGCGTTCCCCCTTTTTGCCGGAGATACGTGCCCAGTCGTCCGGATTCGTGGTGTTTGGCAGATCCTCATGCTCGCGGAATTCATCGACGACTGCTCGGAGAAGGTGGTCAATCCGCAGGCCCCGGACACCATCTGATAGAAAGTCCTTGATGGCGTATTTCTTAGCCCGGTCCACGACGTTCTGAATAACGGCGCCTGAATTGAAGTCCTTGAAGTACAGCATCTCCGTATCACCATTGGCGTACGTCACTTCAAGGTATTCGTTGGTCTTGTCCGTTGCATACATCTTCTCCACAGTCAGCTGGATCATCGCGTCAACGGTGCGGTTCCTATCGCCTTCGTACTCCGCGAGGTCGTTGGGATGTAGCGGAAGGTCTGCATTGAGGTACTTTCCGAAGATCTCGCCCGCCCCCTGGGCGTCCGGCCGTTCTATCTTGATTTTGACGTCCAAACGTCCCGGCCGCAGGATGGCAGGATCTATCATGTCTTCGCGGTTTGACGCGCCAATGACGATCACGTTCTCGAGGGTTTCCACGCCGTCAATCTCGCTGAGGAGTTGCGGCACAATGGTTGTCTCAACGTCGGAGGATACTCCTGTGCCACGGGTACGGAACAGCGAATCCATTTCGTCGAAGAAGACGACGACGGGTGAGCCCGCTGAGGCTTTTTCCCTGGCCCGGGCAAAGATGGAGCGGATGCTTCGTTCAGTTTCACCGACATACTTGTCAAGCAGCTCGGGGCCTTTAATGTTCAAAAAGTAGCTCTTGACGAAGGGAGTTCCGGCCTTCTCGCGGGCTCGGGCTGCAAGCGAATTGGCAACCGCTTTCGCGATAAGGGTCTTACCGCACCCTGGCGGGCCGTAGAGCAGGATCCCTTTGGGGGCCTTGAGACCGTGCTCGCGGTAGAGGTCCGGGTGAAGGAACGGCAGTTCGACTGCATCGTGGATTTGCTCGATCTGCGGGCCAAGACCGCCGATATCCGCATAAGAAATTTCAGGAACTTCCTCGAGAACCAGGTTTTCAACCTCGCTGCGCGGAATCCGTTCCAATGCATAGCCGGAGCGGGAGTCAAGGGACACGCCGTCGCCGACGCGTGGAGCATCCTTCAGCAGTTGGCCAGAGAGGCGAACGACACGTTCCTCATCCGCCCGGCCGACAATGAGCACCCGGTCTGGTCCCAGAAGTTCCTTAACCGTGACGACTTCACCGGCACGCTCATATCCGAGCGCCGCGACGATCGTCAGCGATTCGTTCAGGAGGACTTCCTGACCGCTGGACAGCTCGGAGATGCTGAGCAGCGGTGACATGCCGACTCGGAGCTTTCGCCCGGACTGCATGATGTCCACGCTTTCCTGAACGGTAGCGCGAATGTTACGGCCTTCTTCCCGTTCCTGCGTCCTGTTCACCTGTTGAACGATTCCAAAACTGAACGGTGTCCCACCTTCGTTCTCCAGGGCATCCTTGAGACGGAGAATCTCCGCCTTTGCCGATTCCAGCATGGAAACTAGCTTGCTGTTGTTCTGAGTTGCTGCCGCCAGCTGCCGATCGATAGTCCGCAGTTTGTCCCGAAGTACGCTGAGCCGCCGTACAAGGGCAGCCTGCTCCCCTTGAACGCCGCCGGTGGTGTTATTCTTATCCGGTTCCTGCTCCTGAATCCCTGACTGCGACACAGCGATACCGCCTTCTTCTAGTCTCCGGACTCTTCGAGCCCCTGTTGCTTCCTGAGTTCCTCTGCGTGGACCAGTGCTCCGCGTTGCACCGTTGAGCTGGCTTCGCGCGCCGCGCGTCTGAGCTTCCGGTCTGAAACATCCCGTTCACCCACGGCCTGTGGGGTCCACGCATCGAGGTCTTCCTGACTGAAACCAGTTTTGGACGGTTTGCGTTTGGGAGATAGTCCGGTGACTCCATCGGCTAGCCTCCTGGCCGTCAGAAGGAATCCTGTGTGCGCGACCATCCGGTGATCCGGACGGACTGCGAGGCCTTCAAGGTGCCATCCGCGGACCATGGACTCCCACCCGTCGGGCTCGGTAAAGCGTCCATCCGCGCGGATAGCTTCGGCCGTGCGCGAGAGTTGAGTCACGGTGGCCACATAGCTGATCCACACTCCACCTGGAGCGAGAACCGTTGCCACGGCGTCGATACATTCCCACGGTGCCAGCATGTCAAGGACTACCCGGTCGACGCTTCCCGGTTCCTCGGACTTGATGACTTCATCCTGGAAATCTCCGAGCGAAAGCTGCCATGCCGGGTGCGGACCACCAAAAATGGTTTCGACATTTCCGCGGGCAATATCAGCAAATTCTTCGCGCCGCTCAAATGAATGCAACCGGCCCAGATCCCCGACTGCCCGAAGCAGCGAAATACTCAGTGCACCGGACCCCACGCCAGCTTCAACTACCCTGGCACCCGGGAAGATGTCTGCCATCGTCACAATCTGGCCAGCATCCTTCGGGTAAACAACGGCAGCGCCACGAGGCATCGACAAAACAAAATCGGACAGTAACGGCCTCAGCCCCTGATACTGGTGTCCCGTGGTGTTGGCCACGACCACGCCTTCTGGCTGCCCGATGAGTTGGTCGTGGGTCAGAAAACCACGATGGGTGTGGAAGGCCCCACCCTCGGTCAGGGTGATGGTGTTGCGTCGGCCCTTGTTATCCGTCAGCTGAACGCGTTCGCCTGCGCGCAGGGGCCCGCGGCGCACGGCCGCACCGTGCGGTTGTGATGCTGGGGCATTTTCAGGAATGGGCATTGCTGGCTGCTCCAGGTTCTTCTGCACTGTTGGTTTCATACTCTCTTCTTGGTCATCGTTGGCCATGCACGGGGTTCCGTTGGCCCTTCACCGCCGCTACCACCGCAGCTTGATACAGCACGCCGACAACTTGCCGCTGATCGCCTACGATCGCGTACTCGCTTCTGTCCAGCTTAGTCATGACTGCGACCAGGCCCGGCCCCTCCTGCCAGTCCATGAGCACCGCATCATCAGCCAGGGTCCTGGCAGCCGCGGACGACGGCGTTGTTGCACGAAGGTGCACAGGAACATTTTGAGCGGCGACATTGTCGAGGATGGCTGTAGGCCGTCCTTCGTCGTCGAGCAGAACGACGGCGGGCACTCCAGATCCGGCAGCTTCTGCCTGCAGCACCGAGGCACCCATGGGAACTCCAACGGCTGCCTGCATGAGCGCGCGGACACTGGTGCTATCCACTCTGAGATAGATGTGCGCCGCGTAGATGGCGCTGCTGGCGCCCATCCACATGAAGCCACCAACTAACAAGGTGATGATCAGGACTGTGAGATCCGGTGCTCCCCCGCGAAGTAGCGGCACCACCAAAAGCCCGAGCACCATGACGACGACGATCACCCGTCCGGCCCATCCCGCAGCTATGGTGCCCTTGTGCTGGCTTCCAGTGGCCTTCCAGACCAGAGATTCGACCATTCGTCCGCCGTCGAGAGGAAGTCCAGGCAGCACGTTGAACGCAGCGATGAGGATGTTCGCCCACACCAGGATGTTGACTAGCAGCGAGCCAACGGACCCCGGGTCGAACAAGGGAAGGATCAGCCAGCCGACGAAGGCTATGACAGCGTTGGCAGCCGGGCCTGCCATCGCCATGATCACGGAGCGTCCCGGGGTGGCTACGAAACCCGAGAACTGTGTGTGACCACCCCACAGCGTGAGAACAATTTTGTCCGTGGGCCAGCCGAAAGCTCGGGCTGAGAGCGCGTGGGCGAGTTCATGCACCAGCACAGAAAGCATCAGCAGGATGGCGTACGCAAAGGCAACCAGATATGCAGTGACGCCGATGGCGGGAAATTGCGTCGATACCCGTGGGCCGAAGACGACAACGACGTAAGCAGCGATGAGGAACCACGAGTAAGCCAGCACTATGGGCACGGAAGCAATGCGGCCAAGAGATATCCCGCCACGTCGCGGCTTATTCGGTTCCGTCATACGTGCCAGTCTACGTTTGCGCCACGCTGCCAGCCATTCGCCATCCCATCGTGACTGGGGTGAGTGAACTGACATCGGGACGAGCGCACCATAGGGTTGGAGGATGACGAGCAGGGACCAGAACGAGGAAAAAATCCGCAGTCGCGGCGTGTGGCCGTTGGGCGGTGGCGGCCTCGAAGGTCGATTCACTGTCATGATCGCTGCCTTTGAGGGCTGGAACGATGCGGGCGAGGCCGCCAGCGATGCGCTCAAGTTCCTGTCAGGGTACTGGAACGCCGACAAAATCTCGTCGATTGACGCCGATGAATATTACGACTTTCAGTTCACGCGCCCCATCCTCAGTCGTGATGCAGATGGCCACCGGCGCATCAAATGGCCGTCGACACGCATCAGTAGGGCCCGGGTCCCAGAGTCCGCGCTGGACATTGTCTTCGTCAACGGTGTGGAACCGTCCTACAAATGGCGTTCCTACACTGCGGATCTGATGGCCACTGCACGCGAGCTGGATGTTGACTGCGTGATTCTGGTTGGGGCGTTGTTGGCGGATGCACCGCATACGCGCCCTGTTCCCGTCACGGTGACCGCTGACGACGCTGACGTCCGGGAGACACTCGGAGTTGAATCTTCCGAGTATGAGGGACCTGTTGGAATCGTCAGCGTATTATCCGAGGTTGCGGGATTAGCGGACATTCCCACGCTGTCCATCTGGGCTGCGGTACCTCATTACGTAGGACACTCCCCCTCCCCCAAGGCGCAGCTAGCGCTTCTGAACAAACTTGAGGAGCTTCTCGATTCGCCAGTGGACACGGAGGCACTCGCTGGTGAAGCCGAAGCATGGGAACGCGGAGTGGATGAGCTCGCCACTGAAGACCCTGAAGTGGCAGCGTATGTCAAGCAACTAGAGGAAGCTAAAGACACGGCAGAATTGCCCGAAGCCACCGGCGAATCGATAGCGCGTGAGTTCGAACGCTACCTGCGCAAACGCGGTCGGGACTAGAGTCGCACCCCGAGCAGTGAACTCATCAAAGTGGCCACTTCGGTTCCGTGGCCGCCACCCGTGGCCCCCTGCTCACACCATTCATCGACTGCAAGAAGTGCTGCTGGTGCGTCGAGATCATCGGCCATGGCCTGACGCACTGCCTGGGTCAGAGAAGCTGCCGTCGCTTCCTCTGTACCGCGTCGAACGGCGGAACGCCACACTTCGACACGCCGCTGAGCCGTCCCCAGCCCCTCCTCGGTCCACGACCAGTCGGACCGGTAATGGTGCGCAAGAATAGCGAGCCGAATCGCCGCAGGATCCACTCCTGAGTTCAACAGACGCGAGACGAACACCAAGTTGCCCTTGGACTTACTCATTTTTTCGCCATCCAGCGCCACCATGCCGGCATGGCAGTAGTGGTGCGCCAGCGGTACCCGGGTCGACGCCCACGCGTGGGCCGCACTCATTTCGTGGTGCGGGAACACCAGATCAGAACCACCGCCCTGGACGGCGAAGGGCTGGGGCAGCAGTCGCTTGGCAATAACGGAACATTCGATATGCCACCCTGGTCGGCCGCGGCCAAGTGTGCCGCCGTCCCAGTGTGGCTCGCCACTGCGCGCCACACGCCAAAGGAGAGGGTCAAGCGCATTACGCTTTCCTGGGCGGTTGGGGTCACCGCCGCGTTCAGCTGAGAGTTCAAGCATCGTCGCTTCGGGCAACCCCGAAATCTGGCCAAGGTACCAGGCGTTCTGCCCCGAATACGCCGATTGTCCGTTCTCAACTGAAAAATAGACGTCTCCGTCCGGCTCGCCGTCGTCGCTGGAAACCGTGTACGCAATGCCCTCACCCAACAGGTCCTCAACCACCGGAACCAACCAGTCCACCGTCTCTACCGCCCCAACATAGTGTTGTGGGGCAAGGACATTCAACGCCTCCATGTCAGCGCGGAAAAGGTTCGTTTGCTGCACGGCCAGGTCGCGCCAGTCGATGCCGGTCGCTTCGGCCCGTTCAAGAAGAGGGTCATCGACATCAGTGACGTTCTGCACGTACTGAACATCCGCGCCGCCGTCGCGCCAATAGCGATTGAGAAGATCGAAGGCCACATACGTTGAAGCATGGCCAATGTGCGTGGCGTCGTAGGGAGTTATTCCGCAGACGTACATTCCAGTTCCGGCTCCGGGAGGTAATGGCCGGATCTCCTGACTGGAAGAATCGTAGAGCTGCAGCTCAGGCCCCGACCCGGGGACATTTTCAGGAACGGTAGAAGTCCAGGCAATCACGGATTACACCTTACGGTCTCTGGGCGTTCAGCTGAAAACCAACCCACGGTTGTCTCTATGGTTGAATGACGCCGTAACCCAGCAGCAGGTAAATGGCCAGACCCAAGAGGATTCGGTACCAGACGAAAAGCCGGTAACTTCTGGTGGACACATACCGGAGGAACCAGCCAATAATCACGAAGCCGACGATGAACGCAACGCCCGTAGCGAGCGCGGTCTCCGCCAGCGAAAATGGCCCTGGCTCGTCGTAGCTTTTCACCAGTTGATACACACCGCTGCCGAAGACGGCCGGAATGGCCAACAAGAAGGAATACCTTGCAGCGGACTCACGGGTGTAACCCATCAACAGCCCGGCCGTGATAGTTCCTCCGGACCGCGACACACCCGGGACCAGCGCCATTGCCTGGGCGAAGCCGTACAGAATGCCGTGTTTGTAGGTCAACTCCGTCAGGTCGCGGTTCTGCCGGCCTATGGTGTCAGCGATCGCCAGAATAATACCGAAGATGATCAGCATTGTCGCGATCAGCCACAAACTGCGCAGTGCACCTTCGATCTGGTCCTGGAACAAGAAACCAAGTAGCACAATCGGGATGCTCCCCAGAATCACAAGCCACCCCATCTTGGCATCAGGATCACCGCGTGGGACCCTCCCGGCTAGGGATCCAAACCAGGCCTTGACGATTCTTACGATGTCCCGCCAGAAGTACACGACTACTGCTGTTTCTGTACCCAACTGGGTGATCGCTGTAAAAGCGGCTCCGGGGTCCTGGGCATTGGGCAGGAGCTCTCCGACTATGCGCAGGTGTGCGCTCGAAGAGATCGGGAGAAATTCCGTTAGGCCCTGGATAAATCCCAGGAAAGCAGCTTCGAACCAATTCACAGATATGACCCTATGCCACGGCATCGAATCAAACCCGTAGGCTTGCCTTATGCAGCGAAGAATTATGGGTGACAGCGGCCTGTCCGTCTCAGAAATTGGCCTTGGAACCATGAATTGGGGTCTAGAGGTGGATGAAGACACAGCGCGTTCCCAGCTACAGTGTTTTCTCACGTCGGGCGGAACACTGGTGGACACGGCGGCTAGTTTCGCGGACGGTCGGTCGGAAGCGATTCTGGGCTCGCTGATCGGTGACGTCGTTGCCCGGCAGGATCTCGTTCTCGTCTCACAAGGCGGGCTTCGGCGCGGTAGGTCGGATCCGCGGATGGATTCCTCGCGCCGTGGTTTGCTGGACTCTCTGGATGCGAGCATGAGCAGGCTTGGCACGGACCATCTGGACCTTTGGCTGGCACCAGCCCCGGATGAACACGTACCTGTGGGCGAAGTCCTCTCGGCACTGGAGACCGCGTATACCTCAGGCAGGGTGCGCTACGTGGGTCTTGCGAACCATGCGGGCTGGCAACTCGCCCGTGCCGCTGCACTCTCAGCCGTTCCCATGACAGCCCATCAGTGTGAGTACTCACTTTTGAACAGACGAGCGGAACAAGAAGTTGTTCCTGCATCGGAAGCCATGCGGATCGGTCTGATGGCATGGGCGCCCCTGGGTAGAGGCGCACTCACCGGAAAATACCGGGGTCGGGTTCCAGCCGACTCCCGGGCGGCGTCTGACCGCTGGGCTCCATACGTCGAACCGTATCTGGAGGGACGTCCAGCACGAGTTACCGACGCCGTCGCTACGGCTGCTCAGGGGCTGAAGATAAGCTGTGCAGAAACGGCCATCCGTTGGCTACTCCATCGACCGGGGGTAGCGACGGCCGTAGTTGGCGCCCGAAACGCAGAACAACTGGCGGCCATTCTGGCCAGCGACACCTCTCAGCTGCCCGAACAGATCACCGCTGTTCTCGACGAAATTTCCGAAGCGGACTAATCACTCATGCTTCGTCGTCGTCCCTGTCATCGTCGTCCCTGCCGTCATCATCATCGTCATCATCGTCATAAATTTCCAGGGGCGTCACCTCGTCATACGAGTCGAAAAGGACCTCCTCATAATCCTCGAATGCGTCAGCAATCGCCACGTAGGCGGCCTCCACTGACGGATCGTTGGGGCCACGTCGGGACGCAGCCGCTGCAAGATGTTCTTCGAAGGCGGATATCAATGACTGGAGCGCGACACTCGGATCTATGCTCATGGGTACGACGTTATCTGTTTACGCAGCAAAATAAAGAGCAACAGTCCAATCATTTTAACGAAGTACGTCATCGGGCAGTTCGGAGGAACCATGAGGGAACAGTATTTGGCCGCCGCGGCGGTCCGCCAACGAGACTATGCACGACACTATGAATATCTGGTGCTGACGCTCAGCCCCGAAGATCCTCTACAAGTAGCACGCCAACTACTGACAGAACATGCCGAGTACGGCAAGTGGGAGCTACAAAAGAGCCGGCTCTACACGGGCGGCGGACGCCGGTTCTGGCTGCGTCGGAAAGTACTTCGGGTCGCTCGTAGCGCCTGAGGGTCGGAGTCCCCTAGTTTGGTATCGGTCCGAGCCATGCGTTGGCGATCGTGCCAAGAGCACTGTCTTCACTGGATGGATGAAAGATTCCGGCTGCAACATCGCGGTAAAGCCTCTCAATCTCTTATCCCCTGAATTATCCGCGGCCACCGCACCCCTGCTGCGCCATGTCGACGACGTCACGGGCTGTTCGGGTGCATGTCACCTTCACACCTGACAGAAGCCCGAACCACTTGGCTCCGTGGTCAATCATTTGATCGACGTCGCGGGCAGTCTGTTGGAGCCGCGGTACTGCCGAATCCAATTGAAGTACCGCCGCTACGATACGGCGCCGGATGTCAGGATCATGAGCACCGGATCTCCCACCGTTCTTGTAGGATGATCGGCCATGTGCTGATTCGACCGCGAGCTCCAATGCCCGATCCGCAATGCCGGTATATACCGCGGCCAGTCCTTTCCACCATCGGCAGTTGATGTGAAGAGACTGAGGTACCCGGCCTCGCGCAGATCGGCAAGATCTTCGTCGAAGAAATGATTTTGCTCATCATACTGGCTGGCACGTCCTCGAAAAGTGTCGAGCATGTCCTGGGGAAGAATGTCATCCATCAGTCCCATCCTCATCGATGTCACGGGGTAGACCTCCTAGTAAGTTGTCAGCAGACGGTTGAGAACGCGTGTGCCGAATTTGAGGGACTCGGTGGGAACTCGTTCATCCACGCCATGGAACATCCCCGTGAAGTCCAGTTCGTCCGGAAGCTGTAAGGGGGCGAACCCATAGCCGGTGATTCCCAGTCGGCTCAAAGACTTGTTGTCCGTTCCGCCGGAGAGCGTGTATGGCAACACAGGGGCGCCCGGATCTTCCGCTTGCAGGGCGCCGATCATCGAGTCAACGAGGTCGCCGGAAAAGGGTACTTCCAGCGATACATCGCTGTGATCTGAGGTAACGTCCACCCCTTCTCCGGCCAAATGACGAATGATCTCGAGCACCGACTCTTCCTGGCCGGGCAGGGTGCGCACATCAATCAGTGCCTCAGCGGTGCCCGGAATGACGTTGTGCTTATACCCGCTCTTGAGCAGCGTAGGATTTGCTGTGTTCTGCAGGGTTGCACCAACGAAGCGTGAAAGCGTGCCCAACTCCGCTAAAAGCGTGTCCGGATTCTCCGCGTCGAATTCGACCCCAGTCAACTCCGTAACGCGTCCAACGAATTCCCTCGTTGTGTCCGTCAGCTCGATCGGCCACGTGTGATCCCCTACCCGCGCAACTGCACGGGCCAATCTGGTAACGGCATTGTCAGTATTGATGTGTGATCCGTGGCCAGCCCGCCCGTGGGCGGTCAGGCGCAGCCAAGAAATCCCCTTTTCTGCGGTTTGCAAGAGGTACGCCCTCTTCCCGCCAATGGTTGATGAGAAACCGCCTACCTCGGAAATGGCTTCTGTAGCGCCGTCGAACAACTCCGGTTTATTGTCCACCAACCACGAGGCCCCGTAGTCTCCGCCAGCCTCCTCATCAGCGAAGAACCCGAAAATCAGATCGCGTTCTGGCTGCACGTCGTCGCGTCTCATCTGACGCAACACCGCCAGAATCATTGCGTCCATGTCCTTCATATCCACAGCGCCACGGCCCCAGATCAGACCGTCCCTTTCTTCGCCGCTGAACGGATCAACGGACCAGTCTTCTTTCTGGGCCGGTACAACATCCAGATGCCCGTGAACCACGAGGGCAGGTAGCGACGGGTTTTTTCCCGGCATTCTCGTAACAACTGATGCCCGACCAGGAGCTGCTTCATGGATTTCAGGGCTCAGCCCCGCCTCGTCGATGAGGCGCGCAACGTATTCTGCTGCCTCCCGTTCACCAGGTCCCTCATTGTTTCCAAAGTTAGAGGTGTCGATCCGAATCAGATCCTGGCAGATGCCAACAACCTCATCTTCTCCGCGCAGTCCGGACATGGAGGTCTCCTTCGAAAATCTTGTCGAGTAACGGCCTTGATACGGCCACCCTACCGGTCGCCCTCGATTCAACGAACGGACCCATCTCGTGTTAGAGTTTTTCTCGCTGCTTTCGACGGTTTCGGGGTGACCCGAATACGCGAAAATCACCTGAGCGCGGGTGGCGGAATGGCAGACGCGCTAGCTTGAGGTGCTAGTCCTGGAAACAGGGTGGGGGTTCAAGTCCCCCTCCGCGCACTAGAAAAGCCCCGGACTTCCGGGGTTTTTTTATGTTCTCGACCCACATGTATTTTATTGGTGTGTATACGGTCATCAAGATGATCGAGGACCACATAGGCCTGTTGACGAACGTCAACGGTTACACCGTCAGGCGCTAAACAACCGTCTAGCCACAGCCCTGGACCGGTGAGCTGATGTGGCGCTCGTCTCGGCGTGATGCTCTTACTACCGAGCACATGTACTCTGTTTGCTCACGCACCAACAAGAAGGACAACGAACCATCATGGCAACTGACTACGACGAGCCACGCGTCCGGCCTGAAGACCAGCCCGTCAATGAATCCCTCGAAGCGATCCAGGCGCGGCGCAGCGCCACGACCCAGTCCTCTACGATCGACACAGATGAGAGCGATACAGCCGAGGGTTTCGATCTGCCCGGCGCCGTCCTGGAGGAAGAACTCCTCATCACCGTCATCCCTGAACGGGAGGACGAATTTACCTGCATGTCATGCTTCTTGGTCAAGCACCGTACGCAGCTTGCCCGCGAAAAGAAGGGCGCTAAGTACTGCGCTGAGTGCGAGGAATAGTCCTCCAGCTTCTCGCGGCGCCCACTGTCTATCTCCAATGCCACTGTATTCGCTACTCGGCCTTTATCGTGCTAATCGACCGATGGACGCTGCCGGTTGCGTTTCGTGGCGGAGCGCTTCTGCTTGGCAGCGAGGTGCCTCCGGGCGGACCCGCGCGTTGGTTTGGTCGCTCGACGCTGCGGAGAATCGGAGGACAGCCCCGCAGTCACGAGGTCGGCCAGCTTGCGCATTGCCGTTTCGCGATTACGTAGTTGAGAACGCTGCTCGGAGGCGGCGACGGTGACAGTCCCGGTGACGAGGTGGCGACCAAGTCGGGTGAGTAGCAGCATCCGCTGGTCGTCGGAGAGCACGGTCGAGTCGGCGACGTTCCAGAACAACTCGACGCGACTGTCCGAGGTATTCACGTGTTGCCCGCCCGGGCCTGACGACTTGGAGAACCGCCAGCCGAGTTCACGCCCAGGAATGATGAGTTTCGTTGACACCTCAAGATCCATGCCACCAGCGTGACACAACCTGCGAAGCCTGTGGCCGCAATTGCCCTAGAACAGCGGCCAGGGCACCGCCGACATCTCCCCGCTTGGAGCCGGGAACCGCCCTGCAAGGCGCAACCGGGCGCAACGTGCTGCGAGCGAAGTAATTTCTTCGGCGCTGAGCAAGTCCGCCAAGTTGCGGCCCAGCTCACCATGGAGTCCTGCACTGACACGGTCGACACCGTCGAGTTCATCGGCGCTCAGCGCGTCGCCCAGCCACCCCCACAGGACCGTGCGCAGCTTGTCTTCACTGTGAAAGGTGAGCCCATGGTCCACGCCGTGCCGGCGTCCGTCGATCATCGCAAGAATGTGGTCGCCTTTGCGGTCAGCATTGTTGACGACCACGTCGAACACGGCCATGCGTCGCAACGCTGGCGAGTCTTCATGGATGAGAGTGACCATCCGTCCGTTCTCGTCTCGACCCTCGAAAATATGTTTCCAACCGGTCTCGGGCACGTGATCAGTCGCGGCCAGGTTCACGGCGTTCTGGTCGGGGTCTTGCTCCTGCCAGAGCTGCACCATTCCGTGGCCCAGTGGACCATCGCGCAGCCAGGTGTGGGGTACGACGTTCCAGCCGAATACCTGCGAGACGAGGTAGGCGGCCACCTCCCGGTGGGCCAGGAAACCGTTGGGAAAATCCCACAGCGGATGCTCCCCCGCTATCGGCTTGTAGACGACCGCTGTGCCACCGATGCTGCCCAGGAAAGTGGCGTTTGAAGCCGTCGTGATACGACCGGTGAGCGTCAGCTCGGCGGTCACGAGGTTGGGCGCTGGCATCAGACCTCGGGAAGGGTACAGATGTGCCCGTCGGCGTCAACGGGATACCCGCAGAGCGAACACGCCCGACGTCCGGCGCCCACGATCTCACGGGTGCGCTTGGCAAATGCGCGGGCGGTGCCGACCGGCATTCGCACCAGCAGCATTTCGGGCACATCAACGTCTTCTTCATCAAGGGTTTCGATGTTTTCATCACGGTCATCATGAGCATCGACGTCGGTGATCGGGTAGGCCTCGATGACGACCTGCACCGTCGTTGGGTCCCACCCAAGGCTCATGGCGCCCGTTCGAAACTGCTCCTGAACGGGCTCGAGCTGGTCATTGTCGACAAGTTCAATGGGAGTGCTCGTGGGAATGCTGAAGGGGTTGCCCTCAAGGGTGATGAGCTGGTCGAGAATCTCGTCAATCCTTTCGGCGAGCAAAGCCGACTGCTGCTTCTCCAAGGCAATACTAACGATCTGCGTTCCCGCGCGCACCTGCAGATAGAACGTGCGCGCCCCCGGGACGCCAATGGTGCCAACGACGACCCGATCAGGCCAGGTGAACTCATGAACATTTGTGGGCATACAAGTATTTTAGGCGCATGAGGTTCGTGGCACCTATTGCCCTGCACCGCCACCTACTGGCGCATCACCTGACTGGATGCTGTTGGACAACCACGACAGGTCCCCCGCGTCGGTGTTGGTGGCGTAGACGCTCGGCCGAGACGTACCGTAGCGAACGATCGACACGGAAGCGGGACCCACGTTGATCCGTTGGAACAGGTCAAGGTGCATGCCGAACGCGTCGGCGAGGATCGACTTGATGATGTCACCGTGGCTCACCGCCACCCACACAGCCCCAGGCCCGTGTTCGGCCTCGAAGGCTGCATCGTGGCGCCGAATCGCTGCCACCGACCGGGCCTGCATGGCGGCCATGGATTCGCCGCCGGGAAAGATGACGGCGGACGGTTGAGACTGCACAACCGACCACAAGTCCTCGGACGCGAGGTCACTGAGCGTTTGGCCCTGCCATTGGCCGTAATCGCACTCGGTGAGATCGAGATCGACCGGCGCGAGCGGGGTGCCTACCTGACGATCGAGGATGTACTGCGCGGTCTGCTGACAACGCTCGAGGGGGCTCGACACCACTGCCACGACGGGCACGGCCGCGAGCCGGTCACCGGTCAGGGCCGCTTGGTCGCACCCGATCTGGTCCAGACTGACGCCGACGGTCCGCCCGGCCAGTCGACCGGTGGCATTCGCTGTAGTGCGGCCGTGCCGCACAAGAATAACTGTAGCCATATACCCAGACTAACCATCTGCACGACGGCGGCGCCCCACGCACCTATCCGGCTGCGAGAATCGCCTCAATCGCCATGACTCCATGCAAAGTCTCTCCAAAGGACGTGGACAGCGGAGACATCCCCAGCCGGATACCGTCCGGGTTGCGATAGTCCGGGATGATACCTTTTTCCCAGAGCTGGGCCGTCACTTCCTTGAAGGAGGGGTGGTCAATCGTGATGTGACTCCCCCGTCTAGCTGCGTCTGTTGGCGAGGCCACACGGACATCGTGGGGCGCCAACAGCACCTCCACCGATTCGAGTGCGAATTCGGTGAGTGCGACGGACTTTTTCCGGACTTCGTCCATACCCACTGTGCCGATCAAATCGACCATGTCCTCGATGGCGAGCATCCCCATGATGGGCGGCGTCCCGGAGAGCATCCGACGGATGCCCAGCGCTGGCTCATAGCCTTGGACCATGCCGAATGGGTCCGCTGAACCAAGCCAGCCCTGAATGGGTTGATTCAACTCCGCCTGGTGTCGTTCGGCGACGTACGCCCATGCAGGTGCGCCCGGGCCCCCGTTGAGGTACTTGTAACTGCAGCCGACAGCGTAGTCCACACCGCAGTCATCCAGGTGGACGGGGACGGAACCAACGCTGTGGGAAAGATCCCACAGGACCAGCGCGCCGGCGTCGTGCACGCAAGCTGTGATGCTCTCCATATCCGAGAGGTAACCAGAGCGGTATGCAACATGACTCAGGACCACGAAAGCGGTGTCAGGGCCGACAACATCACGAACGTCCTCGGACGTCATGCCGCCGTCAGGGGAAGGCTGCACCCACCTGAGACGGAGGCCGCATTCGTCGGCGATGCCCTCCATGATGTAGCGGTCTGTGGGAAAATTGTCCCGGTCCACAACGATTTCTGTTCGTCCAGGACGCGCCGCTACCGCTGCGCGTGCCAATTTATAAAGCAGCACCGTCGTTGAGTCGGCGACGATGCACTGGCCTTTGGCAGCACCCAGCGCCACTTCACCGATCCTGTCTCCCAGTGTCAGTGGCAGCTGAAGCCAACCGTCGTCCCATCCGCGGATGAGCCGGCCACCCCACTGAGTGGTGATAAAGGAGTTGTAGCGTTCAAGGGTGGACTGTAGGGGCCTGCCCAATGAGTTTCCGTCCAGATATGCGGGCAATCCAGGATCGTTGTGACCGATAAACCGTTTGCGGTGTTCGACCAACGGATCAGCAGAATCCAGAGCGTGGGCACGGGTAAGCAATGAATCGACAGTCATATCCCCCAGTCTAAATCCGGCTGGAGGATGCTCCGTCCAGAGTGTTCAACTGATGGGCCGGATACTTCCATGAAAGTGTCGCCGCCAGCTTTTTTCATTCCACGCACTGAAGGTTGTGCCCTCCCACTGGTTTTCCTCCATTGCCTCATCGATGGCAACCCCAAGGGTCGCTGGAAGATACACCGGAGCTTCAAAAGAAATCTCCCATGTAAATGCTTTGGCTCCGGGTGGCGTGGCTTCCTGAACCACCCGGGACGCCATATACATTCCGTGAGCGATCTGTTGCCGCATACCTAGAATCTTTGCCGACAGCGCGCTGAGGTGGATCGGGTTGAAGTCGCCAGAAACCTGCGCGTAGTCTCGCCCGGTGCCAGCGCCCAGACGCCATCGGGCAGTGGGAGCGGGCGGCTGAAATTCTTCCTTCTCCCGCGCATTCACCTTGTCGGTTCCGGGCAGGAAGATACCCTTGGCTAAGTAGGTGGAGTTACCTCGCCAGCGGGTCTTTCCCCCGCTACTCACCTCGACCATGAGATCCACCTGGGTTCCCGCACGGTGTCCACTGAGATTCTCAGCCCACGCGGTAATATCCAGTGACTCTCTGAAGTCGATCCGCGCGAAATGTTCAACCCTGTTTCGCAGATGAACCATCCCCAGCAGTGGGAGCGGAAAATCCTCTCGGGCCATGACGCTCATGGCCACTGGGAAGGCAAACGCATGGACGTACCCGGACGGCAACTCATCCCGAACCGGCATGTTCAGTACATGCTGGAATGCGGTTAATGCTGCGACGTCGACGCTGGCAGACTTGACGCTGTGGCGAACTTCCGGAAGCACGGAGCCGCTTTGTTTACCGCCCAGCTTCTGTCGGGCAGCAGCTCCGACTGCCGAAACGTACAGTTTCGGAAGGGCGGGAATCTCAGACAGGTCGATGGTTTTCATGCGCCGACCAGGTTCTGCCCGCATACCCTGATGACTTCGCCGTTTACTCCTGCGGCAGCATCAGAGGCGAGGAACGAAATCGTTTCGGCCACGTCGATAGGGAGCCCACCCTGCTGGAGGCTGCTGAGCCTCCTGGCTACCTGGCGTGTTAGAAACGGGATCTTGGCTGTCATCTCGGTCTCGATGAAGCCCGGTGCCACCGCGTTGATTGAACCACCCAGCTTTCCGATTGCTGGCGCTGTAGCGCGAACCATGCCGATGACGCCTGCTTTCGACGTTGCATAATTGCTCTGGCCCCGGTTTCCGGCAATACCGCTGGTGGATGCAAGCGAGATGATCCTGCCGTTGCGGCCGAAGTTCCCATTGTCCAGAAGCTGGCGGTTCATGTGGAGCTGGGATTCTATGTTGACGGCGAGGACCGATTTCCATTTGGTCTCGTCCATGTTGGCCAGGAGTTTGTCCCGTGTGATTCCGGCGTTGTGCACCACGATGTCCAGCCGCCCATACCGAGAGAGCGCGTGCTCCAGAATGCGCTCGCCAGCATCATCGGCTGTGATGTCGAGTTGGAGGGCCGTCCCTCCGAGTTGGTTGGCTACCTTGGCGAGCTGCTCCCCGGCTGGTGGTACGTCGACGACGATGAGCTGCGCGCCATCGCGCTTGAGGACCTTGGCTATGGCCGCGCCAATTCCGCGCGCTGCTCCTGTTACGACAGCTACCTTGCCAGCAAGAGGCTGGTTCCAGTTGGCAGGGAAATCTCCGGAGTTACTGGAGACCTCGAGGAACTGGCCGCTGACGTAGGCGCTACGTCCGGAGAGCAGGAACCGAAGCGACGCAATGAGGCTCGGCGCCGCTGTGGTGACGTTCCCTGCCAGAAGAATGCCGTTTGCCGTACCGCCGCCGCGCATCTCGTGGGCAACGGACCGCAGGAAGCCGTCGACACCCTGCCGTGCGGCAGCAGTTTCTGGAGAGTCTCCGTCCACAGCGGGTCGCGAAATGGTAATGAAACGTCCGCCAGTAAGGAGATCTTTCAGCGCCGGACCGGCCATGAGCGCGGCATCTGAGAGCTCACCCGGTGTGCTCAGCGAGTCCCAGGCGATAATGATGGCGCCCAGTTTCTGCCCCGGTGCCATATGACGACGCACGTCAAGGTTCCAGCCCAGCATTGCCTCCGAGAGGTGATTCGCGGAATCGCCTTCGCCGAGTAAGAGAACGGGTCCTGGCACCAGTGGCTTGGAGGCGTTGAAGCGCCTTAGCACTGATGGCCGCGGAAGACCGAGTTTCTTGGCTAGCTCTTGAGTGATGCCGGTATTGACAAGATTCAGGTATGTGTCTGGCATGGGTTAGCGTGCCTCCAAGATTGCTACGACGCCTTGACCGCCTGCAGCGCAGACGGAGATCAGGCCGCGGCCCGAACCCTTATCGTGAAGCATCTTGGCCAGGGAAGCGACGATTCGTCCACCAGTTGCGGCGAAGGGGTGGCCTGCTGCTAGCGAGGATCCGTTGACGTTGAGCTTATGGCGGTCGATGGATCCCAGTGCGCCGTCGAGGCCTAGGCGGGTACGGCAGAATTCTTCGTTTTCCCAGGCCTTGATGGAACTGAGCACCGTTCCGGCGAAGGCTTCGTGGATTTCGAAGAAATCAAAGTCGGCAAACGACAACCCGTTGCGCGCGAGCATGCGTGGAACCGCGTAGACCGGGGCCATCAGCAGTCCTTCTGCGCCGTGGACGAAGTCGACTGCGGCTGCCTCGGCATCGACCACGTTGGCGAGCATTGGCAGATCATGCTGCCGTGCGTAGTCTTCGGAACCGAGCAGCACGGTTGATGCACCGTCAGTGAGCGGCGTGGAGTTTCCGGCTGTCATGGTTGCCTGGTCGCCAAGGTTCTTGCCAAACGCTGGTTTGAGTTTGGCGAGTTTCTCCAGCGAGGTGTCGCCGCGCATGTTCGAGTCTCTGGATAGGCCGCGGTATGGCGTCATGAGATCGTCGAAGAATCCGCGGTCATAGGCTGCAGAAAGGTTTTTGTGGCTGGCGAGCGCCAACTCGTCCTGTGCCTGGCGGGTGATCTCCCAATGCACGGTGGTCAGCGCCTGGTGTTCTCCCATGGTGAGTCCCGTACGGGGCTCTCCCGTTCCGGGGGCGCTGGGTGCAAGGTCGCTGGGCCTGAACTTGCTCAGTGCCTGCAATTTTTGGCTGGTGGTTTTTGCCCGGGAGAGATCCAGCAGTACTCGGCGCAGACCTTCGCTGACGGCGATGGGGGCGTCTGAGGCGGAGTCGACGCCGCCTGCAATGCCTGATTCGATCATGCCGAGCTTGATTTTGTTGGCTATACCCACGATGGCTTCCAGTCCAGTTGCGCACGCCTGCTGGACGTCATAGGCCGGAGTGTGGGCTGAGAGTGCGGAACCGAGAACTACTTCGCGGGTGAGGTTGAAGTCCCGTGAGTGTTTGAGTACGGCGCCGGCAGCCATGGCGCCCATACGTTCGCCCTGTAGGCCAAAGCGGGCTATCAGTCCGTCCAGCGCTGCGGTGAGCATGTCCTGATTAGAGGAGTACGTGTACGCTCCACCGGTGCGGGCAAAGGGGATGCGGTTGCCTCCTATGACGACCGCCTGACGAACCTGGTTTCCTTGTTTCTGGTTTTCGTTGCTGGCCACGTGATGGTCTCCTTAGATCGCGTCAATTACTGATACCAAGCGTACCTGATACGCTGGGTATCGTGAATAGCACTTCTCCTGCAGCCTCGACGACACGTAGCCTCACCCCTGAAGACGGCCGCTCCTCGCGGTGGCAAACGCACAGGACACAGCGTCGACACGTCCTCATCAGGGCCGCGCGCAAGGCTGTTCACACCCTTGGCTATAGCGCGCCGATGGAGGAAATTGCAGCTGCGGCAGGAACGTCCAAATCAGTCTTTTACCGCTACTTCGGTGATAAGGCCGGGCTTCAGCAGGCAGTCGGTGAAGTTGTCATAGGGCAGATGCGCGACAAATTGTTCGAAGCGGCACGCACTTCGCGTTCACCGAGGGAGAGCCTGCGCGCTATGGTCTCCGCCTACCTGCAGATGGCACACACATCACCGAATGTCTATATCTTTGTGACGCGCACGGGGACAGCGGATGCACTTACGGAGCCCGGAGACCCCGGCTCATCGGCTGAACTTGCGCACTTCTTCCAACAGATCACCGCAATGATGGAGGAAAGCATGCGCACGTATCTTGACGTGCAGGAAACCCCACCAGCTCTGGCCGAAGCCGCGCCATTATGGCCGCTAGCCGCCATCGGAATGGTCCGGGCCGCGGGTGAGAGTTGGATCACTATGCCCACCGGCGACAGGAAACCGAGCCAGGCGCAGGTGACGGAACAACTCACGGCTTGGCTCTTCGATGGTCTCTCCCCCTGAGCGCGTTGTCAGGAACACTTTCAATTCCCACCCACTCCCCTCCCTCATGAGTAAGGACTCAAGAAATGACTCAGGTTTCAGACCGGAAGGAACTCAAGGTTCCCGCCACCAGCAACATTCACGACGATGACACCGCCACGATAGACGTCGCGCTCTTGGGCGAGACGCTGCTGGGAAAGTGGGCATCGGTACGCCGCGAGGCCCGCAAACTCGCCGGGCGTCCCGAGGTCCACAAGATCGAGGGGCTCTCTATAGACGAGCACAGGGAGCGTACCTTCGAGCAACTCAAGTACTTGGTGGACCACAAAGCCGTGCATCGTGCATTCCCACCCGCCTTCGGCGGTAACAACGATCATGGCGGCAACGTCGCAGGGTACGAGGAGCTCGTGGTCGCTGACCCATCACTTCAGATCAAGGCGGGCGTCCAGTGGGGTCTATTCGGTTCCGCAGTCCTGCATCTTGGTACTGAAGAACACCACGAGAAGTGGCTTCCGGGCATCATGAGTCTGGATATTCCGGGTTGCTTTGCCATGACGGAGATCGGCCACGGTTCGGATGTGGCGAGCATCGGCACAACGGCCACGTACGATCCTGATGCCCAAGAATTTGTTATCAATACCCCTTTCAAAGCGGCGTGGAAGGAATACATCGGCAATGCCGCTCGTGACGGGCGCGCCGCCGTCGTCTTCGCTCACCTGATAACGCTGGGTGTCGATCACGGTGTGCACGCTTTCTACGTTGACCTGCGAGATGCCACCGGCACCTTCCTAGAAGGAGTAGGAGGAGCTGATGACGGCCTGAAGGGCGGCCTACGGGGTATCGACAACGGCCAGCTACATTTCACGAAAGTGCGCATTCCACGGACCAATCTCTTGAACCGGTATGGCGACGTTAGCCTTGACGGTACGTACACGTCGTCCATTGAAAGCCCGGGGCGCCGCTTTTTCACGATGCTCGGAACGCTCGTTCAGGGCCGTGTATCGCTCGACGGCGCCGCCGTGGCCGCGAGTAAGATGGCACTGACTACGGCCATCCGCTACGCCACACAGCGCAGACAGTTCAATGCGACGTCGGACACCACAGAAGAGGTATTGCTGGACTACCAGCGTCACCAGCGACGTCTTTTGCCCAAACTCGCCACCACGTACGCCGCATCGTTTGCCCACGAGGAACTACTGGAAAAATTCCATGACGTCTTCTCCGGAGAGCACGACACCGATGAAGACCGGCAGGATCTGGAAACGCTGGCGGCTGCCTTCAAATCCATGAGTACGTGGCATGCGCTGGATACCCTGCAGGAATGCCGCGAGGCCTGCGGAGGCGCCGGGTACATGACAGAGAACCGGTTCACGTCCTTGCACGCAGACCTCGACGTCTACACCACCTTCGAAGGTGACAACAACGTGCTGCTGCAGCTCGTGGCCAAGCGCCTACTAGCCGATTACGCCAAGGAATTCCGAGGCGCGGGTTTCGGGGTGTTTGCCCGGTACGCCGTGGGGCAGGCAGCTGACTTGACGATGCACCGTACAGGCCTGCGTCGGGTCATGCAGACCGTTGTAGATAGCGGATCTGAGAAGAAATCCGCTATTGCCCTTCGAGATGAAAACACCCAACGCCAGCTGCTCACCAACAGGGTTGAAGCCATGGTGGCGGACATCGCCGGCGAGCTGAAGGAGGCACGCAACCTTCCCAAGGACAAGGCGGCGGAAATCTTCAACCAGAACCAGAACGACCTCATCAAGGCGGCGACGGCGCATGCTGAACTGCTGCAGTGGGAAGCTTTCACAACGGCGCTGCACAAAATCACCGATCGCGGAACGCGAGAGGTACTGACCCGTCTTCGGGACCTCTTCGGTCTGACACTGATCGAGGAGCACCTCGCGTGGTATCTGATGAACGGGCGTCTATCTACGCAGCGCGCCCGGACTCTCAGCGATTACATCAACCGGTTGCTGACGCATCTACGCCCCCACGCCCTCGATCTGGTTGAAGCGTTCGGTTACGGCCCTGAGCATCTTCGGGCCACGATTGCAACCGGCGTTGAGCGGGAGCGCCAGGATGAGGCGATGAACTACTATCGGCGATTGCGTGCGCACGGTGACGCACCGGTGGATGAGAAAGTCATCATCGCCCGTAAGAAAAGAGCTGCTGGCTCAAAGGCCTGACGCTGAGGTCAAGAACCAGATCTAGGTGACGGACCGGTAGACGTTCAGGGTGGCTTCAGCGATTGAAGCCCAGGAGAAACTTTCCTCCGCCCGGACTCTACCGGCCCGCCCCTGAGCAGCAGCCTTGTTCGGATCAGCAAGGGCCTGGTTCAGTGCTGACGCAAAGTCGATCACAAATTGCTCTGGGTTGACGGGGGTGCCAGTCCCGTCCTCCGCCTGGTCCAGTGACACCAACGAGCCGGTGACGCCATCGACCACGACCTCGGGAATCCCTCCCGTGGCACTGGCGACAACTGCCGTGCCGCAAGCCATTGCTTCAAGATTCACGATTCCCAGAGGTTCATAAACCGAGGGACAAGCGAAAACCGTTCCCTGACTGAGCACCTGAATCAGTTCATGGCGCGGCAGCATCTTCTCGATCACCACAACGCCCGTCCTGCTCCGCTGCAGCTCCTCGATCAAGTGGCCCGTCTCAGCCGCTAGCGCTGGCGTGTCCGCCGCCCCCAGACAGAGCACCAGCTGAACTTCCGGCGGCAGCGACGCGGCCGCACGCAGCAGATACGGGACACCCTTCTGTCGCGTATTGCGGCCCACAAAAACAACAGAGAGCCGGTCCGGATCGATGCCCAACCCGGGCAGCGCCCTCAGATCCGTAGCGGGCTTCCACTGTTCGACGTCCACGCCATTGTGCACCACCTGAATTGTGCCAGGATCGATCTCCGGATAGCAGCGGAGAATATCTGCTCGCATTCCAGCCGATACCGCTATGACTGCGGCCGCCGAGTTGTAAGCTGAGCGCTCGATCCACGAGGAGAGTGCATATCCTCCACCCAGTTGTTCGGCCTTCCATGGTCTCAACGGCTCAAGGCTGTGTGCGCTGACCACGTGTGGGATCCCGTGGAGCAGTGACGCCAGATGACCTGCATGGTTTGCGTACCAGGTATGCGAATGCACGACGTCAGCACCGCCGATGGACTCGAGCATTCTCAGGTCCGTTCCCATAGTGCGTACCGCCGCGTTGGCAGTCTCCAAGCCAGCAGGGGCCTCATAGGTCAGCACCTGGGCGCCGTGGAAATCGGTAGGACGAACGCTACCGAAGCAGTGGACGCGCAAGTCAACGCTGGAGGCCAGGACCCGGCTGAGTTCGGCAACGTGAACACCGGCTCCGCCGTAGATCTCTGGCGGAAATTCTTTGGACACGATATCTATTCGCACAACCCCAACGTAGTGCAGAATCGCACCTGTCATCTAGTGTGAAGGCACGGGCTCCCCCGGGGAGCCGTCGCAATAGATGTTCAGGAGGGACACCATGACAGCGAAGAAAGTTCTAGCCGTCGTCCTGGCTGGCGGTGAGGGCAAACGGCTCATGCCGCTGACCGCGGATCGGGCCAAGCCTGCCGTACCGTTCGCTGGCAGCTACCGACTGGTTGATTTTGCGCTGTCGAACCTCGTGAATTCGGGCTATCTGCAGATAGTGGTCCTCACCCAGTACAAGTCCCACAGCCTGGACCGGCATGTTTCGGAGACCTGGCGGATGTCCACGCAATTGCAGAACTACGTCGCCTCGGTTCCGGCCCAGCAGCGGATGGGAAAGAGCTGGTACCAGGGCAGCGCCGATGCCATCTACCAGTCGCTGAACCTGATCTACGACGCCCGCCCCGACATCGTCGTCGTGATTGGCGCGGACCACGTCTATCGCATGGACTTTCAGCAGATGGTCGAAAAGCACATCGCCACCGGCGCGGCAGCAAGCGTTGCCGCCGTCCGACAACCGCTGGCGTTGGCAGACCAATTCGGCGTCATCGAGGTTGACCCAGCTGAGAGGTCAAGAATATCCCGATTTGTCGAGAAACCTGCGTCGACCCCAGGGCTGCTGGAAGCTCCGGCATCGTTTCTTGCGTCCATGGGCAACTACGTCTTCACAGCTGATGCGCTGGTCCACGCTTTACGGCAAGATGCCGAGCGGCTGGACTCGAAACACGACATGGGCGCGGACATCGTGCCCTGGTTTGTGGATCGGGGCGAGGCAGCCGTCTATGACTTCACAAATAACGCCATTCCCGGCTCGACCGATGATGACCACCAATACTGGCGCGATGTAGGAACACTTGATTCCTACTACGACGCGCACATGGACCTGATTTCGCCCCTGCCTGCCTTTAATCTCTACAACCTCGAATGGCCCATCTACACCAGGCAGAGTGTCTCTCCCCCAGCAAAGTTCGTTCGAGGCGGTCAGGGAAAAGCTGGCTACGCCCACGACTCGATCGTGGCTAACGGTTCGCTGATCTCAGGAGGTGCGGTCATAGGATCCGTCCTGGCGACAGACGTACAGATCCGCGAAAACGCCGAGGTGACCGGTTCAGTACTCATGGACGACGTCACCGTTGGTGCAGGAGCCACGATCCGCCGGAGCATCATCGACAAGAACGTCCACATCCCAGACGGCGAGCGAGTCGGCGTCGATCTGGAGGCGGATCGTGCCCGTGGTTTTACTGTGACCGATTCAGGGCTCACCATCTTGCGCAAGGGGCAACTCTTCGGGTAGGCCATGGCAAGGTAAGGTCTTAACCGCCATGACTGAACAGAAACCGTCCCCTGAGGACCTTGAAACCTGTCTACGCGTATTGTCGGAGATCCACCGGTTAGACGAGGATCACCCGGACTTCGTGACGGTGCGCCAAGCCACATCGAAGATGTTCAAGTCGGTGAAGAAGTATCGGCGGTCGGAGAAACGCCACGAGATCTCCGCGCACGACCGAAGTGTGATTGCTTTAACCGCGACGGCGGCTCCTGATCGTATAGACGACGAAACCTTGGGCAACAAGCTATCTCCCGCAGCCACGGGAGATACTGCAGGTACGTTGCTCCGGTCACGCCCGTGCTACATCTGTAAGCAGCACTACACGCGGGTGGACTCGTTTTACCATCAGCTGTGCCCTGACTGCGCGGCTATGAGCCACACCAAGCGCAATGCCACCACTGATTTGACGGGCCGGCGGGCTCTGCTCACCGGTGGCCGGGCCAAGATCGGCATGTATATTGCGCTGAGGCTCCTGCGGGACGGCGCTCACACCACGATCACTACCCGGTTCCCGAAGGATGCCGCGCGTCGTTTTGCGTCGATGGAGGACAGCGGCGAGTGGCTCTCGCGCCTGCGTATCGTCGGTATTGACCTGCGCGACCCATCTCAGGTGATGGCCCTGACTGATTCGATCAAGGCAGCAGGTCCCCTGGACATCATTATCAACAACGCTGCCCAGACTGTGAGACGATCCGCCGGCGCCTACCGGCCGTTGGCCGAGGCCGAAGATACTCCTCTCGATGACGCACTGGCACCTGGTAATGGCGGGCCGGAACTGGTGACGTTCGGCCGCGCCCATGATCGACACCCGTTGGCGATCGCCACATCGGTAGGAGAACATCCGGTGCTTGCCGCCGACGCAATCACCTCACTTGCACTCTCCACGGGTTCGGCAACGCCGGAACGCATGGCCGCTGGCACCGCCGTCGACGCCGGCGGGCTGGTACCGGACACGGGACACCTCAACAGTTGGACCCAGGTGGTAGAACAGGTCGATCCGCTCGAAATGCTCGAAGTTCAGTTATGCAATGTGACGGCACCATTCCTGCTCGTCAGCCGGCTCCGGCCCGCCATGGCGAAGTCGCGGTTCCACCGCAAATACATTGTCAATGTTTCTGCCATGGAGGGTCAGTTCTCACGCGCCTACAAGGGCCCGGGACACCCTCACACCAACATGGCCAAGGCTGCGCTGAATATGATGACGCGCACGAGCGCAGGTGAAATGCTCGAGTCCGACGGCATCCTGATGACCGCCGTCGATACAGGATGGATCACTGACGAGCGTCCTCACGAGACCAAGTCGCGCTTGGCCGAGGAAGGGTTCCATGCGCCCTTGGATCTGGTCGACGGTGCCGCGCGCGTCTACGATCCGGTGGTCGAGGGCGAGAGAGGCAATGACCTGTTCGGTTGCTTCCTCAAAGACTACAAGCCGTCTCCATGGTGAGTGGATCCCGATTCCGGCTTTCCGTGTTGCCAGGTATTGCCGCTGCCGGTGTGGCAGTCGCGGTGGCGTTCGGGATTCATTGGCTGGTGCCCTCCGTGCCCGCCATGACGGCCGCCGTCGTGCTGGGAATCCTCTGCGCAAACATCCCAAGAGCCTCGAATGCGGTCTCTGGTGTCCTTAAACTAGGGTTGGGCGTCGCAGCCAAAAAGTTCATGCGCGCCGGAATCGTGCTCCTGGGCCTCAAAGTCAGTCTCATGGACATCGCCGGGCTGGGCTGGGTTTCTGTGCTGGCAATAGTCGTCCTCGTTGCAGCATCTTTCGGCGGGACGTACGCGATCTGCCGTGCTCTCAGGCTGCCCGGTGATCAGCCGATCCTGATCAGCACAGGATTTTCCATTTGCGGGGCCTCTGCCATCGGGGCTATGGCCGCGGTGCGCAATAGCCGTGAGCAGGACACAGTCGTTCCGATTGCGCTGGTGACGCTGTGCGGAACGCTAGCCATCGCACTCTTACCGTTCCTGGGAGCGCTCGCCAACCTCCCGGCCACCGTTTTCGGGTACTGGGTGGGGGCCTCGGTCCATGACGTTGGTCAGGTAGTCGCCACCGCGCAGACAGCCGGAACCGCAGCCCTGACAGCCGCCGTCGTGATCAAACTGGCGCGAGTGCTGACTCTGGCTCCTATTACAGCGCTGGCTGGCATTCAGCAGCGGCGGTCTCCCCAGAGACCCGGCGAAGAGACTGCCCGGCCGCCGCTGGTGCCCCTATTCATCCTTGGATTCATCGCTCTGGTATTGGTACGTACTTTCGTTGATTTGCCGGCCGGAATTACAGAGACTGCCGGCGTGGCTCAGGACATCTTTCTGGCCGCCGCACTCTTTGCCTTGGGCGCCGGCATACACATTCGGCAGCTGCTGACATCTGGACGGGCATTCGCCGCAGCGATGCTTTCATGGGCCCTCATCGGAGCCGGTGGACTCGGCGTCGCCTTCCTCATCTCAGGCTAGCCACGGCGGGTTAGCCGCCGGCAGACACATGGTTGAATGGCTTGGTGACTAATGAGAATCTCAGCCGCAGCGAGGCGGCACAACGTTCAGCAATTATCCGGGTCGACTCCTATGATGTATCGGTGGATCTTCGCGATGCCGCCACTACGGATGTCCCCGGGTTCACCTCCCAGAGCATCATCGATTTCAGCTGCAGCGAGCCCGGAGCATCCACGTTCCTCGATTTCATCTCCGGCGGGGTACACAGTGTCAGCCTCAACGGAGCGCAACTCGCCGTTGCTGACGTGGTGGATGGCGCCCGTATACATCTACCGGGTTTGGAGCGAGAGAATCAGGTCACCGTTATCGGCACCGCGCTTTACAGCCGCAGTGGTGAGGGAATGCACCGTTTTGTGGATCCTGCCGATGGACAGACCTACCTATACACACAGTATGAACCGGCGGATTCGCGCCGGGTGTTCGCCAATTTTGAGCAGCCGGACCTTAAAGCTTCGTTCACTTTCCATGTGACCGCTCCAGTGGAATGGAAGGTTGGTACCAACGGGGCCGAGGTTGCACGCACCGGCCTTGAGTCCGCGTCAGGTTTCGCGCGGTGGGATTTCGCTCCGACACAACGCATTTCGACTTACATCACCACGATCCTCGCCGGTCCATACCATTTCGCGTCTTCGCACTGGAGCCGGACCTTCGACGACGGCGAGACCCTTGAGGTTCCGTTGGGTGCATACTGCCGCGCTTCGCTCGCCGAACATTTTGATGCCGACGCCATTTTCGACGTCACCCGTCGTGGACTGGATTATTTTCACGACGTTTTCGATTACCCCTATCCATTTGGCAAATACGATCAGGCTTTCGTTCCCGAATATAACCTCGGCGCCATGGAGAACCCCGGCCTCGTCACGTTCACGGAAGCCTACATTTACCGTTCAAGGGCTACAACTGCCCAGTACGAGGCACGTGCCAACACCACGATGCACGAGATGGCCCACATGTGGTTCGGCGATCTCGTCACGATGTTCTGGTGGGATGATCTGTGGCTCAAAGAGTCCTTCGCCGACTTCATGGGAACTCTCGCGGTGGCTGAGGCAACCGACTGGGATACCTCTTGGGTAACGTTCGCCAACCAGCGCAAGGCATGGGCCTACGTCCAGGACCAGCTACCCACCACGCACCCAATAGTTGCTGACATCCCGGACCTGGAGGCAGCAAAACAGAACTTCGATGGCATCACGTATGCCAAGGGAGCCTCTGTTTTGAAGCAGTTGGTTGCCTACGTGGGCTTCGATGCGTTCAAGGACGCTGCGCGTCAATATTTCCGGGATCACGAGTATGGTAATACTTCCCTCTCAGACCTGCTCGCAGCGCTGAGCAAGGCCTCCGGACGGGATATGAGCGATTGGTCCAGACAATGGCTGCAAACAGCCGGGGTGCCGGTTCTCGGCGCGGAAGTGGAAACGGACGACGACGGCCTTTACCAAGAAGTCACCATCATTCAGGAGTCCGTTGACCCCATAACAGGCCAGGATTCACCGCGGCCACACCGTTTGCGTGTGGGACTCTATGACCTCGGCACCGACGGCATCCTCGCTCGGCGTGCCTCGCATGAGCTGGATGTGACCGGGCATAAGACGGTTGTCGATGTCCTGACGGGACAACCCACGGCCGCGCTCCTTCTGGTCAACGACGATGATCTGACCTACGCCAAGATCCGGTTCGACCCAGAGAGCTTGAAGACGCTACTGGAATCACTTGAGCGCATCCCGGATCCCCTGGCTCGCGCCGTCTGCCTCTCAGCGTTGTGGAACAGCGTTCGCGACGGCATTCTATCTGCCGCCGATTATATCCGTGCCGTGCTTCGCATTGCTCCGGCTGAATCCGGAGTCGGGGTTCTGCAGGTACTGCTGACCAACACCAGGACAGCATTGTCGCAGTTCGTTCCTGAGGCCGACCGTGAGTCCTTGACGGAGGAACTCTATGACAGCACAGTGGCGCAGCTACAAGGCTCCCTTGCGGGAAGTGACCTCCAGCTCGCCTGGGCACGATCCGCGGCAAGGCTTGGACGCCGCAGCGACCGGCACAATGAACTCTTGGCTGGCCTACTGGATGGCAGCCGCAGCGTCGATGGGCTCACAATAGACGCGGAACTGCGCTGGCTGATCCTCCAGGCACTGGCTGCCACAGGAAATGCCAGCCAGGAACAACTGGAAGATGAGCTGCGGAGCGACAACACCGCATCAGGCAAAACAGGCTACTGTTTGGCATCAGCGGCTCGTCCTCGTCCTGACGTCAAGGAACGTGCCTGGGCAGAGGCAGTCCAAGGAAGTTCACTCTCCAACGAGCACCTCAGTGCCACTATCGAGGGCTTCATGGAAGGGTCCCACGAACTACTGGATCCGTTCCTTGATGATTACTTCGCCTGCTTGGAGCAGGCGTGGTCGGCCATGAGCATCGAACTTGCCAGCCGTGTAGTCCGCGGCCTCTACCCCGGCGTACAGAATGCGATGGCCGGAGAGAACCCCGCCAAGCACCCCGTCATTATCCGGACGGATACGTGGCTTTCAACGAATGCGGATGCTCCTCGTGCCCTGCGCCGGATCATTCTGGAACAGCGGGACCAGCTGCTGCGCAGTCTGCGTGCCCAGCATGCCGCCATTGAGGCAGGAGCTATGGCACGCGGTTGAGCCACGCCAGCGTGCCGAACTTGGTCTCAATCCGGGATTCGGCTTCGGCAAGCTCTTCCGGGCTGATGCCGGTAACTTTCGCGCCGTACCGGGAAGCGAATGTGGACACCATGGTGTCCAGGATCGTTTCCCGGCTCAGCCCGGTTTGGCGCCGAAGGGGATCCACACGCTTCTTGGCGCTGGATATCCCCTTGCCGGATAGCTTTTCCTTGCCGATCCGCAGCACATCGGTCATCTTGTCCGCGTTGATGTCGTAGGACATGGTGACGTGATGAAGCATCCCGCCGTTACCGAAGCGCTTCTGGGCTGCTCCGCCGATCTTTCCCTGGTCCGTGGCGATGTCATTGAGTGGCTGGTACCAAGCCTTGATGCCCAACGCCTCCAGCGCTTCCATGACCCAGGCATCGAGGAACGGATAAGAGTCCTCGAAACTCAGCCCGTCCACCAGGCTCTGCGGCAGGTAGAGGGAGTACGTGATCGCATTACCGTGCTCCATGAACATTGCCCCACCCCCTGTGACGCGCCGGACAACAGTGACTGAATGCCTTTGAGCACCCTCTGGATCCACTTCGTTCTGCAGCGACTGAAACCCGCCGATTACGACGGACGGTGATTCCCATTCCCAGAACCGCAGGGTGGGCTTACGTGAGCCGTTGCCAACTGCTTCTGCCAGTACCTCATCAAGAGCAACGTGCATATGGGTGGAAAGCGGAGTCGGGGGAATGATTTCCCATTCGTGGTCTGTCCACGTCGTGGCTCTGGCCAGCGCCCGGCGAACCGCAGTGGCAACCGCTTCGGGCGAAAAACCGAACATGACAACATCGGCGTCGAGGCCAGAGCGAACGGCACCTGCCATAGCACTGTGACTCGACTCATCGGGCAGCCCCTCAAGTGCACTGTTGATGCTCGCCAGTGCCTCGTCCGGCTGCAGAAAAAAATCACCGCTGATGGAAACGTCTGCGAGCCATCCGTTCCGGACAGCGAGGTCGGCCACGACGAGCTTGCCACCGGGTACCTTGTATTCGCCGTGGCCTGGTATGCGGTCTTCAACCATTGGGTCCCACCTTGTCTTCCGTTGTCTTCACCCTTAAACACGAATGGTCCGCCCGGTGTTCCCGGACGGACCATTCGCCATGATTTTTGCGACTCACTATGCAGCCGACACGCGTTACTACTTCTTGCCGAAGCCCTTGAAACGCTGGTTGAAGCGCTCGACACGTCCAGCCGAGTCCATGATGCGCTGCTTGCCCGTGTAGAACGGGTGCGATTCGGAGGAGATTTCCACATCGATGATGGGGTAGGTGTTGCCATCTTCCCATTCGATGGTCTTGTCCGAGGAAACAGTGGAGCGCGTCAAGAACTTGACGTCAGAAGCCAGGTCGTTGAAAACGACGGGCTGGTATTTCGGGTGAATATCAGTCTGCACGGTAATACCTTCTGTAATCGTCTGGATTTTGCCAGACACAAATGGCGAAAAATTGCTTGAGGTCAGTTTGACCAGCTCCTCACTATATCGCACCCGAGGACCCAATGAGCAATTCGATCTACGGGATCGATGTCAATCCTGGAAGTTCATCGCCCCACCCAGAGTAGATGACGGACGTCGAAGCCGGGATGGACTGTGCTGTGCCGATGATATCAAGGCGGATCGGCCGGCAGAGGGGGTCGAGAACCAAGTCAACGGATACCGTGTCGACGCCCTGAATGGCTTAGATACCAAAGCCTGTCAGGCGCACAACAGCGCCTTCTGTATCAGCGGTCTCCGGTGCGTAATTTACGTTTAAAGACTTTGCCCCCGCCAAGAGCAACTTCAGGGTCGTCGGGTTCAGGAGGTGTTCCGCAGCTTGCACAACGATCGCTGCGGACGTCTCGTCAGGACCGCCCTCGGGGTCGACGTCGACCGTTCCGTTTCGTCCGGACAGCCGCCCGCCATCGTTGCCAATGTACAGATCCGTACCCGCCTCGCTGGTCACCCGCGCTGCAAAAGTAGCTCCCGTGCGCACCTGAGCGTGGTGTTCGCCTCCGGGTAAACTCGTACCACTCGTCTCAATCTCCGCAGTGTAGGACCCTCCGGACTGCATGGATTGTGCAATGCACTCCCCCACGACCTCTGGTGGAACAGGGCTACCAGTTCTGCTGAGCAAGGGCCCGCATGCCTGCTGTACCTCCACGCTCATATCCGCCTGAACGGCGGTCAGCGTGAAGCTCGGTGAGGGAGCCTAGGTTGAAGACACCTTCGTCTCGGACCGTGCCATCGATGGGTCCGCGTTTGGTGTACCCATCACCACGGCAGGACGGTGAGTCTGCACCGCAGAAGCGCTGGCCGAAGCGCGCTCCTCCAACTGACTCTCCAATGGCCCGCAACCAGTCATGGACAGACCTAACATGGCCGCACAGACAACTACCAGTCCAGCCCTCACGGCCGGGCCGCGTCCACCAGAAGGCTGGTTGTACCCCACCCCATGATTGTGCCACTGCGACGGTGCAGAGATAACCCGACGCACCCAGATTGCTCAGGCCTGAGCGGGCCGACATTCCCACAGTGCTAGCGCGCCCGCGGTCGCAACATTCAAAGAGTCGACCCCGTTGTGCATGGGGATGCGCACGGCCACATCCGCTGCCGAAACGCTTTCTGCTTTCAGCCCCGGCCCTTCAGTGCCGAGGATGAGTGCCAGCCGGGAAATGTCCCGGGCACCGAATGCGTCAATGTCCAGCGCGTCGGGCGTCAGGGTAAGGGCGACTGTCAGAAACCCGTGCGCTTTCAATTTCTGGAGTTGGTCCGGCCACGACGTCAATCGTGCCCACGGGACTTGGAACACGGCGCCCATACTAACCCGGACTGCTCGCCGGTAAAGGGGGTCAGCACACTCAGGACTGATCAATACAGCATCGGCCTGCAGCGCCGCCGCCGACCGGAAAACCATACCGATGTTCGTATGGTCAACAATGTCCTCAAGAATGACCACCCGGCGTGCGCCGTCAAGCAAGCTCTCCAGGCTGCGAGGTGCTGGACGGTGCATTGCCGCCAGCGCACCTCGGTGCAGATGGAATCCGGTGATGGACTCAAGCGTCGCGTCGTCGCCGATAAACGTGGGAACATCCGGATGTGCCTCGATGATGTCCGCGAGGTCCTTGACCCATTTACCGGTCATAAAGAATGACCTCGGGAGGTGCCCGGCTTCCAGGGCACGGCGCAGCACCGTTGAGCTTTCCGCGATGTACAGCCCTTCAGATGGCTCCCGCAACTGTCGCAAACGAGTGTCCGTCAATGACCTGTAATCAGACACCCGCGGGTCTTCGGGCCCGTCAATATTTACTATGCTCATAGTCTTGGCGCAACCATGACCCACAGGGCCAGGCAGCCCAGCACCACGATTGCACTGCGTAGCACCACGGGTTTCAACCGCCGTCCCACGGCCGCTCCCACCACGCCACCGATCAAGGAGCTGACGGCGATCAGCGCAACCACCACCCACTCGATACGGTCGAAGGCGAACAGCATGTAGGAAATCGACGCAATGACGTTTACCGCCAGAACAAGGATGTTCTTGATGGCGTTCGCCTGCTGCATGGTTCCCTGAAGGAACACTCCGAGAATTCCCACCAGCAATATCCCTTGGGCTGCAACAAAGTAACCGCCGTAAACTCCTGCGAGGTACACAAGAACCAGCAGCAGAGCCGGGTGGGCTTCATGAGCTGCTGAAGCCGTAGCTCGTCGGCGGACCCACTGCTGCAGCTTGGGCTGGAAAATGACGAAACTCAAGGCCAGAACGATCAGGAACGGCGCCACGTTACCAAAAACTTCTTCCGGCAGATTCAGCAGAAGAGCTGCGCCAGTGACACCGCCGACCAAGGATGCTGGAAGCAGCGTCATGAGCGTCCGACGCAGTCCCTGCAGCTCTCGACGGTAGCCCCAGGCACCGGAGACGTTCCCGGCGATGAGGCCCATGGCATTGCTGATGGTTGCGGTGACCGGTGCGTAACCAAGCGCAACCAGGATGGGGAAGGTCACCAGAGTCCCGGAGCCCACAATCGTATTGATCGTTCCGGCCCATAGACCCCCCAGAAGTATCAGGGCAGCGTGGAGCATTTCCATGAAACGGTCCTAGCGGGCGATTGCGCTGTAGCGGCCATCGGTGTGGTTGACCAAGAGCGGTAGTCCGAAAGCAGCAGACAGGTTCTCTTCGGTAAGCACTTCATCGACGGGGCCGCTGGCGACAACCGCACCGTCATTGAGCAGCAGTGCGTGAGTGAAACCTGGGGGGACCTCTTCCAGATGATGCGTTACCAGCACCATGGCCGGAGATTCCTCGTCCCGCGCCAGCTCGGAGAGTCGTTTCACCAAATACTCCCGTCCAGCGAGATCCAGCCCCGCTGCTGGTTCGTCCAGCATGAGCAACTCCGGGTCAGTCATGAGCGCCCGCGCAATCTGTACGCGCTTGCGTTCGCCCTCACTGAGCGAGCCAAACGTCCTATTCATGAGCGTGGACACGCCCCAGTGATCCAACAGCGCAAAAGCCCGACGTTCATCGAGCTTCTCATAGTGCTCACGCCACCTTCCGGTGACACCGTAGGAAGCAGTCACCACGGCGTCGAGCACGGTCTCTCCAGCAGGGATCTGGGCAGCCAGTGCAGCAGAAGCAAGTCCAATCCTGGGGCGCAGTTCAAAGACATCGACGGCGCCGAGTACCTCGCCGAGAATTCCCGCGACACCGCTCGTGGGATGGAGCCGTCCGGCGGCCAACTGGAGGAGCGTGGTTTTTCCCGCTCCGTTGGGCCCCATGACGACCCAGCGCTCGCCCTCGCTGATCTTCCAGTCGACGCTGTTGAGCAGCGTCTTTCGGCCACGGACCACACTGACCCCGGCAAACTCAAGAACATCATTCATAGCACTAGACACTAGGCTAAAAAAGGACTGGTTGGCGATTCGTCGAATGCCGAAGCCGCGACCAACGCCATGCACCCTGCCACTCGATACACGATGGAGCCTTTATGAACAATCCGGCCGCAGCCGACTTCGCGGTGATCTGCTACGGACCGCAGATCGAAGCCAACCACTTGTCGTCCATCCAATGCACCGTGGAAAAACTCGGTGCCAGCCTCATGCAGACAACCAGCGGCGGCGGGGATGCGTACGTAACCGAGCGAATGCTTTTCCGCGCAGCGCAGCCGAACCTGTTCGACATACGCAGGGCAGTCAATACTGCCCTCGCGGCGAGGACTGTGGCCGCACCCCAGGTCGGAGCCGCGGTCGTTCCACCGGCACTGTTGGAGCACACTCGCAAACTATTGGTCATGGACGTGGACTCAACGCTGATCAAGCAGGAAGTCATCGAGCTCCTGGCCGTGTATGCGGGTCGGGAAGCCGAAGTGGCAGCGATCACGGACGCCGCCATGCGTGGCGAACTGGACTTCAGGCAGAGTCTGCACCAGCGAGTCGCCGCACTAGCAGGTCTGCCTGAGTCCGTATTCGAAACCGTAGCCAAGCATATTGAGCTCAGCGACGGGGCTGAAGTGCTCATAAACGCATTTCTCACCGCCGGGCACGCTGTCGCCGTCGTCTCCGGAGGCTTCACCCAGATACTGGAGCCGCTGGTCAAACGGCTCCGACTGACCTATTCCCGTGCCAACGTGCTGGGCGTCTCTGGGGGAAAGCTGACTGGCACCGTGGAGGGCATTGTGGTGGACCGTGCCGTCAAGGAGCGACTCCTGCGGTCTTGGGCCGCAGAAATAGGAGTCGCTATGGAGCACACCATCGCCATCGGCGACGGGGCAAATGACCTCGATATGCTGGCCGCCGCCGGGCTTGGCGTTGCTTTCAACGCCAAGCCAGTGGTCCGGGCTGCAGCCACATGCACCATCGACGTCCCGCAGCTGGATATCGTGCGGCACTTCGTCGAGCTCTAACAGGTCCGGACTTCGCGTCTATTGCAGGAAAGTCCCCGCCCCGCCCACATATTCAGTGTGTCCGCTGGGTACATCAGCGCTCACCGTGGCCACGATTTCAGCCGCAAACTCCTGCACTGAGTACAACCGGCCGGCTTCAGCACGGCGGGCCTCGATAGCGCCCGGGTTTGCCCGATCAAGCAGAGTTGCCGTCACAGTGCCTTCAATCATGTCTCCGGAGACGACCACGAGCGAAATCCCCTTCTGTTCGAGCTCAGGGACAAGCTCACGAAGCGCGTCTTCGCCTGCGCGCTTGCTGCGAGCGACAGCTTCATACTCCGGCATCGTTTCAACAGTATTGATGAAGTGGGCTTGATGACTGGTGACAAAGACAACCCGTGAACCCGCGGGCATCACCTCTGCGGCAGTCTTCAGCAAGTCCACCTGCGCGTCACGGTTGAGACGGAGTGCGTAGCCCTCTCCCATGGCCGCTTCCATCCCCCCCGAGGCGTTCAGCACCAGCACATCGAGACCGCCGAAAGCCTCCTTAGCTGCACTCACCAAAGCCTCCGCACCGGTCGCGTCGGTCAGATCCGCACCGACGGCCACCGCACGACCGCCGGCAGCTTCGATGGTCGAAACCACTTTGTTGGCTCGTGGCGCCTTCTGACGATAATTGATGACGACTGCGGCGCCTTCGGCCGCTAGCAGGTGTGCCACATCGGCACCGATCCCACGCGATGATCCCGTGACGATCGCAGTCTTTCCTTCAAGCTGTCCCATGGAGTCTCCCTTCAGGTACTAAATAAGTGGTCAGTGTCCCATGCCAAGTCCGCCATCGACCGGGATGACGGCACCGGAGATATAGCCGGCCTCATCTCCGGCCAACCAGCGGACAACTGCTGCGACTTCCTCCGGTTCGGCGAACCGACGGGCGGGAATAGAATCTAGGTATTTGGCCTGAGTGGCCTCGGGCAACGCAGTTGTCATGTCTGTTTTGACGAATCCTGGCGCTACGACGTTGGCGGTGATGTTTCGGGAGCCCAGTTCTCGGGTCAGCGAACGCGCCATCCCCACCAGTCCCGCTTTGGACGCAGCGTAGTTGATCTGACCCGGCGCACCGTAGAGCCCGGATACAGAGGAGATAAAAATCACTCGGCCACGACGGAGGCGGATCATGCCTTTCGACGCCCGTTGAACAACTCGGAAAGCGCCGGTGAGGTTAGTATCGACGACGTCGGAGAAGTCACTTTCACTCATCCGCAGGAGCAGGGTATCGCGGGTTATGCCAGCATTGGCAACTACCACTTCTACGGGCCCGTGCGCAGCTTCCACCTCTGAGAAGGCGGCGTCCACCGACGCAGAATCCGTGACATCAGCCCGAACACCCATCAGCCCGGACGGCACCTCACCACTACGGTACGTGATGGCGACCTTGTCGCCATTTGCCTCAAAGGCACGCGCGATCGCCAGACCGATTCCGCGATTTCCACCTGTCACAAGGATGCTTCGTCCGCCTTGATCGTCTTCTGTGTTCACTGTCTCTCCAAAATCGGGTTCGAATACGGCCTTGATCCTACCGAGGCGTGTGCCGACTTTAACAACGACGTCCTTGGTGAGAGAATTAGAAGGTCCCTTTGGAGTGTGATGAGCAGCTACCGCGATAATGGCAATGACCTTCCGGCGATCACCAATGTGCAAGAACCCCATGACGTCGACATGCGCAGGCGTATGATCAAGTATTCCGTGTCCATGGGCATACGCATCGTGTGCATCCTGTTGGTGTTCGTCGTCACCGGTTGGCTGCAGTGGGTCTTCATCGCTGGGGCGGTCCTCTTGCCATATTTTGCGGTGGTGCTTGCTAACGTCGGATCGGACAGCGAGCGTATACCGCCAAGCACGTTCTTACTGGACAGGCCACCCCAACGTGAGCTCGGTGGCCGCCCTCATCACCCCGACGACGACGCCGGTGACCGGACGACTGCCCACGAACCCTACGCCGGGTCCACAACACTCCCCGGTGAAATCGTCCCAGACGAGGAGAGCACGAAACCATGGACCTCCTGAACCAACTGGCAACCCGCTCGGGGCAGGACACACCAGCAGAACCGATTTGTTCACGGAAGGCCTGCGGCGACAAGGCAGCCTGGCAACTTCTCTGGAATAACCCGAAAATACACACGCCGGACCGGCGCAAGATCTGGCTCGCCTGCGGCGGGCACCGCAACTGGTTGGAGGACTACCTCAATTCCCGGGGGCTCTGGAAAGAGACCGTCCCGATGCACGGAAAGGACAGCGACACGTGAGGTATGGATTCCTCTTCTCCGGCCGCTGGATTGGATGGCTCGTACTGACCGTAGCCTTTGCGGCTGCGTGCTCTGCCCTTGGCTCGTGGCAGATGGACCGTCGGGATCTAGCTGTGGCGACGGTCGACAGAGTCGCCGCAAACTACAGCCAGACACCTGTTCCGTTCGCCGACGTCGGCGGAGTGTTTGAAGACTTCAAACCGTCCACGGAATGGACACCCGTCTCCATGGAAGGAACTTACGCGACGGAGGATACCCGTGTCGTGCGCAACCGGCCATTCAGCGGCCGACCAGGGTATGAGGTTCTCGTTCCGCTGCATCTGGAGAGCGGAGCAACGGTCATCATCAACCGCGGTTGGTTGCCCATCGGAAACAACAACGCCGGCCATCCCGATACTGTGCCGCCTCCGCCGCAGGGCGAGGTCTCCGTCATCGCAAGGATCAAGCCGGCCGAACCGGATGTGCGGGCGGGAGCACCACAAGGCCAACTGGCTTCGATCAACCTAAACGCGTATCAGCAGCAACTCAACTATCCGATATTCACGGGCAGCTACGGGCTTCTCGGAAGCGAGGATCCCTCCTCTGCAACGGCTCCGCGCGCGCTGCCGAAACCCGATATAGACACTGGGCCGCACCTCTCCTATTCTCTGCAATGGTTCGCCTTCGGGCTGTTGGGCTTCGTCGGTCTGGGGTACGCGGCACGTCAACAGGCGCTATCCAACGCGGCCGCAAAAGAACTTGGGCAGGACCAAGACGGCATGCATCAGGCGTGGAAACACACGGCCCCAAAACCGTCGCGGAAATCGTCACGTCCCACGGCGGAAGAGGAAGAAGACGCTCTACTCGATGCGCAGGGCTACCAATAGCCCACTCGCTTCCATCCACCCGGGATCGACCGGATCAGGCCAGTGTCACCAGATCGAGGTAGTCCTCGTTCCAGAGGTCCTCCACGCCATCGGGCAGTAGGACAACACGCTCCGGATTCAGTGCCTCGACAGCACCTTCGTCGTGACTGACCATAACCACTGCCCCGCTGTAGTTCTGTAAAGCTCCCAGAATTTCAGCGCGGCTGGCTGGGTCGAGGTTGTTGGTGGGTTCGTCCAGCAATAGGACGTTGGCTGAAGAAGCCACGATGGTGGCCAGCGCCAGACGTGTTTTTTCGCCACCGGAGAGAACCCCGGCAGGCTTGTTCACGTCGTCACCGGAAAAGAGGAACGATCCCAAGATGCCGCGCACTTCGGCGTCTTGCATATCCGGGGCGGAAGAACGCATGTTCTCTAAGACCGTACGGCCAGTATCTAGTGTTTCGTGTTCCTGAGCGTAGTAACCCACTTTGAGCCCGTGGCCAGGGATCACTTTTCCTGTGTCGGGTGAATCCACTCCTGCCAGCATTCGCAGAAGTGTGGTTTTCCCAGCGCCGTTCAGTCCGAGGATAACTACGCGGGACCCGCGGTCGATGGCGAGATCCACGTCGGTGAAGATCTCCAGCGATCCATAGGACTTGCTGAGCCCCTCAGCGGTCATAGGGGTTCGGCCACAGGATGAAGGCTCTGGGAACCTCAGTGCCGCCACACGGTCCTGAGCGCGTACTTCGTCCAGACCCGCAAGAAGTCGTTCGGCACGACGGGCCATGTTCTGTGCAGCAACAGCCTTGGTCGCTTTGGCCTTCATCTTGTTGGCCTGGTCCATCAGGACGCCGGCCTTCTTTTCAGCGTTGGCTCGTTCACGACGGCGTGCACGCTCATCCGTCTCACGCTGAAGCTGGTATCGCTTCCATCCCATATTGTAAATGTCGATGGTGGCTCTGTTCGCGTCGAGGTAAAAAACCTTGTTGACGGTGGCCTCGATCAGATCGACGTCGTGGCTTATGACGATGAGCCCGCCGTGATGATTCTTCAGGAAGTCGCGCAGCCAGGTGATGGAATCAGCATCCAGGTGGTTGGTGGGCTCGTCCAGAAGCATGGTGTCCGCCCCAGAATAAAGAATTCGAGCCAGTTCGACACGACGTCGCTGACCGCCCGAGAGCGTCTTCAGCGACTGGTCGAGAATTCGTTCGGGCAGGGCGAGGTTGGATGAAATGGCGGCCGCTTCTGCTTCAGCAGCATACCCACCCCCGGCGATGAATTCCGCCTCTAACCTATCGTACCGGGACATGGCTTTGTCGCGGATCATGGTGTCTTCGCTTGCCATGTCGTCCTGAGCCGTCTTGAGTTTGCCGACGATGACGTCAAGGTTGCGGGCCGAGAGAATCCGGTCTCTGGCTAGCTGGTCCATGTTTGGGGTTCGGGGATCCTGCGGCAAGTAGCCGATTTCCCCGTTACGGGTAACGTGGCCGCCGGCAGGTAGCGACTCCCCCGCCAGTACCCGTGTCAGCGTGGTTTTCCCAGCGCCGTTTCGACCTACCAGTCCGATCTTGTCGCCCTTGTCCACCCGAAATGACACACCGCCCATAAGGAGTCTGGCGCCGGCACGGAGTTCAAGTTCCGAAACATTGATCACGCGAAGAAGCCCTTCCGATCCGTAAGTTTTGCAATTTAGTAGGAATCCTACAAAAGATGATTAATTTATGGCCACTACTGTCTCACTTAGCGACTTCCAACTTGTAGATAACCCACTGGAGACATCAATGCCAAAGACGCCCGAAGCTGAAACCCGCCCCGCTGCCAAGAGGCCCATCATTCAACATCCGGCAAGCACATCTTCCGGCTGGAACGCCACAGATCTGGCTCTCATTGGAGTGTTCGCTGCCCTTATTACGGCCTCTATCATTGTGCCACCTATTCCTGCAGGCGTTGCACTGGGAGTACCAATCACTTTGCAAACGCTGGTCATAACGCTCAGCGGACTGGTACTCGGAGGTGGCCGTGCAGCAGCAGCAACCGGTCTCTATGTGCTCCTCGGACTAGTGGGGCTACCCATATTCAGCGGCTTCCGGGCAGGGGTTGGGGTATTGGCAGGAGGCTCCGCCGGGTACATCCTCGCATTCGCCGTCTTCGCGGCGGTTGTGGGCTGGCTTGCGCAGATCGTAGTACGAAAAACAGGCCGGGCCGACGGCCTCTGGTTCATGGGATGCGCCCTGGTAGGCCTGGTGGTGAGCCACGTCAGTGGCATAATCGGCATGATGATCAACGGGCGGCTCTCTCTGGAGGCGGCAGTCCTCGCGGATCTAATCTTCGTTCCGGGCGATGTGATCAAATGCATCATCGCCGTCGTTATTGCTATCAGCATCCACCGTGCCTTTCCTGACATTCTGCTCCGGAGACGCAAGTAGATGGCGGGGATAGTTTTCAACGCCGCGTCGGTGGAATTGGACACACCGGGCCGGGGTGTTCACACCATTCTTCACACGACGGATCTCGAGCTCGATGCGCGTCGGACCGCTGTCATCGGCGCCAATGGATCTGGGAAATCAACCCTACTGCGCCTTATCAACGGTCTGTTGCTGCCCACCTCTGGTTCGGTTATGGTCCATGGCCTGGACACTAGGCAGCACGGGCGCAGGATCCGCAGTCGGGTGGGGTTCGTCTTCACGGACCCCATCTCTCAGCTGGTCATGCCGACACCACTGGAAGATGTGGAGTTGTCGCTGCGGAAGCATCACCCAAAAGCACACGCACGCAGGCTAGCCGCCATGGAAGTCCTCGATACCTACGGCTTGGCGCATCTAGCCGACAACAGCGTCTATGACCTCTCCGGCGGAGAACGGCAGTTGGTCGCACTAGCTTCAGTGCTCGCCGTCAACCCGGATATTATTGTCCTGGATGAACCAAGCACCCTGCTGGACCTGCGGAACACACAGCTCCTGCGGAGTACTCTGCTGGGTCTTGGGCAACAACTCGTCATGGCAACCCACGACCTAGATCTCGCGGCGTGCTTTGACCGGGTGCTGGTTGTCCACGACGGCGCAGTGATCTTCGACGGCGAACCGGCCGCGGCAGTCAGTTTCTACCGTTCCCTCTGTGCCGATAATCAGCATTGGGCCGAGCCAATAAAGTGGGGCAACTAGTGCGCGCACATTCTCATCTGATGGGGAATTACGTTCCCGGCTCCTCACCCGTACACAAGACGCCCCTGTGGATCAAAGCAACGCTGCTGCTCGCCGTCGGCGTCCTGACGCTGCTCCTTCAGGGGCCCATTGCTCGTTCTGTGCTCTTGGTCGCTACATTGGCTGTGCATCTTGTGGCTGGGCTCCCGGTGAAACGCTTATGGTCATCCATTCGCATCATGTGGTTCTTCCTGGTCATCATCATCAGCTATCAGACCTGGGTCAACGGTTTGGACGTAGCATGGTCGCTCGTAGCTGGCATTCTCGTCTGTGTTTACGCGGCTAATATCCTCACGTCCACCACCGAGATTCAGGTTCTTCTTGACGGTGTAGTCAAGGCTGCTAGCCCCTTTCAGCGGTTCGGTGCCAACCCGGAAAAGTTCGCTCTCACGATATCGATCATGCTCCGCAGCATTCCGTTCATCGTCGGCGCATTCGAGAACGTTCGCAACGCGGCCATGGCACGCGGGCTAGAGCGGAACCCGCGGGCGCGTGTACTACCGGTTGTGATCACCACTGTTGCTTACGCGCGACAGACTGGCAACGCCTTGGCCGCCCGCGGGATAGGCGACGGGTGAGGACCGTTTTGCCGCCTAACGGAGGCGGGCACGGAAGACGGCCGCGGTGCCGAGTCCTCCAGCAGCGCTGACAGCGGCTAGGCCCCTGGCATCGTCAACGGCATCGTCAGCGAGCTGACGGAACAGATTGCCGACCAGCGCCGCCCCCGATGCACCTTAGGGATGCCCTATGGCCAGAGCCCCTCCGTCGCGGTTCAACCGGGCCGATGGAATGCCCATGATGTCAGCCGACGCTAGTACCTGTGCGGCGAATGCCTCGTTGAATTCGATGACGGCGCAGTCATGGGGCTCAAAGTCCAGCTGTGTGCCCAGCGTTCGCGCGGCTACTCCGCCGGCGATTCCCGCCACCGCCGCGTCCACCCCTGTCGTCACCGCGCCGTCGAACTCAAGCCAGAAGGTGAACCCGAGTCTCTCTGCCCGTTGAGCGCTCATCAATACCGCTACCGCCGCACCATCTGCGTCTCGACATGAATTACCAGCCGTCACCGTCCCATCCGCCGCGAAGACAGGATCAAATCGAGACATGGTGAGCGGTCTCAGCCCACGCCGTGGCCCCTGGTCATCGAGGTCCATGGAATCGCCAACGGCGACCAGATCCTCACGCTTGAGGGAACTGTTTCGTAGTGCCAAAGCCCGGCGATGACTTTCCAGAGCAAATTCATCCTGGCGATGCCGAGTTATCCCAAACTGCTGCGCGACGTTCTCTGCGGCAACACCAAGGTCTGGATCCCCGGACTCAGGCGGCGCGAACTGGGGACGGTCGTAGAAGTCAGGTTTGCCGTCCTCAGTGGATGGCCTGCGCGCACGGAGCGGTCGCGTGCTGCAGCTTTCTACTCCCCCTGCGACGTAAACGCCATCGCCTCCCCCGGCTATCATTGTGGCCGCCAGTAGTATTGCGTCGAGACCGGATGAACACTGACGATCGATACTGAGTCCGGGAGTGCTGTTGGGGTAACCCGCCATCAGGAGTCCAAGTCTGGCAATGTTTCCACCGCCGACTGCAGCGTTGCCAATCACGACGTCGATTGGCTCGGTTTCAGGGATATCACACACAGCTTTGAGAACGAGGCTGAGAAGCTCCTCCGCAGGAAGCGACTTGTACCAGCCATTGACCAACCCGAACGGCGTTCGCTTGACGGCGACGATGACTGGCGTCGAGGAGTCACGGAAGGAATTCAAGTGTTTCTCCCTCTCCCATCACGGCATTCAGGACGCCGCTGCGGTCCAGTTTGCCCCCAGGAGAAGCGGAAGCCTGCTCATGACCATATAGCAGTCAGGAACGGCGCCAGGAACCAGCTTCAACCTCAACTGGTCCATCAGATCGTGTCGGCTTCGCCCGAGGGCTACATCAGCGGGCAGGACAGCGACCAACTGTGCTCCGCGCACGGCATGGGGTCGTCCCACTACACAAGATCCCGGGAGCCCAACGGCAGACAAAGCGGTTTCGACCTCTTCGGGATACACATTCAGCCCCGCCGAGAGGATCATGCCCGAGGAACGGCCCCGCAAGCGCAACCTCCCTAGCTGGTCCAGGGTGCCTTGATAGCCCACAGTGAACCAACCGTTGTCGTGCATCAATGGCACTTCACCGTCAAAGTATCCGCGGCAGACAGTATCGGTCTTCACCCAGACTGTGTCCGGCCCGTCAGCGCTCGAGCGGATTTGAACGTCCACACCGGGGAATGCGGTCCCCACCGAATCCTCTTCAAGGGACCCTCCAGGAGCTGTTTTCTTGACGGTCACGAGACTCAACTCGGAGGCACCATAATACTCGAACAACGTGCATGCCGGAGCAGCGACAAGAATCCGCTGTCGTTGTTCAGGCGCCACGCCTGCTCCTCCGCACACGACAGTCTCTATAGATTCCCAGCCCCAGGCGGCCCTTCTGGCCATGATATCGAGCAGGGACGGGGTTGAAGTCAAGTGTTCGATACGGGCCGAGTCAATGAACGTCGACGCTCTGGCTGCGTCCTCGACGTCCAGCCAATGGAAAGTAGCGCCCGTGTACAGACATTCCGCCAGCGCATAGAGGGACAGACTTGAGGCCAAGGAGCCACACGCCAGCGTCCGCTTCCCTGGCGTCAGCCCAAAGTAGCGCGTACTACGTTCAAGCGATAGTTACCAAGATCCGCGGTCGCGCATAAAGATCTTCGGTTCCGATGATGATCCAGAGGTGAACCCCAGATAGAACACCTTCGAGGCCAACCCGTCCTCCAGATCCTGAGAACCCCTCTGGCGTTCTGAATCCTTCAGGGACAGAAGAACGACGTCGGCCTTGAGCCTCCCCAGTGCCTCTTCTCTACGCAACGAGGGCCACTCCGGGTCCAGAGCTGCCGCGCATCTTCCCGAGCTGACCGCGGCTGTGAAAGTAATGGCAAAATCCACCGGGTCGGAAATGCTCATAGCCACCAGTGTCTGCCATCCGGTCCGCTGCCCTTCACACCTAGATCCAGCAGTGCCGAGTGCTCAGCCAGCTGACCATAGGTGAGGATCCGTTCTTCGGTCACCACGGCCGGTCTGTCAGGATCTTCGGCGGCCACCGCAGCCACCCGGTCGACTATGGGCATGGTTTGCTCGTCCTTCCATAACAAACCGAGACAACGTGAAAGCGGACTGCCAAGGTTGGCAATCCGCTTTCACACATGAAACATCAATCAGTCTAGATATTAAAGCCGAGTGCCCGCATTTGATCGCGACCGTCCTCGGTTATTTTCTCCGGTCCCCACGGCGGCATCCAGACCCAGCTGAGCCGCCAGTCGTCAACTACCCCATCCATCGCCTGACCAATTTGCTCCTCGATAACTTCAGTGAGGGGGCAGGCAGCCGTGGTCAAAGTCATGTCGATCAGGAGCGCTCCGTCGTCTGCGTAACGCAGACCGTAGAGCAACCCCAAGTCAACAATGTTGACGCCCAGTTCCGGGTCAATAACGTCTTTCAGCGCCTCTTCAACGTCCTCCACGGACGTCTGCGCAATGTTTATTTCGCTCATCAGGTTCTCCTTCAGCAGCCGCTCTTGGGTAGTCTGCGGCCGGTATCAGGCCGGAACCATGAAACGGTCGTAGCCTTCTTCTTCTAGACGGTCGGCAAGCTCGGGGCCGCCCTGCTCAGCAATGCGACCATCAATGAACACGTGGACAAAGTCGGGCTTGATGTAGCGCAGAATACGAGTGTAATGCGTGATCAGCACAGTACCCATCTGGCCCTGGCTGTGCACCCGGTTCACCCCTTCAGAAACTACCTTCAGTGCATCCACGTCAAGCCCCGAATCGGTTTCATCCAAGATCGCAAACTTGGGTTTGAACAACTCCAACTGCAGAATCTCCACACGCTTTTTCTCGCCGCCGGAGAAGCCCTCGTTGACGTTACGCTGCGCGAAGTCTGAGTCAATGCGCAGTTCGCCCATGGCAGCTTTTACGTCCTTGGTCCAGTGACGCAGGCTGGGGGCTTCACCATCTAGGGCGGTCTTTGCCGTCCGCAGGAAGTTCGTCATGGTGACGCCTGGGACTTCAACCGGGTACTGCATGGCCAGGAACAATCCGCCACGCGCACGCTGGTCGACAGTCATTTCAAGAACGTTCTCGCCGTCGAGCGTAATGGAGCCGCTGTCCACCGTGTAACGGGGATGACCGGCAATCGTGGAAGCCAGTGTGGACTTTCCGGAACCGTTCGGGCCCATGATGGCGTGGCTCTCACCGGTGTTGATAGTGAGGCTTACGCCTTTCAGAATCTGTTTGGTGCCCTGCTCCGTCGTGATGCTGACGTGCAAGTCCTTAATTTCAAGGGTCGACATTTGCCATTTCTCCTTCGCACCCGAAAGGTGCCGTCATTCGTGAGTAAGTTCTTCAGGCCAGGTCCGGAGCCGAAGCCCCGTTGGTCACATTCGTGACATCGACGTATACTTCGTTGCCGCGAATTTCCACGGCGAAGACGGGTACCGGCTCGTAGGCAGGGAGCTGCAGCGGCTGGCCGTTACGTAGATCGAATTGGGAACCATGTCCCCAGCATTCGATCGATTCACCTTCAACATCGCCCTCTGAGAGCGAGATATCTGCATGCGAGCAGGTATCCCCCAAAGCGTGGATAACGCCCTGCGAATCCTTGACTACGACGATCGGATAGTCGTCGATGAGTACCCTGAGCGCCTGCTTGACCGAGATGTCATCAACACTGCAGATGAGCTCGCCGCCTGGCGTTTCTTCTGCCATGGTCGCGCCTAGAGGTTCCCTGCTGAGAGCTCACGCTCAACAGCCTCGCTCAACCGCTCCTCGATGGCCGGGACCCCGATTTGCTGGATGATTTCGTTGAGGAATCCACGCACGACCAAACGTCGGGCAACGTCCTCCGGGATGCCCCGAGCCATGAAGTAGAACAGCTGCTCATCATCGAAACGACCGGTTGCGCTGGCGTGCCCGGCCCCTTCGATCAAGCCAGTTTCAATTTCAAGGTTTGGCACGGAATCGGCACGCGCCCCGTCGGTCAGGACCAGGTTGCGGTTGGTCTCGTAGGAGTCCGTACCTTCAGCTTCCTTACGAATCAGGACATCGCCAACCCAAACGGTGTGAGCTCCGCGTCCCTGCAGCGCACCCTTGTAGGTCACACGGGACTTACATTTCGGCACTGCATGGTCCACCAGAAGGCGTTGTTCGAAGTGCTGGCCAGCATCAGCGAAATAAAGCCCATACATCTCTACGTTTCCGCCAGGAGCATCGAAGCGCGAGGACGGCGTCAGCCGCACCAGGTCTCCACCAAGGTTGACCGCAACGTGCTTGTAGTGTGCATCACGTCCCACCCTGGCCTGCTGAGCGGAAGCGTGAACAGCGTCGTCGTCCCATTCCTGGATGGACACGACAGTGAGGTGTGAACTTTCACCGACGATGACCTCGACGTTCTGGGCCAGCGTCGTGGTGCCCTGGTGGTCCAAGACAACGACAGCGCGGGAAAACTTCCCCGAATCGATGATGATGTGCTGAGCCGAAGCGGCCCGGTCCGTACCGGTGATCGCCACAGTTACTTCGGCATCCAAGGATGTCTCGTCCGGAATGGTTATCACTGTCACTTCCCGGACTGCTTCCCATGCCGCCGCAGCAACACGGTCATCCGGCACAAAGGCTCGGCCCCGGCGGGAATCATCCGCTCCGACAGTTTCAACCGTCACTGAGCTACCGGCCGTTACATTGATGCTGGGCCCGGAACCGGTGAGTTCGTCTGTGTGGAGACCACGCAGACGTTTCAACGGGGTGAACCGCCAATCTTCTTCGCGTCCCGTCAGTGGGGCGAAATCCTCCAGTTTGAAGGACGTCCGCCGCTCGCCACGAGAAGCTTCCGGTACGACCGGTGCATCACCGTGACTGTGCTTCTTCATGCCCAGCTGCTCGGAACCCTCATTGATGGACGAAAGATTTTCGCCTTCTTCCGTGAATCCATCAATGGCGATCTTGTCTTCAGTTTTTACGTCAGTCATGTCAGCCATTCCTAGCCCACGGCCCCTTCCATCTGCATTTCAATGAGGCGGTTCAGTTCCAAGGCGTATTCCATCGGCAGTTCGCGAGAGATCGGCTCGATGAATCCGCGAACGATCATGGCCATGGCCTCGTCCTCGGGCATACCGCGCGACTGTAGATAAAACAGCTGCTCCTCGCTGACCCGCGAGACGGTGGCCTCGTGCCCCATGGTGACGTCATCCTCACGGATGTCCACGTAGGGGTAAGTGTCCGAACGGGAAATGGTGTCAACGAGCAACGCATCGCATCGGACGGTGTTCGCCGAGTGCTTGGCACCTTCCCTGATCTGAACCAAGCCGCGGTAGGCAGACCGACCGCCGCCTCGAGCAACAGACTTTGAGACGATCGAGGACTTCGTGTTCGGTGCAATATGCACCATTTTCGACCCCGTGTCCTGATGCTGCCCCTCACCGGCAAATGCAATCGAGAGGGTTTCGCCCTTCGCGTGCTCACCAACGAGGTACACGGCCGGGTACTTCATGGTGACCTTGGATCCGATGTTCCCATCGATCCATTCCATCGTGGCGCCTTCGTGGCAGATAGCGCGCTTGGTCACCAGGTTGTAAACGTTGTTCGACCAGTTCTGGATCGTGGTGTAGCGAACCCTCGCACCCTTTTTACAGATGATCTCCACGACAGCCGAGTGCAGGGAGTCCGATGAATAGATCGGCGCCGTGCAACCCTCGATGTAGTGAACATAGGAGTCCTCGTCGGCAATGATGAGCGTGCGCTCGAACTGACCCATGTTCTCCGTGTTGATACGGAAATATGCCTGCAGCGGGATCTCGACGTGAACGCCCTTGGGGACATACACAAAGGATCCGCCAGACCATACCGCAGTGTTAAGCGATGCGAACTTGTTGTCCCCGACCGGGATCACGGACCCGAAGTACTCTTCGAAAAACTCTGGGTGTTCCCGCAGCGCAGTGTCGGTGTCCATGAAAATGACGCCCTGGCGCTCAAGTCCCTCGTTGATCTGGTGGTAAACGACCTCGGATTCGTACTGAGCCGCGACACCCGAAACCAAGCTGTTGCGCTCCGCTTCAGGGATGCCCAACCGCTCGTAAGTGTTCTTGATGTCGTCCGGCAGGTCCTCCCATGTGGTGGCCTGCTTCTCGGTGGAGCGAACAAAGTACTTGATGTTGTCGAAGTCGATGCCGGAGAGGTCCGCGCCCCAGGTTGGCATCGGTTTGCGGTCAAAGTATTTAAGACCCTTGAGCCGAAGATCGAGCATCCATTGCGCTTCGCTCTTCTTGGCAGAGATGTCGCGCACGACGTCCTCGCTCAGACCACGACGTGCCGAGGATCCGGCCACGTCTGAGTCGGCCCAGCCGTATTCGTAGGTTCCGATTCCCTCAAGTTCTGGGTTCCGCTCGAGGATGTCTGGCGTGACACTATCGCCCTTGACCTCCGGAGCAGCTGCATCACGAGCTATTTGATCCGTCATCATGGCCTTTCTTGCTGATGGATGGATACTTCCTGCTTTCTGGCCCGACCCACTGGTATGTGGGTCGTACAAACATGCCCGCCGCTGGCGAGCGTCGACAGTCGTCGAACATCAACGCCCAAAAGCCGGGCGAAGACATCAGTTTCGCTGTCGCAAAATGTGGGATACTCGCTGGCGAGGTCCCTGATAGGGCAATGGCCCTGGCATAACTGCACGCTCAGCATGTCCGGCTTGTGCGGTGTTTCCTGTCCAACCATAGCGGTGGAGGCAACGAATCCATCCTCGCTTAACGCTCCTGCGAGGGCAACGGCCCGTGCTTCCACGGACGCTCCAGCGGCTTCCACGATAGGGCGGTATCTGGCTTCCATATCGTCAAAGCGACGTTTGGCGAAGGCTTCGATGGCTACGGGACCGCCGAGCAGCACCAATTCCGCCAATGCATCGCTAGCAATGTCGAGGTAGTCGTTGCCGAGCCGCGCCTGCCCACTGCGGCTCAGGACATAGCGACGCGCTGGTCTTCCAGCTCCAGTCCGGGCTGCCTTCACTGGCTTGACCTCAATCAGATCAAGACGCTCCAGGGCATCAAGGTGACGTCGGACAGCTGCTGGGGTGAATCCTAATAAGGCGCCGAGGTCTGCGGCACTGACAGGTCCGCTTTCCAGAACGGTCGCGAGGACGCGATCGCGTGTCCTCTCCTCCGCCTCACTCGGCTGTACGTCTAACCTCTCCATGGAATACACAACACGACAATGACGTAATTTATTCCTTTCCGCCAGTAAGGTAAGGCTATCCGCCGCCGACGGTCGGCATTCGCGTTAGCGCCGTACTACATGACGTAGAATAACGAAGTGCTTACCACCGATCCATGCCTGCGCATCGAAGGTCTCCTCAAGGACTTCGGGCCGGTCTCCGCTCACGACGGAAAAATGGTCCGCGTGCTCAATGGGGTGGATTTCACCGCCAATCGCGGTGCCGTTACAGCACTTCTCGGCGCAAACGGTGCAGGCAAGACCACCACCCTCGAGTGCGCCCAGGGACTGCAGCGCCCCGATGGAGGTGTAGTCCAACTTCTCGGGATGAGGCCTTATAACGGCGGCCCGTCCCTGAGAAGCCGCGTAGGCATCATGCTACAAGATGGTGGGCTACCGCCGGGCGCCAAGCCCATGCCCCTTCTGCGCCACATTGCAAAAATGTACCGGTCCCCCAGACGGGTCGATGAGCTGGCGGACCGGCTCGGCATTACCAGTTTCGCCGATATTGGTATTCGCCGGCTCTCCGGTGGCCAGAAGCAGCGTCTGGCACTGGCAACAGCGCTGGTCGGCAATCCAGAAGTACTGTTTCTGGACGAACCCAGCGCAGGACTGGATCCTCAATCGAGACAGGTCGTCTTCGATCTGATCGTCGAGGAACGGGCCAAGGGGCTCGGCATCATCCTGACCACCCATCTGATGGAGGATGCCCAACGGTTGGCAGACTACGTTTACATCATTGATGCCGGCAAAACCGTAGCGCAGGGCACCGTATCAGAACTGACCTCCGGGACTACCGAAGGAACACCGCGTGACCTCATTTTTGAAGCGCCACAAGGGCTAACCTTTGAGGTGCCATCGGAATTGACCCTGACGGAAAACACACCCGGACGCTACACAGTCACGGGAATCACAACCACTGCACAGTTGACGCTTCTGACTTCCGCATGGGAATCCGCGGACGTACTCCCGCATTCGATCAGCATGGTCCCCCGCAGCCTCGAGGACGTCTTTCTGGACCTATCAGGAAGGACTGTTTCGTGAACGCTCCATCATCGTTGGCGCGGCGGATACTCGTCCACGGTGGATACGAAGCCAAAGTCATGCTCCGTAATGGAGAGCAACTCGTTCTAGCTATAGTGCTGCCGCTGCTAGCTCTCATTGGGTTGACGGTGACTCCACTACTAGATGGTCTCGGTGACACCCGCATCAACGTGGCAACCCCCGGAGTGCTGGCGCTGTGCGCGATGTCAACAGCGTTCACAGGACAAGGAATAGCCACAGGCTTCGACCGCCGATACGGGGTCCTCAGATTCCTCTCCACCACACCTCTGGGTAAGACCGGACTCATCTTCGGCAAGGCGCTCGCAGTGGTCTGTGTACTAGTGGTCCAGGTGGTCACGATCAGTGTCGTGGCAGGGGTCATGGGATGGAGGCCCCTTCCGCAGGGAATACCCGTCGCAATCCTCCTTCTCCTCTTGGGAGTAGCCGCCTTCACCGCCCTCGGGTTACTGGTGGCCGGAACCTTTCGTCCCGAAGCTACGCTGGCCGTCACGAATCTCCTGTGGATTCTTTTGGCAGCCGGCGGCGGAATTTTGATTCCTGCCAGTGAATTACCCCAATCGGTGCAGCCTTTTGTGGAAATTCTGCCTTCCTCGGCACTGGGGGAAGCGCTCCGAGGTGCTCTCGGCCAAGGAGCGTTCGAAATATCTCCCATGATCACACTGGTGGTCTGGGCCGCAGCGGCATCTATCGCCGCCGTCAAATGGTTCAAATGGAGCTGATCCCATGACATCTACTCTCCAACGCTTCACCGCGAAGCTGCCGACGAAGATCAACAAGGTGGTCCGCCGCCTTGCAGTTGCATCCCTCATCGGTCAAACGGTCTTGATCGTGACAGGTGGCGCGGTCCGGCTTACAGCCAGCGGACTGGGCTGCCCCACCTGGCCGCGGTGCACCTCGGATTCACTGGTCAACACCCCGGAAATGGGCATTCACGGATTCATTGAGTTCGGTAACAGGACATTGACCTTCGCGCTGGCGGCTGTTGCGGTCCTGATGCTGGTCTTCCTGTGGAACATCCGGCGGGAGCGCCGAGATCTGTTCTTGCTGGCGCTGGGTCTCCTTGCCAGTATCCCTGCCCAGGCAATCATTGGGGGAATCACGGTGCTGACAAAACTCAACCCATGGGTGGTGGGGCTCCACTTCCTTGTCTCCATCGCGCTGGTTGCCGTCGCAACATTGCTGGTTAATCGAGTTTACGGACGAACGGGTCGCGGGGCCAAAGACACAGCACATCCAACAGGAAAGACACTCCGTCAGCTATCCATTATCATCGTGGCGATGACGGCCGCCGCCGTCATCATCGGTGTCATCGTGACTGGAGCTGGACCGCATGCTGGCGACGCGGCAACACCACGAAACGGCCTGGGCCTTGAATTCATCTCTCGCATCCATGTACTGCCGGTCTACGTCCTGATAGCGGCGACCGTCGCGGCGATCGTTATCGCGCTGCGGCAAGGAGCATCCCGTCGCTATCAAGCAGCCCTGTACCTTATGGCGACAGTGCTTCTGCTGCAAGCCATTATTGGCTATGTGCAGTACTTCACTGGGGTTCCGGCACTTTTAGTGGGGCTCCATATGCTGGGCTCAGCTCTGCTTCTTGCATCCGCAACAAACGTTGCGGATGTCGGTCTGCAGAAACGGTCAGCGGGATATTTACAGACATTCCCCACGGCCAAATAGCTGCACATCCCCTAAACCAGCTGATCGACCAGCCTGGCCATGTCGCGGTGCTGACTCCCCGGCACCGGAAGCAACGGCAACCGCGGATCACCGGCATCCCAACCGCAGGCCCGCGCAAGGGAGTGTAGTCCGCTGAGCTTTCGCTGCTCAGTGAGGTGACGCAGAACGGGCTGCAGTTTTGATCGAGCGTCCGCTGCGTCCTGGGCTCGTCCCTCGATGAGTGATGAACGTAATTCAACGAACATTCGGGGCAATAAGGCGGCCGCTCCAGCATGCCAGGCTATCTCCGGGTCGCCGTTCTCTACGATCGCAGCATCACCGCTCATACCGTGACAGAAATTTTCCCCAATCATGCGTTTCAACGTTTCGCCGCGCTGCCGGAAAACCACACCATCTGCCCCCGGGTCCTTCAACGCCACTACATTGTCCAACGCGGCTAGTTCCACTACGAGTTCGACCGGAAAATCGAACTGCGTGGTGCCTGGGTTGTTATAGAGGCAGATCGGAAGTGTCGTTGACTGCGCGACGGTTCGGCACTGCATAGCGACTTCCTCTGCTGTGAGAGGTACATATGAGGCCGTTGACAACACCAGGCCCTTGGCACCAGCGCGTTCAGCGTCGGAGGCGTGATCGAGTACTTCTCTGGTGCCAACAGCACTTACACCGGCATAGACGGGCAACATGGGAGCTACAAGGAACGCAGCGTCCACCGATGCCCTGATGATGGACTCTCGTTCAACGCGATTCAGGTAAGCAAAACTGCCCGAACTGCCGAGCACGACGATGGAATCGACGCCAGTAACTGCCAGCGATTCGATGAGCCGTTTAAGCTCGACCTCGTTGATGTCTCCGTCGGGGGTGAAAGGGGTGACCGGGTAGGCAATGACGCCGCTGAAATCCATGGCTCCATGGTAGCTGTAGCACGGACAGACAGTGACGGACTATGGGAAAAGCGCCTGACCGACGAAGGGGTCCACAGCTACTGCAACAAAGATGATGGTCAAGTAACTTATGGACGCGTGAAAGACCTTCATGGCCCCCGTCCCTGTTACGGATTCCCGGCCCGCCTTGGCATAAAGTTTGTGGGATTCCACCATGAACCACAGACCCGCCAGCACGGCAGTCACCGTGTAAACCCAGCCCGCACCGCCAAGCGGGATCAAAAGTAGCGAACACGCCACCATCGCCCAACCGTAGAGCACCACCTGAACGGAGACGAGCCGTGCGCCCGCTACGGCGCCGAGCATGGGTACGTTGGCGTTCCGGTAGTCCTCCCCGTATTTCATGGACAGCGGCCAGTAGTGCGGCGGTGTCCACAGGAAGATGATCATGAAGAGGATGACGGCTGGCCATTGGACACTGTTAGTCACAGCTGCCCAAGCGATGAGCACAGGCATGCATCCAGCTGCGCCGCCCCACACAATGTTCTGGGACGTCCGGCGTTTGAGGATCAGGGAGTAAATCACGACGTACATGAAGATCGCCACGGCGCCGAGTGCCGCCGTCAGCACATTGGCGCCCAACCAGAGAATGGCGACGGACGCGAACGCGAGGACCCATGAGAACACCAGTGCTTCACGAGGGCTCACTTCACCCGTGACGAGAGGACGTCTTTCCGTACGGTGCATCACTTTGTCGATGTCCCGGTCGATGTAGCAATTGAACGCTCCAGCGCTTCCAGCAGCCAGCGCACCCCCAACCATGGTGGCAAGAACAAGAAGGGGATCCGGGAAACTACGCTGAGCGAAGATCATTGTGGGAAGCGTGGTGACCAGTAGAAGCTCAATAACCCGAGGCTTGGTCAGGGCCAGATAAGCCTTGACCTTGCGTCCGAAACCGATTCGACGCTCCGCGAGCGAGGATTCGAGGGGAGCATGCTGGATTTTCACGAAAGTGTCACTCTGTTCTGGCCGGGATTACAGTCCATAGACATCATACCCTTTTACGTCTCGTAGAAAACTTGACGTTGAATGCCGTCGACGCAAGTTGTGCTGGGTCATAATCCCAGAGGAGACCGACACGTCAGCCCCATTCGGGATAAGGTGGAAACAGGGGTCGCCCGCACCGTGGGAGGGGCTCGCAACTGAATAGAACTCACTGCCGAACGGCCGCGCCCGTGATGGGCTGGAATGCTCCATTGGCCGTTTCCCCGCAGGCCGTCTGACAGAGAGGGGCTCGGTTTCCGTGCCACAGCTGGATGAGCAAGAACTGAAGTGGACCGAAGTTGATCAGCACGCCGTGGACACCATCAGGGTCCTCGCCGCGGACGCTGTCGAAGAGGTCGGCAACGGCCATCCGGGCACAGCCATGAGCCTCGCCCCTGCCGCGTATCTTCTGTTCCAAAAGGTCATGAAACACGATCCCGCGAACCCGGAGTGGACTGGACGCGACCGCTTCGTCCTGTCACCTGGCCACACCTCTTTAACGCTGTACATCCAGTTATTTCTCTCGGGTTACGGTTTGGAAATAGAAGATCTCAAGTCGCTGCGGACATGGGACTCTAGGACACCGGGCCATCCGGAATACCGTCATACTCGGGGCGTGGAAATCACCACGGGACCGTTGGGGCAAGGCCTCGCCTCGTCTGTGGGCTTCGCTTTCGCGCAGCGCCGCCAACAGGGCCTCTTTGATCCCAACGCGGAGGCTGGAGCTAGCCCCTTCGATCACACCATCTGGGTCATCGCTTCAGATGGTGACTTGCAGGAGGGCGTCACTGCCGAAGCTTCATCGCTTGCCGGTCATCAAGAACTCGGCAATCTCGTGGTGATCTATGACCAGAACCATATTTCCATCGAAGACGACACCGATGTGGCGTTCAGCGAAGATGTGCTGGGACGCTACGAATCTTACGGTTGGCATATCCAGCGCGTTGATTGGACTAAAACCGGTGAGTATGTCGAAGACGTACACGAGCTCTACCGAGCGCTGAAGACGGCGAAGGCTGAAACGTCGAAGCCTTCGATCATCGCCCTGCGGACCATCATCGGGTGGCCTGCCCCCAACAAGAAGAACACGGGCGCGATCCACGGTTCCGCACTCGGTGCCGACGAAGTGGCAGCCGTAAAGAATGAACTCGGGTTCAACCCCGAGACAACCTTCGACGTCGATCAGGAAGTCCTGAACCACACCCGGGAAGCTCTGGACCGCGGACGCGCCGTCCACGCCGAATGGGACCAACGCTTCGACGACTGGAAGTCCTCGAATCCTGAAGCGGCCGCGTCCTTCTTGCGCATTGCCGCCCGAGAGCTGCCCACGGGCTGGGAAGATTCGCTGCCCACTTTTGAGGCCGGCAAGGCCGTGGCTACGCGTAAAGCTTCAGGAGCAGTCATCAATGCGGTCGCCGATGTCCTCCCCGAGCTGTGGGGCGGATCATGCGATCTTGCCGGTTCTACAAACACGGCCTTTGAAAACTATGCCTCGTTCATTCCCGCATCAAAGCAAACCCAGATGTGGAACGGTGATCTCTATGGTCGCACTCTCCACTTCGGTATCCGCGAGCATGCCGCAGCCGCAATCGTCAACGGCATTGTCATGCACAGCAGCACCAGAGCGTTCTCCGCTACATTCCTGATTTTCAGCGATTATCAGCGTCCAGCGATTCGTCTTGGCGCACTCATGGGTGTTCCCGCAATATACATCTGGACGCACGACTCCATCGGGCTCGGCGAGGACGGACCAACACACCAGCCGGTTGAACAGCTTGCTTCGCTGCGCGCCATTCCAGGTCTGGACGTGGTCCGTCCAGCGGACGCGAACGAGGTGAGTGCGGCTTGGAGGGGCATCCTCGAAAACACGTCGAATCCCGCGGGGCTTGTCCTCACCCGACAGAACGTCCCGACCTTCAAGAGAGGGAACGGACCCGCAGCGAACGGCGCCTTCGCCAGTATCGATGGCGTGTCGCGCGGTGGCTACATTCTGGTCGAAGCGCAGCGCGACGGCAGTGATTGCGAGCCGGAAGTAATCCTTATCGGCACCGGCTCGGAAGTACAGCTCGCGGTCGAAGCACGGGATCGGCTCCAGGCTGACGGCATCCCAACAAGGGTAGTATCGATGCCCTGCCTGGAATGGTTCAACCGTCAAGATGCGGCCTACCGACAGGAAGTGCTCCCACCCACCGTGCGTGCCCGCGTCTCGGTCGAAGCTGGCCTGGCGCTTGGCTGGCGCGAACTGGTCGGCGACGCAGGTCGGTCAGTCTCACTGGAGCACTTCGGGGCCTCAGCGGACTACAAGACTCTCTACAACGAGTTTGGCATCACAGCAGACGCGGTGTTCGAAGCCGCCAAAGATTCTCTCGCAGCCGTAACCGAAGCACCGGCGGCTCCCACCGGGACGCCTGCCTTGGCATCGGGAACTCGTTCCACTGAAACCGGCGATCAAAAATAGTCCCTTCGCAACTTAAGGAGAATCATTCATGACTTCTAACCCAACCCGCGCGCTCTCCGATGCTGGCGTGTCCATCTGGCTGGACGATCTCTCCCGCGAGAGGATCAATTCCGGCGAGTTTGAATCGCTGATCGCGGACCAGAATGTTGTAGGAGTAACCACTAACCCGAGCATTTTTGCGGCAGCCCTCAAGAACGGTGGCTCCTATGCCGCTCAGGTTCAGGCGCTTGCTGACGCTGGGGCGTCCGTGGATGAAGCAATTTTCAACATCACCACCGATGACGTCGCCCAGGCCTGTGACATTTTCGCGGCGGCCGCCCAGCAGTCAGACGGCGTTGACGGGCGCGTCTCGATTGAAGTCGACCCCCGTCTGTCGGCTCAGACAGATGCAACGATTGAAGAAGCGAAACGCCTTCACGCGAAGGTTCAACGCACCAATGTCCATATCAAGATCCCCGCTACCGAAGAGGGTCTTCCTGCCATCACGGAAACTATGGCACAGGGCATCAGCGTGAATGTGACGCTCATTTTCTCTCTGGAACGCTACCGAGCAGTCATCAATGCGTTCATGCTGGGGATGGAAAAAGCCGGAGAGAACGGCCACGATCTCGCGAAAATCCATTCCGTCGCGTCGTTCTTCGTCTCACGTGTAGACACTGAGATCGATAAACGCCTCGAGGCCCTGGGCACTGCAGAGGCAACTGCGCTCCGTGGTAAAGCCGGCATAGCCAATGCTCGTCTTGCCTATCAGATCTATGAAGAGCAGTTCCGCACGGAACGATGGAAGACACTAGCCGACGCCGGAGCCCATCCTCAGCGACCTCTGTGGGCGTCCACGGGCGTGAAGGACCCGGCGTACCCGGACACCATGTACGTCACCGAACTCGTCGCTGACGGCGTGGTCAACACCATGCCGGAGAAGACCCTCCAGGCTACGGCGGATCATGCGGATATTACCGGCAACACCGTTCAGGGAACTTACGAGGATTCACGAAAACTCCTAGACGATCTGGACCAGCTCGGGATCTCCTATAACGACGTCGTACTCCAGTTGGAGAGGGAAGGCGTAGATAAGTTTGTGGCCAGCTGGGACGAGCTGCTGCAGACCGTAACCGAGGCGTTGGGAAAGGCAGGAAAATCAGCATGAGGTCTCTCTCCGTTCAGGCTTCCGGCGCGGGCAAAGACGCGATCAACGCTTACGTGCCCAAGCTTGTTGAAGACTCCGTCGCTTCCAGAATCATGGCAAAGGATGCCACCCTTTGGGGGCCAGAAACAGAACCTGAGGCTTCAAAACGGTTGGACTGGGTTGATTTGGCGCGCTCGTCCCGTCCGCTTGTCCAGGAGATCATCGATCTGCGTGAAAGTTTCGCGGTTGAGGGCGTGGACCGATTTGTTCTTGCTGGCATGGGTGGTTCGTCGCTAGCCCCCGAGTTGATCACCTCCACCGTAGGGGTGCCCCTGACCGTTCTGGACAGCACTGACCCGGAGCAAGTGCACGCTGCCCTTGAAGGGGGCCTGCAGCGCACAGCAATGATCGTTTCGTCGAAATCGGGTTCAACGCTGGAAACAGATTCGCAGCTACGCATCTTCGCCGAGGCATTCGCGGACGCAGGCATCGCAGCCCCATCCCGGATCGTCGTCGTGACCGATGCCGGATCCGCTCTGGACAACCAGGCACGTGAGGACGGATACCGCCGGGTCTTCAACGCGAACCCCAACGTCGGCGGTCGCTACTCCGCGCTGACAGCTTTCGGTCTAGTGCCCTCGGGGTTGGCGGGCGCAGACCTTGGGCAGTTGTTGGATGACGCCGAGGAAGCTGCCCGCATTTTGGCGGAGGACTCAGCGGAAAATATGGGCCTGCGGCTCGGTGCTGCCCTCGGCGGGACCAATCCGCTACGTGACAAGATCGTCATTGTGGACGAGTCCTCCGGATTGAACGGATTCGCCTCCTGGGCTGAACAGCTCATTGCCGAATCAACGGGAAAGGCGGGCACCGGACTGCTGCCGGTCGTGGCCGAACACGGTGCTCCCGAAACCTTAGACCCAGACCACGACATACAGCTGGTTCGGCTGATCTCCCCGGAGGCAGAGGCTGCTCCCAACGGCGCTGAAGTATGGGTAGCCGGCAGCCTCGGTGGCCAGCTGCTGCTCTGGGAATTTGCAACAGTCGTCGCCGGACGGATACTCGGCATCAACCCGTTTGACCAGCCAGATGTCGAAGCGGCCAAGAAAGCGGCGCGGGGATTATTGGACCAGGAGCCCCAGCCGTCGCCCGCGGTCGCAACCTTCGGTGACATCGAAGTCCGCGGAACCGAGGATATTACCCATGACCCACAAAGCCTGGATGCAGCTCTCGAGAGTCTATTCTCTACTCTGGGTCCAGACGGATACCTGAGTATCCAGGCGTACCTGAACCGGGAGGCCGACCACCTCGGGCCCATACGGTCACAGCTCTCACGCGTCACTGGTCGTCCAGTCACTTTCGGCTGGGGTCCCAGGTTCCTCCACTCCACCGGACAGTTCCATAAAGGCGGACCGTCAGTGGGCGTTTTCCTACAGATCACGGCAGAAACAACGTCCGACCTTAAGATCCCCGGCAGGGAATTCAGTTTCGGTGATCTCATAGCCGCACAGGCGGCAGGAGATGCGCAAGTTTTAGCCGAACACGACCGCCCCGTGCTCAGGTTGCATCTGCTGGACCGGTCTCGTGGATTGGCTCAACTGCAAAGTGCCGTAACCCGAATTTCTGACGTCAGAAAGTAATCGATGCCCCACAACACCGCTTCTCGGAGCAACCCACTCCGGGATCCGCGCGACCGTCGCCTCAACCGCATTGCCGGGCCGTCGTCGCTGGTCCTCTTTGGCGTCACTGGCGACTTGGCCAGGAAGAAGCTCTTGCCCGCCATTTACGACCTGGCCAACCGTGGGTTACTGCCGCCGAGTTTTGCCCTCGTTGGATTTGGACGTCGTGACTGGGATGATGCTGATTTTTCTGCCCAGGTCGAGGAAAGTGTCCGACAGTACGCCCGGACTCCGTTCAACGAAACCGTGTGGGAACAGTTCGCTGAGGGTATCCGGTTTGTTCAGGGAGAGTTCGACGACGATGAAGCATACCTCCGGTTGAAAGAGACCATGGAGGAACTCGACGCGGTCCGGGGAACCAAAGGAAACCACGCCTTCTACTTGTCCATCCCGCCGAATTCGTTCGAGGTGGTCTGTCAGCAACTCTCCACCTCCGGACTGGCCGAGGCCCCCACGGCAGCAGAGGGCGACAAGCCGTGGCGGCGCGTCGTGATTGAAAAACCTTTCGGACACGACCTGGCATCGGCCAGAGAGCTGAACCGGATCGTCGAGTCAGTTTTTCCGGCCGATTCGGTATTCAGAATCGATCATTACCTGGGCAAGGAAACTGTACAGAACATCCTTGCCCTCCGTTTCGCGAACCAGCTCTTCGAACCGCTGTGGAATTCCAACTACGTGGACCATGTACAGATCACCATGGCCGAAGATATCGGTATAGGCGGACGTGCCGGTTACTACGACGGTGTTGGTGCCGCCCGCGACGTCATTCAGAACCACCTGCTGCAATTGCTGGCCCTCACGGCCATGGAAGAGCCGATCTCCTTCAACGCGACCGATCTGCGTGCTGAAAAGGAAAAGGTCCTGGCTGCAGTGAAGCTACCCAAAGACCTCTCTCGCCATTCGGCACGCGGTCAATACACTGGTGGCTGGCAGGGTGGAGAAAGCGTCACAGGCTTCCTCGATGAAGAGGGATTCAACCCGCATTCTCAGACCGAAACTTTCGCTGCCCTGCGACTGGACATCAACACTCGGCGTTGGGCAACTGTTCCGTTTTACCTTCGCGCCGGAAAGCGTCTCGGGCGGCGGGTGACGGAGATCGCGGTTGTGTTCAAACGTGCGCCGAACCTGCTCTTCCGGGACCATGGCGATGACGACTTCGGCCAAAACGCCGTCGTTATCCGGGTCCAACCCGACGAGGGAGCAACCATCAGGTTTGGATCAAAGGTACCGGGAACCCAAATGGAGGTCCGGGATGTGACCATGGACTTCGGTTACGGACATTCGTTCACAGAATCGAGCCCCGAAGCCTACGAGCGGCTGATCCTCGACGTTCTTCTCGGTGAGCCCCCGCTGTTTCCACGACACGAAGAAGTTGAGCTGTCATGGAAGATACTCGATCCCTTCGAAGAATACTGGGCTGGCCTGGACGAGCAACCCGAGCCGTATACTCCCGGCAGTTGGGGTCCGGCGTCGGCTGACGAGCTGTTGGCACGCGACGGAAGGACGTGGAGGCGGCCATGATCGTTGATCTCCCCAACACCACAACGTCCAAGGTCTCCAAGAAAATCGTGTCCATGCGGGAGCAGGGCGGCGTGGTAGCTCTTGGACGAGTCATGACTCTCGTGGTCCTGACCCGGGCCGGTCACGAAGAGGAAGCCATCGCTGCGGCGAACGCCGCAAGCCGTGAGCACCCCTGCCGCATCATCGTGCTCATTGCAGGCGACACCGAGGCACCCACGAAACTGGACGCCCAGATCCGCGTAGGTGGCGACGCCGGTGCGTCTGAGGTCGTTCTTCTGTCGGCGACCGGCGAGCTGACAGCGGAAACCGAGTCCCTCGTATCCGCGCTGCTACTTCCGGATGCGCCGATTGTGGCATGGTGGCCACACGGCGCCCCCCGAATCAGCAGCTCACACTTCGATCGGAGCTATTGCTCATCGGCGCATCACCGACGCCGCCAACGAACCAGATCCCCGAAGCGCACTGTTCCAACTCCAGAAAACTTATACGGCCGGCGACACAGACCTTGCGTGGACGCGTCTCACCAATTGGCGCATCCAGCTAGCCGCAGTCATGGACCAACTCGATGCCACCGAGGTCAGTGCCGTAACGGTTGAAGGAGCGTCCGACTCCCCCAGTACTGTCCTCCTCGCAGCTTGGTTGACACTCGCACTCAAAGTTCCCGTAACCATCGCGGCCCGGCCAGACGGTTCTGGTATCCGCAGTGTCAGGCTATCCCGACGCAATGGTGACATTGAATTGTGCCGCCCGAATCGCACGGTCGCTGAGTTGTATCAGCCACGCCAGCATGTTCAACGGATATCGCTGCCACGACGAAGCTTGCAGGACTGTCTGGCAGAAGAACTCCGCCGGCTTGACCCCGATGAGGTCTTCGGTGAAGTCATCACCGAGGGCCTCGCCAGAACCAATCTGAGGAGTGTGAGAACCAGTGAACGCTGAACCCGAGATCAGTCTGCATGAATCCCCTACCGATGTGGCCCAGGCCGTGGCCAGACACGTACTGATCAGATTGCATGAGGTGCAGCGGGAGCGGGGCGAAGCGACGTTAGTCCTGACGGGTGGGTCGATGGGTATCGCCGCTCTCCAAGAAACCGCTTCACACGAGTTGTGCAGGTCTGTGGACTGGCGCCGCGTCAACATATGGTGGGGTGATGAGCGTTTCCTCCCTTCAGATCATCCAGACCGCAACCACGTGCAGGCAAAAGCGGCGCTGCTCGATCACGTAATGCTAGATCCTGCTCGGATCCATCCGATGGGCTCCACAGGTACCTTCGACGACGTCGATATGGCCGCTGCCTCCTATGCTGCTGAATTGATTAAAGACGCTAGTCGTTCCGGAAAAGATGAATTACCGACCCTCGATGTCTTGCTTCTGGGTGTTGGTCCAGACGCTCACATAGCGTCGCTCTTTCCCGAACTTGGCGCGATCCGCGTCACAGGCACCGCTGTTGTCGGCGTGCGCGATTCGCCGAAGCCTCCTACAGAACGGGTTTCTTTGACACTGGATACCATCACCTCAGCGGACGACGTGGTCCTGGCTGTAGCAGGTGAGAACAAGGCTGGCGCAGTTGGGCTGGCGCTCGCTGGAGCGTCCCCGATTCAGGTGCCAGCTGCCGGCGCGCGTGGCACTCGGCGAACGCTCTGGATGATCGACAGGCAGGCAGCGGCACAAGTGCCCACGGCGCTCCTGCCCTAGCCCCTCAGCAGTCTCTTCACGGTACCGGTCAAACAACTACGGCAGGCGGGACGCGAGCCCTACCTGCCGATGTAAATTGTCAGTTGTACCTAAGGGATCAGGATTCGCCGGAGAACCTCTGGATCAATCCGAGACCAACGATCACCACGCCCCAGACGAGGCTCAACGCCACCGTGAACCGGTTGAGGTTCCGTTCCGCGACGCCAGAGGATCCCATGCTGGTACTCATGCCGCCACCGAACATGTCCGACATTCCGCCACCGCGGCCTTTGTGCATCAGGATCAAGAGGGTGAGCAATAAACTTGTAATACCGAGAAAAACCAGCATAACGATTTTGAGTATTTCCACAATGGCCTTTCCGGGGCGACGAGCGACGATTCCGTAGATAATCCGCGAAGCGGCTAGTCCGTCACCAGATGATGCTCGAACCTAACGATATTAGCAAACTCCGCGGGGTCTAGGCTGGCACCGCCGACCAGTACGCCATCGACGTCCCTTTGGCGGAGCGTAGCGGCGACGTTGGCAGCCTTAACTGAACCACCGTAAAGGACCCTCGAGGCGTCCGCGACGGAAGAATCATAGAGTGAGGAGATTTCGGCTCTGACCGCGGCTGCCATTTCCTGCGCGTCCTCGGGTCCGGCGACTTCCCCGGTGCCAATCGCCCATACGGGTTCGTAGGCGATGACTAGCTTCCGGACGTGTTCCGCGGCGAGGCCTTTCACGGCTGCACGAAGCTGGGACAGAGTGTGTTGTACATGCGCCCCTGCTTGACGGACTTCTAAGCCCTCCCCGACACAGAGGATAGGTACGAGGTTGTGTTTGAACGCTGCCGCAGTCTTGGCTGCAACCATGTCATCATCTTCCGAGTGGATGCTCCGCCGCTCGCTGTGTCCAACCAGTACATACGTACATTTCAGTTTGCTGAGAAACTGACCGGAGATATCGCCTGTGTACGCACCAGAGTCCTGCGGCGACAGATCCTGCGCGCCGTAGACGATGTCCAATTCATCACCATGGACCAAGGTTTGGACGCCTCGAAGGTCCGTGAACGGTGGGAAAACTGCAACCTCAACGCGCTTGTAGTCGTGGTTGGCGTCATCGAGAGTCCAAGCAAGCTTCTGAAGAAGCGTAATCCCCTGGACATGGTCCATGTTCATCTTCCAGTTACCGGCAACAAGTGGTTTTCGGTCGAATTTCCCGTTGGTCTGGGTAGTCATCTCAGGCCTTTCCGTGGCGTGGGCTTCTAAGCGGCGTCTAGACGCCGCATGTACTACTGTCGGTCCAGAGCCATAAGGCCCGGGAGTTCTTTACCTTCTAGATACTCCAAGCTCGCTCCGCCCCCGGTAGAAATGTGCCCAAAGGAACTCTCATCGAAGCCCAGCGCCCGAACAGCTGCTGCGGAATCACCGCCACCAACTACCGTAAACCCATCACACTCCGCCAAAGCTTGGGCAACTATACGCGTGCCATCGGCAAATGCATCGAACTCGAAGACTCCCATCGGCCCGTTCCAGAACACTGTCCCGGCCGATCGGATATGACGTGCGAAGGATTCGGCCGATGTCGGGCCGATGTCGAGCCCGAGCCCGGAAGCTCCAAATGTCGCATTTTCGATGTCCTCGGATGCGAGAACCTCGTGTTCTGCGTCCGCCGAGAACCTTGACGCCACCACGATGTCCGTGGGCAAGATAAATTCGCAACCCGCTTGCTCTGCGGAATCCAGGTATCCGCGCACCGTCTCCACCTGATCAGCTTCGAGCATACTTCCACCCACCTTGTGGCCCATGGCCGCAAGGAACGTAAACACCATCCCGCCGCCGACCAGCAGATAGTCAGCCCTCTCCATCAGATTATCGATGACAGCAAGTTTGTCGGATACCTTGGCGCCGCCTAAAACCACCACATACGGGTGGTCTGGGTTCGTGGTGAGCTTTCCCAGAACCTTAAGTTCGGTACTGACAAGATTCCCCACATACGCGGGCAGATGGCGCGTAATATCTGTGACGCTGGCATGCTTGCGATGCACGGCCCCGAAGGCGTCGTCCACGTAAACACCGTCTTCCCCCACGAGTGCGGCCAGCTCGGCCGCAAAGCTATCCCGCTCGGCATTGTCCTTACTCGTCTCCCTAGCATCAAAACGAAGGTTCTCCAGCACGAGGACTTCCCCCCCTACCAGAGAACCTGCCTGCTTTCGGGCGTCATCCCCGGAAACGTCCGATGCCATCCGCACTGTCAATGGAACAAGACTGCGCAACCGCTCGACAACCGGAACGAGCGAAAACTCGGTCCGAAACTTCCCCTGGGGCCGTCCTAGGTGCGCCATAACGACGACACGCGCGCCAGCGTCGGCAAGTGCGGTAATCACCGGAACAGACGCACGAATCCGTCCGTCATCAGTTACCTTCCCGTCCTCGAGAGGTACGTTCAGGTCCGAACGGACGAGTACCCGGCGTCCGCTTACACCGGAGGAGAGAAGTTCATCGAGGGAAATGTAGGCCACAGTCAGCTCTCTGCCTTAGTTTTTGGTAGTAATGATTTTGGAAGCTATGAGCTCAGCGAGGTCCACAAGACGGTTCGAGTAGCCCCATTCATTGTCATACCAAGCCACGACCTTTACCTGGTTTCCCAGCGCCTTCGTCAGGCCTGAATCAAAGATGGCCGAGGCAGGATCAGAGACAATGTCCGAGGACACCAACGGCTCCTCAGTGTAGGTGAGAATGCCTTTCCACTGGTCCTGGGTTGCCGCTTGCCGGTACGCCTCATTAACTTCTTCAGCACTCACCTCACGGGAGACCGTGACCGTGAGGTCTGTTAGAGACCCCGTTGGAACAGGAACCCGGACAGCGAACCCGTCGAGTTTGCCCTGTAACTCTGGAATCACCTGCCCGATCGCTGCGGCTGCCCCGGTGGAGGTCGGTACAACGTTGATCGCTGCTGCTCGCGCCCTCCTCAGGTCGCGGTGAGGAGCATCCTGCAGATTCTGATCGGCGGTATAAGCGTGGATGGTTGTCATGAACCCACGTTCAATCCCAAAGCTGTCATTCAGGATCTTGGCCAGCGGGCCGAGGCAGTTGGTGGTGCAGGAGGCGTTGGAGATGATGTTGTGCTGGCCGTCATCATAAAGGTGGTCATTGACACCCATGACTACGGTTAGGTCTGATCCCTTGCCGGGAGCTGAAATGATAACCTTCCGAGCCCCTGCGTCGATGTGCTTCTGCGCGCCTTCGGCATTCGTGAAAAGTCCGGTCGACTCAATGACTATATCTACACCCAGATCCTTCCACGGGAGATGCGCCGGGTCTTTCTCGCCGAGAACCTTTATGGGGCGTCCGTCGACGACGATCTGATCGCCCTCGACCGACACTTCCTCGGAAAGGCGGCCGGCTACGCTGTCATATTTGAAGAGGTGCGCAAGTGTCTTGGTGTCGGCCAGGTCGTTGACCGCGACCACCTCTAGGTCTGCCCCCTGGGCGAGCGTGGCACGGAGGAAATTACGACCGATCCGGCCGAAGCCGTTGATGCCAATACGTGTAGTCACGTTAATATCTCCTTGGTAGGCGTTGAGGCCAGTGACCATGGATCATTAGCTGGCCGTGGGCAATACCGACAGCGCTAGAGAACCTTAGTGGTGGGAGGTCCTGCCGGTTCCGAAGAGCTACCCGCGGTTCGAGTCTCCGCGGTGAACCCTCCGGGCCCAGTCTACGCACCATGGATCAGCTTGGTACGTAGACCAGGGCTTCGTCTACTCTCCGACGAGGATGAGACCAGTGGCGTTAGAGCGTGCAGCGTTGAAACGGGCTGCAACGTCCTGCCAGTTCGCGATGTTCCAGAAGGCCTTCACGTAGTCAGCCTTTACATTGACATAGTCAAGGTAGAAAGCGTGCTCCCACATGTCGAGCATGAGCAGAGGGGTTGTGCCAAGCGCGACGTTGCCCTGCTGATCGTAGAGCTGCTCAACGACGAGATTCCCGCCAATGGGCTCATAGGCCAGAAATGCCCATCCTGACCCCTGAAGGCTCAGAGCAGCGGCGTTGAATTGCCCCTGGAACGCGTCGAACGAGCCGAAAGCGTCGTCGATGGCCGCTGCCAGTTCGCCGTCAGGCCTGCCGCCACCCTCCGGTGAGAGGTTCTTCCAGAAAACGGAGTGGTTGATATGACCGCCGGTGTGGAAGGCAAGGTCTTTGGAAAGTTTCGGAATGTTCCCGAACTGGCCCTGCTCGCGTGCCTCGGCCAACTGCGTCATAGCATCATTGGCTCCCTTGACGTAAGCCGCATGGTGCTTGCTGTGGTGCAGCTCCATGATGCGCGCCGAAATGTGGGGCTCAAGAGCCGCGTAGTCGTAGTCGAGCTCGGGAAGTGTGTATTCGTTCACTGAATCCTCCAATAACTAGTCGTGCCAGTTTTTGCTTCGGCTTCAGGCGCCCGGTGGAGTGTACGACCGGGCGTGCCCGGAGCCTGGCCTTCGCGAAAAGACCTCTCTCCCATCCTATGCAGATAATTACTCTTCGAGCATCTCCTCAGTCACATTTGTCTCGGTCCCCGGGATACCGAGTTCGACGGCTCGTTTGTCGGCCATGGCAAGCAGGCGCCGGATTCGTCCCGCAACCGCGTCTTTGGTCATAGGTGGATCGGCGAGCCGCCCTAGCTCGTCGAGGCTTGCCTCCTTATGGCTCACGCGCAACTCCCCTGCGTACTTCAGATGCTCCGGTACATCGTCAGCGAGAATTTCAAGGGCGCGCGCGACGCGGGCGCCAGCTGCTACAGCCGCCTGAGCTGATCGGCGCAGGTTCGCGTCGTCAAAGTTGGCCAGCCTGTTCGCCGTCGCACGGACCTCCTTCCGCATTCTGCGCTCTTCCCACATCATCAACGCGTCATGGGCGCCCATGCGGGTCAGGAGGGCTGCAATGTGATCCCCATCCCGGATAACGACACGGTCCACCCCTCGGACGTCTCTGGCCTTGGCAGCGATTCCGAGCCTTCGCGCCGCGCCAACAAGCGCCAGAGCTGATTCGGGTCCGGGACACGTCACTTCCAGTGCAGAAGATCGGCCAGGCTCGGTCAGTGAACCATGCGCGAGAAAAGCACCGCGCCAGACTGCTTCAGCATCGGCGACGGAACCGTTGACCACGACAGATGGCAACCCCCGGACAGGACGACCCCGTGCGTCGAGCAGACCGGTCTGCCGCGCCAAAGACTCGCCATCGCGTACGACGCGGACGACGTAACGGTTTCCTCGGCGCAGCCCGCCGCCGGAGACCACGATGATCTCGCAACCGTGGCCGTACACTTCCGCGATGGCCGAGCGCAGCCGTCGGGCGGTGGACGCCAGATCCACCTCAGCCTCAACGACAATTCGGCCAGAAATGATATGCAGCCCTCCAGCGAACCGGAGGGTCGCCGAAACTTCAGCCTTTCGCTCTGATGACTTCCTGACATTCAGGCGTGACAGTTCTTCCTTGACGTCCGCAGTCAGGGCCACGAATTCACTCTCCTCTGCAAAACGATCAGTCCGCGCCGAACGCGTCCCGGTAGAGGGTCGCTAAGCGCAACGGGTCGTGATTGGGCGAACCCGTGGAAGAACCCACTTTACCCAAAAGCACGCTGGCGCCCATCGCCGCCGCCTCCCGCTCGAATTCCCCATGGTTGTCGATGACCGAAGGATCCGCCAGTACAGCATCGATACGGAGTTCCGGAGCGTATCGCCGGATGACCTTCAGATGGTCGACAGCACGCATTCCGGCCGTTTCATGTGTTTCATTACTCAGGTTCATGGTCAGGCAGCGCTTTGCCGTGGTCTGGCACAGCGCATCCCGCAGTTCAGGTAGCAGCAAGTGCGGGAGCACAGAGGTGTACCAGGAACCCGGCCCCAGCACCACCCAGTCGGCCAGCTCGACGGCGTTAAGCGCGTCAATACATGCTGGTGCGTCCGTCGGCAGGAGACGTACGTCGCTGACGTTGCGGCTGCTGCCGGCAACTGCTAGTTGAGCCTGCCCATGGATCGTTTCGCGGATCAAGCGTCCATCCACCTCCGAAAGGACGTCTCCTTCGATGGTCAGCGGCACACTTGCCATCGGCACCACCCGACCCCGAGCCCCAAGCAAGGCACCAGCCCACTGCAGACCCGCAACGGGGTCTCCGAGAAGTTCCCAGAGCGTGACAATGAGTAGGTTTCCCAACGCGTGACCGTCTAAGGATCCTTCGGTGCCCGGCGCTGATGCGAAGCGATGTTGCATCACATCCCGCCACGTACGGCCCCAGTCCGTGTCGTCACACAGCGCGGAAAGAGCCATCCGAAGATCCCCCGGAGGCAGCACGGACAGCTCCCGCCTCAAACGTCCCGACGATCCGCCGTCGTCTGCCACCGTCACGACCGCGGTGAGCTCAGAGGTCAGCAGCCGCAGCGCTGACAGCGACGCGGCCAAGCCGTGCCCGCCTCCGAGCGCTACAACCGTTGGGGCCGCCTCCTTGCCGGGGCCAAGACCATCAACGGGCACCATCGGCAACGGGCCTGTCAGCAGGGCCACTACTCTCGCCCCAGATCACGGTGGTGCGCCTTGACCACGACACGCGGCTGTTGCGCCAGGCGCTTCGCCAGCTCCTCCGTGATGGCGACAGAACGGTGCTTTCCACCAGTGCAGCCGACGGCGATGGTGGCGTAGTGCTTGTTCTCCCGGCGATAGCCGTCCAACACCGGTTCCAGGGCATGGACGTACCGGTCCACGAATTCCTGTCCACCCGAGTTCAGCAGAACAAAATCACTCACCTGCGGGTCAAGCCCCGTGAAGGGTCGTAGCTCGGGATCCCAATGTGGGTTGGGAATGAAACGGACGTCAGCGACAAAGTTCGCATCAACCGGCAACCCGTACTTGAAACCGAAACTCATGATGTTCAGACGCAGTACAACTGGACCGCTTTCCGAGAACAGCTCGGTAATGGCTGTTGCCAATTCATGGACATTCAGGTCCGTCGTGTCCAACACGATCTCCGACGCCTGCTTCATCTCCTTAAGGACATCACGTTCGGCGCCAATGCCATCCAGAATGCGTCCGTTGCCCTGCAGCGGATGAGGCCGTCTCCCCTGCTCGAAACGCCGCACCAGAACATCGTCCGAGGCATCAAGAAAAAGGACACGATAGGTAACCCCAGCCGCAGAAATTGCTCTGAGTGCCTCCCGAATATCTTCAAAGAGGGATTTGCTGCGCACATCGATGACCACGGCCAGCTTTGGAATGGATCCAGGGGTTCTCGCCACGAGGGATGTGAGCGTGCCGAGCATCTGCGGCGGAAGGTTTTCGACGACGTACCAGCCGTGATCCTCAAGCGCATTGGCAGCAGTGCTTCGTCCTGCACCGGACATACCCGTGACAACGAGCATTTCCGACTGAACCGGAGGCAGAGGTGTTGCGGCTGTTGAGGAGGTCATGCATAGGTCCTGTCGGATTGAAGGCAGCACTGGAAATTCCAAAGAATAAAACGGGACCAGAGGTTGCCCGTTCCATCTCGTCTTAGCCTAGCCAAGAATCGCTCACTTCGCCGGTGGCGGTGTTGATGTCGACGGCCGCCGACTCATCCGGTGCCGTCCCGAGCCTGCTCAATATTTCCGTCGCCAGGGCCGGGCCCACACCGGGCACCTTCTGCAGCTCCTCAATCGTCGCCGCCCGGAGCTTGCGAACCGATCCGAAGTACTTCAACAGTGCACGCTGCCGGCTGGGTCCAAGCCCCGGTACCGCATCCAGCGCCGACTCGGTCATCGACTTTCCGCGCTTAGCCCGGTGGAACGTGATGGCGAATCGATGAGCTTCGTCACGGATTCGCTGCAACATGAAAAGTCCTTGGGACGCTCTGGGCAAAATGATCGGGAACTCGGAGTCAGGGACCCATACTTCTTCCAGCCGTTTGGCCAACCCGATGACGAAAACATCGTGCACCCCGAGGTCTACCAACGCGCGCGACGCAGCAGCAACCTGAGGCTGTCCACCGTCGACCACAACCAGGTTGGGTGGATACGAGAACTTGCGGCGCGCCGCCGGCGTCGTGGTGTCCGCTCGGACCTCCTCTTGCTCATCGAGCGAGCCAGCCGATGATCCTTCCGGCGTTCTCATCTCGGCGCCCGCATCTTTGTCACGCGAGTAGTTACGGAACCTGCGGGTGATCACGTCATACATGGAGGCCGTGTCATCCCGGGCAGCGTCTCCGGTAATAGAAAATTTTCGGTAGTCGGCCTTGCGTGGCAGTCCGTCTTCGACCACGACCATTGACGCAACGACGTTGGTTCCCTGAACATGCGAGATATCGAAACATTCGATGCGCATCAACGGAACAGGCAAGTTTAGTGCCGTCTGCAGCTCCTGCAGAGCCACCGAGCGGGTGGTCAGGTCACCGGCCCGCTTGGATTTGTGGAGCCGGAGCGAATCGGCAGCGTTCTGCGCAACGGTCTGCATGAGCACAGCCTTGTCCCCGCGCTGAGGGACCCGCAGGTCCACCCGGGCACCCCGCAAACCTCGCAGCCACGGTGATAGTTGCTCAGCGTTCGAGGGCAATACCGGAACAAGAACCTCTCGAGGAATACTGTTGTTGCTGATGTCGCCTTCGCCATAGACCTGCTGCAGCAAATGCTCGACCAGTTCCGGCGTCGAGGTCTCCTCCACCTTTTCAACAACCCAGCCGCGTTGACCTCGGATGCGACCGCCACGCACATGGAAAACCTGGACGGCCGCTTCAAGCTCATCCTCCTCGATCGCGAAGACATCGGCCTCTGTATCCTCCGATAGCACCACCGTGTTCCGTTCGAAAACCCGTTTCAGCGCTGCTATGTCGTCGCGAACGCGCGCGGCCGTTTCATAATCGAGCTCATCAACGGCGCGTGCCATCTCCTTTTCCAAGCGCACGATGAACGGTTTAGCCTCTCCGGACATAAACGTGCATAACTGTGCCGCCAGCTCCCTATGATCCTCCTCAGAGATGGACCCCACACACGGCGCCGAACATTTACCGATATACCCAAGTAAACACGGACGACCAGTTCGCTGCGCTCGGTTGAAGACCCCTGCGCTGCAGGTCCTGACGGGAAATACCCGCAGAAGCGTGTCAAGTGTTTCGCGGATGGCCTTAGCCGGATAGAACGGCCCAAAGTAACGAGTGTCCTTTTTGCGTTCACCCCGCATCACCTGAGCGCGCGGAAACTTCTCTCCCATGGTCACGGCCAGATACGGATAGGATTTGTCATCTCTGAACATGATGTTGAATCGTGGCGTGAACTCCTTGATCCAGGTGTACTCCAGCTGGAGTGCCTCCAGTTCACTGCCGACCATGGTCCATTCCAGGCTTGTGGCGGTGAAGACCATGGCGCGTGTCCTGGGCATGAGAGACCCAGGGTTTGCAAAATACGAGTTGAGTCTGGACCGCAGGTTCTTTGCTTTACCGACGTAGATCACACGCCGATGTTCATCGCGGAAGCGATATACACCGGGTGCAGTGGGAATTTCGCCGGTTCTTGGGCGGTACGTTGCTGGATCTGCCACTTCCCCAGTCTAGAAGAGTGTGCCACTTCTAACGAACGGTAGGTGTTTACGCGCTGGGGCTCTGGTTATAGCTTGACGAGCGTTCCTGCCCGCTCAATTCGGCAATAGCGTCCATGATGGCATCAGTGGTCCTACGTCGCTCCGGAAGCGAATGGTCTGGACCCATCTTCGGAAACGACAGCGGTTTGCCAATTCGCATGGTGAAGTGTTGAGGCTTGATGCCCTTTTTGCCAGCAGGCTGGAGATTCTCGGTGCCTATCAGCCCCACGGGCAACACCGGTGCGCCCGTGGTCAGCGCTAACCAGCCTACGCCGGTCCGCCCGCGGTAAAGGAGCCCGTCCCGGGACCGGGTGCCCTCCGGATATATCCCAATGCCACCGTCGTCTTGCAAGATCTCCAAAAGCGTTTTCAACGCCGCCACGCTCGCAGCCTGTTGTCCACGCTCTACCGGGATCGATCCGACCCCTTCAAAGAAGGAGCGCATGGCAGCGCCTTTGATTCCTTTACCGGTGAAGTATTCGGCTTTGGCAAAAAAAGCGACTCGACGCGGCATGAGGGCCTGAACCAACACACTGTCCAGGAACGAGAGGTGGTTTGGTGCAACGATCAGTGGCCCCGCCTCAGGAACATTCTCAAGTCCTTCAATCGTTGGCCGGCACATTCCTGCGATGAGACCGCGGGTACTCCTACGCGTCAGCCAGTAAACGCCCATCAGCATTCCCCCAGATCGGTGGTCTGTTGTGGGCGCACAGCAACTGGTTGCGGAGCAAAAACGGCCTCGGAGGCCTCACCGTCTAGATGAACTGTCACCGGCCAAGTTTCCCACAGAGATTAACAACAGGGAAACACATATTCCATACGCAGTATATGAACGCGCCTGAAAGGGAATTTAACGTCCAAACATTTCAGCCAGGAAGTAACCCGTGTGGCTTTCCTTTTCCCGGGCTACCTGCTCCGGAGTCCCGGTTGCAATGATCTGCCCGCCGCCGGAACCACCGTCGGGCCCCATATCTATCACCCAGTCCGCACTCTTGATTACATCGAGGTTGTGCTCGATCGTTATGACGGTATTGCCCTTGTCCACCAGCCCTTGCAGCACATGAAGCAGTTTCCTGATGTCCTCAAAGTGCAAACCCGTGGTCGGTTCATCGAGCACATAGACGCTTCTCCCGTTGGAACGTTTCTGCAATTCACTTGCCAGCTTGACCCTCTGTGCTTCCCCACCGGAGAGTGTTGTGGCCGGTTGGCCGAGGCGCACGTACCCCAGACCAACATCCACCAGAGTTCGCAGGTGGCGCGCGATCGGCGCGAACGCTGCGAAGAATTCTGCGGCTTCCTCGATGGGCATGTTAAGGACATCCGAAATAGATTTACCCTTGTAATGGACCTCCAGGGTTTCACGGTTATAACGCGCGCTGTGGCAGACTTCACATGGAACGTAGACGTCCGGCAGGAAGTTCATTTCAATTTTGAGTGTGCCATCACCGGAACAGGCCTCACAACGGCCACCCTTGACGTTGAAAGAAAAGCGGCCAGGCAGGTAGCCACGGACTTTTGCTTCCGTTGTCTCGGCAAAGAGCTTGCGGATGTTGTCGAAGACTCCCGTGTACGTTGCCGGATTGGACCGCGGAGTGCGCCCAATCGGACTTTGATCCACGTGAATTACTTTATCGAGCTGCTCCAACCCGTCAATGCGAGTGTGCCTGCCCGCCACCTGCTTGGCGCCGTTGAGTTTATTCGCCAGTACCTTATAGAGGATGTCGTTGACGAGCGTCGATTTTCCGGACCCGCTGACTCCGGTCACGGCGGTAAGAAGCCCAAGAGGGAATGCGACGTCGACCTTGCGCAAATTGTTCTCGCGGGCGCCAACAACCTTGAGCTGACGAGATTTGTCATACTTGCGCCGTTTGGCAGGAATCTTAATGGACCGTCGTCCGGAGAGGTACTGACCGGTCAGGGAGCGCTCGTTGACCAACAAATCCTCAAGAGATCCGGAGTGGACAACCTCTCCCCCGTGTTCGCCAGCACCCGGACCAATATCAACAATCCAGTCGGCTTCGTGAATGGTGTCTTCATCATGCTCGACAACGATCAGCGTATTCCCCAGATTGCGCAGACGTGTCAAGGTTTCGATGAGGCGCCTGTTGTCTTTTTGATGCAGACCGATCGAGGGTTCATCAAGCACGTAGAGTACGCCAACAAGACCCGATCCAATCTGGGTGGCAAGGCGGATGCGCTGAGCCTCGCCACCGGAGAGGGTGCCCGCGGCTCGTTCGAGATTCAAATACTCCAGCCCAACATCGAGCAGAAACGTCAATCTGGCCTGTATCTCTTTAAGGACCTGGCTAGCTATCTGCTCCTCGCGTCCTGTCAACGTCAGTTGTCCAAGGAACGCTGCGCACTCACGCATGGGCATCGCGGATACTTCCGCAATGGACTTGCCGTTGATGAGCACAGACAGTGACGCCGGATTGAGCCGCGCTCCGCCGCAGTCAGCACACGGGATCTGTCGCATGTACTCTTCGTACCGTTCGCGGGCATGATCGGATTCTGTTTCCACATGCTTGCGATGAATGTACTGTATGGCGCCCTCAAAGCCCGTACTGTATTTGCGTTCGCGGCCGAACCGGTTTCGATACTGAACGGTGACCTTGTGATCTTTGCCGTGCAGCACAGCCTTGCGTGCCTCAGCAGAAAGCTTCTGCCAGGGCACATCCACTGAGAAACCCATGTCCCGCGACAATCCATCCAGCAATCGGGTCCAGTACTCAAGCGTTGCCGTCCCCAGGGACCATGGCGCGATGGCTCCCTCGGCGAGCGATAATGCAGGATTGGGCACCACAAGTTCCTCGTCGACTTCCAACTTGGTGCCAATACCGCTACAGGACACACAAGCACCGAAGGGATTGTTAAAGGAGAAGGACCGAGGTTCGATTTCGTCAATGGCAAGCGGGTGCTCGTTGGGGCAGGCGAGATTCTCCGAATAAGGACGAACCCTTGCCGGGTCTTCGTCCGGGAGATCTACGTAGTCTGCAAGCATGCGGCCTTCGGCCAGCTTCAGCGCTGTCTCCACCGAATCCGTCAGTCGCTGCCGCATCCCATCTTTGACAACCAGACGGTCAATGACAACCTCGATTGTGTGTTTGTACTGCTTTCCGAGTTTCGGTGGTTCGGTGAGCTGAATCTGTTTACCGTCCACGCGTGCACGAGAGTACCCCTGAGTTGTCAGGTCCTGGAAAAGGTCGACGAATTCACCCTTACGGCCACGAACGACTGGTGCGAGGACCTGAAATCGAGTCCCTTCCGGTTGCTCGAGCAACTGGTCAACGATCTGCTGCGGGGTCTGCCGGATGACAGGTTCGCCACACATCGGGCAGAAAGGACGCCCTACTCGCGCCCACAGGAGCCGCATGTAATCGTAAATTTCAGTAATGGTACCGACTGTTGACCGCGGGTTCTTGCTCGTGGACTTCTGGTCAATGGATACCGCCGGCGAGAGACCCTCGATGAAGTCGACGTCAGGTTTATCCACCTGACCGAGGAACTGCCGCGCGTAGGCGGACAACGACTCGACGTATCGACGCTGTCCTTCCGCAAAGATTGTGTCGAAGGCCAGTGATGACTTGCCCGAACCCGAGAGGCCTGTGAACACGATAATCGCGTTACGGGGCAGATCAAGATCTACGTTGCGAAGGTTGTGTTCCCTCGCACCTTTCACGATCAGACGCGAATGGTCATTGGGAACAAGTGCTGTTTCGGTGGCTGACTCTGAAAGGGCAGAATTTGCGGTAGACACGCGTCCACTGTAATGGATGGGATATCGAATACGTATTCGATGAACGGGTATTTCGCTTCCGGCTTATCGCTCACCCCACGCATGCGGTGGCTGCAGATTGCTCTATGGAAGGCTGTTGAAGGCTGCGAGCGCTAGGGCGGCGGCATCTTCTCCGCTGAGCCCCTGTGCCCTGACGACGGCGGCGAATTCCGCGGCTGCTTCCGCAGCCCTGGCTTGGGCGTCGTCGCCCGTGGAAACGACCACTGTACCCGCCCTCGATCTGGTTTCTACGACTCCGGCGCGCTCGAGTTCCCGGTACGCTTTTGCCACCGTGGTCGCGGCCAGGCCCAATGTGTTAGCCAGGGTCCGGATGGGCGGAAGCCGGCTTCCCACCGACAAGCTGCCTGAGGCTGCAGCCGTGGCGATGAGCGCACGGACCTGTTCCGAGGGCGACGTCTTGGATTGCGTATCGAGAGTCAGCCAGGGGTAGGGGTCCGCGTTCATGTGATGCTCTTCCGTCTCTGCGTCGATGCCGAATCAACTCAGTGTTGCATGGTCGACCGAGAATTCACGGTGATGGTGTCTAGACTTCCTACATGATTGAACTGCCGCAATTGACGATCCGCACTGTTTCCGTGAGCGATATGGCGAACAACGTCTACCTTCTGACCTCGAGAAGCTCAGGTGATCAGGTCCTCATCGACGCCGCTGATGACCTTCCAGCGATTCAGCGGATGCTCAGTGATGCTCATGACGATTCCGCGAAGGCGACGCATCTGGCCCTTGTGGCCACAACGCATAGCCATTGGGATCATGTACGGGTGTTGGGCGATCTGGTTGCCTTGACGGGAGCGCAGACGGCTGCGGGTGAGGCCGACGTCTCAGATATCAATGTGCCCACTGACGTGGTGCTGGCGCACGGTGATGCCGGAACCTTCGATGGCTTCGAGCTTGAGGTTATCGGCCTGCGTGGGCATACGCCTGGTTCCTTGGCGTTCCTATACCGGGATCCAGACGGACCGGCGCACCTTTTTTCCGGCGACTCGGTGTTCCCCGGCGGACTCGGGAACACCGGAAACGATCCAAGCCGCTTTGCCAGTCTCTACGCGGACGTTGTTGATCGGGTTTTCAACGTCCTGCCCGATAGCACCGTGGTTCATCCGGGGCATGGTGCATCCACGACCCTCGGTGCCGAACGCCCTCATCTTCAGGAGTGGAAGTCACGCGGCTGGTGATGTTCTCGGTCCCGGCGCCGGCATGTTTCCGCCGAGCGCTAAGCTGTTGGAACCATGCTTCTCTTTGACCTACTGCCTGCCACCTCTGACGATGCAACCCCTGACGCTATTTATGCGGCTTTCACCGATTGGTCGTCCGCGCGCGGCTTCGAACTCTATCCGGCTCAGGATGAGGCCGTCATGGAGCTGGCTGCCAGCCACAATGTCATCCTTGCGACGCCGACGGGTTCCGGGAAATCGTTGGTGGCGCTGGCTGCCCATTTCCACGCGTTGTCTCTGGGTGAACGGAGTTATTACACGGCGCCCATCAAGGCCCTTGTCTCGGAGAAGTTCTTCTCCCTGTGTGAAGTCTTCGGTGCAGAGAATGTTGGCATGGTTACCGGCGACTCCGCCGTGAATCAGCACGCGCCGATCATCTGCTGTACCGCGGAGATTCTCGCGAATATCGCTCTGCGCGAAGGCGCCGCGGCGGAGCTCGGCTGCGTTGTCATGGACGAGTTCCACTTCTATTCCGATCCTCAACGCGGGTGGGCCTGGCAGGTGCCGCTACTCGAGCTGCCGCAGTCCCGGTTTCTCCTGATGTCCGCCACCTTGGGCGACGTCTCACGGTTTGAACGGGAACTGACGGAGTTGACCGGCGAGGAGACTGTGACCGTCAGCTCGGCGGAGCGACCCATCCCGCTTCACTATTACTACGCCGAGACCCCCGTTCACGAAACGCTCGAGGAACTCCTGGAAACACGCCAGGTGCCAGTCTATGTGGTGCATTTCAGTCAGCTGGAGGCCATAGACCGCGCCCAGAGTCTGATGAGCATCAACGTATGCAGCAGAGAAGAAAAGGACAGGATTGCCGAACTGATCGGCGGGTTCCGGTTTGCAGCGGGATTCGGAAAGACTCTGAACCGACTTGTCCGGCACGGCATCGGCGTCCACCATGCCGGAATGCTGCCAAAGTACCGCAGGCTTGTGGAACAGCTAGCCCAGGCGGGGCTGCTCAAGGTCATCTGCGGCACCGACACTCTCGGGGTTGGCATCAACGTACCCATCAGGACCGTCCTCATCACCGCTTTGAGCAAGTACGACGGCGTCCGTACCCGCCCGCTGAACGTGCGTGAATTCCACCAGATTGCAGGACGTGCGGGACGCGCCGGCTACGACACTGCCGGGACCGTCGTCGTGCAGGCTCCAGAACACGTGGTGGAGAACAACAAGGCAATGGCGAAGGCTGCCGCCAAATTTGGTGACGATCAGAAAAAGCTGCGCCAGGTGGTTCGAAAGAAGCCGCCTGCCGGATTTGTTTCATGGAGTGAGAAAGCGTTCGACCGGCTGGTGGCCGGAACTCCTGAACCGCTATCTTCCAGTTTTTCGATCAGCCATTCCATGCTGTTGAACCTGCTGGAGAGGCCGGGAGACCCTTTCGCTGCTGTGCGGCGGCTACTGACGAACAACCATGAGCCACGCCCCTCCCAGCTGAACCTGACGCGCAAGGCACTGGGAATCTATCGTGAACTGCGGACCTCAGGAATCGTGGAGAAATTGCCCGTCCCGGACGAGACCGGACGGCAGATCCGCCTCAAAATTCATCTTCAGCCAAACTTCGCCCTGAACCAGCCGCTGTCTCCCTTTGCGCTGGCGAGCCTGGACCTGCTGGATCCCGACAGTGCGTCCTACGCCCTGGATGTGGTCTCGGTTATTGAGTCAACACTGGAAAAACCTCGTCAGGTCCTTGTCGCCCAGGCGAAGAAGGCCCGGGGCGAAGCTGTGGCGGCGATGAAAGCCGAAGGGCTTGAATACGAACAGCGCATGGCAGCGCTGGAGGACATCACCTACCCGCAGCCGCTGGCAGAATTGCTGACCCAGGCGTTCGAGGTCTACCGCAAGGACGCACCCTGGCTGGGCGATTTCGAGCTCACTCCCAAATCCGTGGTTCGCGACATGTACGAACGCGCTATGGGATTTAGCGAGTACGTGGCCTTCTACTCGTTGACCCGCTCCGAAGGCATCGTCCTGCGGTACCTTGCCGATTGCTATAAAGCGCTTCGCCAGACCGTGCCGACGTCGGCCCGACGCGAGGATCTCGAGGACATCATCGAGTGGCTGGGAGAACTCGTGCGTCAGGTCGATTCCAGCCTGCTGGACGAATGGGAGCAGCTCACAGCCGGAGCAGCCGCTGCCGCGGCTGATGAACCAATCCTTCCGCCCGAGCCTCCGTCGTTGACCGCGAACCGCCGGGCATTCAGGGTCATGGTCCGTAACGAGATGTTCCTCCGGGTGCGGTTGTTCGCGGATGAGAACGATCAGGCTCTGGCGGATCTCGATTCCGGTTCGGGCTGGGATGCGGACCGGTGGTCCGCACTGATGGACGACTACTTCGTGGAGCATGACGACATCGACGACGGTCCCGGCGGCCGGGGGCCTGCGTTGCTGCTCATCGACGAACAGCCCGGCCTATGGAAGGTGCGCCAGATCTTTGCCGATCCGGCCGGGCATCACGACTGGGGCATCAGCGCTGATGTTGATCTGGCCGCCTCCGACGAGGCTGGAACAGCGATCATCCGAATCACCGACGCCGGACAGCTCTAGCTCACCCACGACCCAATAGTCCGCGCCACTGCAGCTTGACCGGCTGATGCCGGAGATTGGAGAAACACTCATGGTCATGGAACCCGAAACCCATAACAGTGTCACCCACCGCAGGGGCGCCACGTACTCGCTTCGCGGGGTACGAACCGTCGAACATTTCTTCACTGTGCCCCTCGACTACGCCTCTGACACGCCCGGTGAAACCCTGGACGTATTCGCTCGCGAGTACGTTTCGGAATCCCACTCGGAAGCAGCTGCGACGCAGCTTCCATGGCTGTTATTTCTTCAGGGCGGACCCGGTGGAAAAGGAGCACGCGTTGCCGAACTTGGCGGTTGGATGAAGGAGGCCGCAAAGAACTTCCACATTCTCATGCTCGACCAACGCGGCACCGGGCGTAGTTCGTATGTCAGCGCGGCTACTCTTTCCATGCGCGGCGGCCCTGTGCAACAGGCGGACTACCTGACCCATTTTCGTGCAGATTCCATTGTCCGGGATGCAGAAAGTATCCGCACCGTTCTCAGTTCCGCACCATGGACCATCTTTGGGCAGAGCTTCGGCGGTTTCTGCGTTCTCACCTACCTTTCGCTGGAACCACAGGGAGTCCATGCTGCGCTGGTCACCGGTGGTCTGGCGCCACTGACAGGCGGACCGGACCGCGTTTACCAAGCAACCTACGCCCGCGTGACCGCCAGAAACGCAGAGTACTTTGCGAAGTACCCTGAAGACCGCGGACGAGTCAACGCAGTCATCGCGCACCTGCGCTCGAACGATGAACATCTTCCCACCGGAGAGCGCCTCAGCGTCCAACGGTTCCAGATGGTGGGTAACTACCTTGGTGGTAATACACGCATCGATGCCCTGCATTTCCTCCTCGAGGAGGCTTTCATGGACACAGCCGACGGCACCCGGCTCAGCGACACATTCCTCCAGCAGGTAGGCGCCCTCGTCACCAGGGCATCGAACTGCCTTTACGCAGTCATGCACGAATCCATCTATTGTCAGGGGTCGGCGTCGAACTGGTCCGCCGAACGCGTCCTTGAATCCCACCCTGGATTCAGCCCGACGGCGGATGAGCCGCTCCTCTTCGGTGAGATGGTCTACCAGTGGTACTTCGAGGAGGACCCTGCATTGATTCCGTTGAAAGAGACTGCCGGGATCCTTGCACAGCGGACAGACTGGCCGGACCTTTACAACTTGGATGTACTGGCGGCGAACACTGTTCCGACGGCCGCCGCCGTGTATCTCGATGACATCTACGTTGACCATGGCTTGTCCATGGAGACCGTCTCGAGAGTTCGAGGTTTACAAGCGTGGGAAAGCGGGGATTTCCACCACGATGGGATAGCCGACGACGGGGAAGCTATCTTCCGTCGGTTACTGTCGATGGTGGGCGGCGCTCCGGTGGCTTAGCCGTTGCTCTTTGGTCTCCGGGTCAGCAAGACGTACCCGACGATCATCAATGTCACCAGGCCGGCAGCCAGATTCAGCCCGCGGAACCCAAAGCCGGCCAAGACAAGACCGGACAAAGCCGCGCCTGCCGCCCCTGCCGCGCCCATGAGTGTATCCGAAACGCCCTGAACGAGAACACGGTTGGCAGGTTCGACGCTCTCCGCGAGCAGCGTTGATCCCGAAATGGTAGTCGCGGACCAGCCAAGGCCGAGGAGGATCAGGCCAACGGTGACGGAGGTTTCTGTGGTGCTGCTTAACCCTGCTACAGCAACCGCCGAGAGAAGTAGGCTCTCACCGATCAGGATCACGGGGATGCGTCCAAGCCTGTCCGTCATCCATCCCATCAATGGAGATAGGGCAAACATGCCGGCGATGTGGAGGGAAATCGTGAATCCAATGAAAGCCAGCAGATCCGTGGAGTTGGCATGGTGTGAATAGTCGGGGGCATCCAATTGGGACAGGTGCACCGGTGTCATAGACATCACGGCAACCATGACCAGGTGAGCGCCGACGAGTGCTACCAGCCCCACCTTTGCTTGGCTGGACGCCCTTATTGCACGCAGACCTGCGCTGAGGGAGCGTTTTGTCTGCTGAGAAGTGTCTCCGGCTATGGCCCGCGCCGTCAACAGCGGATCTGGCCGAAGACCCATCCACAGCAGCATCAACGCGATACCCATTCCGGCGGCGGAAAAGAGGAATGGCCCGGCGATTTCAGGAATGCCGAGTTGGAGTCCTAGTTGGGCGCCGGGCTTGATCAAGTTTGGCCCGGCCACAGCGCCCACGGTTATCGACCATACAACAATTGATAAGTCCCGCCCCCTGTGCTGTGGTTCCGCCAGATCCAGGGCAGCAAACCGAGATTGCAGGTTGGCAGCATTACCCACCCCCAGCAGAGCTGACCCGGCCAACAAGAGCGCGAACGAGCCCACCACTGCGGCGCCAATCATGAGCAGGGCCCCCAACAACGCCAGCGAAACCCCTGCCATGAGTGCCCTGCGCCTGCCGTAACGCCCAGCGGCAGCGGCCAATGGCAACGCTGTCACGGACGCAGCCACGGAGATTGCTGTCGTGGATGCCCCGGCAAACACAGCGCTACCGGATAGGTCCACGGCCATGATGGACCCAATGGCGAGTCCGGCTCCGTTGCCTATACCGCTGAACAATTGTGCGGACGCAAGGACAGCAACAGTACGGCGCTGGACCCTTAGAGGATCGATCGCTATTTCTTGCATTGTCCTCCTGACAAGGTGTTATGCAGTTTTCTGTCCCTCGCCGGCTCGAAACAAGCAGTAGCAAAAGCAGTAGTAATTTTCTCACCCCTCCTGCCGATATAGGTAGTGAGCGGGATTAAGCCCATCCCCTCTCCGCCATGCTGAAAGGGGTCCCCGTGAGTTTCGCTGATGCTCTCTCGTACGAAGAAAAACGCCGACTCCTTGAAGATGAAGACTTCTTTCAGTCGTGCCTCGCCAATGGTGAACAGCCTCAGGTCGTCCTCGGTCTGGATGTCACGCCTTCTCGCTCTGAGTCCTGTCGCCGTCCTGTCGTGATGATTCGGGAAGCAGTATCAACTGGGGAACTCTCGGAAGTCCTCCTTCCCTGCGGCTCTGCTAACGCCTTGAAGTGCCCGTCGTGCTCGGAGTTCCAAGCCCGTCTACGTCAACGCCAAATAATGAACGGCCTCGCGGCTCCCACGTCTCGTGTGGCTCTGTTTACCAATACCGCCCCATCGTTCGGCAAGGTGCATAGGGCTAGCTATTCGGTAAAGGATGCCTACAAGGTTCGGAACATGCACCCCGTCCAAAGAGAGAAAAACCGGCTGACGGTCATGAAAAGAAAAGGAAAATGCCCCTGCGGTCGCTACCACGATTACGAACATGAGCTAATCGGCGTCCCCCTTAATCCTTTCTCCTACAACTACGCCGGAGAGATCATGTGGTCGGAAAATCTCCCCGCCCTACAAAAATCACTGGTTCGGACTGTTCGCCGCCTCGCTGAGAGCTACGGAGTCCCCCGCGAGTCGTTGAGTCTCTACACGGTGTATGAACGTCAGAAGCGCGGAAGCCTGCACGCCCATACCCTCCTTGTCGTTGATGGTGACGAAACCGGCTTTAACGCCCTCGTGTCAGAGATACAGCAGAACTGGGGAACCCTGCACATTCCAACAGCAGAAATTCCTTCCCATAAGGTTACTTATTACCGCTCGAAACAAGCCAAAGAACGCTGGACGCGATACGCCTCAACCCTGCAACGTAGTGAAAAATTTAACCCCCGTCTAGTGATCCTGAAAGTGCGATGGAAGAAGGGACAAGCCAAACCGGGGACTAAGTTCGGGGATGTCTGGGATATACGTATTCTTCACGAAGAGCAGCAGCAAGAAGGGGAGCTATCGGGGCACAAGCAAGCCGCCGCGTATCTCTCCAAATACCTCACCAAAAATCAGCAGGCAACGTCCCTCGCAGCTATTGGAGAACTCGGGATGCACCAGAAGCGCCACTTTGAAGCCCTCCGACAGACAACCCTTGCCTTGACTGGTGACCGCGTGATCCATGAAGCGATGCACTCTAACGCCGTGAACGAATTGGAAGAACTCCGCACAGACTTAGAAGCATGGTCGCTGGTCCCTGATGGTGTCGTAGTTGATGACGAGTATTACGAAGCGATGGAAGCCCTCGAACGCCGTGCAATAGAAGTATTCCAAGAGATAGAAGCGCTAAAAGATGCTATCCAAACTGGGGAAACCTCAGCGCTCCTCCCTTACCTGTTTAACGAGTCTGTCGCCGTCCCCCTGAACGTTGACCAAAAAAGCGTGAACGAGTTCCACTCCCTCGCCGGTTCCGGTAGACGGTTCCAACGCTCCGCCCGTGGTCTCTCAATCCGCCTTAACAAGACTCTGGATAACGCCGGGTTCTCTGGTGCTCTGACCTCGATTAGCAACTGGGGCACAACCCTTACAGCACTAAAAGAAGAGATGAAAGCTTTTGCAACGGCAGACGCCCCGCCCGTAGTAGAAGAATATCTATGGCAGATGGATAGCAAACGGATGAAAGAATTAGCACAGCAGCGCGCTCCCATAAAATCCTTGCCGGTGATAGAAAAGCTTGATACAGATAGCATCCTTCGATCAGTGTTTGGGGACAAATTCAGATATATCAGAAAAGAATCTGAATACAATCCCGAAAGATATGCGCGCCCCCTCTAAAAATAAAGGGAAGACAAAAACACAAAAACAACACCCCCGGCTTTCGTATGCCTAAAACACGGTGTAGAGGGTCGGAGAACCCTGAAATGTAGGGCGATGGAGCCTCGAAGAGCGGGGACGGAGTCACCGTGAGCGGAGCGGCGCGGAAGAGTCCCGAAAAGTAAGGGGCCGGAGCGCCCTCGGGGCGTGTTTAGACGCGGACGAAGTCTGCGGCTCTTGATTAGTATTGAAGAATAGGCCACCCCCCTCATTTCCCGAACCTAATGCACACTGTATATAACGGAATGATAACGAAATGATGAATATCGCCTATTTCCTTTATTTTCCTAATATACAACCGATAGAGAAGATGTATAGCAAAGAAATGCTATGAAATCAAATAAATAGAAGCCCTCGGGCAGAAAATAGAAATCAAATGAGAATTACAGTAGATACGAAAACAACCACCGTTTACACCGGCACTAAGCCTGAAATCTCTCCCGCCGTTGCATTCGTTGACAACCAGAGACAAGAGCAGCAGCCAACCGATAAAATAACCGGCCTCCTACTGTGGACAGCAGTTATTGAACTGGTAATGGGTGAAGACGCTATGCAGGGACAAAAAATTAAGATCGCCTCTGCAACTGAACCCAAGCTCAGCCCCCGCACTGAATACACAATCGACGGCAATTTTTACGCCACCCCTTATGTAACCTCGGGCGGGAAAAAAGCAGAAGTTTCCTTCTTACTCGTTGGCACACTGAAAGAAGCATCAGTAACAAGCCCTCTCGCTAAGAGCAATTAAGCAGGGACCTGCCCGCCGTGGCACACGGCAACTGGGGGGTGTGGGGGGCTGTTAAGGCCCCCCGCATTGCCTACACAATTACAAATAAAAAACAATGAAAGTAGAAAATCATGTTCAATCTTTTTAACGGGAAACTTATCCCCCTCGCCCTTGTCCTCCTTATCGCATATGGCTTGTTTACTGGCCTTGCCTCAGGTCTTGGAACCATTTCATATGATATGGAAGCCAACTACACGGGCATGATGTCCGAAGCCGCTAACCCCTCCACCCGATAGATGATGAAAGTAGAAATATTATGAAAACTCCACGCTTTATAGAAAATCAAAAAGGAACGCTTAACGCCGTCCCTCAGCCCTCCAAATTAATTCTGGTCGTTATGGTCCTAAGCTCACTAACGATTATGTCATTGCTCGTCTGGTCCTTGTTCGCTGGTCATCCTGACTCGTCCTCCGCTGGTGTGGAATCTGTCGCCCCTGCTCCTAAGGTTACGGAATCCCCCGCCCCTATGTATTCCTCGGAAGCCTCCGGCGGTGACATTCTCCCGGCCCCTGCCGTTACTGAATCCGCTACTACTACTCCTACTACTACTCCTGCTCCGTTGCCTGATGTTGCAGAGAGCCCCGGCGTTGATACGTGGATTGCGCTTTGTCCCTCCTCCGTGAGTTTTGCTGATGTTCTCGATGCTCTCGGATCCGGGGATTGCGACATTCGCCCGGTTCCTACCGTCACTGAACTTCCTGCCCCCGCCCCTAAGGTTACGGAATCCCCCGCCCCTGTTCTTGCCCCGCTCTACCAAGGTTTAGAAAATGCTAAGAAAAGTAATGGCACTGCCCCCGGTGGTCCTGCCCCTGTGGTTACAAACTCTCCCGCCCCTGTTCCTATGGCGAAATCTGGTGGCGCTGCTCCCTCGGAAGCCTCCGGCGGTGACATTCTCCCGGCCCCTGCCGTTACTGAATCCGCTACTACTACTCCTACTACTACTACTACTCCTGCTCCGTTGCCTGATGTTGCAGAGAGCCCCGGTGTCGATACGTGGATTGCGCTTTGTCCCTCATCCGTTGTTCTGGTCGATGCTCTCGGGTCCCCCGATTGTGCCTTGCAAGTCATAAAAGGCCTGCATACTGTCGCTCGTCCGTGGAGTGGTCTCGTTACCTATGTTTGGTTAGTCCCGGCTGGCTATCACTTGACTGACCCTTTGGACGGCAACGCTGCTCTATCTACCCTTATGGGCGGTGAATAATATGTTTTGGATTAAGATTGTAAGTCTACTGACCTTCGCTATCGTCGCTAATACAGTTCGGCTCGTCCTCTGGTTCGCTCATAAGAATTATCGCCGCCCGTTGGAGTTTGCTACCGGCTACGCCCTGATAGTTGTTGCGGCTCTGGTTGCTGATGCTCGGTTCGTCTCCGCTGTTGTTGTTGTCGCTCTTGTGGCTCTCGGCTGGAAGTATCTGGGCAAGATGTCGAAACTACGTAAAAAGCGGTTCGCTTATGTTGATGCGGTCGCCCGTGTGATGGATAGTCTTCCCCTGTGGCGTGATGCTGATGGGAAACAAATCAACGTTCGTAAGCTGCTCACCGTGTCTGACACAACAATGACCGGCGTATATAAGGTGGATTTGTTTACCCCTGCTGGGCACCACGACGAAGAAGTAATAAAGGTTCTGCCGGTGTTCCGTTCTCAACTCGGTTTAGCTGAAAGTATCTTATTGGCTGACGATAACCCCTTTGACGGGATAGTATCCGTGCTGTTCTGTGAAGTGTCCCCGCTCGAAACTCGCCTAGCGTCGGAAGATGCCCCGGTGTTGAACCTCTCCCTCCGTGACGAGTACGATCCCTATCATTGGTTGGGCGTTGGTGTGGATGCTAATGGTTCTTCATACTCTCTCCCGCTGTTCTTGGAAGAAGGTGGAAGTGTTCGGCAACTTTGTGCGGGTGCCTCTGGCTCTGGTAAGTCCTCTATCATCCGTCAACAACTGGTGCAAGCATGCCTTAACCCTAATATTGATGTGGCGATATTTGATGGTAAGGGCTCTGAATTCGGTATCTTCGCTCCGTATGTTAGTAACTTCGGATTATCTACCGCAGATTTTTGGAATCAGATTCGCTTTATGGAAGAAGAAATATCACGCCGTGGAAAGGCTCTAAACGCTAACAAGCTCTCCCAGTCTGACCGCCTCTCCCAGTCGTGGAACCACATGAATGACGGTAACTACCTGCTATGGGTATGGGATGAAATCGGCGCAACTATGGCGGGTTTCGATTCTAAGCAACGTCACGAAGCAATGACTAAAATTTATGGGATTCTATCCGTTGCTCGTTCACTCGGTGTAGGTGCTGTATTTTCCAGCCAGACTTTCAAGAGTGACTTATTGACAACACAGATTCGGGATAACTGCTTTGACGTGTCCTTGGGCTTCAAGATGAACAGTAACCAAGAAGCTGCCTATATTGGCTTCGATGTCGCTGATGAAATCACCCCGGCAAATATAAAGGGGAAAGTCCAGAAGTCGGGCAAGTCCTCAACCGTCGGAACATTCGCGATGAAAGGTATCGACAGAAACGCCTATGGAAAGTCATATTACATAACTGATCAACAAATAAAGAAGGCTCTAAGTAATCTCGCTCCCCTAACAGAAATCGACACGCTGGTCACTCATGAAGATATAGATGTTCTCGTTAGGGTCGCTTACAACTCAGAAACCGAACCTACAACGCTAGATAAGTTATCAAAAATAAGGAACCGCCCAGACGTGCACCGGGCCTTAGCTTCGTCCACTCGTTTAGAATCTGATACCGCGTCTCGGCTCTCTCATTCGGCTGATGATGTTACCCGGTCTATTATACGGGAAAATCCATCTCTGCCAGAGGATGACCGTCTTCGCCTCTGTAAAGAAAATTAAATAAATCGCCTAAGAGTATCACCCCGGTAACGGTAATCGCTGGTACTGACACACAATAAGAAAGAGAAAAAAGAAAATGCAAAAATCTAAAAATGCAGATATCAAGAATATGTCCCTCGACGAGCAAATCACATACAGTATGAATGACGATGTTATGTTCTGTCGGGACCTAGCGGGAAATCCTTACACGGATCCCATAGTCCTAGATATGTTAGTCACTCACCACGATACAGATGTTCTCGTTAAGGTCGCTATCAACTCCAATACCACGTCGTGGACGTTAGACAAGCTATCTAAGATAAGGAACTGCCCAGACCTTCATCGTGCCTTGGCGTCTTCCCCTCGTCTGGAATCTTATACGGCGTCTCGGCTCTCTCATTCGCCTGATGATGTCACCCGGCTTATCATGAGCGAAAAAATGCGAACATCTAAAAATGCAGATATCAAGAATATGTCCCTCGACGAGCAAATCACATACAGTATGAATGACGATGTTATGTTCTGTCGGGACCTAGCGGGAAATCCTTACACGGATCCCATAGTCCTAGATATGTTAGTCACTCACCACGATACAGATGTTCTCGTTAAGGTCGCTATCAACTCCAATACCACGTCGTGGACGTTAGACAAGCTATCTAAGATAAGGAACTGCCCAGACCTTCATCGTGCCTTGGCGTCGTCCCGTTATCTTGCACCTTATACCGCGTCTCGGCTCTCTCATTCGGCTGATGATGTTACCCGGTCTATCATGCGGGAAAATCCATCTCTGCCAGAGGATGACCTCCGCCGCCTCATTAGTGAAAGGTAAATAAAATTTATCGGATGATATGCCGATATAATAAGTGTAGGCCCCCTGTGTTTATTTTCTACTTTCCACGGGGGGTTTACCTATGTCCAAATTAAGATCCATGAAATCATATTCTTGTCTCTCGCCCAATAGCTGAATCTCGAAATTCTGCAATGGTTCTAGGGTCGTTTTGGTGGCTTTTAGATGTGTATAATATCGCGTCATTCGTTCACTGGTATGTCCCAGTATAAGTTTTGCAACCTCGGGCGGCACTCCGGCCTCAGCTAACATAGTCGCTGTTGTGTGTCGTGATATGTGTCCCCGGTCGTTGGTAAATCCATATTTTGTACATAATGCGTGCCAGTTCTGGTTCTCCACTTCGTGCCGGATGGGCTTAGCGTTATCCATTGTAAATACTAAGTTTTCTAGCCCCGGTTCTGGTTCATAAGATAGCGTTTTTTCCGTGTCTTCGCCGTCTCCGTGTTCTATCCAGTTTATTTCCCCCGAGTCTTTCACAGCTTCCCATCGCTCCTTGTGCTCTACCAGCAATATTTCAAGTTCGTAGGGGATAGGTAACTTTCTAATGTTCTTCGTCTTAGTCTCCTCCTTTATGTAGAGGCCCTTACCGTCTATCCGCTTTGGGCAATCGTGTGCGGATCGCTTCCCACATACTGGCTCCCGGTCTGTTTTACTTCTGCAACCGTGCCGCGCGTGATCCCTGCTGAGTTGTTGTTTAATGGTGATGGTTGGCGGCTGTCCTTCCTTCGGGTCAAGGTCGATACAATCCCACGTAAGCCCCAATTTTTCGGAGACACGTAAGCCCAGTAGAAAACTGGTAAGCCATTTCGCCTGATCGATGTCCCCTTCAAGGTGTTGTAACAGTGCCTTTGGCCTGCTGGTGTCGATGTCGATTTCCTTCATCACTGGTGCGGGACGGTCTAAGCCCTCTAACGGGTTCTGTTGTATCAATCCATCAAGGTGCGCGTCTTTTAGTGCCTTGTTAAGTGGCTTCCATACGTTCAGCACCGCCCCCGCTCCTAGTCTCTTTTCGGGGTTCTTAGGGTCATAGGCCTTGTTGGGTAGCGTCTTGTAGAAAAGTTCTCGCAGGTTCGCCCGTGATAGTAGGGTTAGCGGGATTTCGCCGATGTGCGGGTTAATGTGGCGGGTGATGTTTCCCTCATACTGTCGCCGCGTCGATGCTCCAACCGTGACCGGGTTCAGAGACTCAAACCACGACCGCAAGTAGTTTTCGACGCTCGTCTTATTGATCCTGATTTCTCGCCCCGCTAGGACTGTGCTCGGGGCCTTGCCTTGCATCACAAGCAGCTTAAGGCGGTTCGTATCTCTTCGCTCTATGGCTATTGCCTTCGTAGCCCCCGTCCCGCTGGCTACAACTCGTCTCCCGGCCCCGTCATAGCCGATGGTCGTTTCAGCCTTCCAGCGCTTCCCCTGTGGTGTGCCGATAGCAAAGATGCTGCCCTCGCCGTTCGCCCGGATCTTGTTTCCTCGTGTCATGGTCAAAGGATAACAAAAAGCAGTAGTAAAAGCAGTAGTAGACCCCTTATTTTGATATCTACAAGGGGCCTATATGCCTTCTATCGCTTGAAACTTGACAGGATCACGGTAAATATGCTCCCTTGACGCTGCGTCCTTAGAGGATCCAGCGCCGTGGTCTGTTCAGAGATAGTCACCGCGCCAATGTTACTTGTTGTCGGGGAACTTCCTCTTGAATTCTTCCTCTGCCGTTTCGGCATCCTTCATTTCGGGAAGTTTAACACCGTGCTGCGCCGCGGCCTCTTCGGCCTTGCGCCGTTTCTGTCGGACATCGTCAAGGACGGCCGTGGCGTGGTTGCGCGGTGAATCCTCACCCAGGTTCCGATAAACCGATAGGGCGTGCTCTAGTTCAGAGACTGTCTTCTGTGCGCGCGCCTTCGGACTGAGCAGGCTCAGTACTGTGGCGAGAATGATCGTTCCCACGATGACGGCCAGTGAAACGAACGTCGGTATTTCCGGAGCCCATTCGACAGGCTGACCGCCATTGATGAACGGTAGCTCGTTCACGTGCAGTGCATGGAGAATAAGCTTCACCCCGATGAACGCCAGAATCACGGACAAACCGTGCTTCAGGTAGATCAGCCTGTCCATGAGTCCGCCCAGCAGGAAGTACAGCTGACGAAGTCCCATCAGAGCGAAGATGTTGGCGGTGAAGACAATGAACGCGCTCTGGGTCAGCCCGAAGATGGCGGGGATAGAATCCACGGCAAACAGGAGATCTGTCATGCCAATGGTGACGAAGACAACCACCATCGGGGTGAATACCTTCTTGCCATCCACGACTGTCCGCAACTTGTTTCCGTCGTACTTTTCCGACATGGGCAGTACGTTGCGCAGTTTGGCTATGAGCTTGTTCTCCGAGCCGGACTCCTCATCTCCGCCAACGTCCTTGGCCTGCTTGTACGCCGTATACAGCAGGAATGCGCCGAAGATATAAAACACCCAGCTGAAGTTTTCAATGACGGCAGCACCGATCAGAATAAAGATGCCGCGCAGGATCAGCGCGATGATGATTCCCACCATCAGCACTTCCTGCTGGTACTTTCTGGGCACTGAGAAGCGGGCCATAATGATGATGAAGACAAATAGGTTGTCCACACTGAGGCTGTACTCGGTGACCCATCCAGCCACGAATTGTCCGGTGTGTTCAGGATCGGTGAAGATCCACATGAGGCCTGCAAACACGAGCGCAAGGCTGACGTAGAAACCAACCCACAGCCCAGCTTCCTTCATGGAGGGCTCATGCGGCCGTTTAGCCACCAGGAGGAGATCAATAAGCAAAATGACGCCAAGAACAATGAATGTTCCGACCTCAAAAGCTACGGGTAATTCTGGCATGGCCACCTTTCAAAGGAGCAACGAGTTACCGCAAGTCTCTCCACCGGCTATTTCAGATACCAGCCGCTGCATCCGGCGGGGCAGTGGCGCCGCGCGTGTTGACGAATACAGCGTTATGGATACTCCCCTACGCTCCTGCCAGTTTAGATGCAGTTCGTGTCAGGAGGAAATACCTCGGTGCCACGTTCGAAACTCGAGATGAAGACGGCGATTCGCGGATGGTTCCAGTAACCCCCGTGTCCGAGGGGATCGGCCGCGGAATCGTCGAGGCGAATGTTTTCCGCCCCCTCTATAGGTCCGCCCAACGGATCCGTTACTCGCCAGTAATTGGCCCACTCCTCGGTTGCTGCAACGACTTTGACCTGAAGATCCGGTGTGAAATAGGCAGGGAATAGAGGTGCGTATATCGACTCGATGGGCGATCCGGCAGAAACGAATACGGGTCGGTGGCCGCTCAGGGATGACTCGTGGGCGAGCAGCCAGGCGCAGAGGACCGAACCCTGACTGTGACCGAAAAGTACCGGCCTGACGGCGTCACCGCACTGAGCCAATTCGAGTCGTATGCCGGCTAGCACCGGATAGCGGTACGAGACCCCAGCCAACGGATGATCGTGAACTGGCCAGAACCCCGCTAGGTCGCCAATTTTTGCCATGACTTCTCTGAAAGCGGGGAACTGTCCAAGGAGCATGCTCAAGATAACGACGGCGGCCGCAAGTTGCAGTAGCAGCACTCCCAGTCCAAAAATCGGCCCACCCAGTTTCCCCTCTCCGAGTATGACGGCAGAGGCCACGCCAGCCATTCCGAGCAGTCCCGCAATCGGAGCCACCACGGGAATAATCGACGGAAGAACCGTGATAAAGCCGTGCCACCACGTGGCCCGAGAATACTCACCGGAGAAGAGTCTGGATAACTTGAGTTTCGTGCACAGGCACAGGACAACGACCGTGGCCGCGAGCAGCGCCAGCAGAAGAATCATGGACTGGAACGGCAGCAGATCCAGCCGGCTGTCTCCGGCAATGGCCGGATCGTCGTAGGACAGAAGGACCCGGTATTGATACTGGAGTGCCCCGCGTTGAAGAGGGTAGAGCAGGCCGTTGACGTAGTTGGCCAAATTATCCAGGGCCATACGCACCAACGCTGTCACCGTATGCATCAGCACCACCGCCACCGTCAGGACCAGCCCCGTCATGGGCAGGGGACGAACGCGTTCGCGAGCTCTGGACGGTGTAAACGCGTACACCGCGACCAGCAGCATGGCCAAAAGCATGACCCCGGTGGTACTCACGACAACCACTAAAGCCATAGCGTCCAGCAGGGGTTCATTTCCGGACCCAGGTGGGACGACCGAGGGCCACCCGGTGTAGGCCATGTGGGCAGGTCTCAGAACGGAGAGCAGGATCCCACCGGCGAGAACCGCGACCACGTGGGAACACAGTGAGCCCGGCGATGTGCCGGCGTCTTCCGGTTGGAGTCGGACCACGCGAGTCCACCGCAGGATCAGCAACAACGACAATCCTGCCGCCGCAGCCAGCGGTGTCAACCTGCCCAGCCATAGGGGGTCCATGAAGGAAGGCAAATACCGCAAAATGGTTTCCATCAGGACAATTAGCCAGGCCAGTTGGACCAAGGTCAGCCCCACCGCAGTTACTGAAACGACCGCCCGATGCGCGTTGTGCGCAAACGGGTGACCTACCTCTGGTCCCATACGCCCTGCAACATTGACGAGCGTGAACGGAAACGCCAGGTACCACCACATACGACCCGTTTGCTTTCGGTTGGCACGCCACCAATTGATGAGTTTCAGCGGATGCGCAGGCAGAGCAGGAGGACTCCGAAGCTCGACCCACCCATTCAGGGCAGTGCCCTTTGGTTCCCCCAGCGCCCTGTACCCGGATTGGTCTCCGACTCCATGAACCCTGATCTCGACAATTTCTGGCTCCTGTCCCATCAGCCCACCTCCGATCAGGCGTGGCCAGCGGACTGCATTTGCCTCAGTTCCTTCTTGAGGTCAGAAACTTCGTCGCGTAAGCGCGCCGCCAACTCAAACTGCAGTTCGGAGGCTGCGCCGTGCATCTGCTCAGTGAGCTGAGCAATAAGGTCCAAGAGGTCCTCCGCCGGTACGGCCGCAAGTCCGTCGCGACGGACGCCAGCTAGCGAGGCACCCTTTTTGCTACCCTTCCTCCCGGCGGCCGCCTCCAGAAGGGCAGCAGTGTCAGCGTCCTCACGCGCCAGCTGATCACTGATATCCGCAATCCGCTTCCGCAGCGGCTGTGGGTCAACACCGTTCTTTTTATTGAAGGCCACCTGAATGTCACGACGCCGGTTCGTCTCGTCGATGGCATGCGCCATTGAGGCCGTGATCCGGTCGGCGTACATGTGGACTTCACCGGATACGTTGCGTGCCGCGCGGCCGATCGTCTGGATCAGCGACGTCGAGCTGCGCAGGAACCCTTCCTTATCGGCATCCAGAATGCTCACCAAGGACACTTCTGGAAGGTCCAGCCCCTCGCGGAGAAGGTTGATGCCGACCAGGACATCAAAGGTGCCCATGCGCAGCTCCCGGAGCAGCTCTACCCTGCGAAGAGTGTCCACATCCGAGTGGAGATACTCCACCTTTACGCCGTGTTCCAGTAAGTAACCGGTGAGGTCTTCGGCCATACGCTTGGTCAGTGTGGTTACCAGAACGCGCTCGTTTTTATCAACACGCTTGTGGATCTCCCCCAGAAGGTCATCAATCTGACCCTTACTGGGCTTCACCACGATCTGCGGGTCCACCAACCCTGTGGGCCGGATGATTTGCTGAACGTAGCCGTCGGACTTCCCCAGCTCATATTTGCCCGGCGTAGCCGACAAGTAGACTGTCTGTCCGATCCGCTCCAAAAACTCGTCCCACTTCAGTGGCCTGTTATCCATCGCCGATGGAAGTCGGAAACCGTGGTCCACCAGGGTCCGTTTGCGCGACATATCACCTTCATACATGGCACCGATCTGCGGGATAGTCACGTGCGACTCGTCGACAACAAGCATGAAATCATCCGGGAAGTAGTCAATCAGGCAGTGCGGGGCAGTTCCAGCCCCGCGTCCGTCGATGTGGCGCGAATAATTCTCTATTCCATTGCAGAAACCCATCTGCTGCATCATCTCGAGGTCATACGTAGTGCGCATCCGCAAGCGTTGCGCTTCCACGAGCTTGTTCTGACCTTCCAGTTCGTCGAGTCTTTTCTGCAACTCATCTTCAATCCGGGTGATGGCTTTGGACATCCGTTCTGGACCTGCCACGTAGTGCGAGGCCGGGAAAACATACATCTCATTCTCTTCGCGGATGAGCTCTCCGGTGAGTGGATGGAGCGTTTGGATACTCTCAATCTCATCCCCGAAGAACTCGATACGAAGGGCCTGTTCCTCATACATGGGAATGATCTCGACGGTGTCGCCCCGCACCCGGAAGGTCCCGCGGTGAAAGTCCATGTCGTTGCGCGTGTACTGCATGGACACGAAGCGCCGCAGGAGCTCATCTCTGTTCATCTCCGCGCCCCTGCGGAGGGTCACCATGCCCGCAACATATTCCTCGGGCGTTCCCAACCCATAAATGCACGAAACGCTAGCCACTACCACGACGTCCCGACGGGTCAGCAGTGCATTTGTGGCAGAGTGCCGGAGCCGCTCAACTTCCTCGTTGATGGACGAATCCTTCTCGATGAAGGTGTCCGTCTGGGGCACATATGCCTCCGGCTGGTAGTAGTCATAGTAGGAAACAAAATACTCCACCGCGTTGTTGGGCAGAAGTTCCCGGAACTCGTTGACCAGCTGTGCAGCCAACGTTTTGTTCTGCACCATGACCAGAGTGGGTCGCTGGACCTGCTCGATGAGCCAGGCCGTCGTCGCGCTCTTACCGGTGCCCGTGGCACCCATGAGTACGACGTCCTTCTCCCCCGCCTTGATACGATCTGTCAGTTCTGCGATCGCGGTCGGCTGATCGCCCGCTGGTTTGAACTCACTGATCACTTCAAACGGTGCCACTACACGCTTAATGTCCTGTGCAAGACTCATGCTTTACAGGTTAGTACCTGACCCGGACATTCTGGGGCTGCACAGCGTGCCGGTCCGCTGCCAGCCTAATGAGGTAGGGCTGGTGGGTGCCATCCGATGTTCTGCGCCCATTGGTTCATGAGCGGATCGGCCGACCGGCTGAACCAGTCTTCCTTGGCTTGCGCGTAACGGTCCGTGGAGTTGTCCATGGAGTATTCTTCTGCGAGCCGACGCTTCTCAGCCGCGTATGCAGCGGCAGCACTGGGATTGGCGGACAGCCAGTCCCTGAACAATAACGAATAACGCCAGCCCGGAGAACCGAAAACCCGGATATGCACGTTGACGGCGCGGCCCGGATCGGCGTTCCCATGTAGCCGTTTTGCCCAGTCCGCCGGATCAGGATGGCTCGATTTTGGTGTGTCCTGCCAGATGCCGGGACAGCGTGGAAACCCCGCGCTCGTCAGCACACCCGCGACAGCATCGGCGTCGTCCAGGCTGTGCACGGTCGCCTGAAGATCCAACACATCCTTGGCCGGGAGCCCCGGCACTGCAGTCGAGCCAATGTGGTCTACCGCCAGAATCCGCGGGTCTGCGAGTAGTATCCGCTTCGTGAGCAGAGCCGCCTGGTCAGGCCATTGCGGCCGTGTTGCCAACAGTAGCGGCGGGCCGTAGCGTGGTGCGATCCGACCGTCCAACAGGTTGTGGTGGAAAGGCAAGAGCCTTTCTTCCCAGAGCGTGTCCACCGAGGCCAACAGCTGATCCCGAGAGCCCGTATTTGGCAGCACGACATCTGCAGAGGCGGTGCGTTCGGTTGGCGAGACCTGGGCCGCTATCCGGGCGCGGGCGTCCGCTTCGGACATGCCGCGATCCTCCACCATGCGCCGCACGCGCTCTTCTTCGGGCGCGTCGATCACCACCACCAGGTGGAAGGACGGGCCTTGTCCGGTCTCGATCAACAGCGGAATATCCTGAACGACGATCCCGCCCTCGCCACCTTGTGCAAGTTCTGCTGCACGGGTCCTGACCAGGGGGTGGATAATGGCGTTCAGACGCTGGCGTTGCCCGGGAGAGTTGAACACCAACTCGCCGAGGGCTGGTCGGTCCAGTGAGCCGGTATCCGTCAAAATCCCCGGTCCAAATGCTTCCACCACGGCACGCAGACCATCGGTACCCGGCTCCACTACTTCCCGGGCGATGGCATCGGCGTCGACCAGCGTGGCACCGAGGGCAGATAGCCGCGTGGCCGCCAACGATTTTCCGGCCGCTATGCCACCGGTCAGTCCAACATTGAGCATGTAACCAACACTAGACTGTGTTGGTGTCTGAATCGGGAAGTGCGTGCGGTACGTATACAACGCTCGCCGGTCACAGCCGCAATGAGATAGACATCAAGCGTTCACGGTTCATCGCCCTGCTGACGAGCATTGATTCAGAGGAAGCAGCCCGCGACCACATCGCTGCTGCCCGCCGGGAATTTCCGGACGCGCGCCATCACTGCAGCGCTTATGTGGTGGGACCGCATAGGCATCTTCAGCGAACCAATGACGACGGCGAACCCTCGGGAACCGCAGGCCAACCCATGATGGAAGCCTTGATCCGCAGCCAGAGCGCCGGCGGCGCCACGGACCTGAGCGATATCGTCGCCGTCACAGTTCGGTACTTCGGAGGCACCCTACTTGGCACGGGAGGACTCGCGCGTGCCTACTCGGGATCCGTTACCGCAGCGTTGGCGGCGTCTACGTTTCGTACACGCCGACGCGTACGGAACTTCAGTGTGATGGCTGCACACGAAAACGCCGGCAGGCTTGAACACGAGCTGCGCTCCACCGGAGTCACCATTTCCGGTATTCGCTATACGAGTACCGGTGCCGAGCTCGATTGTGCGGTTCTGGACGAACCCGCGCGCACTGAATCATTTTTGAATGGTGTGGCAATTTTTGGCTCCGGCGCCATTGAACCAGTCGACCATGGAACTTCCTGGATGGATCATGACTGAACTTGAACTCTCCGCCTTGCGGCGCTCCCCCGATGTTGAGGCGGACAACCTGTTCGCGTGGGACTCCGCCGACGAATACCTCCTCGACGCCTCACGCCAGACGGTCAAGGACTCGCAGCCGGGCACCATTGCCGTCATTGGCGACAATTACGGGGCGATCACACTCTCGGTCGTGCTGGGTGGACATAGTCCATTGAGGGTGCATCAAGATGCGCTATCCGGTGAGCTCGCGCTAGCTAAGAATGCGCGGATACTCTCGGTGCCCTCGACGTACTCGCAGCATCGCCCTGGTCCCGAGCTACTGTCAGGGGCCAAACTGGTCCTGATGCGATTACCCCGATCTCTGTCCGCACTGGAGGAACTCTGCTGGAAGATCGCACGGTATGCCCATCAGGAAGTTGTTGTCATGGCCGCCGGCCGCGTCAAGCACATGACTCCGGCCATGAATGACGTTCTTGGACGCTACTTCGATACCGTGCACGCGTCTCTTGCCCGGCGCAAATCGCGCATCCTTACAGCTTCCGACCCTAGGCTCGCCGGCGAGTGCCCTTTCCCGGTGAGCGAATCACACGACGTCGGGATGCGAAAGCCGCTGGTCCTTTCCTCTCATGGTGCTGCATTTGGCGGAGGCAGACTTGACCTGGGTACACGGTTTCTTTTGCCGCAATTACAACAGCTGTCGCAGGTTTCTACCGCTGTGGACCTCGGTTGCGGTACTGGCGCGATCGCCGCCTATCTTGCCTTACAACGCCCGGACATCAGCGTGATTGCTGTTGACCACTCCGCAGCAGCAGTCGATTCTGCGCTGCTCACCATGCGTGCCAATGGAGTGGACGGTCAGGTGAAGGTGGTGCGCGACGACGGCCTTTCTTCTCTCCCAGATGCCAGTCAAGAAGTGATTATCTTGAACCCGCCGTTCCATATGGGCGCGACAGTCCATTCGGGAATTGCGCTGAAGCTTTTTCGGGAAGCATCCAGGGCGCTCTCACCCGGAGGCCAACTCTGGACGGTGTGGAACACTCACCTTGGGTACCTCCGGGCGCTGAGCAGCATAGTTGGCCCAACGCGCCAGGTGGACCGCAACCCGAGGTTCACCGTTACCGTGAGTACCCGGCGCCTATAACCCTCGCGACGTGTTACGTCAGGTGAAATGCGAAGAGGGGCCCCGCCGAATGGCGGGGCCCCTCAACACATAACAGACTTGCTTAGTTGCCGGTCAGCTTCTCACGCAGTGCTGCAAGTGCTTCGTCGGAGGCAAGGGTGCCGCCACCGCCGCCATTGCTGCTGCTGCTGCTACCGGAGTTCGATCCACTATCCGTCGCTGGAGCGTCGGATGAGTAGCTCGTCGCTGCGGACTCGCTGGACTCGGACGTCGAAACGGCATCCTCGTTGGCGTGCTCGGCAACCTGCTTCTTGTGGGCTTCCCAGCGGGTTTGGGCATCAGCGTACTGCTGCTCCCAGACGGCACGCTGGCTGTCGTAGCCCTCGAGCCATTCGTTGGTTTCGGGATCGAAGCCCTCAGGGTACTTGTAGTTACCCTCTTCGTCGTACTCTGCGGCCATACCGTACAGAGCAGGATCGAATTCGGTACCCTCAGGGTCCACGTCCTCGTTGGCCTGCTTGAGCGACAAGGAGATACGACGACGCTCGAGGTCGATGTCGATGACCTTGACGAACAGTTCGTCTCCAACGGAAACAACCTGCTCGGCGAGCTCAACGTGCCTGACAGCCAGTTCAGAGATGTGAACGAGGCCCTCAATGCCGTCTTCGACGCGGACAAATGCGCCGAACGGAACCAGCTTGGTGACCTTACCTGGGACAACCTGACCCAGTGCGTGAGTGCGAGCGAAGGTCTGCCAAGGGTCTTCTTGGGTAGCCTTGAGCGAGAGCGAAACCCGCTCGCGGTCCAGATCCACTTCGAGAACCTCTACGGTAACTTCTTGGCCAACTTCGACAACCTCTGACGGGTGGTCGATGTGCTTCCAGGACAGCTCGGAAACGTGCACCAGGCCGTCTACACCGCCAAGGTCCACGAATGCACCGAAGTTGACGATGGAGGAAACGACGCCGGGACGAACCTGACCCTTTTCCAGCTTGTTGAGGAACGTTGAACGAACCTCCGACTGGGTCTGCTCGAGCCACGCGCGGCGGGAGAGCACAACGTTGTTTCGGTTCTTGTCCAGCTCGATAATCTTCGCTTCGATCTGCTGGCCGATGTACGGAGCCAGGTCGCGGACACGGCGCATTTCCACCAGGGAAGCTGGCAGGAAGCCACGAAGGCCGATGTCGAGGATAAGACCACCCTTGACCACCTCGATGACGGTACCGGTGACGACACCGTCTTCTTCCTTGATCTTTTCGATGTCGCCCCAGGCGCGCTCGTACTGTGCGCGCTTCTTGGACAGGATCAGGCGGCCTTCCTTGTCCTCTTTGGTGAGAACAAGAGCTTCGACCTGGTCGCCGACGGAAACAACTTCACCCGGATCGACGTCGTGTTTGATCGAAAGTTCGCGGGAAGGAATGACACCCTCGGTCTTGTAACCGATGTCGAGCAGGACTTCGTCGCGATCGACCTTGACGACGGTGCCTTCTACGAGGTCTCCATCGTTGAAGTACTTGATGGTTGCGTCGACGGCTGCGAGGAAGTCTTCAGCGGTACCGATGTCGTTGATGGCGACCTGCGGGGTACCGGTCTTCTCGTTGGAGGTGATGGTCATGTAGTAGGGGCTCCGTTGGGGATAGATTGTGTCAATCGGAAAGCCGGAAGTCCCGGCATGCTCCGAACGTGGAACTAAAATTGTTACGAGCCCGGGCAGGGAACACCCCGGCAGTCGTCTAATGATTCTAGTCCCCCGGCATATGACGGGTCAAAACGCAGGTCGCGTTCAGGTACTGCTGGTGCTGTCCGTGTGCGATGTCCGAATCCGGGCCTAGAAACCATTGATCGCGTAGGGCGCCCCCGGCAGGTCCAGCAACCGGGCGGCACGGTCTACGGCCTCATCGGACGCCGCGCGCAGACGGCCAGCCTCAGCCAGGGTCCGTACTCCGGTTCCGCCCAGGTACAACGAACTCAACAAAGCAATGTCCAGCTCTAGATCCGCTGGCTGAGAATCGTCCGGTTCGGTCTCCACACACCCGACTCTCCCGTCGACGACCAGCTTGTAACTTCCCGTCGTATAACCCTGGGGATCGGTGATGCGCAGCCGCAACGACCCGTCGGCGATGTATTCTCGGGCACCCAGCGCTGCGGGGACGTCAAGGATACGCAACCACAACAGGTCCTCAGTCTCTGTGACGGCAACGCGGCGTGGGTCATCCAATGACCAGGGCAGCGGATCATCGGGAGCGGCGGCGCCGTAGACAACCCGTTCGATGAGGTCGTGGGCACCGAGGTAACGCCACAGTTCTCGTCGCGCAGCAGCAGTGGTGGCGACCAGGTCTCGCACATCCATGGTCAGCGGAGACTTCTCCCACCCGGCAAAGGCGTAGGTGAGGAAACCACGCGGGACACCGTCCGCGTCGAGGTACACCGCAGCGCGAAGGGCTGGATCGTCCTTTGCTTCCTCCGGTCCCAATCGGCCGGTGGCCCTCAGCGTATAGGCATGCTGTCGCCCAATCGATCCCCGGTGTGCGGCGTGGAAGGCCTCAAAAAGTGATGGAGCTAATTCGACGAGGGCAGAAGGGTCCACGGCGATGACTGTGCCTTCGGGCTTGGCGACGACCGGGAGCCCGCCCTTCACATCGACCCGGACCGTATCCAAGGTGGTCGCCGGCCCAAAACCGAATCTGCCGTAGATCGTCCCCTCCGTCGCGGTGAGCGCCGCCATGGGTAGCCCGGCAGCCCGAGCGCGATCCAGGGAATCGGTCATCATCCGACGCAGAATGCCGCGTCGACGGTGACTCGGGCGGACGGTGACCACGGTGATCAGATGGCTCTCGAGCATCCGTCCGGCCCCGGTATTGAGAGTCTTGTTGAATTCCGCGAAGGTGGCCACCGGAATGCTGGGGTCCAGGGAAGGTGCCGGCGCATCGTCGTCGTACACCCCCAGAAGGCGGCGGCCGTCGACTCGGTACGAAGCCGCGATGCGCGCCACTTCAGCGGTTGTGAAGGGCTGAGCATGAAATCCGGTGCGGACCGCCCGGAACCAGTTGGTGGTACGCGCATTCGGCGCCGGCTCGGCCTCACCGGCCGCAGACAGCACCTCCGCGTCGAAGAGTTCATGACGCAGCCCGTTGGTCTTGGTGGTCGGTGTCTTCATTAGTGCGCTGCCTCCTGCCAGCTGTGCCCGGTGCCAATCTGGACATCGAGCGGGACGGAGAGCTCCGCTGCCGTTCCCATGTGTTCCCTGACAAGTGCCGAGACGACGTCGATTTCTCCGGGGGCAACCTCAAGGACGAGCTCATCGTGGACCTGCAACAGCATGCGTGACTCCAACCGCTGCTCGCGCAACCCATCGGCAACCCCAAGCATTGCACGTTTGATGATGTCCGCTGCCGTACCTTGGATAGGTGCGTTCAGTGCCGCACGTTCGGCCATGTCGCGTAACTGGCGGTTGTCGCTGGCCAGATCGGGCAGGTAGCGGCGGCGTCCTTCGATGGTGGAGGTGTACCCGTCCTTGCGCGCCTGATCGACGACGGTGCGCAGGTAGTCCCGCACGGATCCGAAGCGGGCGAAGTAGTCCCTGATCAGCCCGCGCGCCTCGTCGACGGGGACATTCAGTTGATTGGATAACCCAAAGGAACTCAGCCCATACGCCAGCCCGTAGGACATGGCCTTGACCTTGGACCGCATGTCCGGACTGACGTCTGCCGGTTCGACGCCGAAGACGTGCGAACCGACGAAACGGTGCAGGTCCTCTCCGTCCTTGAATGCCTGGATCAGGCCCTCGTCGCCGGAGAGGTGGGCCATGATGCGCATCTCGATCTGGGAGTAGTCGGCGGTCAGCAGGGTCTCGTACCCCTCGCCAACGACGAAGACTTCGCGGATGCGTCGTCCGGCTTCGCTGCGCACGGGAATGTTCTGCAGGTTCGGATTCAGTGAGGACAACCGCCCGGTCGCGGCGACGGTCTGGGCGTAGGTCGTGTGGATCCTGCCGTCGTCGCCCAGGGATTTCTTCAGCCCCTCAACGGTCTGACGCAGTTTAGTGGCATCACGGTAGGCCATCAGCGAGGCCAGGAACGGGTGTTGCGTCTTGGCCAGCAGGTCGGCCAGAGAATCAGCGTCGGTCGTGTAGCCAGTCTTGATCTTCTTGGTCTTTGGCAAGCCGAGTTCCTCGAAGAGCACGACCTGCAACTGCTTGGGCGAGCCGAGGTTCACCTCGTGCCCGATAGCCTCATACGCTTCTGCAGTCGCTCCGTCGATGGTCGTGGTGAAATCCGCGAGTAGGTCATCGAGCTGCACCGCGTCCACGGCGATGCCAGTACGTTCCATCTGGGCCAGCACCACGGAAAGGGGAAGTTCCATTTCGGCCAGCAACATATTGGCGCCGCGTTCCAGCACCTGCCCGGTCAGGTACAGACTCAGCTCCCTCACGATGTAGGCAGCTCGCACAGCGGCCACGGAATGCCCTGATCCGTCGAACTCGAGAGCCAGTTGCCCGTCCTGCGCCTTGCCCTCGGCTTCAAGGGAGAGCCTCAGGTGGTGCTGGGCGATGTCCGTGAGCTCATGGCTGCGCCGGTCCGGCTGGATGAGGTAGGCGGAGATCATCGTGTCGTCCACAACACCACGCAGGTCGATGCCGCGATCGGCCAACAACTTGTAGCCCGCTTTGAAATCGTGCAGCGCGAACTTGTAGTCACCACTGGAGAGGATCCCGCTCAGGGCAGCATCGGCGTCGGCGTCGAGCTTCTCCAAATCGATGTAACCGGTGGCGGATTCTCCGGCGAGTGCGATTCCGACGGCGTCGTCTCCATTGACAGTGGAGGGCACGGTATCCAGAAGCACGCCAATCACGTGGGCGCCCTGCTCGCGGAACCACCCCGTGAGAGTCTCGGCGCTATCCAGATCTGACGGCGTCGGGACATCCATTTCGGCTTCCGGCTCGGAGTCGTCGGCACCAAAGAGGTCAAAGAGACGTTTGCGCAACGTGTTGAATTGCAGGGCGTCGAAGAGTTCCTCGATGGCGTCCTGGTTAGGGTGCTCCAGTTCCAGCGCCCCGAGTTCCACCGGCAGGTCTAGATCGGTGAGCAACCGGTTCAGCCGCCGGTTGCGCCGGACGTCATCGAGGTGCGCCCGCAGGGACTCACCGACTTTGCCCTTGATCGATTCCGCCTGATCGAGAATGCCCTCGAGGCCACCGTAGAGGTTGATCCACTTCGCGGCGGTTTTGGGCCCGACGCCGGGAACGCCCGGCAGGTTGTCGGCGGTCTCCCCGACCAGCGCTGCGAGATCTGGATACTGGGCGGGCTGGACGAAATACTTAGCCTCGACTGCTGCCGCATCCATCGGCGGGATATCGGAGATACCCTTTTTCGGGTAAAGGACCGTGGTCTTCTCCGTGATCAGCTGGAACGCATCCCGGTCTCCCGAGACGACCAGAACGTCCCACCCCTCGTCTTCACCGACTCGGGCCAGCGTGGCAATGATGTCGTCGGCCTCGAACCCGTCCATGGTGATCGAGGGGATGTTCATCGCCTCCATGACCTTCTCGATCAGATTGATCTGCCCGTAGAACTCCTCGGGCGTCTTGTTCCGCCCGGCTTTGTATTCGCTGTATTCCTCGGAACGGAATGTGGGGGTGTCCAGGTCGAAGGCAACGGCCACATGCGTCGGTTTGCGCTGTTCGATCATTTTGATGAGCATCGAGACAAAACCGTAGACCGCATTGGTGTGCTGTCCGGTGTCGGTGGCGAAGTTTTCCGGAGGCAGCGCGTAGAAGGCGCGGAACGCCATTGAGTGGCCGTCGATGACGAGTAGGCGGGAAGTGTCATTAGCGTCGGTTTTGGTTGATTGACTCACAGGTGCAAGCCTAGTTCCCATGACAGACAAATACACACGTGGAACCACCCCCAGCGCAGCGCACGACGCCGGGTCGAACCCTTTCGAGGAACAGCTCGCCCGTCATGGGGTGCCGCAAGTGATGTGGCCGATGCTTACCGCCCACGGTGTGGGCGCTCTGGCGGAGAAACTGGGGATTGTCTTCGACGGGATTACCGCCGAGCGGGTCGTGGCAACGATGCCGGTCGAGGGCAACCAGCAGGTCGCTGGGATCCTGCACGGTGGGGCGAGCGTGGCGCTCGCCGAGACCCTTGGGTCCTTCGCTGCCGCGGTGCACGCCGGTCCCGACCGTCGTGCAGTGGGCGTGGATATCAATGCCACACACCACCGCCCAGGGATTTCCGGTCTGGTCACCGGCGTATGCACGCCGATCCACCTGGGTAGGAGCACCACGGCGCACGAAATCATCATCAGCAACGAGGCCGGTCAGCGGGTGTGCACCGCACGGATCACGAATATGCTGCTGGGCCCCTCATGATCGGTGGCAGGGACAACCCGGCCTCGTCCAGGACCGCTGGCCCTCGCCGGATCCTCTTCGTCGGGGTGACCGGTTCCGGGAAATCGACCCTGGCCACCCAGGTGGGCGCTCTGGTCGGTTTGCCGGTGCATCTGGTCGATGAACAGGTCGGCTGGTTGCCCGGCTGGATTCAACGATCCCTCGAGGACCAGCGACGGATCGCGCTGGAATGCGCTGCTGCCCCCGCTTGGGTCTTCGACTCCGCCTATGGGCACTATCGACCGGAGATCGCAGAGCACGCTGAGCTGATCGTCTGTCTGGATTACCCGCGTCTGGTCTCGCTGGGCCGCCTGTTCCGCCGGAGTATCCGCCGGGTCCTCACTGCGGAGCCGGTATGCAACGGCAACGTGGAGACGTGGACACGCTTGTTCTCCGCGGATTCCATACTCGTGTGGCACTGGCGTTCTTTCGCGTCCAAACGAGCGCAGATGGACACCTTCCTGGCCGTCTATGGGCCTGTGAAGGTCCTGCGTTTCCTGCGCCCGCGGCAGACCCGGAAATGACTGGAAGCGGTTGAAGCCGACGGCCGCATCCAACCGCTATGTGCCCGGCCGTGAGTTGAGGATGAGGACGCCGGCCTCGCCCTAGTATTCGACGCGCCGCGGAGCAAGGGGCTTTGAAAGGTCGTACCGCGTTTCTCTAACTCCCCTACTGAAGTCACGGGTGGAGGTGGGTGTCAGCCCCAGCGGAGCCCGGAGGCTGGCCAACGGTCGCCCGCCGCCCAATAGAACGGGGATGGTGAAGAGGATCAACTCATCGAGATGTCCGGCGTCGGCCAGTTGACCGGCCAATCCCCCGCCTCCGAATACCCAGACGTCGCGGTCTCCGGCATCAGCCGCGATGTCCCCAACCCATTGGCCCACATCACCACGGATGAACCTGACGTCTATTCCTTGTTCAGCGGTCAACTCTCGATGAGTGAACACCCAGCATGGCGTGCCCTCATACGGCCAAGGGGACCCGGAGCGGTTCATGTGGACGGTCTGCCTAAGGTAGGCGTCAGCTCCCATGACCAGGGATCCGACCTCGCCCAGGAAGGCGGCGGCCGGGTCCTGGAATCCGACGTGGTAGTCATCAAAGGCAGTCATCCAGTCCAGCGAATCATGCTCGTCGGCGATGTATCCGTCAACACTGGCCGTCACGAAATAGCGGAAGCGGGTCATGCCCCCATGCTGCCATACCAGGTCGCTGCACATCGTTGGTGCCGTGGGCGGGAGCGTGCAAGATCGGCTGCCAGGTCGTAGTCTCCTCTCATGGCCAGATTCTTCGATGTCCACCCGCAAGATCCGCAACCGCGTGCGCTCGGCCAGGTCGTTGACCTGTTGCATAGCGGGGGCCTGATCGCCTATCCCACCGACTCCTGCTACGCCTTGGGCGCCCAGCTGGGCAACGCGCAGGCCCTGGACAGGATCCGGACCATCCGCCATCTGAGCGACAAGCACCACTTCACCCTGATGTGCAGCGACTTCGCTCAGATGGGCCGTTTCGTGGAAATGGGCAATGCGGTCTTCCGCAGCCTCAAAGCGGCGACGCCGGGCAGCTACACGTTCATCCTCAAGGCCACTTCAGAGGTCCCCAAGCGCTTGCTGCACCCGAAGAAGAAAACCGTCGGCGTGCGCATCCCCGACCATCGGGTTGTCCAGGCCCTGCTCGCCGAACTCGGCGAGCCGCTGCTTTCGACGACCCTGCTGCTGCCTGATGAGGACGAACCGCTCACGCAGGGGTGGGAGATCAAGGAACGTCTCGACCACCAGGTCGACGCCGTCATCGACTCCGGGGAATGCGGCACTGAACCGACGACGGTGGTGGACCTCTCCAGCGGTGTGCCTGAAATCGTCCGCATCGGCATGGGGGATCCCTCGCCTTTCGAGTAGATCTAGAGGCCAATGGGACGACGCCGGGTCTGTCTCCCGGTTTTCCTTCCTCAGCCCTTGACGCCCACGACGAGTTCGGGAGCGCGCTCGCCTGGCTCTCCGAATTCGCCGACAATGCGATTGGCCAAGGGCTGCCACGACGAGGTGCTGGAGCGACCTTCGACGAGCGGACGCTTCGCCATCGCAAACACCGAGGTCCGTATCGTTGACCCGGAGGGCAACGATGCCTTGCCCGGCGAAGTGGGCGAGATGATCATGCGCGGCGAGACGATGATGAAGGGCTACTGGCGCAATCCCGAAGCAACCGCCGCAACGTTCAGGAACGGCTGGATTCACACCGGAGACCTGGCCCAGGTAGACCCGGACGGGTACATCACTCTCGTGGACCGGATGAAGGACCTGATCATCACCGGCGGCCAGAACGTGTACTCCGCCGAGGTCGAGAACGCCCTGGCGGGCCACCGGGCGGTCGCCGACGTTGCCGTCGTCGGCCGCCCACATGAGGAATACGGCGAGACCGTGGTCGCCGTGGTGACGCTGCTGGACGGCCACCAGGTGACGCTCGAGGAGCTTCGCGACCACGCGCGGGAACGAATTGCCTACTACAAGCTGCCACGTGAGCTAGTCATCGCGCAGATTCCCCGCAACCCGTCGGGAAGATCCTCAAGCCCCGGCTCCGGGATGAGCTTCGTGACTGAGCTCCAGGCGACGCACCCTGGCTCCGACGTACTCACTTCAATGCTCAACCGTCCCGGGCGGCGGAACTCCCTCAACACTTTCCGGCCCATACACTTTGGAGGACCCTCATGAACCGAGAAGCAGTCATTGTCGACGCCGTCAGAACACCGGTCGGCAGGCGCGGCGGCCAACTGCGCGATTGGCATCCCGTCGACCTCCTCGCCCAAACGCTGTCGACCCTGGTCGAGCGCACAGGGATTGATCATGAGCACCTTGCGGACGTTATCGCCAGGTGCAGGATCCAGAGAGATGAGCAGGCAGGCAATGTCGCACGAAATGCCATTCTCGGGGCTGGTCTACCCCTAGTGCTGCCCGGAACCACGATCGACCGCCAGTGCGGGTCGGGACAGCAGGCAGTGCATTTTGCCGCCCAGGCCATCAAGTCCGGCGAATATGACTTCGCCATCGGAGCCGGAGTTGAATCGATGTCACGCGTCGAGCTGGGTCCGCTCTTCGTCCCGGGCGGTGAGCGTGGCGACTGGTACGGCGAAAGAGCACTGGCACGGTTCGACGGCAACATTCCCGCCCAGGGACTCTCGGCAGAGCTCATCGTCAAAAAGTGGGGATTCACCCGCAAACAGCTCGACGAATTCAGCATCCGGAGCCATCAGCGGGCGGCAGCAGCAACCGAGGCCGGGTATTTCGCATCGCAACTCGTGCCCCTTGACGGCATTGGTGCCGACGCCGCGCTCACACCGATGACTCGGGATGAGGGTATCCGCGCGGTCCTGGACCCCGAGCGGATCGCAAAACTCGCGCCGGTGTTCTCCCCTGACAGCGCCATCACAGCAGCTAACGCCTCTCAGATGAGCGACGGTGCGGCCGCCTTGCTCATCGCCGAACGTTCCCAGGCCGAAGCCGCCGGACTGCGACCGAGGGCGCGCATCGTCTCGATGGCCGTCGCCGCCGACGACCCCGTCCTGCAATTCACTGTTGTTCTTCCCGCGACCAAGCGGGCACTTGAACAGGCGGGTCTGAGCATCCACGACATTGACCTGGTCGAAGTCAACGAAGCATTCGCCCCCGTTCCTCTCCCGTGGGCCGCCGAGTCCGGCTACCCCCAGGACCAGCTCAACGTCAATGGCGGGTCGATCGCCATTGGCCACCCGCTCGGATCCACTGGAGCCCGGTTGCTGTGCCAGCTTGTGAACGAGCTCGAGCGCCGCGATGCCAGATACGGACTACTGACTATCTGCGAGGGCGGCGGCATGGCCAACGCCACCATCATCGAGAGAATCTGAGAAGGAGCACCCATGGATGTCAAAGACCGCACTTTCATCGTGACCGGAGGGGCCTCTGGCCTTGGTGAGGCAACCACCCGAGCGTTGCTCGAACGCGGAGCACACGTCGTCGTTGCAGATCTCAGTGGGCCTGCACCGGACGGGGCCCACTTCGTCGAAACCGACGTCACTAATCCGGATCAGGTGGCCCAGGCGATCTCCGCAGCCAAGCGGCAGCCGGGCCCGCTGTCGGGGATCGTGAACTGCGCCGGAATCGGGGCCGCCACGAAGGTCCTCGGTAAGAACGGCCCACACCCACTCAAGGAATTCGAGCGGGTGCTCACGATCAACCTGGCCGGCACATTCAATGTCATTCGACTCGGTGCCGAAGCCATGAGCGAAAACGAGCCCGGATCGGACGGGGAGCGTGGAGTCATCATCAACACTGCCTCCGCCGCAGCCTTCGATGGACAGATCGGGCAGGCCGCCTACTCTGCGTCCAAGGGCGGTGTCGTTGCGATGACCCTGCCGCTAGCACGGGAACTCGCCCGGCATGGAATCCGCGTAGCGGCGATCGCGCCGGGCCTGTTCCTCACCCCGATGATGGGCTCCCTGTCCGAGGCCGCCCGTGACTCGCTCGGAGCGCAGGTGCCTTTCCCATCCCGGCTAGGCAACCCTTCTGAGTACGCGGCCTTGGCAGTCCACATCATCGAGAATCAAATGATCAACGGCGAGGTGATCCGTCTGGACGGAGCACTGCGTATGGCAGCCCGATGAAGGAGAACATCATGACCATGAATTCCCGGCCGATCGTTTCCGGTTATCCGTCCACTATGGTCGACGACGTCCAGCTCAACACGACGACACTGATCCGCCACGCCGCACGCACTCACGGGGATCAGGAGATCGTCTACCGTACTGCCAACGGCGGCTGGGGCCGGTATACCTATGCCGAGGCCTACGAGCGGGTACAGCGCGGCGCCAACGCGCTGCGCTCGCCTCGGCGTGGGCCCGGCAACCCGTGTCGGCATCCTCGACTGGAACAGCCGTCGTCACTTTGAGCTCTACTGGGCCATCCCCGGGTTGGCCGCTGTCATGGTGCAACTGAACCTACGGCTCGGCCCCGAAGATCTGGCCTATGTGATCCGCGACAGCGGCACGTCGGTCATCTGCGTCGATGAATCGCTCCTGCCGTTGGCAGAAGCCGTTGCACCTTCCATGCTGGGTGTCACAACGTGGATCGTCATGTCCGAGAAGCCGATGTCCGAAATCCAGACGACGCTGCCCAACGTCCACCACTACGAGGACCTCCTCGCCGCGAGCGCACCGGAGATCGACTGGCCCGAGATTGATGAGCGATCCGCGTACAGCGCGTGCTACACCACGGGGACCACCGGCCGGCCCAAGGGCGTTTTCTACTCACATCGAGCGATTGTCCTGCACTCCTACGCCATTGCCGCGAATGTCGGCATGACGTTTGAGGATTGCACGATGTTGATCACCCCGATGTTCCACTGTCAGGCGTGGGGCCTGCCACAAGCAGCGACACTCGTGGCGAATAAGATCGTTCTGCCGGGACGCTACTCCACCGAGGACACCGGGCCGTTGACGGAGGCGCTCATTTCTGAGGGTGTGACCGTCACCAACGGCGCGCCGGTAATCTTCCTCCCGATGCTCCGTTACATAGAAGCGTTGGAGAACAAGCCGGACCTCAGTCGCTTGCGCATGCTGTCAGGAGCCACCGAGCCACCCTTGGCGATGATGCGTGGCTTTGAGGAGCTCACAGGTGCCGAGACCGTCCACGCCTACGGTGCGACCGAGACGGCGCCCCTCGTTACGGTCAACCGGTACAAGCCGAGCGTCCTCGCCCGGCTCTCGCCCGACGAGCTCCTCGAGCTCAAGCGCAAGCAAGGGCTACCGGTGTCGGGGATCGACATTCGCCTCATCAACGCGGAAGGCATCGATGTCGCGTGGGACGGTGTGACCCAGGGGGAGATCTGCGTCCGCGGGCCGTGGATCGCACGCAGCTATCACGGCATGCCCCCCGAGGACCTGAAGGACCGATTCGTCGATGGCTACTGACGTAGCGGCGACGTCGGGACCATTGACACCGACGGTTACCTCAAGGTCACAGACCGCATCAAGGACGTCATCAAGAGCGGAGGCGAGTGGATCTCCTCCATTGACATGGAGAACCTCCTTCTGGACCATCCGGCGATCGCCGAGGCGGCCGTCGTCGGCCTCCCACACCCCAAGTGGCAAGAACGCCCGTTCGTTCTCGTCGTCCCCTCAGGCGGTACAGATGTGGGGCTCGACGACGTGCGTAAGCACCTCTCATCAGCCTTCGCCACCTGGCAGCTCCCAGAAGCGATCGAGATCGTGAAAGAGATTCCGCGCACGAGCGTTGGAAAATTCGACAAGAAGCGTATCCGGACCGAACATGCCGCAATCTACGGCGAGGAGTCATCCGATGCCTGACCTGGTTACCTTGAAACAGCGCGGTGCAGCCGGGGCATTCTTCCAATAGGGGCTCGTCAACGAGCGGCACACGCCGCAATTCACAGGAAAGTAGGAGCACCATCATGATTTTGGATGATTACCAGTCGCCGTGGCGCACTGAAGAACTCGACGACCTCAGGGCCATGACCCGAACCTTCCTGAAAAAGGAGTCCGTGCCACACCACGCACGCTGGGCCGAGCAGCATTCAGTGGACCGGGATTTCTGGCGGCAGGCTGGCGAAGCCGGGCTGCTGTGTATCAGCATCCCGGAGGAATACGGCGGCGGCGGTGGATCCTTCGCCCACGAAGCGGTAATCATGGAAGAACAGGCCCGCATCGCTGACGACGCGTGGGCAAACGTAGTTCACAGCACCATCGTCGCTCACTACATCGCCACGTTCGGCACCGAGGAGCAGAAACAGCGTTGGCTCCCCGCCATGGCCTCCGGCGACCTGGTCGGTGCCATAGCAATGACCGAGCCAACCACGGGGTCAGACCTTCAGAGTATCCGCACCAGAGCCCAGCGCGATGGCGACGAGTACGTGATCAATGGCTCGAAAACGTTCATCACCAACGGCACCTATTGCGACCTTCTGATCATCGTCGCTCGCACGAGCGACGAAAAGGGCGGCAAGTGATTGTCTCTCGTCGTCGCCGAAACCGCAGACCTCGCCGGATTCGAGCGTGGCCGCGTCCTGGACAAAATCGGCATGCAGGGACAGGACACCCGCGAGCTCGCCTTCGTGGACATGCGGGTACCGGAAGGCAATGTTCTCGGCGGCGTCGAGGGCAAGGGCTTTGTCCAGCTCATGCATCAGCTCCCCCAGGAGCGGATTTCAATCGCCGTAGCGGCGGCTGCTGAGTGCGAGGCCGTGGTGCGCGAGACGACGGCGTACGCCCATGAGCGGGAGGCTTTCGGCCAGAATCTGCTGGCCTTCCAGAACACCAGGTTCGTGCTCGCGGAGTGTGTTGCGGACAGCCTTGCCGCCCGGACGCTCGTAGATTACTGCATCGCACAGCATCTCACCGGCGATCTCGATGAGCCCACTGCCTCCCTGGCCAAATTCTGGTGCACCGACATGCAAAGCAAAGTCGCCGATCGGTGCCTGCAGATTTTCGGTGGCTACGGTTATATGAGGGAGTACCCCATTGCCCGGAGGTTCGCGGCCGCTCGCGTTCAGAAGATTTACGGCGGGACCAACGAGATCATGAAAGAACTGGTGGCCAAATCGCTATGACGCCGAGGACACCCCGTTTGACCGCGGAAGAAGTTCCCGTTGGACAAACCCTTGATTTGGGCTCCCACCCCGTACCCGAAGAGGAAATCATCCGCTTCGCCTCCGAGTGGGACAGCCAGTACTTCCACATTGATCCAGCAGTAGCACAGGAAAGCTACTTCGGGGGACTCGGCGCCAGCGGCATCCACACCCTGTCGATCTACCAGCGGCTTTCGGTGAATGGCCTGTTCGAGCGCTACGACGTCATTGCTGGCAAGGAGGCTCGCCACGTGCGTTTCATCCATCCTGTGCGCGCGGGAGACGTCTTGACTGGAACAGTGTTCATAGACTCCGTCGAGCACGACGGGCGCGGTCGGGCCACCGTTATCACCACGGGATCCCTGAGGAACCAGGACGACGTCGTGGTTCTGCGCTTGCAGATGGAAGCACTGATCGCCGCCAACGCGAAGTCCACGTAGATTCCCTGCAGACGCAGTGCCCGCTCGTCACTCACTATTGGAGAGGGACGATTTGTCCCGCCGAGCGGCCTACGAACGGACGGATCGCGGCTACGCCAGGGTTGCCAACCAGATTCCGGCAACAGCTGCGCCGGCGCTGAGTACGGCGGCGCCGAGTATGACTGCGGTTGCTTTGACGCCCCGGGAAGCCTCCGGAGCGTCGTCGTCCGCGGGTGCGGTGACTGGGGCGGGGGGCCGGAAGGCGGGCCGGAAGAGCCTGAGGTAGTAGACGAGGCTGAGCACGCTGTTAACGGCTGCGGCCACCACCAGCCAAGGCATCCCGCCGTCCCAAGCCACGGTGAAGACAGCGACCTTGCCGATGAACACTGCCGTCGGCGGGGTGCCCACGAGGCTGAGTGCGCTGACGATCAGGGTACCGGTCAGCCACGGGTGGGCTCTAGCCACCCCTGCCCAGTCGTCGAGCTCTTCTCTGTGGGGGAAGCAGGCCACGACGGCGAATATGGCCAGGTTTGTGAGCGCATAAAGGCCGATGTAGACCAGCAACGCCGCCGATGCGCCGTCGCTTGTGGTGATGACGGCTAGGGGCATGAGCAGGTAGCCGACCTGGCTGACAGTCGACCAGCCGAGCAGCCGTCGCACGTTTTTTTGTGCCAGTGCCGCAAGGTTTCCGACGGTCATGCTGACGACGGCGAGGATGGCGACGAGCAAAGGGACATCGACCGAGTCAGGCATAATTTCAATCAGGCGGCCCAATGCGATGAGCGCGCCGATTTTCGGCACAGTTGTCACGAACGCGGCGACAGCAATTCCGGAAGCCTGGCTCGCGTCCGGGATCCAGAAGTGCCCGGGCACCGCTCCAGCTTTGAACGTCAACCCGATCAGCACCGCAACTGCACCACCGGCGACGGCGACGACCGGGGCTGTGCTGAGTGCTTCGCTCATGTCTTCATAACTGCTGGTCGAGGCAAGCCCGGTCAGTAGGGTGACTCCGGCCATGAGGAGGACACCGAACAGTGCGCCGATCAGGTAGGTCTTCAGCGTCGCCTCGGCGGCCGGGCCACTGCGGGATAATCCGATCAGTGCGTAAAGGGGGATGCTCGCGAGCAGGTACCCGGCAACCAAAACCAGCAGATCGATGGTACCGCCGATGACGACGGTGCCGAGAGTCGCCAACAGCAGGAGCGCGTACGTTTCGCTCTCCCGCACGGAGCCGATGAATTCATGCCTGCCAATGAGAACCACGACGAGGGTCGCCAAGGGTGCGACTATCCGGACGACGGCGGTCGATGTGTCGAGGGCATAAGTGCCGCTGAAGATCGACTCCGGCACTCCTGCCACCCCGGCCATCCCGGCCGCCGCGCTGACCACTAGTGCAGCGACACTGAACCAGCGAGTGAGGACCTGCCGGTTCCGGGGCAGGAAGCTCCCGCCAAGAAGGACCAGCACTGCCGCGGCGAGAAGGGCAATCTCCGGGAGCAGTGCCGCGTAGCCCATGTTTAGCGACATCGATGTCACGGTTGCAGGTTCCCGACGAGGAGTTCGGCTGCTGGTTCAATCATGGCCAGAAGCGGTCCGGGAACGACGCCGATGAGCACAACCAGCGCCATCAGCACCGTCAGTGCCATGGTTTCCCGGAGGTGGAGGTCGGCGAAACCGACCGAGAGGCCTTTCGTTTCTCCGGTGAACACGCGCTGGAAGGCGCGCAGGAACAGAACAGCGGTGATGAGGATGCCCGGCAGGGCGATGAGCGCCCACGGGACTGTACCGATGCTGCCGGTAAAGATTTGGAATTCGGCGATAAAGCCGCTGAACCCTGGCAGCCCAAGCGAGGCGAATGCGGCGACGGCGAAGAAGCCGGCAAATCTTGGCGCGGGGCCGGCTAGTCCGCCGTATTGACCCAGATCATAGGAACCGGTGCGGTCGTAAAACACTCCGGCGAGCAGGAACAGGGCGCCGGTGATGAGTCCGTGGGAAACCATCTGGGTCACCGCCCCGGCGATGGCAAGCTGCTGCGCCTCGGCGGTATTGCGTCCCACGACGCCGGCGGCACCGACGGCGAGGATCACGTAGCCCATGTGGTTGATGGAGGTGAAAGCGATCATTCTCTTGATATTGGTTTGCACGAGCGCGACGAGGGCGCCGAAGATGACCGCAACGATGCCCAAGATGACGATCACCCATGCCCAACTTCGCCAAGCGTCGGGCAGCATGGGCATGGCAATCCGAACAAAGCCGTAGGTGCCCATTTTCAGCAGCAGACTGGCCAAGACGACCGATCCGATGGTTGGCGCGTCGGTATGGGCCGGTGCCAGCCAAGAGTGAAATGGGAAGGTGGGTGTCTTGACGGCCAGGCCGAGCACGATCGCTGCCAGCACGAAGCCCGCCGCGACCGGCGAACCGGTGAAGGCGCCCCGTTGGGATAGTTCGACCATGTCGAAAGTATGCGGATCCGCCCCGAGATAGAGACCAATGAACCCGAGCAACAGGGCGAGGGAGCCAAGAAAGGTGTAGATAAAGAACATCAGCGCCGAACGGCGGGGATTGCCGTGCCCCCACCCAGCGATGACGAAGTACATGCCGACGATCGAGAGGTCGAAGAAAACGAAGAACAGGATCAGGTCTTGTGCAGCGAACAGGCCAAGACAGGTCGTTTGCAGGAAAAGGAACAGTGCTGCCTGCGGTCGCGGCCGGTCACTCTCGCGCAAGGACCAGATAGCGCAGACCACGAAGATGACATCGGCAAGCAGCAACAGGGGCAGCGAGAGCCCGTCGACGCCGAGGTGGTAGCTGCTGCCCAGCTGCGGCATCCAGTTCACGCGTTCCTCGGCCTTCAGACCATTCGCCCCCGCATCAGCTGTAAAGGTGAGGACGATCAGCAAAGCCAGGTCAATGAGCGTCGCTGCCAGCCATACCAGTCCGGCTGCCCTGGCCGGCAGACCGCGCCAGAGGGCCAGGGCGGCACCGACAATGACGGGAAAGAAAAGGATGATACTGAGCACTGTAGTTACCTCACGACGATCAGAAGGATAAATGCGGCGACGGTGACAACAGCGGCACCGGCATAATAATCAGCGATAGCACCGGTCTGCGCTCTCCGGGCCAGCCGGCCAAGCGAGGCCGTGCCGCGTGTGATGAGCCCGAGCATGCGGCTCACGGCACGATCCAGCACGTTCGTTCCCGCGGCAACCCCGTCCATTACCTGGCTCGAATCGTGAACCACGGCGTTGACGCGCTCATCGAGTAATCCTGCTCCCGCGGCGGCACGCTCCAGCAAACGGCCGGAGCCGATGACCGCAGCATTGAGGTGCTCATCGACGCGTACCAGCGCCTCCCCAGTGCGGAACATGGGACGCACCAGCACCGACCTCGCGATCCGTTCAAGCCCGAACCAGCCCTTAGCTGCTGCGAAGCGCGGCGTACCGCGGCGAAACACGAGAACAACCACAACAATGGCGATCACCGCGGAAGCCACCAGTTCCCAAGCAGTGCTTTCGGCCTCCGACTGAGCGTTCAGCAGCGCCCGAAACGACTCGGACAAACCCGGCACGGCAAGAACGCCGAGCACGGCCGCCGCGACGGCCAGGACGATCAAGGGAACGGTGACTGCCGGGGAAATGTAGTGGGTGCCCGGCTGTTCCGTATCCCACAGTCTTCGTTCAATGTCCGCTCGTTCCAGCCGGGACGGCGCGGCCCAGACAACGGCAATCATCTTCGCTGAATAGGCGGCGGCCAATGCGGCACCAATAAGACCCGCCGCATAGAGGGAAGGATTACTGCGCAGGGCGACGGCGAGGATGGCGTCTTTTGCCCACCACAGCGACAGCGGCGGCAACCCGGCAAGGGACAGCGCCCCGAGCAGGAAGGTAGCCCCTGCCAGAGGCCAGCGTTTGCCAATGCCGCGCAGCGCAGGAAACTGCTTCGAGCCCACGGCGGTAAGCCACGCCCCGGCGACAAGGAAAAGCAGCGCCTTGGTAGCGGCGTGCGCGACCAGCTGCGCCGTGCCGCCCGCGGTGGCTCCCAGCCCGGCAGCCAGAACGACGAAACCGAGTTGAGCGGCCGTCGAGGCGGCGAGTAGCTGTTTGAGATCGGTTTGGTTTAGCGCGACGATTCCGAGCACGATCGCAGTTGCGGCGCCGATCCATGCTGCCACGGGACCGGCCCAGCCGGAGGCCAGCAGCAGCGGCTCTAGTCGAAGCAGGAGGTATCCCCCCATTGCGACCATCGCGGCGGAGTGCAGCAGCGCGCTAACGGGGCCTGGCCCTTCCATGGCACGAGACAGCCAGAAGCTGAACGGCAGTTGCGCCGCCTTTCCCAGTCCCGCGATGAGCACGCCCGCGGCGATGACGTGCAGCCATGGGCTCTCTGCGGCAGCGAGTTCGTCCAGGCGCCAGCCAGCCCCGGCGATGACGGCGGCCCCGGCGGCGGCGTAGAGACCCAGATCCGCAGCACGGGTCACGGCGAACGCCACCAGGCCCGCCGGCATGGTGGGTGCTTCCTGCCAGCGGAATCCGATCAAGGCATAGGAAGTGGCGCCCATGATCTCCCAAGCCGCGAGCAACGCAGGCAACGACGTTGCCGTGATGGTGACCATCACCGCGGCGGTGAACAAGAGCATGAGCCCATGGAATCGGGCGGCTGGTCGAAGGCCTTCGGCGGAGGCGAAAAGAAGCACAAGCAGGACCACCGCGGCCACCGTTGGCAGCAGGACCGCGCCCTGGCCGTTAACAGCCAGAGCTGCGCCATCCGGCGAAACGAACGGTAGAACCACGGCCGGCGCCGTCACCGCGGCGGCAACCGCCGCTGCGAGGGTGAGGCTTGCGATAGTGATAGACAGTGCGCGGGCTCCGCGGCCGATCTGGCGGCCAGCGAGCAGGAGAAGAACGCCTGCAGCGGCGGGCAAGCCGATGGCGGACAGGAGCGCCGTCGTCATCCGTGCAACTCCGTGGCAGCATCGGTCATATCGGAATTCCTGGACCGGTGGATCACTGTAGCGACAGCGAAGCCCATCGCCATTTCCACCGTCATCGCCGCGAGGATCACCAGCAGCAGCGTCTGACCATCCGGCGTCGGGGCAAGGAAAAACCAGAGGGCCCCACCGGCCAGGAGTACACCGTTGATCATCACTTCGATGCCCATCATCACCATCACGACGACCTGTTGGGACAGTGCACCGTAGAGACCGATAGCGAATAACGCGGCTGCAATCAGCAGCACCAGTTGCAGAGTCATCGACCCAGTCCTCCCCGGATCGGGTCCTCGGGCTCGGACCGTCCGTCGGCGCCTCGCCGGTCGAGGTTATCCCCGCGCCGGTCGTAGCGACCCCGCGGATTTGTCAGCACTAGGGAGGCTACGATCGTGGCGAACAGCACCGGACTGATTGTCAACATCACCAGCATCTTCGATCCCATCAGGGCCTCCCCCAGCGATGCCGTCACGTTCCCGGTCGGCACCTCCGTCCGTTCGGGCCACGGAATCAACAGCGCTCCGGCTGCCAGGATGATGAACACGACCACCGCGATCACGGCGGACCGGTGTTTGTTGTGGGTCATGTCCATCGGCATCAGCGCCGGATTCATCCCCATGTACATCACCATGAACACGGCCATGATCGCCATCTCCATCACCATCATCAAAATGGTGATCACCCCGATATAGTCCAGGTGCAGCTGGACTATGATCGCGCCGACGGCGATGAAGGAAACAGCTAAGGCATAGGACGCTCGGGCCATCGAATTGACGATGAACACGGCCGCTGCGCTCGCAACGGCCAGAACTGAGAGGAACCAAAACAAGACGGCAGAAATCACAGGGCCCCTCCATTCACGGCCACGATGACGGCAGCAACAGCCACCTGGACGAGGACCAGAGGCATAATCAGCACCAAAGCGATCTCCGCAAGGCGCTCCGGCCGCAGAGTTGGGAACAGCCTACGCACAGTGAGCAACACGGCGACGACGACCAGCGTCTTCACGACCACCCACACACCAGCCGGAAGCCACGGTCCACTGCCGCCGCCAAAAAACAGCGGTACGGAAAACGCTGCGCCCGCAACCAAGATCATGTAGCGCCCTGCCAGGACCACGAGTCTGTCTACGCCGCTGAGCTCGCCGATCACGCCACCGGCTGCATCCCCTCCGGTGGCGGTCTGGAACGGGCCCCACGAAGAGAACGCCACCACGGATGCCGCAAAGACCAAAAACGCGACGGGCATCCAGACCACAAACCACAAACCGCTCTGGGCGTTCTGAATGTCCATCAGGCGCAGGCTTCCGGCACCAACCGCCGGTGCGGTCAGTGCGAACATCAGCGGCAGCTCATATGACAGTGCCTGGGCCAGGAAACGATAGCCGCCAACGAGCGACCAAGCACTGTTCGCACCCCACCCCAGAAGCCACCACAGTGCCCAGAGCAGCACGTCCATGGCGTTGAACCAGACCAGCCCCACCGGCAGGTCCGCGAAGGTGAAGCCGCCAAATGGGATCACCAGGACCTTCAGCACGGCCGCGATGACAAGCCCGGCCCCACCGATCCGCCACAAGAGACTGTCTGCCCCAGGCAGGGTTCGCCGTTGTTGGCGCAGCAGCCGCGCGCCCTCCCGAATCGGAGCGAACAAGCCGGCTGTCATGGTCAACCCTCGGGCACGGCTGTCCAGGGCGGCGTTGGCCGCTGCGGCCAATAGCGCGGCCGCAGCCAATCCGAACGGAAGAATGAACATCCATAAGGCGCCATTGACGCTATCCATGGACCGCCCTGCTCAGCTCGCTGATCCGGGACGGCTCGATGCACGCGACAAGCAACCGCGCTACGGAGAGTTCCTGGCCAATCAATGCGCTCCGGATGTCATCGATGGTCTCTGGCCAGCTGGAACCGTCCGGCCGGACCTGCTCGTCAACCAGCAATGCGGCGGCGGTTTGGAGCCAGCCCAAAAGCAGCTCGCGCGCATCAACTTCGCCGGTTTTGGGAATGCCTGCCAGGGACCAACGCAGGGTGCGCGAACGGGTCAGCTGCCTCGTCACCCGGTGCAATCTTTCTGCCAGCTGCTCATGGCCGGTTCCGGTGAGGAGCCCGTCGCGGATCCGATGGATTTTTGCCGCAGCGGGCTCCCACCCGGCGATGGCGAGCAGGTGACCGGCGGCATCGCAGAGCACTGCAGCCCGCACCGCTGACGCGGTCTGCGGCCCGGCCGGAGGCCCGACAGTCTCAATGCCGGGAAGAAATTCGATGGCCGCGCCCCCGATGACGTCACCGTGCAAGGTGCAATGCACCACCAGCCCGGCCGGCCAGTTTGGCAGGACCGGGCCCAGTGTGAGGTGAATGATGTCCATTTCCAGGCCGTCGCGGTCACTGTCGTCACCGCTGGCGAGCGGGATGCCGGCGGGACCGGACATATCCATATCCATGTCGTCCATTTCCATGTCCATGCCTGCACTTCCGTCACCGGAAGGTTCGCCGCCTACGTCGTGGTTCAACTCGGTGGCCTCCTCCGTGACGTGCTGAGGGCGTCCTCGGGCGTCGAGGATTTGACTCTGCTGGTCACCCAGAACGGCAGGGATCATGTCGAGAATCCCGGATATAGCGTCGGCCGCAGTCACGGAGGTGCGGTGGCGGGGTCCAGGGATTTGGTTCCAGACACGGTCGGCGATGGCCGCGAAAGTGCCTGTGGCCTCACCGACCACCAGCAGGACGTCTGCATCCGCAGGGGACTCTGCCAAAACCCATCCCCGGGCCGTAATGGCAGCCTCAACGTGCATGCGCACTATCGGAAGACCTGGAATTTCGAGGATGAGGACATGAACACGGCTTGTGGCAAGACGGGACATGGTCAGGTTCAAACCCATCGGAAGGTACCTTCGCGCCAAGCCCAGATGACTCCAGCGAGGAGCACGCCGAGGAATACGAACATCTCGATGACCGCTTCAGCTCCCATCTGCCCCACAACCACGGCCCACGGATACATGAACAGCATCTCCACATCGAAAGCAAGAAACACCAGCGTCATGGGGTACCAACGGGCGTGATAACGGGACAACGCGTGTTCACGGGGCATCCATCCCGAATGGAACGGAAGCACCTCGATGACTTGCTGCGATACGGAGATCGCACGGCCAAGCAGATACAAGGCACCAATCGCCGCCAGACACACGCCAACGACGACGAACACACTCGTATAAGGGGACATCGATTTCCTCTCCTACGCTGTGGAGGTGAAAACTTTCGACCAATATTGATCATTATGCGTTGTTCGCAACAACTGGGTGATCGGTACAAGATCCCCACAGTTTGAAGATGATTCTTTACCTACGATACCCCGGCAGGGTATGTTTCCGGTCAGATGAACGGCGCGGGATCAACGGTCTGGCCATTTTCCATGACCTCAAAATGCAGGTGGCAACCGGTGGAGTTCCCCGTTGTCCCTACGCCGCCGACGGGGTTTGGCGAAGCGGCCCGCGAACATACCAGTCTGGGGTATGTGTTTTAATTAGCTTAACTGACACCGAGCTAAAAGTTGTCATTTCATTACATATGATTTCCGGCGGCGTATGCCGTCTCCGATTCCTCCGGCTTCCCTGCTAGAGCGGTGCAATACCTTCGTCTACGCGGCGCTTTTAGGCAATGATTTAACTCAGACACCTAATAGGGCCACCGTCCAAGACACAAGAACGTCGTCGTCGAGCCTGAACTGGTGCCCCAGTTCGCTGAGAACCAACGAAACGACCAGTCACACCCTCCGGCAGGATTCCCCCGAGACCGGCAACAACGCGATGTGAACGAACGCTGATTGGCAGAGCTACAGGGTTGAAGATCCTCGACTATCCCGACGGCGAACGGACCGTCACCGGCTGGCTCACCCCGGCATCAATGGTTAAAGCTCAAAATCTCGACGGTTACTACTCCCAGCCAGCTTCTCGAAACCACCTGGGCAACAAGTTCAGGATCCCAGCCACCACGGCTGGGGCAACTCGTTCCGAACAAGGGCGATTGCGTGAAAAAGGAGTAAGCAACTTACACACAAATCAGAGAATCCGGCGATAGACAAATGCATCGGGTGGCGCTGCTCAACGACGTCCACGCCATGTTTCCGGCAGCACGGACGACTTCCTGTACGTCCTGCTCACGCTCCTGGTAGTACCAATCCGATGTGCCCGTGCCCACGTCTGGCGGGCATCATCACCATCAGAGGAATCAGCGGCAACACGCATTTACCAGGAGTTCGGCGCCGGGACAAATATCGCAACCATGCCTGCAACATTCCCCGAAACGAAGCGGTACTTCAAGCGCTACGAGCGTGAGAACGTCGCCTACTTCCCCGCCTGCGCTCTAGACCTCCCAACGAACCGGGCATCCGAAGCAGGCCTGCAAAAGGCTCTGGACGCACTCAACCTAACCTACCGGTGCCCTCCGCTAACCGCCGCGAACCCTGTGCTGACAGCGCGACAATGCTTAAACACGAAAACCCCCTGTCACCAGGAGGATTTCCGTACCCGAGGTGGGACTCGAACCCACACACCTTTCGATATCGCATTTTGAGTGCGACGCGTCTACCATTCCGCCACTCGGGCCTAACCATCAACGCGTTCCTGATCTTCATCCGGCCTGAAACGGCAGAACGTCACAGTCACGCGGTGCGCTAAACAACTCTACATGCCGATAGGCTGGATTCTGAATCCGAGAACCCATCGCTCCGTTCGCCGGGGCAGCCAGGAGTAGCACCATGACCGAAGCCCCAGCCGAGGACACGTCGACGCCGGCGCGCCGGGTCGTTGTCGCCGAGGACGAAACCCTCATTCGGCTGGACATCGTCGAGATCCTCACCGGCGAGGGGTTCGAGGTTGTGGCTGAAGCCGACAACGGCGAGAAAGCCGTCGAACTGGTCCGTGAGCACCGCCCCGATCTGGTCCTTATGGACGTCAAGATGCCAATCATGGACGGGATCACCGCCGCCGAAACCATCGTGAAGGAGCGCATCGCCCCGGTCGTGCTGCTGACCGCCTTCAGTCAGAAGGAGCTCGTCGAACGAGCCCGTGAGGCTGGCGCGATGGCCTACGTCGTCAAACCGTTCGGCCCTGATGATCTGATCCCGGCCATCGAGATCGCTCTGTCCCGCCACGAGGAAATTATCGCCCTCGAAAAGGAAGTCGATGACCTGCAAGAGCAGTTCGCCACCCGCAAGCTGGTCGAGCGGGCAAAGTCCGTACTGACCGCGAAGATGGGACTCACCGAGCCCGAAGCCTTCCGATGGATTCAGAAGACCTCGATGGACCGCCGGCTGAGCATGCGCGAAGTTGCCGAGACGATCATTGCCCAGGTGAAGTAAGCGGCAATCCCCCTATGCCTAGCTGACCCCGGGCCGTCACCACGCCAACGTGCGCGGGAGCAGGCTTAGTGAGCGTCGCGTCCGCGCGAGCCGTCAGGGTGGTCTTCGGCAGCTTGCTGTTTGGTCCGCCAAGGACCGACCTTCTCCCTCGACTGCGTCTGGTTCCTGCTGCCGTCCAGCAACTGTCCCGCATCGGCAATGTCCCCCACCCGGTGGATTCGCAGAGAGTTCGTCGAGCCCGCCTGTCCGGGAGGGGAACCGGCAGCGATTACGACCAGGTCGTTGACGTCAGCCAAACCTTCGGCCTGCAGCGACTCATCGACCTGGGCAGTCATCTTGTCGGTGTGGTCGGCGTAGTCAACCAGCCGCGGCTGCACTCCCCAGACCAGGGTCAAAATGTTGTAGGTGTGCTTCAACGGGGTGAACCCAAGAACGGGTTTGAAGGGACGCAACCGCGAGAGGCGACGCGCCGAGTCTCCGGATTGAGTAAACGCGACGATGAACTTGGCATCCAGCTGGTCGGCGATCTCCACGGCCGCACGGGTGATAGCCCCACCACGGGTACGGGGAAGAGTGCCCAGCGGCGGGATGCGCTCTAGCCCGTGGTCCTCAGTGGCGGAGATGATGCGCGCCATCGTCTCAATGGTCTCGATCGGGTACTGTCCCACCGATGTTTCGCCGGAGAGCATGACTGCGTCGGCACCGTCGAGAACGGCGTTGGCGCAGTCCGAGGCTTCGGCGCGGGTCGGTGTGGGCGATTCGATCATCGATTCGAGCACCTGAGTCGCGACGATGACAGGCTTCGCCCAACGGCGTGCCAGATCGACGGCACGCTTCTGAACCAGCGGAACCTGTTCCAGAGGCAGCTCAACACCGAGGTCGCCACGGGCGACCATGATCGAATCGAAGGCGTCGATGATCTCCTCGAGAGCATCCACAGCCTGCGGCTTCTCGATCTTCGCGATGACAGGCAGGCGACCGCCTTCCTCGTCCATGATCTCGTGGACACGGTCGATGTCAGAGGCATTGCGCACGAAGGACAGGGCGATCATGTCGACTCCTGCACGCAAGGCCCACCGTAAGTCGTCTTCGTCCTTCTGGCTGAGCGCAGGGACGTTGACCGCAACACCGGGCAGGTTAATGCCCTTGTTGTTGGATACCTCTCCCCCGGTGATGACCTCGGTGACGACCTGTCGATCAGTGACGTCGACTGCGCGTAGTTCCACCTTGCCGTCATTTATGAGTAGGCGGTCGCCAACCTCGACATCCTGGGGCAGGCCCTTGAACGTAGTTGAGCAGATGTCGCGGGTGCCCTCGATATCGTCGATGGTGATGGTGAACCGGTCTCCGGCGTCCAGAATATGAGGGCCGTCGGTAAACCTTCCCAAACGGATCTTGGGTCCCTGCAGGTCTGCGAAGACCCCGACGGGGCGATTGAGCTCCTCCGAGGCTTTGCGGACATTGGCCAAGTTCTGAGCGTGCGTTGAATACTCGCCGTGGCTCATGTTCAACCGGGCTACGTCCACACCGGCCTGAATCGCTTGGAGGGTCTTCTCGAAGGTCCCGATGGCTGGTCCGAAAGTGGCCACAATCTTTGCGCGTCTCATATCAAAAGCCTAACCGTCTTTACTTGTTGGAACGCGTGGCGCATCAGGGGTAGGACTCTCGTCTCCGGCTGAAGCCTTCTCAGATTCGACGTTGCCAGGGATGTCTGGGCTATCGACGCCCTCGGACTGCGGCTTTCGAAGGGTCAGGAAAACATAAGCGGCTATGGCAAGCACAAAAACCACGACGCTCACCCACACATTTAGTCGCTGTGTAAGACCGAAGAATGTCAACATTTCTGCATCGTCGATGCGCAGTGCTTCGATCCACACGCGGCCCAGCGTGTAGTAGGCGACATACAGCCAGAACAGACGGCCGCCGCCCAACCGGAACTTCTTGTCCAGCAGCAACAAAATGGCGACCCCGGCTAGGTTCCACAGTGATTCGTAGAGAAACGTAGGGTGGAACAACGTTCCGGCCTCTGCCCCTGCGGGGAAGTTCGGATGACCCGGATCAATCTCCAGGCCCCACGGCAGGTCCGTTGGCCCGCCGAACAATTCTTGATTGAACCAGTTACCCCAGCGCCCTACTGCCTGTGCCAAAAGCACTCCAGGGGCCGCTGCATCCAAAAAATCACTCAACCGTACACCGGCTCGTCGACAGCCGATCCATGCGCCCAAGGCACCCAGCGCCACAGCACCCCAGATCCCGAGCCCGCCCAACCAGATCTGCGGAATCAGTGCGAGGTCTCCGTCTGGACCGAAGTAAGCGTCCGGCGACGACACGACGTGGTAGAGACGACCTCCAACGATGCCGAAAGGGATCGCCCAGATGCAGATGTCGTAAATGACGTCGGGATTGCCGTCCCTGCCTTTCCACCTTTTCGCTGTCATCCACATGGCCAGAAGAATGCCGAGAAGGATGCAGAGAGCGTAGGCGTGCACCGTGAGGGGTCCAATCTCGAACCCGCTCCAGCTTGGGCTGGGAATACTGAGTGGCAGGTGTGTCATTGGCTCTCTTCTTTGGCTGTGCCGGTGGAGAGATCCGCGACGAGACGCCCCACGGCGGCAACACCGCCGTCGGACAATGCAGAAACGAGTGCCGTCCCCACGATCGCTCCTTCCGCATATGCGGCAATCTCACGTACATGTTCTGATCGGGATACTCCGAGACCCACGCAGACCCGTTCCGCTCCAGCAGCGTGCGCTGCCTCTACGACAGCCTTGGCTGCCTCGCCGACCGTTGCGCGGGCGCCGGTTATGCCCATGACGGATACTGCATACACGAAGCCGCGGCTGGCCTTCACAGTTGCCGCCATTCGCTCTGGTGTCGACGAGGGAGCAACTAAGAAGACACGATCCAGGTCGTAGCGATCGGAGGCTTCCATCCATTCAGCTGCTTCATCCGGGATGAGGTCTGGAGTGATGAGCCCTGCTGCACCGGCGTCAGCCAGCCGCCTGGAGAATTCGTCGACGCCCATACGCATCACCGGATTCCAGTACGTCATGACGAGAACAGGTGCGTCGGTAGCACGGACGATTCCAGCCACCACTGTGAAAACGTCAGCTACAGCGAAGCCGTTGGCCAGCGCCTGGTTTGTGGCTTCCTGAATCACGGGACCGTCCATCACGGGATCCGAGTATGGAATGCCAATCTCTATGAGGTCGGCTCCGTTTTCCGCCAGCGCTATCCCGGCGTCGATACTCTCCTGGATGCTGGGATAACCCGCCGGGAGGTAACCAATGAGAGCTGTTCTGCCCGCGGCGCGTGCCTTGTCGAGCGCTGCAGCCGTCAGGCTGGGACTGGACCTCAAATTCATAGCTGTTCCCCGTCCTTGCCCATGTCCGCTTCAGCCGACTCGGCATCTAAAAGTTCAAACCATTCGGCTGCCGTGGCCACGTCCTTGTCTCCACGACCCGAAAGGTTGACAACGATGACCCGTTCCTCCGGCTTATCTGTTCCCGCAGCCAACTTCAGCCCGACTTTCATGGCACCGGCAAGGGCATGCGCTGATTCTATCGCCGGAATGATGCCCTCAGTGCGGCAGAGCAAACGGAAGGCCTCCATGGCCTCCGCATCGGTGATTGGCTCATACGTGACTCTGCCTGAATCCGCCAGAAACGCGTGCTCCGGGCCGACACCAGGGTAATCGAGTCCTGCAGAAATTGAATGGGATTCGATCGTCTGACCGTCATCGTCCTGCATCAGGTACGAGCGCGCACCGTGGAGGACTCCAGGTCTGCCCAGTGTGATGGCGGCAGCATGCCGGCCAGTATCGACACCGTCACCCCCTGCCTCAAATCCGAACAGGGAAACGTCCCGGTCATCAAGGAATCCATGAAAAATGCCGATGGCGTTGGACCCACCACCAATACAGGCGCACACAGCATCAGGTAAACGCCCCACCTGATCGAGTATCTGTGCCCGAGCCTCTTCACCAATCACCTCGTGGAAATAGCGGACCATGGCGGGAAAGGGGTGAGAGCCAGCGACTGTGCCCAATAGGTAGTGAGTGTTGTCCACATTGGCGACCCAATCACGAAGCGCCTCATTGATGGCGTCCTTGAGTGTCTGCGACCCGGTGCTCACTGGAACCACTGTTGCGCCCAGGAGTTGCATGCGGGCTACGTTGAGCGACTGCCGCCGGCAATCCTCAGCGCCCATATAGACAACGCATTCCAAACCCAGCAGGGCACATGCCGTTGCGCTAGCGACACCGTGCTGCCCTGCACCGGTCTCGGCGATGATCCTAGTCTTGCCCATCCGGCGAGCCAACAGTGCCTGGCCCAAGACATTATTGATTTTGTGTGATCCGGTGTGATTCAGGTCCTCGCGCTTGAGGAAAACCCGAACACCACCAGCGTGTTCAGCGAACCGCGATGCCTCTGTCAGCAGTGAAGGGCGACCCGAGTAGTTACGATTCAGTTCGGCAATTTCAGCGAGGAACGAGGGCTCGTTTCTCGCTTTGTCGAAGGTTTCCTCCAACTCATCCAGAGCAGCGATCAACGATTCCGGCATCCAACGCCCACCGTAGGCACCAAAATAGGGCCCATTCGCGTGTTTCAGGCTATCCGCACCGACAAGAAATGCGTCCGTTGTCGCGGCCTGGCGATCATGCGATGAATTCGTCATGACTTCGGTGTCCTTATCGATCGTTGACTGGATCCGGCGAGCACCGGCCTCCACTAGGTTCTCTCAGGTGCGGCCAGCAGACATGGACGCAGTGCCCGCGGAGGTGAAATGAGAAATCTCCGTGCCAGGGTCACCGTGCTGAACAAGAGCTTCGCCCACCAGAACGGCGTGTGCGCCGCGGGCCGCGTACTCTTGAACATCCTGGACGTCCCGAACTCCGGACTCGGCGACTACAACAGTCCCGGGAGGGATGAACCCTGACAGCGTGCCGAACACGGAACGGTCGACGTCGAGCGTCTTCAGGTTCCGCACGTTCACACCAATGATTCGGGCACCGATCTGAACCGCCCGGTGCACTTCCTCTTCGGTATGCGCTTCGACCAAGGCATGCATGCCCAGTTCCTCGGTCAAACGCAGAAACCGCGTCAGCTGTTCGTCGTCCAAGGCAGCAACGATGAGGAGGATCAGGTCTGCGCCATGCGCCCTGGCCTCCCATATCTGGTACTCATCGATGATGAAATCCTTGCGGAGCAAAGGAATGTCCACGCGCTCGCGTACCGCGTCAAAGTCAGCTAGCGAACCGCCGAAGCGGCGCTGCTCGGTCAGAACACTGATAACGGCTGCACCACCGTTGGCATAGGAAGCAGCAAGGAGCGCCGGGTCGTTGATTTGTGACAGTGAACCCCTGGACGGACTGCTGCGTTTGACTTCCGCGATGACCGATAGACCATGTTCTGCGGTACCGGAGCCCAAGGCTTCGAAGGCATCCCTCGCCGGAGTCGCCGAACGGACACCCTCTTGAATGACACTCAACGGCACGTGCCGTTGACGTTCAGTCATGTCCTCGAGAACGCCCTCGATGATGTCGTCGAGAACACTCATTCAGTGTCCGTTATTTTTTAGCTTGTGGCCGCCTACGCCGTATCCGGCCTTCTTCATGATGTAGCCAACAAGCAAGCCAACAAACATCACTGCCACACCAGACCAGAAGACCGGGTGCGACGCCATGATGTAGCCAATGGAAGCAATTGCTGCACCCAGAATCATGACGAGGACGCACGACCATGCTGCCGGGCTGTTGCCGTGGCCGACAGCCTCGTCGTGGATGCTTCTATCCACCGTTGGATTGACCTGCGCATCAGCGGTGGTCGAAGTGGCGGGGCTTACCGGGCTCTTGGCCATGATGTGTCTCCTTGAAAACGTTGCTGTAGTCATTCTGCCATTAGTTCCTGACGGGCCCGAATCGTCCTGCCCGCATTAACGGGTAGGGTCGTCGCCGTGGCTGAGCTGATCCCAACTGTCGATGTCATCCCGCGGGGCGCCTTCAAGTTTCTCATCTGGCCCGTGATCGTTGAGGCCTCCACGTGCCGTTGAGGAATACCGACGGGAGGTACCCCAGCTTCTGCCCACGATGGCTGCCCACACTGCTGTGATCGCCATCAAAAGTCCCGCGCTGGCTGACACCAGAGGAAACACAGTAACGGCGATTGACGCAGCGCTCGTATCCGTGATGCCTATCGCGGTGCCCACAGCCACTGATGCGGCCGACGCAGGATCTTGAACGATGGCTGCACTGGACCACGCGATGCCGATTCCAGCAACGAACAGCACACCAATGATGATCCATCTCAATACCGGGCCAGCGATGGAAACAGCAAGGGATGCCGCCAGCCCCACCAACGCAAAAGCTGTCACTGCGGTAGCCGCCTCGGAACCAGCAACATCGATCTTCGGAGTCTTGATCGCCGTCTGCGGCAACTGAATACTCAACCACGTTTGCGTAGTAGCTCCAAAAGCCACCAGAGACAGTAGGACCGCTATGAGTACCACTGTGATCCGTTTCCGGGTCCTTGATTCCCCACGCTGTGTCATAAGGTCTCCGTCTGTGCTGTGCCATCGGCCTTCGATAGCGCACGCTGATGTGCAAAATATGCGGCGCGAAGCGGCGCTGCTGCCTTACTCAAGGTTTCCGCAGCCTCACTCTCCGGGTCTGAATCGGCGACGATCCCCGCGCCTGCCTGAATGAAGGCGGTTCTGTCTTTGAGAAGTGCAGAGCGAATAGCGATCGCGACATCCATATCTCCGGCAAAATCGAAGTAGCCCACAACCCCGCCGTATACGCTGCGACGGTGAGGTTCGAGCTCGTCTAACAACTGCAGCGCCCTGGGCTTGGGTGCCCCTGACAATGTTCCCGCTGGGAAGGTTGCTGCTAGAACATCAAACGCGCTGCATGCCGGCGACATCTCTCCGTTGACAGTGGACACCAGGTGCATGATGTGGCTGAAGCGTTCAACCTCCATGAACTGGCTCACCTCGACTGATCCAGGAACGCAGACCCGCGAGATGTCATTTCTGGCCAAATCCACCAGCATCAGATGCTCGGAGCGTTCCTTGGTGTCAGTGAGCAATTCTTCCGCCATATCGCGGTCGGCCTCAGCATGGCGGCTACGCGGGCGAGAGCCCGCAATCGGGTGCATCGAGACGTCGTTTCCGGCAACGGTAACCAGTGCCTCAGGAGATGACCCTACAACGGCGTAGGGCGCTCCAGCACGGTCTTCAAAATTGAACAGATACATATAGGGACTGGGGTTGCTGCTGCGGAGCATTCGATACACATCCAGTGGAGGAGCATCACAGGAGAGTTCGAATCGTCTGGAAATCACGATCTGGAAAACTTCCCCGTCCACGATCGCTTCCTTGCACGTATCAATGGCGCGCATGAAGGCGGCGTGGTCCCAGCTCTGCCGGACCTCCGACATCAATTTTTCCGGTGACAACAGGGCTGTAGGCGGGCACACAATATCGCCGTTCCCCGGGCTGTGGAGCCGATCGAGCATACTGTGAAGACGGCTGACGGCGTCGTGCCATGCCTCATCCACACGGTGAGGTGAGTTATCGTAATTGATAGCGTTGGCGACGAGCATGACTGAACCGTCAGAGTTGTCATGGATCGCCACATCACTCACCAGATTCATGGCCAGTTCGGGCAGATGGAGGTCATCTTCAGGCGGTGAGGGCAGCTTCTCCCAGTGGCGGACTGAGTCCCACCCGATGAATCCGACCATGCCCGAGGTGAACGGCGGAACATTCTCGAACCGTTCAGTCGCGAGAGCATCGATAGTTCCTCTGAGCGCTTCCATGGTGTCGCCCGACGTAGGGGCACCCACCGGGGGCTCTCCGATCCAACAAGCTTGACCGTCGTCGCTGGTCAAGGTGGCCCTGGAGTGAACACCGATGAAGGAATATCTGGACCAGGCGCCGCCAACGGCAGCGGACTCCATGAGGAACGTTCCAGCACGCGAGCCCGTCAGTTTGCGGTAAATCCCCACAGGCGTCTCAGAGTCCGCCAGCACCTTCAAACGAACGGGGATAACCCGGCGGTTGACCGCGAGCTCACAGAACTGCGCGAGGTCGGGGGTAATCCCGTCATAAATTGCCATATCTGACCCTTCACTTTTCGCCAGGAGAGCGATGATCCAGACGGGAACCGGTGACGGTTTCGATATCCCGGCCGGTAAAGCATGTGTCCGTCCCGGTGTGACACGCTGCCCCGAGTTGATCAACACGCACCAGAAGCGCATCGCCGTCGCAGTCGAGGCTGACACCCTTCACCAACTGGACGTTTCCCGAGGTGTCCCCTTTGCGCCAATATTCTTGTCGAGAACGGGAAAAGTAGGTTGCCCTGCCCGTGGTGAGTGTTCTGCGCAACGCTTCGTCATCCATCCACCCGAGCATCAACACTTCCCCGGAATCGTATTGTTGAACGACCGCAGCGACCAGTCCGTTGCCGTCGTGTTTCAACTTCCGCGCCACGTGCTCGTCGAGGTCGCTGGCCCCCGGCCGCACCGGACCAGTATCGCTGCGGGACATGGATCGTGAGTTTGGGGAGTTATCTGCGGAAAAAATCTCTGTTGACATCGATTCCTATTCTAGTCACTCCGACAGCTGTCACCGATGATTGCGGCAGCTTCCGCCCACAGAGCTATAGTTCGTGCTAATTTCAGCAGTAATGGTATTCGTTGAGCCTTCGAGGGAAGTACTGTCCGAGACGCTGTTGGCAGCCGGACCGGACTCCCCCACGCTCTGCGAGGGATGGAAGACAAAACATCTCGCCTCACACCTATACCTCCGGGAACGACGGCCCGATGTTGGCGCTGGCCTACTCCTGAAACCGCTTTCCACACTGGCCGACGGTGCGACGAACAGACGTGCAGCCCGCGTTGAAAATTCCGTTGACTACGAACAACTCGTAGCCGACTTCCGTGCTGGCCCTGGTCGGCTCTCACCCATGCGCATACGTTCGCTGGAGACCAGCGTCCATCTGTTGGAGTATTTCGTGCACACCGAAGATGTCCGCAGGGCGGTGGACCGGTGGGCGCCGCGCGCTCTAGACCCCGAGTACGCTGATGCCCTGTGGCATGAGCTGGTGAAACGCGCGACACTCCTTTACCGCGGAATGGACGTCGGCATTGTTCTGGTCAGGCCCAACGGTCCTCGGCATGTCGCCAAGCGCGGTGCGATGTCCGTCGCAATCACCGGCGAACCGGGGGAACTGGTGATGCACGCACACGGGCGGACCTGCCACGCACTGGTCACGTTCGAAGGACAACCAGACGCCGTCGACCTGCTGGAGAGATCCCGGACGGGGCTCCCGGACCGTTAAAGTTTCCAGAAACGTTTATCTCACTGCGTAGCCTGCGGCTCGAATGGCGTCCTTGACCTTGCCCAACATGTCGACTGGCCCGAAGTGGAACATGGACGCCGCCAGCACGGCATCTGCCCCTGCCTCGATGGCGGGCGGGAAATGTTCAGGCAGCCCCGCACCTCCGGAGGCGATCAACGGAACCGGGGCAGCCCCGCGGACTGCGCGGATCAATTCAAGATCGAATCCAGCACCAACGCCGTCAGCATCGATGGAGTTCAAAAGGATTTCACCGACGCCCCGGTCCGCGGCTTCCCGGGCCCAGGCGACGGCGTCGATACCCGTTCCCCGACGTCCACCATGGGTTGTCACCTCGAATCCAGACGCTGTGTGAACCTCTCGGGATCGCCGGGCGTCGATGGAGAGCACCAACACCTGAGAACCAAATCTGCGGGTGATCTCATCAATAATTCCAGGGCGGGAAACAGCGGCGGTGTTAATGGACGCTTTATCCGCCCCGCAACGAAGCAGACGGTCTATATCATCAACGCTCCTCACACCACCGCCCACCGTGAGCGGGATGAAGACCTCTTCCGCTGTACGTGACACCACATCAAAGGTGGTCTCTCTTGCGCTTGAGCTTGCCGTAACGTCGAGAAACGTCAGTTCGTCGGCCCCCGCGCTATCGTACTGGCGGGCCAGTTCAACAGGGTCCCCGGCATCCCGAAGGTTCTCGAAGTTCACACCTTTAACCACTCTGCCGGCTTCGACGTCGAGGCACGGAATCACTCGAATCGCTACGGACACGTCTAAATCCTGCAAGCGTGGATAGTGCTGACCAAAATGGCCCGCGCGCCCAGATCGTAGAGTTCATCCATGATCCGGTTGGTTTGCGACCGCTCCACCATGGACCGGACTGCCACCCAGTCTGAATCCCTCAACGGCGACACTGTGGGCGATTCAAGTCCTGGAGTGAGATCCGCGGCGCGGTCCACCAAATCTCGCCGAATGTCGTAATCGAGCAGGACGTAGCTCCTGGCCACAATTACTCCGTGCAGTCTTCGAATCAAAACATCGACACCCTGAGGCCCGTGGCCGCTACGGCCAATGAGCACGGCTTCGGATTCCAGAATAGGGTCACCAAAAACCTCCATCCCGGCGGCACGCAACGTACTACCGGTTTCCACGACGTCGGCAATGGCATCCGCGACACCCAACCGGACAGAGGACTCCACTGCACCGTCGAGACGAACGACACTCGCGTTGATTCCCCGGTCCGCCAGATAGTGCCGTAACAAACCGTCATAACTGGTCGCCAAGCGCTTGCCGTCGAGCTCAGAAGTCGTCGAAAAGACGCCAGTGGGACCTGCGAACCGGAACGTCGAACGGCCAAATCCGAGCGACATGATCTCCTCCGCATTGACCTGCGCGTCATGAAAGAGGTCACGTCCGGTGATGCCGACGTCGAGCGTTCCGGCGCCCACATATACGGCGATGTCCCGCGGCCGAAGGAAGAAGAACTCAACGTGGTTCTCGGGGTCCTCCATCACCAGTTCGCGGGAATCGCGCCGTTGTCGGTATCCAGCTTCGGTCAGCAAGGCAGAGGCGAGTTCGGACAGGGAGCCTTTATTGGGTACGGCAATACGAAGCATATTCAGGTACGTCCTTCAGAAATGGAGGGAAAGCGGACGATGGCTAGCCGCGCCCACCATGCAAAGCATGCGGCGCGGCTAGAGATGCTTGTAGACGTCGGTCAGAGTCAGCCCCTTGGCGATCATCATGACCTGCAGATGATAGATCAGCTGTGACATTTCTTCCGCCGCTTCTTCCGTGGATTGATACTCGGCAGCCATCCAGACTTCGGCCGCTTCCTCCACGATCTTCTTACCGATCCCGTGCACTCCAGAATCAAGTTCGACGACGGTTCGCGAACCTTTCGGCCGGGATGACGCTTTCTCCGAAAGTTCGGCGAAGAGGGTCTCAAACGTTTTCACTATGCCAGATTACCGGTCGCACGGCTTGAACGCATTTTCTCAGCAAACCACGAGTGCACGTCATGTCCATTGCTGCAAGGCGATAGATGTCGCAATGGCCGCCATCATGGCCTCGAATCCCTTGTCTTCGCTGGAATCTGGAAGTCCAGATCGGTCGAGCGCTTGTTCCTCGGTGTCGCAGGTCAGGACACCAAAACCGACCGGCGTACCCGTGCGTGCACTGATCTCGGAAAGGCCCATAGTTGCTGCTTGGCAGACATACTCAAAGTGTGGTGTCCCGCCGCGAATAACGACGCCGAGAGCGACGACGGCATCGAAACTCCGAACCAGACGGGCCGTTGCTACGGTCAGCTCGAAGCTTCCGGGCACGCGAACCACCACCGGGTCGACACCAGAGGCACGGGCTGCGCGGAGCGCGCCATCGAGCAACGCATCCATGATCTGTGTGTGCCACTGCGCGGCGACGATGGCCACCCTCATTCCCCCGCTCTGACTGATCAGATTCTCGGGTTCAATCTGCGGCGCTCCATGCCCACTCATCTTTTTATCCTTTCAATGTATTCCGTCACTGACTGGCTTCAACTCTGCCGAAGCGGCGCATCGATGTAATCCGCCGCCAGCAGTAAACGATGGTGCATTCTGTCGCGTTTGGTCTCCAGATATCGCCGGTTCTCCTCACGTACGGGCACTTCACTAGGCACCATACGTTCCACGGTGATGCCGTGATGCGCCAGCGCATTGGATTTGTCCGGATTATTGGTGAGCAGAGCGATGTGATCAAGGTTCAGGCTTCGGAGAATTTCAGCTGCCGCTTGGTAGTCCCGCGCGTCTACCGGCAAACCCAGCTGTTCGTTGGCCTCGACCGTGTCGGCGCCTTCTTCCTGTAGAGCGTAGGCGCGGACCTTGTCCGCGAGACCGATTCCTCGGCCTTCCTGGCCCCGCAGATAGATGATGGTACCGCCTTTGCGGTTTACCAAGGCAAGAGCCTGGTCCAGTTGCTCGCCGCAATCACACCGATAGGAGCCGAATACGTCACCGGTGAGACATTCAGAATGCAGACGGACCAGGGGAATGCCTTGATCATCAGACTGGTGTTCAGCGCTGAGGCTCATGTGCTCTACCCCTGTTGCCCCCTCCGTCCATACCTGGACGCGAAAAGTGCCAAACGGTGTTGGAATGGTGACTACTGGACCACCGAGAATTGACGGCACGTCAGCTCCCTGTGCTCTCACTGTGGCACTCCTCCGGGATCTGCGACTGCTAATGGTTGTGCTGTCAACGCGGCAACGAGGTCTTCAATGGAGATCAGCGGGATCCCCTCCCTGTCAGCAAATTTCCTGAGCTCAGGTAGGCGCATCATTTCTCCGTCGTCGTGGACTATTTCACCGATGACGCCAACGGGAGCAATGCCCGCAAGCACACACAGTTCGACGGCGGCTTCGGTATGTCCTCGTCTCTGGGCAACTCCGCCTGCGGCTGACTGCAGTGGAAATACGTGGCCAGGACGGGTCAGTTGGGATGGGACCGTGGAGGACTCTGCCAAGAGTCGCGCCGTGCGTGCCCGGTCTGTGGCGCTGATTCCCGTAGATATCCCCTCTGCCGCATCGCAGGAAACCGTGTACGCCGTCCCCTTGGCATCTTCGTTGACACTGACCATGGCCGGCAGCATTAGCCGCTCCGTATACGCCCTCGGCATCGGCAGACAAATGAGGCCGGAGGTGTGACGGATTGTCCAACCCATGAGGGCAGGCGTGGCGTGTGCGGCAGCGAAAACAATATCGCCCTCATTTTCCCTGTCCTCATCATCTACGACGACAACGGACCGTCCCGCAGCGATAGCGGCTACGGCAGATTCCACGGTGTCCAAGGACGTGGTCATCGGAGTCCTCCTTCTATGGTGGTGAAAGCGAGTAACCGTTCCGTGTACTTGGCGAGAACGTCTACTTCGATATTGACGTCGCTGCCGACCATCCGCGTTCCGAGGACTGTGTCGGTAAGCGTGATGGGAATCAGGCCCACCTCGAACCACGGCTTCTTCTCGTCCGCACCGCTCACGGCCGTCACGGTGAGCGATACGCCATCGACAGCCACAGAGCCCTTTTCGGCAATGTAGCGGGCCAGCCCGCCGTCGACGGCGATGCGTACGCGGTGCCACTGGCCTAGGTGCTCGCGTTCATCCACGGTGCCCACGCCGTCAACGTGTCCCTGAACCACATGTCCGTCCAGACGTCCTCCGGCGGGAACACATCGTTCAAGGTTGATGGCCTCTCCGGGCTCAAGGGCTCCGATAGTGGTCCGTTTCATGGTTTCACCCATGACATCCACGGTGATGACGCTCCCCTGAATCGTCGTAGCGCTGAGACACACGCCGTTAACGGCAATGGATCCGCCAGGGGTGAGGCCAATAGACGTTGCCGGAGCATCGAAGCTCAGGGACGCAACGCCGTCAGACGGCGCCCTCCCTGTTTCTACGACGGTTCCCTGTTCCGCAACAATTCCTGTAAACATCAGAAATCTCCTCTCTCTTCCGGCCGCAGATGCAGCCGCAGATCCGCTCCGAATCTGGTGGCCGGACCATCCATGGTCGTGTCCCATTCCCATCGGCGAATTTCTCGAATTGAATCAATCTTGAGTCCTGCAAAGGAGGACTTTCCCGCACCAAGGATCGATGGCGCAACGTAGGCGAACAGTTCATCGACCAGTTCCGCTGCGATGAACGCGCCCGCCACCGTGGGACCACCCTCGATCAGTACATGACCGATACCCCGCTCGTGCAGGACGTCAAGGATGCGCTTCGGGTCTCGGTCCCGAATATGGAGCCACTGGCCATCGCCTCCGCTTAGCTGCAACCCCGCGTCGGCATCCCGCAGGCCAGCAACAACGCGCAGAGGCTGCCGAATGGACACGGCGCCGTTCTCGTCTCGCGCCGTCAGCCGGGGATTGTCCGTATGAGCAGTTCCAGTACCTACGAGGACGGCGTCAGTAAGCCGCCGTAATCGGTGCCCGTCCTGGCGGGCAGGGCTCCCGGTGATCCACTGGCTGGATCCGTCCGCTGCGGCTGTGAACCCGTCGAGAGTCTGCGCAACCTTAAGTGTGACAAACGGTCGTTGTTCGGCTCGAGCGGCAAACCAGCGATTATTCAGGGCTCGGGCATCGGACTCCCGGAGACCACGTTCGACAACGATCCCGTTCGCTGCCAGATACCGCGCTCCGCCACTGGCGTGATCCTGCGGATCGGGGGTTGCATAGATGACCTTCCTGATCCCCGCAGCCCTGATGGCCTCCGAACACGGACCCGTTCGGCCAGTGTGATTGCAGGGTTCCAGGCTCACGTGCATGGTGGTGCCGTCCACCGAAATATTGGCTGCGGACGCCAGGCTGAGAGCGTCGATTTCTGCATGAGGCGTTCCCGCCCCGCGATGCCAGCCGACGGAGATGACTTTGCCGTCTGCACCGGTCAGGACAGCTCCGACCAGCGGATTGGCTCCCCTCGGTCCACGTGCGGCTGCCTGCAGGGCACGGTCCATAGCGGCATCAGAGGAAAGGAAGGGTGTTGTGCCAGGCGGAAAACCGCCATCTTCTGGTCTCACCGGCGAACCAACGATCCAGATGAAAAAGCCTCGACGGCACCAGAGACGCTGGCATTGCGCGCCCGCATCCAGACGAAGAAGCCCACTAACGTGAAGAGCCCGTAAAACAGATACATGACCGCGGTGGCGTAATACCCAGCGCTGAACAGCAGCGGCACGCCCACAACATCCACAGCGACCCATATCAGCCAGAACTCAACCAACCCGCGCGCCATCCCATAAGTGGCCAGCAGTGAACCCATGAATGTCCAGGCATCAGCCCAGACCGGCTCGTAGGATCCCAAAGTCCGGAAAAGTGGAGTCAAGGCAACGGTTCCCAGAATCAGAGCGGTTATCAGGAAACCGCGCTCGCGGGCGGTTGCCCATCGGGGGACCAACGCGCGGCCGTTAGTATTGCGACCGCTCCATTGGCGCCATCCGTACACCGACACAGCAACGAACATGATCTGACGGCCCGCCTGGCCCAATAGATTAGCTGTGTCGGCGTCTCCGAACACTGATCCAACGAACACAGTGAGCAGAAGAACGTTGCCGACGATGCCAACCGGCCATGCCCATACTTTACGGCGCATTCCACTGAGGGCGCTCAACAACCCAAAAATATTTCCTAATACTTCGCGTACCAGCAGTTGGCTTGAGCCAATCTGGATAGTAGCGTCAAAGAGCCACCGCAAAATGTCCATCTCGTCCTTCCCCTTAGCGGCGACTCCGGGGGTGACGACAGCGTCGATACTCGTGTCAGGCAACGTTCAACGAACGCACCGCGACATCGACTTCCTGTACGTGCTTCTCCCATCCAGACTTTAACTGTCGGTGCCGGAATTTCACCGGCTCAACCGCTCGGCGACACCCAAGGGGCATCTCTGATCGGGTCGCGGACTATAACCGCCGGTTCGGAATTACACCGACCCCGGAGCACGTATATGCAATTATGCGTTGATTATCTCATAGAAGCGGGCACGGACGTTATCTACTTTTTTCTCGTCGTATCAGGATGTCCGCGCGCCGCGTCGGCCATTCGCCGCAGGGCCGACACCGCCTCTCCGGGGTTCTCGGCGCCATATACGGCGGATCCGGCAACGAAAATGGTGGCGCCCGCCTCAGCGGCGCGCTCAACCGTTTCCACAGAAATTCCGCCATCTACCTGGACTGCCAGTTCAAGGCCAGCATCGGCGGCGGCCGCTGCAGCCACTCGTATCTTGGGCAGTGTCAGGTCCAGAAAAGACTGGCCGCCAAAACCGGGCTCCACTGTCATGATCAACAGCAGATCGAGTTCGGGCAGCATATCCAGATAGGGTACAACGGACGTTGCCGGTTTGAGGGCCATCCCCGCCCTGGAGCCGTTGCTTCGCAGGTCCCGGGCCAGTTTGATGGGAGCAGCAGCCGCCTCGGCATGGAAGGTCACCGAAGCCAGCCCAAGCTCGGCATATCTCGGCGCCCAGTGATCCGCATTCTCAATCATCAGATGCGCATCTACAGGCAATGCCGTTGACTCTGCAATGCGCTTTACCACTGGAAGCCCGATGGTCAGGTTCGGAACAAAATGATTGTCCATGACATCCACATGAACCGCATCGGCCCCCCGAATCCGGTCCAGTTCTCGTTCGAGATTCACGAAGTCTGCGCTGAGAATGCTCGGATGAATAGAACACTGTCCCACGATTACCCCTTCGCCCACTTTGGTTATACCGGTTTGGTCTGATTCTTGCGGAAAACGGCCATGAACATACCGTCCGTCACGTGGACATGCGGCCACAGCTGTGCCGTCGTTCCCGTACCGGCATCGAGCTGTTCACCTCTCAAGCCCACGCACTCCAGAAGCTCCGGTGCGTTCACTGCTTCAATGTCTTTCCGGTTTCGCAGCATGTCATCAACAACCGTGATGGTTTCCGCCGGATGTGGAGAGCAGGTCGCGTAGACGACAACCCCGCCCGGACGGACCGCATCCATTGCAGCGGCCAGCAACTCGCGTTGCAGGACCGCGAGGTCGGCGAGGTCACTGGGTTGGCGCCGCCACCTGGACTCCGGGCGTCGCCGCAATGCGCCCAATCCAGTGCATGGTGCGTCGACAAGGATGCGGTCATAGTGCCCGGGGAAATCCTTGCCGATGTCCCGGCCATCACCTTGGCGGACGGACCAGCTCTCATGACCCACCACACCAAGCGCCTGCGTTACCAGCCTGGCCCTGTGCTTCGCCGGTTCGTTTGCGGTCAATACCGCTCCGCGCTGCTGTGCAAGCGCGGCGAGAAGAGCAGCTTTTCCACCTGGTCCGGCGCATAAATCAAGCCAATGTTTGTCCGGACCGTCACCCAGTTCCGCTGCAGCTGCAGCTCTGGCTACGAGTTGGGAACCTGCATCCTGCACTCGGACGACGCCGGAACGCACGCTTTCCAACCTGGCGACGTCGCCCTGGCTATAGAACATCGAATCCGGAGCAACGTCACCGTCTTCTCCTCCGGCATCCCGTGCTTCATCCAACGTGCCAATACCGGGAAGTGCCACGAGATTCACAACAGGTGCAGCATTATCTGCTGCCAGGAGTTCATCTATTTCAGTTACGGGACGTCCATGGGCGGACAATGACTGGCGAAGCGCCCTGACAATCCACTCCGGGTGGCTGTACCGAATGGATGCGCAACGGGTTGGATCGGTCTCGCTGCTGGTGAGCTCCTCAATCCATTCTTCCCGGTCCCGCCGAGTAACCTTGCGCAGAACTGCGTTGATCAGACCCGCAGGACCAGCTCCAATGACTGCCCGGCCAAGACTAACCGTCTCATCCAGTGCTGCGTGATGCGGAACACGCATTGCGAGTAGTTGGTGCGCGCCGATGCGTAAGGCATCAAGGATGGCCGGATCCAGCTGCGCCAGTGGACGATCCACACATGTAGCCAGCACGGCATCGTAAAATCCCTGTCCGCGCAGAGCACCGTATGTCAGTTCAGTGGCGAACGCCGCCGCCCTTCTGTCGAGGCGATGGTTACGGATTTTTTCCGGCAGAACGAGATTCCCGTAGGAGTCTTCCTCGGACACGGCACGGAGCACTTCGAAGGCCACGAGTCGAGCCGGGTCCGCTGCCCGTTTCCGCTGCGATGGCGCAGCCTGGGAAAAGTCACGCTGACCACCACGGTTACGTTCCCTGCCCTGAGTGTTGCGTCGGCGGTTCTGATCACCGCTTGCCTGACGTCCTGACTGATTGGGACTCATTCGAAAACCACCTCTTTGCCATGGGATGCACCGCGGAACCAGTCTGCACCGGACATCATCTTCTTGCCTGCGGGTTGGACCTGACGGAGACTAACGGCTCCTGAACCTGTGCCAACGATAACGAGCCCGGCCTCCGACCTAGCGGCCTGTCCAGGAAGCAGTGCGTTCGGTGCCTCGGAGAGTTCCACCGGACCGAATTTCAAGCGCTGGCCCTCCACTGTTGTCCAAGCACCGGGTTCCGGCGTCACGCCATTGATGCGCCGGCGGATGGATATGGCAGGCTGCTTCCAGTTCACGCGTGCGTCGTCGATACTCAATTTAGGCGCCAATGTTGCATCGCCCACCTGTGGAACCGGGTTTGCCAGGCCTTTGTCAATGGCCGCAACGGTCTGAACGAGCAGTACTGCACCGCTGTGCGACAAGCGTGTCAGCAACTCCCCTGCTGTGTCTGATGCTTTCACTGATTCAGTCATGGCGCCCAGGATCGGGCCTGTATCCAGTCCAGCGTCGATGAGGAACGTTGATGCTCCAGTGATGTCATCGCCGTTGATGAGGGCATACTGAACGGGCGAGGCTCCGCGCCAGGATGGCAACAGGGAAAAGTGCAGATTGACCCAACCGTGCAATGGGATTCTCAGCGCTGATTCCGGCACAAGGGCACCAAACGCAACGACAGCGGCTACGTCAGGCATCGCATCCTGAATGGTAGCCTGCACCGCCTCATCAACTTGCGAGGCCTTGATAATTGGAATGTTGAGCTCCGCTGCCCGGACCGCTACGGGAGACGGCGTCATTACCCTCTTTCTTCCCAGCGGGGCATCTGGCCGGGTCAGTACGGCAACGACGTGGAAGCCTGCCGCAACGAGAGCATCCAACGAGGGGACGGCAACTTCGGGTGTGCCCGCGAAGAGTACGCGCATGGCCTAGCCCCGGATGCCCGTGTTGGTGGCGAATGCGCCATTGCCCGGTGAAGAGCGACCAAAAATTGAATCGATACTCTGCTCCCGCTCCGCTTTCGTCCGAGCAACAACTGAGTCGTAGTCAGCTTGTCTCATCGCTCGGAACGCTACTTTCCTGTCTTCACCCGCTAACCGGTCAATGTAAAGCCGTCCGTTGAGGTGGTCTGTTTCGTGGTGAAAGCAGCGCGCGAGGATGCCCGTTCCTTCATACTCAACGGGACCGCCAGTAACGTCCAGTCCTGTGACTCTGGCCCAGGCTTTACGGGGCACCACGAACCCAAGTTCCGGGACGGACAAGCAACCTTCAATATGGTCTGCCTGTTTCTCCTCGCCAAGTTCAAGTTCAGGATTAATCACATGTCCCGATACACCGTCAACATCGAAAGTGAAGATGCGCAGCGATACTCCCACCTGTGGCGCGGCGAGACCGGCACCGTTGACGTTCGCCATGGTTTCCGCCATGTCCGCCACCAGACGCTCCAGTTCGGTTCCGAATCTGGTGACCGTAGATGCTTCGGTACGCAACACCGGGTCACCCACGGTTCGAATGGGAAGAATTGCCATGTGTGCTGTGGTTCCTTTGCTCGCCTGTCTGTCAAAACTCAAGTCTAGTTGGCTTGTGCACCAGTGGTTCCGCCGGGCGTGGTGTCCTCGCTCGGCGGGGGCGCGATGGGCAGCAGTGGATCGCCTGCCTCCGACGCGTTGCGTGAGGCTTCCCACGCCCGGCGGAGAGCACAGAACTTATACCAGTGGTTGGCGAGCACCTTTGGATTCGCCCTCATGGGCCGCACCTCGGTCTCGCCGATGGCGACTCCAAGCAGAATAGGGGCATCTCCGTGTGCCCATGGCTCCCAGGTTCCGGCTTCAGCGTCAACCAGCGACTCCACAGCTTTGAGGCCAGCCGTCAGCTGCATGACGACTTTGGCATCCATATTCTTGACCTTGCCGTAGCGGTCGGTGCCCTTGGTTTTATAGTCGATAAGACACGTCCGGCCAGCCACTTTGGCCACGAGGTCCAGCGTGCCAGCATATCCAACCTCACTGTTCCAGACCGTGATTTCCGGCGCTAGGGGTTCCACTTGGTATAGGTCCCACCACTCATCGAATCGTGCGGCAAACGCCTCCTCCCCGTTCTGCGCGAGCTCAAGCCGACATTCTTCCAGCCGGTTGGGCTGCCCCAACGCCCGCAGAGACACCTGTTCGCAGTAGGTGTGCACTCTGTCCCCGCGGGCAGCGGCCTCATCCCGGTAGACAGTCGCGGCGTTGGCCGCCTCACGGATACAGGCGCGCAGTTTTGCCTGATCACCCAGGGCTTCGGGCAGCCGGGGATCTCGACCGAGCGCGTTTGCAGACATGTAGCCAAACCAACCATCCAGGGCGTGGGGAGCCTGGCTGATAACGCTGGTGATCGAAGGGACGCTCGGTGGCTCCGACAAGGAACGGGAGTACATACGCCCGTAGGCAGTCTGATGGGCAAGTGCTGGAGCAGTCATGGACTCAGCATTCCATGCCACGCCGACATTCTGATCATCTTCAGCCCGTGACTAAGGACGACCGCTGCCACCTGCAGCAAACGCAGAGGCTGGATACAAAATGCCCTCCGGTCAGCTCGTTGCTGATCGGAGGACATGGTGAGCTTGTGGGCGATACTGGGTTCGAACCAGTGACCTCTTCGGTGTGAACGAAGCGCGCTACCACTGCGCCAATCGCCCCTGCATGCACCAAGAATGCTAACCCAGGACAGCGTCGATGAACAATCGCGTCATCCCGACAGCCCAATTGGACGAACCCCCATTCCTCCTATATTGTTTTTACTCGTTGGAAAGTGCAGATCAGCACGGATTTTTGGAGGATTAGTTCCCGAAAATCCCTGGTCAGTCTTCCTCGTGCGGACGTAGCTCAGCTGGCTAGAGCACCACCTTGCCAAGGTGGATGTCGCGGGTTCGAATCCCGTCGTCCGCTCGCAAGTCACTGTCAGTCGTTACCGTGCAGTGCGGTAATAACATTTCTGGTTCTAAACCGGGATACGGTGGGGTGGCCGAGAGGCGAGGCAGCGGCCTGCAAAGCCGTATACGCGGGTTCGAATCCCGTCCCCACCTCGTGGCAGTAAAAGTTTTACCCTTTGGGGCGATTGGCGCAGCGGTAGCGCGCTTCCCTGACACGGAAGAGGTCACTGGTTCGATCCCAGTATCGCCCACGATCCGGTTCGCAGGAACCGATTCATGCGGACGTAGCTCAGCTGGCTAGAGCACCACCTTGCCAAGGTGGATGTCGCGGGTTCGAATCCCGTCGTCCGCTCCACAGCATTCCCCCGGGCCTTGTCTTTCTGGGCGATTGGCGCAGCGGTAGCGCGCTTCCCTGACACGGAAGAGGTCACTGGTTCGATCCCAGTATCGCCCACCAACCAGTACCTCTGGCAGACTGAGCACAGTTATGCGCCGTCGCCCTGCTGCCCCTCCCGGGCTAATGCGGTCAACCTGGACACAGCCCGGTAATACTTCTTCATGTAGCCACCAGACATCATCTCTTTCGTGAAGAGCTGGTCCATGGCGGTCCCACTGGCAACGATCGAGATATTCCGGTCATACAGACGGTCAGCCAGCACCACGAAGCGCAGTGCAACGGCCTGCTCCGAGACGGGTTCAACGCCGCGCCAAACAACTGTGTCGATACCGTCAAGAAGCTGACGATAGCGGCTCGGGTGGACACTGGCGAGGTGACGAAGCAACTCAGGGAAGCAATCCTTGGCCACCACAACATCTTCTGGCAACGCCTCGATATGTGCGATCAGATCCTCATCGCTCAGAGGCTTGGGAGCCTCTGGCAACCCTCGGTGGCGGTAATCCTCTCCATCAATTCGAACGACGTCGAACTGGTCAGAGAGGACCTGTATTTCTCGTTGAAAATCGACGGACGCAAACCGCCCCTCCCCCAAAGACCCAGGCAGCGTATTGGACGTTGCGGCAAGTTTTACTCCGGCATCAGCCAATTCACGCATGAGCCGTGACATCAGCACAGTATCACCGGGATCATCAAGTTCGAACTCATCAATACAGACGAGATTGTAGGCGCTGAGTGCCTCCACCGTCCGGCGGAACGACAGTGCTCCCACGAGGTTGGTGTATTCAACGAACGTCCCGAACGCTCTAAGGCCGGGCGCGGCATGCCACAAGGATGCCAGGAGGTGCGTTTTACCCACGCCGAATCCGCCGTCAAGGTAAATTCCCGCCTTCTCTGTGCTTTTACCGCCGCCGAACAGCCGCCTGAGCGGACCTGGCTGAGGCTGCCCGACTCCGCCGGCAAAGGCCCTCAACGCCTCGACCGCAGCGGTTTGAGAAGGCTGGCTCGGGTCGGGACGGTAACTCTCGAACGAGACGTCCCCAAACCGCGACGAGGGATGAAACCCTGACAGCAACTCGTGCGCCGAAACATGCGGGGTGCGCTGCGTCAGATGCTTTATCGTGGCCACACGGAGTCCGTTCCTTAGATTCAACTGGTCCCAGATCAATTATCTGCCCCCGTTACGATACGTCACAGCATGACGCAGACCCACAGACGTGTGAGGTGTAACACGCAAACGGAACGAGGGGGAAGTTACTGTCCGGACAGATGGTTAGGCTAGAGGACAGGTGGATTTATTTCCTATCCCTCCAGGAAGGTCGTTTCAATGCCCAAGGCAGTAGATACCAGCACAAAATTCTCGGAGTATGCCCATCCTGAACGGATCGTCTCCACGCAGTGGCTGGAAGAGCATCTTGGCTCTGATGGTCTAGTGGTCGTGGAGTCCGACGAAGACATTCTGCTCTACGAAATAGGGCACATTCCGGGCTCAGTAAAGGTTGACTGGCACACAGATCTCAATGACCCAGTCAATCGCGACTATATTGATGGCGAAGAATTCTCAGCCCTGATGTCCCTCAAGGGCATTTCCCGAGACACCACCGTGGTTATTTATGGCGACAAAAGCAATTGGTGGGCGGCGTACGCACTCTGGGTGTTCTCCCTATTCGGACACGAAGACGTTCGGTTGCTTGATGGCGGTCGAGACAAATGGATAGCGGAAGAGCGGCCCTTCACCACGGAGCGGTCCATGCCAAAGCGTACCGAGTATCCAGTATGCGACCGGCGGGACGAGGCGATTCGCGCCTTCCTGCCCGACGTCATCAATCACTTCGGCAAGCCGTTGATTGATGTTCGATCACCCCAGGAATACAGCGGAGAGCGAACAACGATGCCCGCTTACCCGGAAGAGGGAGCACTGCGAGGCGGTCACATTCCGACGGCGGCATCCGTACCATGGGGCAGGGCTGCAGCTGAGGATGGCACGTTCCGAGATCGCGCAGAGCTAGATGCTATCTACCGCGATGAGGCTGGGCTTTCAGACAACGATGATGTTGTTGCGTATTGCCGTATCGGTGAGCGCTCGAGCCACACCTGGTTTGTGTTGACGCACCTGCTGGGATTTGAGAACGTGCGCAATTACGATGGCTCCTGGACAGAGTGGGGAAATGCTGTTCGGGTCCCGATTATCCGTGGTGAAGAGCGGGGCGAAGAACCGAAGGGATACAACAGTAAGTGACTACCGAAAGACCGCTGCCAGCACAGTTGGCGGAAATCATTGACGACTTTCAGGAACTGGAAGAACCAGACAGGCTTCAGTTACTACTCGAATTCTCTCGGGGGCTTCCTCCCTTGCCGGACCGCTATACCGAACATCCGGGCCTCATGGAACAGGTGGTGGAGTGCCAGACACCGCTCTTCCTCGCACTTGAAGTGACGCCGGAGTCGGGCGACATTCACCTGTTTTTCGCGGCGCCGAAAGAAGCTCCGACGACGCGAGGTTTCGCTGCTGTGCTTCACGAGGGTCTCGACGGTCTAGATGCTGCGACCATCCTTGCGATTCCCGATGACGTGCCGGATAGGCTTGGTTTAAGCCGCGCGATCACGCCACTGAGAATGCGAGGAATGACCGCGATGCTGGGGCGGATCAAGCGAAAGATCCGGGAAGCCGTTCCAGCACCCTAATGTTAGACACCATCGTCGTGGTCGCCGGGAAATTGACGCTCTCGAAGTTGATAGAGCAGCCACGCACGAACTTCACTTTCCCATCGCTGCGGGGACACGTTCCACTCTTTGGTGTGCCGTGCTTTGGTGAACCTCACGAATGTGACCATTTGAGGGTTCTTCGCCGCCAGTTCTGCTGACGGACCAACAGGAACGAATTCGTCGTCCTCGCTGTGGATGATGAGCGTATGCTGCCTGAGATGGTCAGCCCGGGAAACCCAATCGAGGCTTTTCAGATCCACAGGGGTGGCTAGTCCAGTGATTTTGCGACCGCCGGGGTTAGAGATAAGCCACTGCGAGAATCTGCCGATAGCCGTGGGTATCTTATTGAGCCGGGCATGATGGGCCAATACGTCTATCCAGTTGATGACTGGTCCGTCAAGCACGAGCGCGCGTATATGCCGGGCGTACTGCGAGAGATCGACGGCCTGGAGACACACTGCTCCGCCCATTGACCAGCCGAAAAGAACAACATCCTTGGCACCGTGGGCCAGTGCGTAGGTGATGGCGGCCTCGACGTCGTGCCACTCGGTCATTCCCAGCCCATAGCGACCGTCGGCGGAGTCCGGCGCCTCGCCGTCGTTTCTGTAACTGATGAGAAGACTGGTCATGTCCAGACCAGCCGCCGTTGGGACAGCCCGAAGCCCTTCTGAGCGACGTGCACCACGCCCGTGAACCATGATCGCCCAAGTCCCTGACTCGGCTCCGGCGCGGATAATCCATGCTGGAGCGTGGCCGCCCTCCACCGCAATATCCACTTCCTCTTCGGCGTAGCCCAGAGCAGTTGGAGAGTCGTAAACGGAACCGCTCCACCACCCCCGCACGGCAGTGGAGATGTCCCCCGAATAAACCTGATCGACCTCACGTTCAACCGTGCCTTCCCCAGGCACATAGGAAAGAATCTCTCCAATCCGCGCATGGCCGGAGCCGTCGTCGAACATGAGACTGTAGGTACCGTCAACCGTCGTATCGCTGTCGGCACGCAGAATAATACGGCGGTCCTGCCCCTGACCCATGACCGCGAGGATCTCTATGGTCTCCTCCCGGGTCCTCGGTGGAGTTATCACTTGCCGCGCGAAATAGGCGGCAAGGCCCGACGTCGTTCCCGCGAGGATGGATGCAGCTGCCGCTCCTGCCCCAATTCCTATGGCCGTCCACTTCAGCCATGCTGGATTTGACGCTTCCGGCGATACGTTGCTCGGCCCTGCACGTTTGTGATCCATGATCCCATTCTTGCGGGCTCCGGCCAACGAGTCGAACTCCGCGCGACACGTACCATTTCGCAGTGCCGTGCGCTAAGACGAGTCGACGAAGCTAGGCTTAGAGGCATGACAGAGTCGATAATTGTTCTGACCGAAGTGCCCCTGGTTGAAACGGATGCCCACAACCTTGCCACTTTCGCCGAAGGTGGTGACATGAGCTTCATCGTCATCGTGCCGACGGTGCTGCATCGCAACATGTTGGCGGATTTCTTGGACAACCTGAGCCTGTTGGATTTTGCCGAAGCGTTCCGGGATCTGAACGAGGGCCAACCTGATCCCCGGAAAGTGGAAATGGACGCCCAAACCGCACTTGCCTCATCCCTTGCAGTCATGTCCGCCGCTGGCCTACAGGCGGTTGGAGAGGTCACCTCGGATGACCCGGTGCCGGCGCTGATCAATGCCGTTAGGGCTCATGACGCCCAGCAGTGCGTTGTCATCACCACCCCGCATGCCGTCGCCGACACATTCCGGCAAGACTGGGCGAACCGGGCGCAAGACAAGTTGGGCGTGCCCGTGCTGCATCTGTACTCCGGGTCGGGATTTATCGGAGACTCCTGAGCGTTACTGTCATGGGGTCCGTTTGGATCCCGCCGATTTCGAGGAGGAACGCATGAGTTCGAAACCAGAATCCACTCTCAAGTCGAACGAAGAGTGGCGTGAGGAACTGACGCCCGAGGAATACGGCGTGTTGCGTGAGGCTGGCACCGAGCGACCGTTTACCGGCGAGTATTGGGATTCCTCGGAGACCGGCGTGTATCAGTGCCGTGCGTGCGGAGCCGATCTGTTCACGAGCTCGGGCAAAATGGATTCGAGCTGTGGATGGCCATCGTTCTGGACTCCCCTGGCCGAAGACAAGGTCCGCTATCTGCACGACCACTCCATGGGCATGGACAGGGTGGAGGTACGTTGTGCCAACTGCGACTCGCACCTGGGACATGTATTCGAAGGTGAAGGTTACGACACCGCCACTGACCAACGCTACTGTGTCAATTCAATTTCCATACGGCACGTACCGGCCGAATAGTTCCTCTGCGAACGTGAGACAGCAGTGCCTCGACCACCCAGACAGAGGCACTGTTTCAATATCGGTGAAGCGTGGCCTTGAGAACCAGAATCTCTTATGTCGTAGAGGTATTTTGATAAGTGGTGCTGTTTGATTGCTACGCTGATGTCAGCTCCCGGCCCCGCACGCTGTGCGGTGTCAACACCCTTCGAGAAAGTTGCTCACCGTGACTGACACGTACATCGAAACCAAGGCCATGACATACGAAACTATTCAGGAGCATACTGCCTGGAAGGATCTGAAGGCCGCGGTCTCCGCCTTTCAGCCCCTCCAGATCAAGGACGGGTCTGTTCCGAACCAGGAGCAGCACGGAGCAGCACGTGAGTCTGTTGGAACAATCGTAGATTCAATCCGCACGCTCTCGCCATTTTTTCCACATGACGCTGCATACCTTGAGGCGTTGACCGCGGACTTCGGAGCGTGGGCTGAGGGTGATTTTGCTGAACCGGACTTCCTGGACTCCCTCCTTGCGTTCCAGCCTCAGCAGCACCGGATCGATGGATTGCAGCACCTCGTCGTCTTCCCGATGTACACACAGAACGGCAGCACCGAACGACTGGTTGAAGCAGTTCTGATCGAGGTGATCTGGCCGGACTTCGTTAGTGAACTCGAGGACGGTGAGTATTCGAACAAGCTGTTCGTTCCCATCCGATTCCTCGATTTCACGTCCGGGTATGACACAAACTCGGCAGTTCTGTTCCCCGAGACCGTCGCCGTTCGCGAAACTCCCGCCTTCACCTGGGGTGCAATCTTTGCGGACCGCGAAGCCGCACGCTACCGTCGCGTGGTCCGCGCCGCAGCAGACATCACCTCACTGGAACTGCCCGAAGGCGCAGCGTCACTGCTAGAGGACCAGAAGCTCATCGAGAGTACTTTCGTCATGTGGGACCTCATTCACGACCGCACCCACATGCGTGGTGATCTTCCTTTCGACCCATTTATGATCAAGCAGCGGATGCCATACTTCCTCTACTCTCTTGAGGAACTACGGTGCGACCTCACGGCATTTCGCGAGTCCGTCAAAATCGAAAAAGATGAAGAAGCCTCACCAGAGGCACGCCACCATGCCGGTCTCGTTCAGTACGCCGTGATCTTTGATCGCATCTTCCGATTCGCCATCACCGGCAACCGCGTCCGAAACTATGACGGCGTGGGCGGGCAACTCCTCTTCGCGTGGATGCACCAACATCACGTGCTTCACTGGACCGACGGTAAAATGTCAATTGACTGGGACGAGGTTCCTGCAGTTGTCATTGCCTTGGGCGAAGCTATCGAGGATCTATACTGGCGCTCTATTGACCGACCCAAGACGGCCCACTGGTTCGCCGCCTACGATCTCGTGTCGAACACGTTGACCCCGAACCCGGCCTCGGTGTGGGCGAAGGGACCGGACGCTCTTCCGCTCGATGGCCCCCCACGCGGCCTCACAGATCAGGTTCTGGATGACGAATTCCCTCTTTCGATGTTTTACGAGGCGCTTAACCGCAAAATGAAGGATGTTATTGCCTCTACGGCAGGCGTCACCGGCAGGTCCGACGCATGAGCGCCGTTGCCGGCTCACTGGCGAACGGCACCGTTCTCATCGCAGGAGCATCAAGTCCGTCAGGCGTTGCTTGTGCCCGCGCTGTGGTTGCAGCCGGTGCCTCGATCGTTGCAGTGGATATCAACATGGAACGTCTGGCAACCGCCATGGAGGGCCTAGACGGTGTCCGGATGGAACAGTGCGACCTGACCAACAGTGAAGCCGTGGCAGCGCTACACACGTCACTTGAGGACGACGGGTGCCGAATCGATGGCGTCATCCACCTCGTTGGCGGATGGCGCGGTGGCAAGGGAATTACTGGGCAGACGGACGAGGACTGGGACTTTCTGCACCGATTGATCGTGACGACCCTGCGCAATGTCACGCGAAAGTTCTATGATGACGTCGCATCCTCGCCGATCGGACGATATGCTATCGTCTCGGCCACTGCCGTGAGCGCCCCCACAGCAGGAGGTGCCTCGTACACCGCGGCCAAGGCTGCCGCGGAAACGTGGATCATGGCTATGGCACAGGGGCTCACCAGAGCGCAATCCAAGCGGAAAAACGATCCAATTGAGCAGCATTCAGCCGCCAGTGTGATCGTCATCAAGGCGCTGCTCGATGACTCGATGATTGCCGCAGAGCCGGAGAAATCCTTCACTGGTTACACGCATGTGAATCAGGTCGCCGAGGCAATGGTCGATGTCTTCACCGCGTCAGCATCAGAGGTCAATGGGGCCAGAATCGTGTTGGCGTCCTAACCGTGCAGAGCGCAGGCTGGCAACACCCAACCGTAAATTCAGAGATACTAGGAAATGTGACTGAGACATCCATGACCGACCGCAGAATCCACGATCCGTCTGTCCGGGGCTTCGCTTCCGACAACTACTCAGGGGTCCATCCCGAGATTTTGGGGGCTATTGCCGCCGCAAACGAGGGGCATCAGGTCGCCTATGGGGAGGATGCTTATACGGCACGTCTCCAGGAAGTCGTTGTCGATAACTTTGGACCGGGCACGCACGCGTTTCCGGTATTCAACGGTACTGGCGCCAACGTATTAGCTCTCCAATCGCTGCTTCCGCGGTGGGGCGCGGTGATCTGCGCGGAAACAGCCCACATCAATGTTGATGAAAACGGAGCCCCGGAGCGCGTTGGCGGCATCAAGCTGCTGACCATCTCCACTCCAGATGGCAAGCTGACCCCGGAGCTCATTGACCGCGAAGCCTGGGGCTGGGGAGATGCGCACCGCGCGCAGCCGTTGGCTGTATCCATCACGCAGGCCACGGAACTCGGCACCCTGTATACCGTAGACGAGGTCCGCGCGATCGCTGATCATGTCCATGCCAAAGGCATGAAACTTCATATGGACGGAGCGCGGATCGCCAATGCCGCGGCCGCGCTGAATGTCAGCCTTCGGGAGTTGACCCGTAACGCCGGCGTCGACATCTTGTCTTTTGGCGGTACCAAAAACGGCTTGTTATTCGGCGAATGCATCGTCGTGCTGAACGAAGATTCTTCCAGCGGTCTGCACTACTTACGCAAGATGAATATGCAGCTCGCGTCGAAAATGCGTTTCATCTCGGCACAGTTCGTTGCGCTCCTCGACGGAGATTTGTGGCTGCGCATTGCGCAGCACTCGAACAGCATGGCGGCACGTCTGCGTAGTGCAGTTTCTGAGATTGACGGAGTCACGATAACCCAGGAGTCCAAGGCCAACGCCGTCTTTGCGAAATTGCCACGGGATGTGGCAGACAGAGTCAGGGAACAGTACCGTTTCTACGACTGGGACCACACCACAGGTGAAGTCCGCTGGATGTGCTCGTTCGACACCTCAGAAGAAGATATCGATGGTTTCGCCGCTGCGCTGATCCGTGAAATGGCGCGCACTAGGTAACAAATGGGTTACGCTCGGCGAGTCCATGTGGTCGTGGCAAACTCCGACAATAGTCTTCCACAGTGAGTGCTCCCGGAGACCTGGCAGAGGTGCCACCTGAATTTTTGACCGCATTGGCTGATCTACGTCGCGCCTCGTGCCGGCCAGAACTGTATTTACACGAAGTCCCAGCTCCCTCACGCCTGGCTCCGTACAGTGTGGCCATGGGTGCCGACATCACGGAACAAGGCTCGAGTCCAGCAGACGACGCACACGGGACCACGGCCTATGGGCTCGCCCACAGTGACGGCGATACACTCGCCACCGGTCGGTTCATTCTTCTCCATAGCCCCGAGGGCTCTTCGTTGTGGGAGGGGACCTTCCGCATCGTCACATACATTCGGGCCCGTCTGGAGCCGGATATGGGAAACGACGCCCTCCTTGGATCGGTAGCCTGGACCTGGCTCCTGGATGCGCTAAAGGACCGCGGCGCGAATCACTCTCTTGCCGGTGGGACAGCAACGAGGATTCTCTCGGAAAGTTTTGGGTCTCTTGAGGGTAGACCGGACGGTATAGACGTCGAGTTAAGAGCTTCCTGGACACCCGTGCGTGGGCGGGTGACGAGTCATCTTGAGGCGTGGTCGGACATGGTGTGTACATTCGCGGGCCTTCCGCCCATTCCGGAAGGAGTGGCTTCACTGCCTCACCTCCGACGCAACTGACTGAGCTGTGACCGGCCGGAATCGAACAGAGTCCGGGCGAGCAGCCACACCTCAAGAGACTGGATTTTCGCATGATGCCGCAGACAGCCGAACAGCCGGCGCAGGACAAGGGCGCCACAACAGGGGCTCCTGCCGAATCCGGCGCTGCCCCCGCCCCCCTTCCATTGCTCGACACTCCGCGCGATGGCGTTCCGGCGGTCATAGATACACAGTCCGGGCTTGAACGGGCGGCAAAAGCGCTGGCCGCAGGCACCGGACCGGCCGCCGTCGACGCCGAGAGGGCATCGGGCTATCGGTATGGACAAAGAGCCTTTCTCGTTCAGATCCGGCGCGAAGGGGCAGGTACGTGGCTCATCGATCCGGAGCCCTTTGAGAACCTCCTGATCATCAACCAAGCACTTTCCGGCGTCGAATGGATTCTTCACGCTGCCACGCAGGACCTTCCGTGCCTCAGCGAGTTGGGCATGCGGCCGGACCGCCTGTTCGATTCGGAGCTTGCCGCTCGATTGGCTGGCCTCCCCCGCGTCGGTCTGGCCGCCGTAATTCAAGAGCTGCTGGGCTTCACCTTGGCGAAGGAACATTCCGCCGCGGACTGGTCCACACGTCCGCTTCCGGAACCGTGGCTTCGCTACGCCACGCTCGATGTAGAAGTTCTCACTGATGTACGGGAGCGGCTCATTGAGTTGTTGGACAGTCAGTCGAAGCTCGATTACGCACTTCAAGAATTCGAGGCGATTCGAAGCACTCCCCCACCGGTACCACGCACCGATCCGTGGCGTCGTACATCGGGCATGCATCAGCTCCGTGACCGCCGAAAACTCGCGGCAGTCAGAGCACTGTGGGCTGAACGGGAGCAGCTGGCAAAGAACCGGGATGTCGCTCCCGGACGCCTCATTCCCGATTCAGCGATCGTGGCCGCAGCCAAGTCGATGCCATCCACCGTGCCACAGCTTCTGTCGACAAACGGATTTCATGGACGGGCGGCAAAGAAGGATGCACCCCGTTGGCTGCGCTGCCTCAATGAAGCCAGAACTACAACCGATTTGCCTGCGTTGCATGTTCCCACGAACGCTCCACCGCCGCCACGGGTATGGGCCGAGAAGGATTCCGAAGCTGCCGCGCGACTGAATACTGCAAAGCCGCGGTTGGCGGCCCTCGCGACCCGGCTGAATATGCCAGTGGAGAATTTGCTGTCTCCAGATACGCTGCGCCGTATTTCTTGGCGGCCGCCAAAGCCCATCAGTCCGGAATCCGTCGCAGTCCGGTTACAGGAGCTGGGCGCTCGAAACTGGCAGGTGGACCTGACGTCGGCCATCATCACCGTCGCGTTCCTGGACCCGGAACCGCTCCCTGTGAGAGCCACGCCGGAAGAATAGTCACGATGGTACAACAGCTTGCCCCACTAAGTTACTGACAAGTAACATAATGGAATCAGGTTCAATCGTGCCGAGCACTAACTCTTCTAAGGAGCAACAGGTGAGCTCACATACAGCCGCTGGCGCAGGCCGCCGGATTCGGGATGTCGTTTTCGTTGACGGTGTCAGAACACCGTTCGGAAAAGCAGGAGACAAGGGCATCTATGCGGGCGTGCGTGCCGACGACCTTGTCGTGAAGTGCATACGCGAACTCATGCGCCGGAACCCACAGTTGCCCAGCGAGCGTATCGACGAGGTAGCAATTGCCGCCACCACGCAGACCGGTGACCAGGGATTGACCATAGGACGGACGGCGGCCCTCCTTTCAGGCCTGCCCCAGAGCGTTCCCGGATTCGCTATCGACCGCATGTGCGCAGGGGCGATGACCGCTGTCACCACCACCGCTTCCGGCATTGCCTTCGGCGCCTACGACGTCGTCATAGCCGGCGGAGTCGAGCATATGGGTAACCACCCCATGGGGCAAGGATCGGACCCGAACCCTCGTTTCATGACAGAAAAGATCGTGGACCCGGCCGCGTTGAACATGGGTAACACAGCAGAGAATCTCCACGATAGATTCCCTGACATCACCAAGGAGCGCACTGATGCCTACGCCTTGGAGAGTCAGCGCCGTCTGGCCCAGGCGTACGACAACGGCAATATTCAGCCGGACCTTGTCCCAGTTGCGTCGCGGACGAGCGACCAGGGGTGGTCGCTGAACACCGCTGACCAGCCGCCCCGTCCAGGGACAACCATGGGCATGCTTGCTGACTTGAGGACACCCTTCCGTGCGCACGGCCGGGTCACCGCTGGCAATGCCGCGGGCCTCAACGACGGCGCCACCGCAGCCGTTCTGGCGTCCGAGGACACGGCCCGAGAACTTGGCCTCTCCGTCAAGATGCGCTTGGTTGCCTACGCATTCGCCGGCGTCGAACCTGAAGTCATGGGCTACGGTCCCGTGCCTTCGACGGAAAAAGCGCTCAAGCAGGCCGGACTGACGGTAGAAGATATTGGCCTTTTCGAAATAAACGAGGCATTCGCCGTGCAAGTCCTGTCGTTCCTCGACTTTTATGGCATCAAGGATACCGATCCGAGGGTGAACCAGTACGGCGGAGCTATTGCCGTCGGGCACCCGCTCGCGTCGTCCGGTGTGCGCCTCATGAATCAACTCGCCCGCCAGTTCCAGGAGAATCCTGCCGTCCGTTACGGATTGACAACCATGTGCGTGGGCCTCGGCATGGGCGGCACTGTGATCTGGGAGAACCCCCACCACCAGGACTACATCGACACCACAGGAGAGGACCCAGCATGAGCGCTGCAGATTTCACAGAACTCGCGGAAAACTTCCCAGACGAGGTGGTGACTCATACCGTCGTGCAGGACGTAGAGCTGCCCAACGGCGCAGGAACCATGGCCCTGTTGACTCTGGACAACGGGATGGACCACAAGCGCCCGACGACGCTCGGCCCCGGGGCGCTGGTTGAACTGGGCCGAACATTGGAGGCCCTAAAAGTGCGGGCGGTGCGCGGCGAGATCCAGGCCGTGGGGATTACTGGAAAACCGTACTTCTTCGTTGCCGGCGCGGACCTCTCGGCTGTCAAGAAGCTCGATCGCCGCGAACTCGGAGTCCAGATGGCTCAGCTGGGCCATGACGTCTACACCACACTCTCCAGTCTGCCCGTGCCAAGCTTCTCGTTCGTCAACGGTCTAGCCCTGGGCGGGGGCTTGGAACTGGCGCTACACTCGACGTACCGAACCGTTTCGACAGCGGCAGGCGCGCTGGCACTCCCGGAAGCTTTCCTAGGACTCGTTCCAGGATGGGGCGGGGTGTACCTCTTGCCGAGGCTCATCGGGCCGCAGAACGCGGTCAAAGTCACCATCGAGAACGCGCTGAACAATAACCGCACGCTCAGTGGCAAGGCAGCATTCGACCTTGGCATCGTGGATGCACTTTTTGAGTCGGCCGATTTTCTGGAACAGTCCATCGCATGGGCGGCCGGAGTGCTGAGTAACGACGTTACGGTGGATCGACCCAATGCGGTTTCAGACCCGGACGCGGATCCCGATTGGGATTCCGCCGTGGCACGCGGCCGTGCCATCGTCGAGGCGCGCACCGGAAACGCAACACCGGCCCCCGGCAGGGTGCTTGATCTGATCGAGGCGGGGAAGACTCGAACTCAGGCGGAGTCCGCGTCAGCCGAGTGCAAAGCACTCGGTGATCTCATGCAGACGAACGAGTTTCATGCCACCGTCTACGCATTTCTGGACCTGGTCCAGAAGCGCAGCAAACGACCAGCAGGTGCCCCGGACAAAAAACTGGCGAGGCCGGTCACCAAGATCGGTGTGGTCGGCGCCGGGCTGATGGCGAGCCAGCTTGCTCTGCTGTTCGCCAAGCAGCTCAAGGTTCCGGTGATCATGACGGACATCGATCAGGAGCGGGTGGACAAGGGTGTGGGCTATGTTCACGCCGAAGTGGACAAGCTGCTGGGCAAGAAACGAATTTCCGCGGACGCGGCCAACCGCACTAAGGCATTGGTCACTGGCTCCGTTAGGAAGGAAGCATTCTCGGATGCTGATTTTGTCATCGAGGCCGTGTTCGAGGAACTGTCAGTCAAAAAGCAGGTGTTCGCTGAAGTCGAGGCAGTGGTATCCCCCACCTGCATTCTCGCCACGAACACATCCTCACTCTCAGTTACGGAGATGGCCGCCGATCTGGACCACCCGGAGCGTCTGGTTGGATTCCACTTCTTCAACCCTGTCGCTGTCATGCCGCTGCTCGAAATCGTGAAGGTTCCCCAGACTGAGGAAGCTGTTCTGGCAACGGCGTTTGCGATGGCCCGTGAGCTGCAGAAGACTGCCGTCCTCGTCAAGGACGCCGCGGCGTTCGTGGTGAACCGAGTTCTTGGCCGCATGTTCGGTGAGATCACCAAAGTCTTCGACGAAGGAACACCGGCTGATGTGGCGGACAGGGCGCTGCATCCGATGGGCCTGCCCATGACCCCATTCAAACTGCTCGCACTCGTTGGATTGCCCGTTGGACAGCACGTCCAGGAGTCGCTCCATTCTGGGTTTGGGGAACGCTTCCACGTTTCGGCGAACCAGCAAAAACTGATCGACGAGGGCATCAAGGGCCTCTGGCAGAAGCAGGACGACGGTTCGGAGGGCATTCCGGAGGCCACCCTGGCTCTCATGCAGTTCGGCACGGAACCCTCATCAGCTGAAGAAGTGCTTCACCGCACACAGGATGCCTTGGCCGACGAGATTGGCAGGATGCTCGATGAAGGCGTAGTGGCCGCACCGGAGGACGTCGATCTTTGTATGATTACCGGGGCAGGTTGGCCATTGTCACTTGGTGGAATTACACCGTATCTTGATCGGACCGGCGCTTCAGAGCGCGTCAATGGACGCAGATTCCACGCACCCGGCGTCGCATCGACACCTGTCTAGCCGACACACACTGCTGACTGGCTCCGGCAGATTGTCGGAGCCAGACAGCAGTGGTGAGTAGTCAGCTGGCGGGCGGGAAGATCACGTCTAGTTCCCCAAGGTCAGCCTCTGACGGTTGCCAGTTTGCCGCCACAGCATTCTGACGGACCTGCTCCGGCCGTGTTGCCCCCGCGATCACGCTGGCCACAGCCGGTCGTGATGCTAGCCATGAAAACGCTACTTCAAGTTCGGATACGTCCCTGGCCCTAGCAAAATCCCCAAAGAGACGCAATTGGTCCATGTCAGCGGTAGCAAGTAGGTTGGTGCGCGAATGGGTGAGGCGGCTGCCCGCTGGGGCTTTACCGCTGCTGTATTTTCCGGTGAGGAGACCGTTGGCCAGCGGGAAGTACGGTAGGACGCCAATGCCATACGCCGCCGACGCCGGTAGGACTTCAGCTTCCACCTTTCGATTCAGCAGGTTGTAGTGATTCTGGGCGGAAATGAAACGTGCACCTCCGTTGTGCCGCGCAATGAATTCAGCTTCCGCGATGGACCAACCAGAGCGGTTTGAGTGTCCGATATACCTGACTTTGCCCGCCCTGACGAGATCATCCATGGCGGCTAGCGTCTCATCGATGGGCGTGGCCGGATCAGGGGCGTGGAACTGATATAGGTCGATCCAATCGGTCCCCAACCGTTTAAGTGAGGATTCAACAGCAGTCATGATGTAGCGGCGTGAACCACGCGCACTGAAATCGCGGCCGTTGAGTCCATTGACGTCGAGGCCGAACTTCGTGGCGATGACAACGTCTTCCCGCTTACGGCCAAGCGCCTTACCGAGCAGCTCCTCGCTCAGCCCCGGCGTCCTCCCATACGAGTCCGCCGTATCGAACAGGGTGATACCCGCCTCCACGGCGGCCGAAACCAGGGCTGTGGCACCCCGTTGGGATTCTGATGCCGTGGATTCTCGTCCCAGGTTGTTGCATCCCAACCCGACGGCCGAAACCGTCAATCCTGATGTGCCGAGTCTGCGATAGTCCACGTGGCTCCTTTTAGTGTTGTCATCCCTGCCGGAACGGGCTTCGTTAAAGAACGAAAGGGCTCTTGACCGGTAGTGGATGCCGCAACCGGTACCCGGTGCTCTCATCATAGGGGGCTACCCCGATTCTCAGCTTGGTGAAATCCAGGGCGGCTTCCCGAAGACAGATTTTGAGCGCATTGACGGCCTTCTGCGGATCAGGACTGAGGCAATTGATGTTTAATCTGCCTGGCCTGAACTCGCTCCCTTCTACCGTCCCGAGTCCACGCCACGCGAAGTGGCCCGTGATCGTTGCTACGGCTTTGCGCTCCAGGTAGCGGTCGCGCTCCGTGCCATCCGTGCTCTTCAACGCAAACTGCGCCACTACCCGCGACTGCTCGGTCTCCGGAATCACCTCATAACCGTCCGCTGTACACTGCTGTTCAAATGCTGCAAGCATCCGGTCAGCGTCCTCCGGGCCGACGTCGTCATTACCCGTGGTTTTACTTTGGTGACCCACGTGCCCGTGATTGACTACGAGCTGCCCAACTTCGTCCTCGTACCAAGCCTCTCGAAAATCCATCGGACCATCGGGATTCCTGCGGTAGTACCTGATAAAACTCATGTGACTGTGTCTTCCTTCCCTGGTCTGACCGTTGTGTCGGCCGAACGTTCTTTTCCCAGCGTCGGCCATATGGCAACAACGCGGTCCACAATTCGATCCAGGGTCAGACCCGCCCGGTCCAGTATGTCGGTCCGGCTGCCGTGGCCTAGAAACTCCTCCGGCAAACCAACGCTCATGAGCGGCACCTGGACGTGCGCTCGGTCCAGTGCCTGCCTGACGCGCGCTTCGATGCCTCCACAGTCAATCCCTTCTTCAAGAACGACGACGAGTTGGTGTGAGGAGGCAAGAGACGTGAGCGATGGCGGTACCGGCAGAACCCAGCGTGGGTCCACGACGGTGCAACCCAAGCCCTGTTCCTCCAACTGTTCCGCGGCTCCCAATGCCATCGGGCATGTGCTGCCAACGGCGATCAGCAGGACATCGCAACCGTTATTGCCAGCCTCCGCCAGAACATCCGTTCCATCCGGAAGCCTTCGGATGGCTCCGATGTCCGGACCAACTGCTCCCTTGCCATAGCGCAGCGCCGTCGGCGCATCATGTACATCTAGCGCCTCATCGAGTTCCTCCCGTAGCGTCCTTGCGTCGCGTGGGGCGGCAACACGAAGGCCAGGGACGGTCTGCATCAAGGCCAGATCCCACATACCGTGATGACTAGCGCCGTCCGGGCCTGTAACTCCGGAGCGATCCAGAATCAGGGTCACACCTGCTCTATGGAGCGCAACGTCCATCAGCAGCTGGTCGTAGGCGCGGTTGAGGAACGTGGAGTAGAGGGCTACAACGGGATGCAGGCCAGCAAAGGCCAGTCCGGCGGCCATGGTCAGCGCATGCTGCTCGGCGATTCCGACGTCGATCACACGGTCAGGACTAGCGCGCGCGAGCACACTCAACCCGGTGGGCCCGGACATCGCCGCGGTGACAGCCACAACATCGGCTCGTTGCTCCGCGGCACCGGCCATCGCTTGAGCGAAGACGTCCGTCCACGATGGTTCAGGCGTCAGTGTTGTGTTCGCTGGTTTCCCAGTCTCCGGGTCAATAGCACCGACAGTATGGAACTGGTCAGCTCCATCTGCACGCGCGGGGGCATATCCCCGCCCCTTTTCCGTGATGACGTGAACGACCACAGGGCACCTCAATGCTTTTGCTTCACCGAGGACTCGCTCAAGTTCCATGACATTATGCCCGTCAACGGGGCCTAGGTAACGCAGTCCCAAGAGTTCGAAGATCCCCTCTTGTTGGACACTGCTGCCGTTTCCCGAGCGCCATTCGGCCAGATGGCGCGCCGCCCCACCTACCGTGGGGTCATAGGAACGGCCGTTGTCATTGACCACAACGACGACGCTTCTATCCAATTCTTCGGACAGATTATTCAAGGATTCCCATGCCATGCCGCCGGTCAGGGCGCCATCACCCACAATGGCGACGGCGGACCTGCCGAGAACACCCTGCAGCCGCCACGCGCGAGAGATTCCGTCGGCCCACGCGATCGATGCCGAGGCGTGGGAGTTCTCCACGATGTCATGCTGGGATTCAGCGCGGTTCGGGTACCCCGAAAGCCCGTCAACGGACCTCAACGACCGGAAGTCCTGCCTGCCCGTAAGGATCTTGTGAACATAAGCCTGATGTCCGGCGTCGAACACAATACTGTCCCGCGGAGACTCAAAGACTCGGTGGATGGCCAAGGTCAGCTCGACGACGCCCAGGTTGGGGCCAAGATGACCTCCGGTAAGGGATACGTTCGAGACCAAGAATTCCCTGATGGAGTCCGCGAGCTGAGGAAGCTCGGCTTCAGGGACGCTGCGCAGTTGTGCCGGCGAACCTATCTGTTCCATCCGCATCAACAACCGCCTCTCAGAATGCCTGGACCGGGAATACGGGAAAGACCCGCGATTCCACAACGAAATCGCAGGTCTTCCCGGCTGTGGTCAGTCCGCCTATTTGGCGATCTGCCTCAGCACGTACTGAAGGATGCCACCGTTGCGGTAGTAATCAGCTTCACCTGGAGTGTCGATGCGCAGAACAGCATCGAAGCTGACCGGCTCCCCACTTTCAGGTGTGGCCGTTACCTTGACTGTGCGAGGCGTTTCACCATTGTTCAGCGCCGTTACACCCTCGACAGAAAAGGTCTCGGTCCCCGTGAGCTTCAGTGAAGCTGCGGACTCACCTTCAGAGAACTGCAACGGAAGAACACCCATTCCGATGAGGTTCGAGCGGTGGATCCGCTCGTAGCTCTGGGCTATAACCGCTTTGACACCCAGGAGCGCTGTGCCCTTGGCTGCCCAGTCACGTGAGGAGCCCGAGCCGTATTCTTTGCCCGCAAGCACCACCAGCGGTGTGCCGGCCGATTGGTAGTTCATGGCCGCGTCGTAGATGTACGCCTGAGGACCACCGGTCTGGCTGAAGTCACGGGTAAAACCACCCTCGACGCCGTCGAGCAGGAGGTTCCGCAACCGAATATTCGCGAACGTTCCTCGAATCATGACTTCATGGTTTCCACGGCGTGAACCGTAAGAGTTGAAATCCTTGCGTTCGACGCCGTTCTCCAGCAGATAACGACCGGCAGGGCTGTCTGATTTGAAGGAACCAGCGGGACTGATGTGGTCCGTAGTCACCGAATCTCCCAGCTTGGCCAGAACCCGAGCCCCGTTGACGTCTTCTACAGGATCGATGTCCATGGTCATGCCATCGAAGTATGGTGGCTTCCGCACGTACGTGGAGTTGTCCTGCCATTCGAAGGTGTCGCCCTCTGGCGTATCGAGCGCCTTCCACCGTTCGTCGCCGTCGAACACACCCTCGTAGCCCTTGGCGAACATTTCCTGATCAATGGATGCGTCCATGATTTCCTGCACCTCGGTGGGGTGCGGCCAGATATCCCTCAGAAAGACGTCGTTGCCAGCTTCGTCCTGGCCGAGGGCCTCCGTCTCGAAGTCGAAGTCCATGGAACCAGCCAACGCATAGGCGATGACCAGTGGCGGCGACGCCAGATAGTTCATCTTGACATCTGGGTTGATCCGCCCTTCGAAGTTACGGTTACCCGATAAGACCGACGTGACCGCCAAGTCATTGTTCTGGATGGCCAGCGAAATTTCTTCTTCGAGCGGTCCCGAGTTGCCGATGCACGTGGTGCAGCCATAACCGACGGTAAAGAAACCGAGCTTCTCGAGGTACGGGTTCAGTCCCGACTTATCGTAGTAGTCAGTGACGACCTTAGATCCAGGGGCTACTGACGTTTTGACCCAGGGCTTCGACACGAGGCCCTTCTCAACAGCGTTGCGAGCCAGGACTGCCGCGGCAAGCATGACAGAAGGGTTCGAGGTGTTGGTACACGACGTGATGGACGCGATGCTGACGGCTCCGTGATCGAGCACAAACTTACGCCCGTCCTCCATCTCGACCTTTACCGGGTTTGACGGCCGACCATTTGCGTTGGAAGCAGCCGAGTGCCGGACGGTTGACGTCATGGACGGAACATCCGAGGCTGGGAAGGACTCTTCCAGTGCTTCGTCAAGGGCGTCTTCATTGCTTGCACCGACGTAGTTGTGCAGATCCTTGCGGAACTGTTCCTTCGCGTCCGTGAGGGCAATGCGGTCCTGTGGACGCTTGGGTCCTGCGATCGAGGGAACTACGGTAGAAAGATCAAGTTCAAGGTACTCAGAGAAGCGCAGCTCCCGCGAAGGATCGTGCCACATCCCCTGTTCCTTGACGTAGGCCTCCACGAGGTCCACGTTCTCTTTCGAGCGGCCGGTGAGGCGCAGATAGTCCAGGGTTACATCGTCGATCGGGAACATCGCGGCCGTTGAACCGAACTCAGGGCTCATATTGCCGATCGTAGCGCGGTTTGCCAACGGAACTTCAGCAACACCCTCACCATAGAACTCAACGAACTTGCCCACCACGCCGTGCTGACGCAACTGCTCGGTAATGGTGAGGACCACGTCAGTAGCGGTTGCACCGGCCGGAATGCTGCCGGAGAGTTTAAAGCCGACCACGCGGGGAATCAGCATGGATACCGGCTGGCCAAGCATCGCGGCTTCGGCTTCGATACCGCCAACACCCCAACCCAGTACGCCGAGTCCGTTGACCATGGTGGTGTGCGAGTCCGTGCCGACACAGGTGTCAGGGTAGGCACGAAGTACGGGACCGTCCTCGGTCTCAACGGTTCGAGTCATCACTGTACGCGCCAGATATTCGATGTTGACCTGGTGAACAATTCCAGTTCCCGGGGGAACAACCTTGAAGTCATCGAACGCCGTCTGTCCCCAGCGAAGGAACTGATACCGTTCACCGTTTCGCTGGTACTCGATCTCCATGTTGCGCTGCACTGCGTCGGCGTTGCCGAATACATCGATCTGCACCGAGTGGTCGATGACCATCTCTGCCGGTGCGAGCGGGTTGACACGCTTGGCATCTCCCCCGAGAGTTTTTACTGCCTCACGCATGGTCGCGAGGTCAACAACACAGGGAACACCAGTGAAGTCCTGCATGAGTACTCGTGCTGGAGTGAACTGGATCTCCGTCGTGGGCTGCGCTTGGGAATCCCATTCGCCAACCGCACGCACGTGCTCCGCCGTGATGTTCGCGCCGTCTTCGGCGCGAAGCAGGTTCTCCAACAGCACCTTGAGACTGAATGGAAGGTTCTGCGCACCTTCAACCGAACTCAGTCGAAAAATTTCGTATTCTTTGCCTTTGACATCCAGTACACCCTTGGCACCAAAACTGTCCGCACTATTCATTACAGGACTCCTCTCGCCACAACTTCATCTTTACCCCGTCCCTCTATACCCGCTAGTAAGGCACGCCTTAGAGTGGGTCCCCCGTGCCACCGCACGTATGGGCGCGAACCGGAACTCCTGAACCCATCCTATCCCCGCCAGCACACGGCTCAGGAAGCTGGCTCGAGGATGGCGACCGATTCCATGTGGTGAGTATGCGGGTAAAGATCAAAAACCCTCACAGTCTTGAGGTCCCATCCGGCGGCACCAAAATACCCGACATCGCGGGCGAAGGACGACGGATCACAGGAAACGTAGACCACTCTGCGGGCCAGGGAGCCGGTGATGCGTTCGATGACGACACGTCCTGCGCCGACGCGAGGTGGGTCCAGCACCACACCCGTGATATCTTCACGCCCCGCCGATAGCAACCGTTCCACCTTGCCCTGCTGAACGTCGACTCCAGGGTAGTGGTGTAGGTTTTTCCGGGCGTCTCTGCTCGCGGTGGACGAGGCTTCCATGGATAGTACTGTTCCGCCCGGGCCGACCCTATCGGCCAGAGCTGCGGAGAAGAGTCCCGCCCCCGCGTACAGGTCCGCGAGATGTTCATCCAGCTGAGGATCGAGACTCTCCAGAACAGCGGTGGTCAATACATCCGGCGCGGATGTGTGGATCTGCCAGAAACCCGGCCCTGAGACCCGGAAGCTGTTGTTTTCCACAACCTCGCGTACCCAGGTTCTTCCACGCACCCGTTCCACTGCCCCTTGTGGCCCGACGATGGCCACGGACATTCCGCCCACAAGTTTGCGAGCCGTTCGGTGCACGTTTGTTGTGGGCACCCCATCACGCGGAAACAGGAGAATCAGCACAGGATCTCCCGATGACGGCGCGGCCACTTCCACTCGCTCAATCCCAGAGAAATCCTGCTGCCATAGCTTGAGGTCATTGATTGCCTGCACTGCCAGCGGCATGGCCTGCACAGAAATCAGATCATTGGATCGGTAGGGATGCATAGCAAGGCGGCCATTGGCTGTGACCGAGAAAGCGACACGCGAACGCCACGCCAACCCATCCGTGGTCAAGTCCGGAACGGCTTCCACCTCAACACTTCGCTCCATACCCGCGAGTCGCTTGAGCTGCTCCGCAAACACCAGGCCCTTCAACTTCCGCTGCGTGGAGAGGTTCATGTGACCCCACTCTGCGCCGCCAACCGGTAGCTGGTTTCGAGCCGAGGCCCTCAGCGCATCCGCTTCTGGCCAGAAGTGATCGACCCGATCCGGAGACGGGTCCAACACTTCGGCAACGTCCCCACGCCAGAAGCGGGCGTCGTCGTCGTGGTCCATCAGCCGAACTTTCACCCGCTCGCCGGGAATCCCATGCCGGACAAAGACCACCCGGCCCTCATGACGTGCAACGCAATGGCCGCCATGGGCAACAGGGCCGAGGACGAGTTCAAGAAGGTGATCCATGTCAGAGGTCCTGATACTTTCGTGAGGCTTCGGAGGAGGCCAGTTGCCACGGCACACTAGCCACCATGACACCTGGTTCAAAATGCAGCCGGGCTTTTATTCGCAGGGCCGTCTGGTTGTGCATCAACTGTTCCCACCATTTACCAACCACATACTCGGGAATGTAAACCACTACCAGGTCCCGCGGAGATTCGCTCCGGATGGTCCTGATGTATTCCAGAATCGGCGAGATGGTGTCACGGTAGGGCGAGGCGAGCACCGTGACCGGTACCGGAATACGATACCGTTCCCAGTCCTGAAGCGTACGTCGAGTTTCCTCCTGATCGACGTCGACGACAATCGCGTCAATTTTTGACGGCCTTGAGGCCCGCGCAAACGCGAGAGCGCGCAGGACAGGTTTGCGCACATGTGACACAAGTATCACGGCGTGAACCCGGGAGGGCAGCGCCTTCGAGACGTGATCTGCCTCTATGGTCAGCTCCTGCTCCACCTTGTTGTAGTGAGCGTGCGTCGCCAACATCAGCAGCGCCAGAATGACGATCGCCAGAACAGCGATCCAAGCGCCGTAACGGAACTTCGTGACCAGTACGACCACGAGTACTGCCGCTGTGAGGGCAAAACCAATCAGATTGATTAGCCGAGATTTCATCATCCGGAACCGCGCAGAAGAATCCGGTGTGGACCGCAGTTCCTTGGTCCAATGACGCACCAGTCCCAGCTGAGTCAGTGTAAATGAGACAAACACTCCGACTATGTAGAGCTGAACCAGCGCCGTGACGTCCGCATCGAATATCAGGATCAGGACAATCGCGGCAATACCGAGGGCAATGATCCCGTTACTGAACGTGAGGCGGTCGCCTCTGGCACGCAACTGTTTCGGCAGAAAGCGATCGACAGCGAGCGTCGAGGCCAGCGTGGGGAAACCGCTGAACGCGGCATGGCTTGCCAGCACCAGCACCAGAGCAGTGGATGCAACGACGACAACGAACAGAAGACTTCCGTCGTTGAATATGGTTGCAGCGAGCTGACCAACGACGGGGTTCTGCACGTAATCATCCGGCAGGGGTGCACCATCTCGACGCAACTGGGTTGCCGGATCCTGCACCAAATGCACCCGCGTGACACGGGCCAGATAAATCACACCCGCGGTCATCGCCCCCGCGATGACGCCTACAAGAAGCAGCGTCGTGGCCGCGTTCCGGCGCTTCGGTTTCTGAAAGCTCTGGACGTTTCCTCCCGGGCCCTCCAAACCAGTCAGTGCTGCCGCGCCGGTGGAAAAGGCGCGAAGCACCAGCAGCGCCCCCGCTAGACCTACTAGCCCTGAATCAAAGCCGGCCTGAGGAATGATCTCGAGATCGGCACTTGGCGCTTTTCCCAGAGTGCCGTTGACACTGCGGATCAGTCCAATGGCACACATACCGAGGATAGAGACCATGAATATGTACGCGGGAATGGCAATAGCCCGGCTGCCCCGCCGAACGCCACGGAGATTGAGAAGAACAAGGATGGCCACCCCTGCTACGGCGAATATCGTTTCGCCATCACGCAGCGCAGGGAAGGCGGAAATTATGTAGTGCGCAGCCGATGACATCGACACGGCAACAGTCAGGACATAGTCCACCAATAACGCGGACGCAACAGTGACACCCGCCCGGTCTCCCAGATTACGGGACGAAATCTCATAGTCGCTTCCCCCTGTCGGAAAAGCGAAGACGGCCTGCCGGTAGGAGGCCACGATGACAAGGAGCACGACGACGACGCCCAGACCGACCCACGGCGACAGTGTCAGCGCCGCTACTCCGGCCAGAGCGAGGGTCAGGATGATCTCATCGGGGGCGTATGCCACGGACGAGAGCGCGCTCACGGAGAAGACGGGCAAAGCCGTCCGCTTCGGAAGGGATTCGCGGCGGAAATGATCGTTGCGGAACGGTTGCCCGACCAGAATTCGTTTCACCGCATCAAAAAATGTCAGCACATCGCTAAACGCTAGTCTCAAAGCGCCGTGCTGGCGAACAGCGGCTTCTGGAATAGGCTGGTGCAGTACGGCTGGACAAGAGGTGAGGAACCAGGGATGGCACATTTTGTGATCATGGGTTGTGGTCGCGTGGGCGCCACACTGGCGCACACTCTGGAGGATTCTGGCCATTCCGTTGCCATCATCGACCAGAATGAACGCGCATTCAACCGACTCCGGGCATCATTTTGCGGCCAGACGGTTACAGGCGTGGGTTTTGACCGGGATACTCTGCGTGAGGCAGACATAGTCAACGCCTACGCATTCGCGGCCGTGTCCAGCGGCGATAATTCGAATATTCTCGCCACACGTGTCGCCAGAGAAACCTTTCACGTTCCGCACGTTGTCGCTCGCATCTACGATCCCGGCCGGGCCGAAATCTACCAGCGGCTGGGCATTCCGACCGTCGCGGCGGTTCGGTGGAGCGCCGATCAGGTGCTGCGTCGCATTCTGCCGGAGCAGAGTATCAACGGAGATTTCCGTGAATCCTCTGGCCGTCTCATTCTGGGCGAGTTATCCCTCCACGAGGGCTGGGTGGGTAGCACGCTCTCGGATATCGAGACGTCCGCCGGCGTCCGTGTGGCCTACCTGACCCGCTTCGGCGAAGGCGTTCTTCCCGGCCATGGCACCAGCTACCAACAAGGTGATGTAGTGCATGCGATGATGCGGGTTGCGGCAACAGACGACGTAACCCGTGTCCTGTCGCAGGCGCCCGCGAAGGAGTCAGAGTGAAAGTTGTTATCGCCGGGGCTGGCAGCGTTGGGTCCTCCATTGCGCGCGAGCTCATGAGCCACGGGCACGACATCCTCCTGATTGACCAGAAACCCGAATCCGTCATCCGCAGCGGCATAGAGAACGCACGCTGGATCATCGGCGACGCCTGCGAACTGACAACGCTCAAGGACGCACAGCTCGAAGACGCAGACGTCGTCGTCTCGGCTACCGGCGATGACAAAGTGAATCTGGTGGTCTCTCTACTGGCGAAGAGCGAATTCGGCGTTGGGAGGACGGTCGGGCGGGTCAACAATCCCAAAAACGACTGGATGTTCGATGATTCGTGGGGCGTGGATGTAGCGGTGAATACGCCCCGGCTCATGACAGCACTCGTAGAAGAGGCCGTAGAGGTCGGAGATGTCGTGAGGCTCTTGACGCTGCAGAGCGGAGTCGCCTCTATCGTGGAGTTCACGGTTCCTTTGACATCGGCGTTCCTTGGCCGGACATTGGATTCGATCACCTGGCCTGCGGACGCCACGGTGGTTGCCATCCTGCGTGACGATCAACCCATCACGCCCAGCGGCGATGACGTTATAGACAGTGGAGACGAGTTGTTTTTCATCTCAACAATCGCGGCCGAAGACGAACTCCGTCAGCTACTCATGGGAAGTGCCGAAGACTGACCTGGCCATCTCTGAGGCCCTTCAGGATAGGTCCTCGTCCTCTGTTTGTTGGTCCTGAGGGACGTCCTCGGGGCTGCGAGAAACCAGCCAGGCGAACCACAATCCCAATGCATACAGCGGCAGGCCCATGACAATTCGTGCAGTGGCGAGTTCCACAAATTGGCCAGCAGCATACAGCGGCAACTGCACGCTCAACCGCAGAGCAAGGACGCCGATCACAATCCATGTGGCGGTCGCGTAGGCGCGTCGCCGCCGAACATTGGTCCGCCACTGTGTTCCTTCGCCCCGAATGAAGCCGAACAACAGCCCGGCAACTGGCCACTTGATCGCAATCGAGAGGATCATCGCCAGGATGTAACCGCCATTCACGAAGAACCCGGGGAGGAAGTAGTCGTTGGGGTCCCCGCTTCTCATGGCCACGACTGCGCAGATGGCGACGCCAGCGATCCCCACCAGCGCCTGGGTGATTGACGACTTCTGAACCAGCCTAACGATCGTAAAGGCCATCGCGGAGACAATCGCGGCAGCCAGGGACCATGGAAGATCCCGCCCCACGGTAAACACGACGGAGAACACCAGCGCCGGAACGATGCTTTCGGCCAGGCCCTGATAACCTCCAATGGTTTTCAGAACATCGATCTGACCGTCAGCATTTTTTACTGCCGCAGCCCGAGCCAGGACCCCCTCGGTAGTCCGGTCGGGATCGGCGCCACAGGGTTCGGCTCGCGAGGAATCTTTCGATGATTCTGGCCTCGGCTCGTTCACTGGTTCTCCCTTGGACGGCCGATGATTTCGTACCGTGGATTGTAGATGGTGGGCAGTGCCTCTACTGGCCTCACCATGCCTTCGAATGTCAGTTCCACGCCAGCCTCAATACCGGGAACCATCCGCTGACCCATCCAGATCAAACGCGCCCGATGCCTGGCCCGATGCTCCTGCGCTACGCCTTCTCCGCGGACGGCCGGTCCTTGAGACGGAGCCTTCCGTGTGTGGATATCAGAAACCACGGCAGAAAAGCTGACGTTCTCGCCAACCGGCAGAACCGTAATCGACTCCACATAACCTCGACACACGGCCCGGCCCCGCTCCGGCAACTGCGCGATGGACCTAATTCTGTACGGATCTAGCGTCGCCCTGTGGTTCAGGTTCTCCGGCGTAGTGTCAGCCAATCTTGGTGACTTCCGGGCCACGCTTGACTTCGTCCAGCCCAGGGCTTTGCGCTGCCGCTGCTGCACCGGAAGCGTCCTGCGGAAGCCGAAGAGGAAGTAAATCTCGTGGAGGCATGGGTACATCCCCGCGCACGACAACGATGTTGCGGAACACTTCCTCCAGCCCGGCGGCGGCCTCGCGGTCCACAGCCGCCGAGCCGCCGAAAACGCCTCGGAGGAACCATCGAGGGCCGTCAACGCCGACAAAGCGGGCTACTCGATACCCTGCGGTACCGTCCGGCGCCTGGACTGGAAGTTTAGCGACGAGTTCAGTACCGAACGTACCGTCGACGGCATCCACGCCGCCTCCCTGGGTGCCAACAGATTCGGAGATCTGCTCGCGGATTTCGCCCCATAGGCCTTCACTCTTGGGAGCGGCGAAAGCCTGAAGTTGCAGACTTGATCCGTTGAGGTCGAGGGTGACAGCAACGACGCGCTTGGTGCTTTCTTCTACTTCGAGCCTAAGCTGCAGTCCTTCACGGGCTGCAATGCGGATTGCGCCGAGATCCACGTACCCTTCGGCGGAAGGATGAGCCTCTTCGTCGAAAGGGCCCGTGGAAGCTTTTTCTGAATGGTTCTCGCTGGACTCTGCGACGTTGTCCACGGCGTCTTGATTCGTCCTGGTCTTGCGGCGCCCAAAAGCCATTTTTGGTCACTCCTTATATATGTGGATAGCCCCTAGCGGGCAGGAAAAATAGCGGCTTAATCCGAGTTGAAACCGCCGGTAGAGCCAAAACCGCCGCTTCCGCGTGCAGAAGGCGAGAGTTCTTCAACAATCTTAAAGTCTGCCGTTTCGACCTTCTGAATGATGAGCTGGGCAATCCTGTCTCCACGGGAAATTCGGAAGGTATCGGAGCCATCTGTGTTGAGAAGAGTGACAGCAATTTCTCCCCTGTATCCGGCGTCCACCGTTCCCGGTGCGTTTACTATGGTGATGCCGTGTTTGGTGGCGAGGCCGGAGCGTGGGTGGATGAGGCCAACGTACCCGAAGGGCAACGACATGCACACACCAGTAGCGATGAGTCGGCGTTCACCGGGTAACAATTCACAGTCCACTGTGCTCCGCAAGTCCGCTCCGGCGTCGCCCGCGTGGGAGTATGAAGGCTTTTCCAAGCCTTCATCGAGGAGCTTCAGCTCCACCGTCAACGTTGTACGGCCTTCTTGCACTGTCTCACCTAGATCTGTTTGATTGACGTTCGAACGCTGGCTGAGCACCCGTGACCGACGGGGCAAGCTTCTACACGGACCACTTTAGCGTGTCGACGATCGATGGTGCCAAGGTGAAAACCTTGCGAAAAGGTGGAAAACTGAAGCCATGTCGACTCCAGATCACCAATCCTCCGCTTACCTTGAGCCCCTCTATGAAGAAAAGCTCTGGCCAGCCCTCTGGATCTGGGCAGTCGCCGCCTGCGTCGCCGGTGCATCAGTCTTGGTTTTTGCTCCGATCAACATAACAACGGGAATTATTGCCGCCATTGTGGTGGGGATTGTACTGGCTGTCCTGCTTTTGCTCTCCACCCCCAGGATCAGGGTCACTCGGATGGAACTCGAGGTGGGACGTGCACGGATTGAACGACGCTTCGTGGGTGGCGTCGAGGGCTTCTTGGATGAAGCGGCAACCGAGCAGCGAGGCACGGCGCTTAACGCCCTCGCCTTCCAGTGCATCCGTGGTTGGATTTCTCCGGTGGTGCGCATCGAGATAACGGACGAAATGGACAGGACCCCCTACTGGATAACATCGACCCGTCATCCCGAGAAGCTCGTTTCAGCTCTTACGTCGAAAGATTAGAGTCTGAGCCTGCTCCACGTTGAGCTAGCATTTGTGCAGCCAGCAGATGAAAAGGCAGGAGCTGTCCGCACATGGCACACCGCTCCTGCCGCCCCTGGAACCTGAGCAGAGATTGATCAGCCCTCGCAGTCCTTGCAGTAAACCATTCCGCCCTTTTCCTTCGCAATCTGCGAACGGTGCCGAACAAGGAAGCACGAGGCACAAGTGAACTCGTCCTCCTGTGCTGGAAGAACCCGGACCAGAAGCTCTTCACCGGATAGGTCCGCTCCGGGGAGTTCGTAGCCGTCGGCGGCTTCCGTTTCGTCCTCATCGACCACGGCAGACTGCTTGTCTGTCCGCCGCGTCTTCAGCTCTTCAATGGAGTCTTCGCTGAGTTCGTCGTCGGTTTTGCGCGGCGCATCGTAATCAGTCGCCATAGTGTATTGCTCACGCTCCGGTGGTTGGGGGCTTTACTTGAAACTTCGTGGGTTCAACAGGGCTTCGTCACGGCCCGGCGAACTGTTTGTTCACAACGCTGCGAGACTTGTTTTTGTGCCCGTAACGGAGAGATTGTTGCTCATTAACGGAAAAAATGCCAGCCGGGAGCCTCATTGACAGGTTCAGTGCGCGCCACGCCCCGGCAGCTAGTATGAATTGTCCTCCAACAGTGGCAGAGTTTCGGATAGGAAATTCATCATTCTGGCGGAGGGTTCTATGCAGGAGCTACGGCTGGTAGGTGTCCAGGAAAACGGTGGGCACCTGCTATTGAGCGGAGAAGGAAGCGAAACCTACAGTTTGCCGATCAACGAGGCCTTGAGAATGGCCGCGTCGCATCAGAGCGCACAACGGTCGGCTCCGTCTCGGGTACCCGGCGACCAGGCCACCATGAGTCCTCGCGATATCCAAGCACGTATTCGTGCCGGGGCTACTGCAGCGGACGTAGCAGCCGAATCCGGTGGCGATATGGCGCATATTCTGCGATATGAGGGACCGGTCCTTGCAGAACGGAATTACATCGCCGAGCAGGCGCAGAGGGTCGAGGTTGCGGGACCGCTGCCCTCCAATGACGGTTACCGCTCAGTCTTCGGTGACACCCCCGCCAGGCTCGTAGACATGGTGGAGCACCGCCTGCGTTCTTTTGGAGTGAACCAGGACGATGTTCGCTGGGATGCCTGGCGCGGACGGGATGGCGTTTGGGAAGTCACTGCACAGTTCGACCTGCCTGAAACCCCTGTTGACGTGGGCGAGGCACCACCGGCACGATGGACATTCGTTCCCGCACGTAAAGCCATCGCGAACGCCAATCGCTGGGCGCAGATCCTCAGTGAGCTGGAGCCTCTGGACGGCCCTCTCCCAGCCCGGCGGCTCAGCGCAGTCGCCGACCGCCCCTTTGATTTCGAGACAGACGCAGGGAAGGAAGCGGCACAAGAGCCCCTTATCGCAGACCACAGCGCTGAGCCCGATGAACTTCTTGAGACCCTGCGCTCACGGCGTGGACAACGCATTGGGGCGGACGAAGACGGCGATGACGCTCTGGCACTCCTCCTTAGCAGGGGAAGTATCCCAGCAGCACACCCGCGGACGGACGAAGATGCCGAGGACTCCGGCAACGACAGTTCGGCTGACCACGAAGCGGAGACGTCGCCCGTTGCCGAAGGCCCGTCTCGACGCTTCACGTCGTTGACTCTGGCCCCGTCCCTCCCGACCGATGGCAGCGGCCTTCCACAACTGCACGACGGCGTCAGTTCATCTACGCACGAGATCGTCATCCCGGCTAGCGATGTTCACCGCGATTACCTTCGGACCGTCCCTGAGCCCGAACGGCAGGAGAAGGCCAGCGCAGAACCGGAGGCTGCGGTGGTAGAACCTCCTGACCGCAAGAATGTCAAGCCAAAGAGGTCCTCCGTGCCCAGCTGGGATGAAATCGTTTTTGGCACCAAGGGTGACTAGGTTCAGTGCGTTTATCCGGGACGGTGCAGGGTCAGTAACGGGACTTCGCGCTCCGCTCTGGTGAGGGAGCCGTGTTGTCCCACAACGGACATCGCCGAATCTGCGACTCGTCGTCCGTCAAAGAGCGCGATTGGCTCTCTCGCCGCAATCAAAATATCGCCGATGCGACCATGGACACTGTCCAGCACATCGCCGAAGTACCCGGACGCAATTGCCTCCTGCCGGGAAATGATCCATGCCCTCGAGCCGTAAGCCTGGCGCCAGGCGTCAAGGAGCAATGACATTCCGTTCGCATCTAGTCCCGGTTCTGTGAACAACTGAACCATGCGCGGCTCACCGGCAGTATGACGTACCCCATCAATGAGACTGGCGTCCAGCGAATAATCAAACCTCTGCTCCGGAGCGATATCGACCATCCCGTGGTCAGCTGTCAGCAGAAGCAGGGTATCGGGCGGCAATTTCGCAGCGAGTCGGCGCATAGCCGAGTCAATTTCCTCTAGCTGCTCCAACCACTGCACCGATTGGCATCCGTAGCGGTGGCCCGCCTTGTCCAGTTCGTTCCAGTATTGGTAAACAAGGGCCGGGCCGGGCCGGCGCAACGCTTCCAACGCAACAGAAACTCTGGCGTGCACTCCGCTGGCAGGCGAAAACTCGCCTCCACGAAGGCACGCCCTGGTCATGGCCGACTCAGCGAAACGGGGCAGACTCACGGTCGTGACCCGGACATGGCTGGCTGCACGCTCCAATACCGTATCGTGGGGCTGCCAACGCTCCGGGTCCACATTTGCGTCCCATCCGCCCAGCAAATTCACCACTTTGTCCTGATCCGGATCAAGGACGTCGTAGCCGGTCATGCCGTGGATTCCCGGAGCAAGCCCCGTGCCGAAGCTACCGAGGGAAGCCGCCGTCGTGGTGGGTACCGCTGCGGACAGTGTGCGGGAGTTTGAGAGCGTCGAGCGCAGGAACGGTGCGTGACTGCCGTGTTGCCTGAGCAGGGCTTTACCAAGTCCATCCACCAAAACCACGCAGATTCGTCCTGCCGGTGGGAGATCAAGGCTATTCTGATAACCGTTTACCCCCAGCACGGCGGCGCAACTCGGCAAAACGTCGGCAATGGTGTCGTGACCGTACTCCGGCGCGGGCGGAAGTGGTTCCCGATGGTGATTCTGAACCATTTGTGGGCTACCGGAGGTGCCTGTTGCGGCTGAAGCGTCCCGTAACGGACCCCTGGGCCTCTGGCGCCGCCGCATGACCCGTCCCGGCAGGTCCGGTATTCGCCTTGCGTAGAGACCGCGCAAAGAACTTGGCGTTCTCCACAGCCTCCGCGCCGTCCGCCTCCACGCTGACGCGCAGAACGATGTCCTCCTGCGCGATGGTTCCTGTATAGCCATGGTCTGCGTCACACTCTGGGTCTGCACATCCGGCTGGCCCCATGTCCAACCGCTGACCTCCAGTCCAAGCGATAGCCAGTGTCAGCTCCCGAGCCTGATCGGTGGATGTGTAATTCTGTGGCTGTGCATAAACGTAGCTCAGAACAACGGATCGAATCTGGCTCACAGGCACCGATTCCGTGGAGATCTGGGCCATGACGTGCTCTCCGGCATCATCGAGTTGTTGGTCGTCGACGTGCGCAACGACCAGCATGTCCTCGGTCAGCACGAGGACTGTGATGTGTCGATGGACCTCCGTCCGGTCAAAGTGCGTCTCCAATTGGACCACATGCGACAACGGTGCCCGGCCGTCCAACGCATCATGGACGACATCTGCTACCAGCATGGGGTAAAAACCTGATCGTTCCAGAGCGGCATCGAGATCACGGCGTTCGGCGGAAAGTGAAGTCATAACTCCAGTTTCCCTTATTTCTGCGCTGCCCGTCTAACCCGCAGACTAGTCCCGCATGGCACGGCGCGCACTGTCCGTGCGCTGCCGTGGATTACCCACGTGAATATCGGCGCTGAGGACGGTGAGACCGGATGTAGATACCAGAACTGGCCGAAACTCCAGCAGCGCTATCTCGGGGTGGTCGTCCTTGAGCGCGGCCGTCCGGGCGATCAGTTCTTCCAGGGCATCAGTGTCCGATGCCGGAAGCCCGGCATATCCGAAAAGACGGCGGGAGGCTCGCGGGGCACGAACCAGCTCGCTGACGTCGACGTCAGTCAACGGCGGAATGCCATGTCCCCAATCGTCGAGAAGGTCCACGGCGTCGCCGGACATTCCATAGGACAGGACGGGGCCAAGCAGTGGATCTTCAATGGCACGAATGGTACACGCCTGTCCCTCTGGCGCCATGGACTGCAACTCCATGTGCTGGTGGCCGTAAGGCTTGAGCACCTCCTCCATGCTGGCTATGCTCCTGCGCAGCGATTCCGGACCGGCGATACCGAGCCGAACACCACCGAGGTCCAGCCTCTGCCGCAGTCTCAAGTCCATCGTTTTTAGTGCAACCGGCCAACCCAACTCCTCCGCGCGGTCAACGGCCTCGTCCAGTGAATCAAAGCTCGCCGACGGGAGGACCCGAATACCATAAAAGCCAAGAATTTCCGCACACTGGTGCGTATCGAGCTGGAATAGTGCTGCGTCTTCGACTCCCGCGGTCAGCTCCTCCAACCGGGCACTGGCACCGTCTGCGTTCAGCCCGTCAGGGCGGACGAACGTCCCGTGATCCCGGTTGGACCATTCGGCGTATCCGACCACTGAGGCCAGTGCGCCAACGGCGTCGCCGGGACTTGAGAACGAGGGCAGGCCAGATTGAGTGGTTTCCCCGCCAGCGACGTTCACGGGCAGGATCCCCTCCGCCTGGATAGTCGGATCCAGAATCCCACTGAAAGCGGAGATGACCGGTTTGCCATACTGGAGGCCGACGTCCCAGAGGCACTGCGCCAGCGTTTCGATGCTCAGACCCGGTGATGGCAGCAGTGCGACGACGGCAGTGTGGACACTGTCCCTGGCAAGCGCTCCACCGAGGGTGCTCTCGAGCAGTTCAAGGGCAGGACTCATGCCTTCGCTGAGGTCCAGTGCCGCGCTGAGTTGGGCAATCCGAAGCCCGTGGGAGGCGGCGCTGTCGGCCACAACCTTGCCGAGTGCAAGGGAGTTGGAAAGGATGGCGACACCATTGCCTACAGGAAGCGGCTGTGTTGCACAAATCTGGGCAACATCCATCAGTTGCGCACTGGTTGTCACGCGAATGACACCCGTCTGTCGGAGCATCGCGTCGAGGGCACCTTGCGGAGCCTGCGTCACGCGCACTGCATGCCCCGGCGGAAGCTGGAGTCCCATAACATCAGATTTGGCGACGATGACCGGCTTGGTCTGCGCCAGTCGGCGGGCAATGCGTGAGAATTTCCGGGGGTTCCCTATCGATTCAAGATACAAGCCAGCCACTTTGGTGTCGGTGTCGTCCTCCCAATACTGCATTGCGTCATTACCGGAGACATCCGCACGGTTTCCGGAGGAAATCGTAGAGGACAGTCCCAGCGAGCGCCTGCTGGCAGCTGAGTACAGCAGAACCCCAATCGCAGCCGACTGGCTGAACAGGGCCAAGCCGCCGCGCAGCGGCAGCTGTGGCGCCATGGATGCGTTGAGGCTTACTTTCGGATTGGTATTGATCAGTCCAAGCGATGCCGGCCCGATGACCCGCATGCCGTTGGAGCGAGCTTCGCGCACCAACGCTCGCTGCAGGGCTGTGCCATCGTCGGCATTATCCGCAAACCCGGCGGTAGCGATCAGCAGACCCTTGACACCGGCGATTCCACATTCACGCACAACGTCCGAAACCTCACCGTACGGTACGGCTATGACGGCAAGCTGAACTGGTCCAGGTAGGTCAGAAATACTGGCGTAGCCCTTCATCCCCGCGATCTCCAGGGCGTCCCGGTTCACCCCGTAGATTTCGCCCTCGAATCCGCCTTCAATGATGTGCTCAAGAATGCTGTACCCGACGGTGCCCCACTGCCTACTGGCCCCAATGACGGCAACGGATGACGGCGACAGGAGGTCAGCGACACTTCTCGCTTCGGCCCGGTGCTCACGAGACTCCATAACTGCCAGGGAACGCTCCGTTGGATCTATGCTGAACGCCAGCATGACAACGCCGTCGTCGAAATGACGGGAGACCTCATAACCTGCGTCGGCGAATACCATGATCATTTTGCGGTTTTCCGGGAGCACCTCTGCTGAGAAGCGACGGATGCCGTTCTCGCGGGCGGCGGCCGCGAGATGCTCAAGCAGGATCGAGCCGAGCCCGCGCCCCTGGTGTTTATCCGCAATGTTGAACGCTACCTCCGCCTCGGAGGAATCCTGGAGCCGGTCGTAGCGGCCGATGCCGATGATTTCGTCGCCCATCGTAATAACGAAGGCAACTCGGGTTGTGTAATCGACGCGCGTGAATCTTTGGAGTTCCTTCACCGTCAGCCGCGACTTGTAGGTGAAGAAGCGCAGGTATATCGACGTTTCAGACTGAGCGACATGGAACCGCTGAACTGCCTCTTCATCCGCGGGGGCAATTGGTCGCAGATGAGCAGTGCCGCCGTCCCGCAACACGACATCCGCTTCCCAGTGTTGGGGGTATTGTCCGTGGTTCGCCATAGACTCACTGTAGTCACTGACTCTGCGCAGTGAAGGAAACCGCACCCAGGAACCAGTAAGGACACCGCAACTATCATGGCCAGGCGCCAGGCAACAATGCCCCCGGAGGATTACACCGAGAAGATCATCGACGTCGATGTTACGTCTGAGATGGAGGACTCCTTTCTGGAGTACGCCTATTCGGTGATCTATTCACGGGCCCTCCCTGATGCCCGGGACGGCATGAAGCCAGTTCAGCGTCGCATCCTCTACATGATGACAGACATGGGGCTGCGGCCCGACCGCGGTCATGTGAAGAGTGCCCGGGTAGTGGGCGAGGTCATGGGCAAGCTGCATCCGCACGGCGACACGGCGATTTACGACGCCATGGTTCGAATGGCACAGGCGTTCGCCCTGCGGTTGCCATTGATCGATGGTCACGGCAACTTCGGTTCGCTCGACGACGGTCCCGCGGCGCCCCGATACACCGAAGCCCGTCTCGCCGCGTCGGCGCTTGCCATGACGGATCACCTTGATGAAGACGTCGTGGACTTCATCCCGAACTATGACAACCAGCTCACGCAGCCCGAGGTTCTTCCTTCGGCATTCCCCAACCTGCTCGTCAACGGCGCCACCGGCATCGCCGTCGGCATGGCCACCAATATGGCGCCCCATAATCTGCGCGAGGTTGTCGAGGCTGCCAGGTACCTCATCAGCAATCCGAGTGCCGAGTTGGCGGACCTCATGCGTTTCGTTCCAGGACCCGATTTGCCCTCCGGTGGGCGAATAGTTGGTCTGGACGGCATCAGGGATGCCTACGCAGGTGGCCGAGGCTCGTTCAAGACCCGGGCGAAGGTAGACATTGAACAGCTCTCCGCCAGGCGCACTGGACTTGTAGTGACCGAACTTCCTTACATGGTCGGACCTGAAAAGGTCGTCGAAAAGATCAAGGACGCCGTCACATCGAAGAAGCTGCAGGGTATCTCCGACATTGTGGACCTCACGGACAGAACCCACGGGCTGCGTCTGGTCATTGAACTCAAAAACGGCTTTAACCCCAACGCCGTCCTCCAGCAGCTGTACCGCTATACCCCCATGGAAGATTCCTTCGGGATCAATAACGTTGCTCTGGTGGACGGCCAGCCCCGGACGCTAGGACTGCTAGAACTTCTGCAGGTCTACACGGACCACCGGATCGACGTCGTCCGACGACGGACCGTGTACCGGCACAAGCGTAAGTCCGATCGTCTCCACCTTGTTGAGGGACTACTTATAGCCATCGTCGACATTGACGAGATTATTCAGATCATCCGCGCCTCCGACGAAGCAGCAGCTGCGCGTGTCCGGTTGATGAGTATCTATGATCTCACTGAGATACAGGCAAACCACATTCTCGAGCTACGGTTGAGGCAGCTGACCAAGTACTCTCGCATAGAGCTCGAAAAAGAACAGGAAGAGCTGAAGCGGGAGATTGAGGTCTTGGCCTCCATTCTTGGTTCAGATGCGTTACTGCGTGACATGGTTTCCGATGAACTCGCAGTTGTCGCGGAAAAATACGGCACACCCCGCCGCACCATCCTCTTGGAATCAGAAGCTGCACCAGCTATCAGTGGTCAGATCGGCGCTGCTTCTTCTCAAAGCGGTGCCAAGGCTCCTATGTCCCTCGAGGTAGCTGACGACCCCTGCTGGGTCTTGTTGTCCACTTCGGGTCAACTGGCCCGAACCACGGGTCTGGACGGGGTGAAAGAAACCGGGCAGCGGATCAAGCACGACGTCCTGACGTCCCTCGTGAAGACCAGCGCCCGGGGAGAGATAGGTGCCATCACCTCACTGGGTCGCATGGTCCGCTTGCAGGTCCTGGATGTGCCCGCACTTCCTTCCACGTCTTCATTTCCGAACCTTGTCGCCGGTGTGCCAGTGAAAGAATTTTTGACCCTCAACAAGGCAGAGCGTCTGGTCGGACTGGTGCCACTGACCGTGCCGCTGGCGCTGGCGACGGCGTTGGGAACTGTCAAGCGGTTGAGCCCCGACTACCCTCTCAACAGGGACGAGTGGGACATCATCACTCTTAAGCCCAAAGATAGTATCGTGGGCGTTTCACCAGCCGACGACGCTGACGAACTCGTCTTCATCACCCGTCAGGCACGACTTCTCAAGTACAGTGCCGGGTTGGTTCGCCCTCAGGGACGTTCCGCTGGTGGCGTGGCTGGTATCAAGCTCGGCGCGGACGATGACGTACTGTTCTTCGGCTCCGTGAATGCGGGCAATGATCAAGCAGTCGTTGTCACCATCGCTGTGGGAACCGAGGTTCTGCCCGGCACCTCAGCTGGCTCCGTGAAGGTCACTGCGCTGGCCGAATACCCGGACAAGGGGCGAGCTACTGGAGGAGTTCGTGCCCACCGGTTCCTCAAGGGCGAGGACGCACTTTCGTTGGCATGGGCCGGCCGTGGCCCCGCGCGGGCGGCTACAACCAAGGGCGTAGCCCGTGCGCTGCCCACCGAACACGGACGACGCGACGGATCAGGGATCCCTTTGTCTCAACCTATTGAAGCTCTCGGTCCGAATACTGGAGCAGAGGAACCTGCACAGTGAGGCGCCGTTCGAAAACCAGAGAGCACTGAGTAGCGGCGTAGCCCAGTCGTTCGTAGAGGCCGAGAGCACCTGACGGGTTCTCGGTATCGACACCCAAACCGGCGTTATCCATCCCGCCTTCGAGAAAACGACGCATTGCTTCAACGAGCAACGCGGGCGCCAACCGGTGTCCGCGCCACTGCCGACGCACCCCGAGTAACTCCGTATAGCCCTCGCGCAGTCCAACGCGTTCGGCGGAAGCGGCATCGTGGCTGGCCATTTGGTAAGCGGCAATTTCCCCGGAAGAGGTGTCCACCACAGCTACACTCCAGTCGGGCTTGAATTCGGGATGGCTAACTGTGAAGTGCCAGGATTCCTCATCCCGGGGTTCACTCCCCCAGTGATCCCTGAACGCATCATTGTGTGCTCGGCGAACGGCGTCGGAGATGCGCTCGTCGAACGTCACGAACTCAAAGCCCTCGGCGAGTGGGACGTCCGGAAGTTCCTCCCCGAGGGGCCGTGTCATCTCTGTGAAGTACCTGACGACTTCTCCGCCGTCAGAGGTGAAGAGCGATTTCTGACCAACATTTCGTTCCTCAACGTATGCCCTCAGCACGCCCTCCACAGCGTTGTCTTCCGCTAGCCGCTCGACACCGCGTACGGCCTGCCACTCGATGAGTGCCGAACCGATCCCCCGCCCGCGCCACTGGGGGTCCACGCCGCCGAAACCATGCAGGAGCGTTGAACCGGGATTTTTGGTGACCAGTGCGAAAGCCCGAATGGAACCCTCATGGTCGAGCCCCACGACCGTATCCAGTTGAGGATTATCCTTGCTGGAGCTGAGAGAATGTTCCAGGTCCTCCTGCGTCTCAACCCAGTCCGGCTCGTCCACCGCTGCCATGCGTTTAAGCAGACGATGCCACTGCTCAACATCCGAAAGGTTGATACTTCGCCAGGAGAGCTTTCCAGCAGCGGCTTCGGACAGGCGTGCGGCATCGGTCATTTCTCCAGTCTAAACACCAGCGTGCCCAAGATCGACATATTCAGGCTCCTCCCGCGCGATGGCTGCGAAAGCCCATGGCGTCGACCATGATTCTACGACATGTAGAAAGTCGCCCGAAAACACGATAAAATGACTGATAGGGCATCAACAGGGCCGCGGATAAGAACGCGCATGAATTGACAAAAGGATATAGATGGCAACGCTCGGTGAGCTTGAACGCACGGTCATGAATCTGCTGTGGGAAAGCGGCACTGCCGTGACCGCCAACAGCCTAAGGGACCGCTTGGCTTCACAGGCACAGGACGGCGCCAGTGGCAAGGACTTGGCTGTCACGACGGTGCTGACGGTGCTCTCGCGGCTTGAGAGGAAGAACCTCGTAGAACGTGAGCGCGAAATCCGCCCACACCGCTACCGGGCACTGACAACCCGCGCCGACCACACGGCTGAACTAATGCACGAAGTTCTCGGAAGCGTTCAGGACCGCGACGCAGTTCTCACTCGGTTCATCGGCAGCGTCTCTGAAACAGAAGCTGAAACCCTGCGAAAACTACTCGGAGGCAGCAAGGGCTAGATGGTCTCTGTCCCGCTCCTCCTGGCCGCGCTCGCCCTAGTGCTCGCATGGCCGGTACCCGTAGTGCTGTCTAGATCTCGGTGGCCGGTCCGGTCACCGTTCACAGCGATGGTCCTGTGGCAGGCCATAGCTCTCGCTGGCGGTCTCTCCATGATCGGTGCCCTGCTGGTCTATGGACTCGCACCACTGGGCGGGAACCTACTGCAGTCGACCACCGAACTCTGGCATGTCCTCACGGAGAACAGATCCGCGGAATCATTGGGGTTGCTCCACGTCTTCGCCCTGAGCACCGCGGGGCTGCTGGGAACCCACCTCGTTTTCACCCTGTTGCTAACCTACGTGCGCATCCAACATCAACGACGACGGCACCGCTCCAGACTCGACCTCTTGAGCTTTCCGTCCAAGGAGACTCCCGGCACAGTAGTCATCAGCCATCCCGTTCCCGTCGCGTACTGTTTGCCAGGCGGGGGGAAATCCGTCACCGTTCTATCAGACGGCCTCCTCGACATGCTCTCAGCTGACGAACTCAATGCGGTCATGGCGCACGAACGAGCGCACCTGGCACAACGGCATCATCTGCTGCTGTGGACATTCGCTGCATGGCGTTCAGCGCTGCCATGGCTCCCCACATCCCAACTCGCGTTCGCTTCAGTGAATGCTCTGGTGGAAATGCTCGCCGATGACGCCGCCCTGCTCCGCATTGAAAGAGCCTCGCTCATCAGGGCGATTGCCATTGTGGCATCCGGCCAAGCTCCTCCGTCCGGCGTCGGCAGCGGCGATGTCCTCAAACCTCTGACTGCGTCAGTTCTTGACCGAGATCCGGACTCGGTTCCAGAGCTCGAGAGTACCGCTGACCGACTCCGACGATTACTGACCCCGCAACAGCCACTACCCGCCGTGGCCAGATACGGATCTCTGGCTGGCAGCGTCGGCCTTACCCTGATGCCGGCAGTGCTCCTGCTCGTACCAGGTCTTTGGTGACGATCGCTTGAACCCAGCCTCAGCCGGGTCTGCGCATCAGGCGTCGATTTGTTCACGATCCAGACGGGCTGCGCCGGTAACGATGAACTCCTTGCGGGGAGCGACGTCACTGCCCATCAGGAGATCAAAGACTCGTTCAGCTGCTTCTGCTTCCTGAATGCGTACGCGCCGCAGTGTTCGGTGTCGTGGATCCATGGTCGTTTCAGCAAGCTGTCCGGCATCCATCTCGCCAAGTCCCTTGTACCGCTGAATTGGTTCCTTGTAGCGGCGCCCCGTCTTCTCCAACTGACCCAGTATGTTGCGCAATTCTGCTTCCGAATACGTGTAAAGCGTTTCGTTTGCCTTCGACCCGGGGTTGATAACCTCAACACGATGCAGTGGCGGGACAGCAGCGAATACCCGACCCGCGTCCACTAAGGGCCTCATGTAGCGGAAGAACAATGTCAGGAGCAGCGTGCGGATATGGGCACCATCAACGTCGGCGTCTGTCATCAGGATGACTTTCCCGTAGCGCGCTGCCTCAAGTTGAAAGCTTCGCCCTGACCCTGCTCCCACAACTTGAATCAGTGCTGCACATTCGGCATTCGAGAGCATGTCGCCGACAGAAGCCTTCTGCACGTTGAGTATTTTCCCGCGGATGGGTAATAGCGCCTGATAATCCGAGGACCGCGCTAGCTTGGCCGTACCGAGGGCACTGTCCCCTTCCACGATGAAGAGTTCGGACCGAGAGTTGTCATCAATGCGGCAATCAGCAAGCTTGGCTGGAAGCGATGAGGTCTCAAGAGCATTCTTGCGGCGCTGAGTCTCCTTGTGTACCCGCGCGGAAATGCGGGACTTCATCTCAGAGACTACTTTTTCAAGTAGCAGCGCCGATTGTGCCTTCTCGGACCGAGCCGTCGAATTGAGCTTTGCCGAAATTTCCTTTTCAACGATCTTGGACACGATAGAGCGTACCGCCGACGTGCCAAGAATTTCCTTGGTCTGTCCTTCGAACTGAGGCTCAGCTAGACGAACAGTCAAAACAGCAGTCAGGCCAGCGAAAACATCGTCGCGTTCGATCTTGTCACTTCCAGCCTTCAATTTTCGGGAGTTGGCTTCGATGACCTTCCTAAAAGTTTTCAGCAGCGCTTGCTCGAAGCCACTTTGGTGTGTTCCGCCTTTTGGCGTGGCAATGATATTGACGTAGCTGCGCAGAGTCGTCTCATAACCCACACCCCACCGCACTGCGACGTCTACTTCGCACTCGCGCTCCACCTCGGTCATCTTGCTGTGACCGTTTGCATCAAGGACGGGCACCGACTCCTTGAACTTGCCGGATCCCTGCAACCGCCAGATCTCTGTGACAGCGCTGTCGGCGGACAGGTAATCCGCGAACTCCGAAAGGCCGCCGTCGTGCTGAAAAACTTCTTCCACTGGGCCGTGCTCCCCCGGCGTCCCCGGTAATTTCCGCTCGTCACGCAGCGTGAATTTCAGTCCGGGAACCAGGAATGAGGTCTGTCTGGCCCGGGCCTGCAAATCCTCATAGGAGAACTTTGCATCCGGCGTGAAGATTTGATGATCCGCCCAGTAGCGGATCCGAGTACCCGTGACTCCCCGCTTGGCCTTCGCGACGACTTCAAGCCGTGAACTATCCAGGAACGGTTCGAAATCCGCCCCGTATCGCGGAGCCTTCCCCTTATCAATGAATCGCCCCGGCTCACCCCGACGAAACGACATCTGGTGCGTCTTTCCCAAACGGTCAACCTGAACGTCGAGTCTGGATGAGAGTGCGTTGACGACACTGGCACCGACTCCATGCAACCCGCCGGAAGCCGTGTACGAGCCGCCACCGAATTTGCCGCCAGCATGCAGTTTGGTGAATACCACTTCGACTCCGGTCAATCCAGTCTTGGGTTCCAGGTCCACCGGGATTCCCCGACCGTCGTCATGGATCTCGACGGAGGCATCCGGGTGGAGGATTACCGTGATGCTCTGACCGTGCCCGGCCAAGGCCTCATCCACTGAGTTGTCGATGATTTCCCACAGGCAATGCATCAGGCCCCGCGAATCTGTGGACCCGATGTACATACCAGGGCGCTTACGCACCGCTTCGAGTCCTTCCAGGACCGAGAGGTGGCGCGCGTTATATTCAGAGCCAGGTGTCATACCTCCACGTTATTCGCTCCGGTGCATCTACCGAGCATCGGCGTGCCGCGTGGCACCATTGAGGCGTCCGCGTTATCTGAACGTGATACGCGCACAGCGAAAGAGTGCCGTGGATGTGAAGAAAATGTGGCGCGAGGTGGTTGTATTGAGTATCAGCATTCTGAGGAGGTCACCATGACAACAGCAGTAGCCAGCCGGGAACTGAACAGCCTCGACCGTTGCGACCGCTGCGGCGCTCAGGCATACGTTCGTGCAGTGCTCGAATCATCAGCCGGGGAACTGTTGTTCTGCGGTCACCACGCAAGGTCCGTTGAAGCGACCCTGCGTCCCATGACAGCTGAATGGCAGGACGAGACAGCCCGGCTTCACGAGAAGGAACCCGTTTCCGTGGACGATTAGGCGCGAGGGCGTTTTTGCGATCTCTCCGTCATTCTTAAAGGCCAGAGGCGCGTTCCCCGAGGGGGACGCGCCTCTGGCCTTTAAGAATGCATACGCCAGCCATGCGTTGGATCAGGCTGATTAGTCCAAGTAGTCCCGCAGAACCTGAGACCTGGACGGATGCCGCAGTTTCGACATGGTCTTCGACTCAATCTGGCGGATCCTCTCCCGAGTAACGCCGTAAACTTTACCGATTTCGTCAAGCGTCTTCGGTTGGCCATCTGTCAGCCCGAAACGCATGGCAACAACTCCGGCCTCCCGTTCGGAGAGCGTGTCCAACACTGAGTGCAATTGCTCCTGTAGCAGCGTGAAACTAACAGCATCCGCGGGAACCACTGCTTCGGAATCCTCGATCAGGTCACCGAACTCTGAATCGCCGTCTTCACCGAGGGGTGTGTGCAGAGAGATCGGTTCCCTACCGTACTTCTGGACTTCCACGACCTTTTCTGGAGTCATGTCGAGCTCGAGTGCGAGCTCCTCTGGCGTCGGTTCACGTCCGAGATCCTGCAACATTTGCCGCTGGACCCGGGCGAGTTTGTTGATGACCTCGACCATGTGGACAGGGATGCGGATGGTCCGGGCCTGGTCCGCCATGGCCCGGGTGATTGCCTGACGGATCCACCAGGTTGCGTAGGTGGAAAATTTAAAACCCTTGGTGTAATCGAACTTCTCAACGGCCCTGATGAGCCCGAGGTTGCCTTCTTGAATCAGATCCAGGAACAGCATGCCACGACCGGTGTAGCGCTTGGCCAAAGACACAACGAGGCGGAGGTTGGCTTCAAGCAGGTGGTTCTTGGCGCGCTTTCCGTCAAAGATGATCTGCTGGAGCTCTCGCTTCAACTTCGAATCCATGCTTGAATTCTTAGCGATCTTATCTTCGGCAAACAGCCCAGCCTCGATGCGGAGCGCCAGGTCGACTTCCTGCTCGGCGTTGAGCAGTGCCACTTTACCGATCTGCTTCAGGTAGTCCTTGACCGGGTCTGCCGTAGCACCAGCCGAAACAACCTGCTGGGCGGGTGCGTCGTCGTCGTCGGCGTCTGAGTAAACAAAGCCAGATCCCGTTGCGGCGGCCGTACTGGCAACAGCTGCTGCCTTCTCGGCACTGATCCGTGACTCCTGGTCCGATCCCTCATCTGCAGCATGGTCGTCTTCGGCTGCCGCTTCATCCACGGGGTCCGGGGACTTGGTGCGTTTGGTGGGTGTCTTAGCCGGCTTCTCCGCTGCCTTGCGTGCGCGCTTGGGCTTGGCCTCTGCGACGCCAGATTCTGCGGCAGAGTCCTTTTGTTCCTCTGGTACTACGGCCTTGGCAGCAGCCTCCGCGGTGGCTGGCTTCTTGGTGCCCTTGGACGCCGGGGTCTTACGGGCAGGAGACTTCTTTGCCGTTTCGCGCGGTGCTGCGGAATCAGCATCCTCGACGGCAGGAGTTTCTACTGTTGTGCTCTTTTTGGCCGACACAGAGAACCTTTCATACGGCGGGCTGCGGCGCTACCGACGGGGAACACCACTATGACCCTGTCAAGTCCGTGATTGTCATCATGGATGAGCGTCACTGCCCACCTCATTAAGAAGCAACCAGTTCCGACCACCGATTTGTTCCCGATATGGGAACTTTCGGTGCCATGAAACACGGACCCGACCGGGTCTCTGCGTCCATTATCGCACGATTCCGGACTGGACAAGAATCGGTTCCGGACGTCGCGGTCCTTACGCAGCGCGTGCACGATGACCTGACCAAGCGCTCTCCCGTTCAGTTGCCCAGACAGGCAGCTGGCCTCGGTTCAGTAGTTCGTTGAGCAACCACGCCAACCGGTAGTCCGGGTCCTGTGCCAAACACATGTCAAAGAAACCACCGGCGCGTGATCCCCTCCCCCTGGCCCACTCGATCCATCCAAGCATGGTCAGCAGTGCACACTGTGGCTCTCCAGTTGCCACAGCATTGAGCAGCCGGAACAGGTTATAAGCAAGATCCAACCGCGCCCAGAGCGGTGGCGTCGTGGTTGTCCCGATAAGCACGGCGGCGAAGAGCTCTTCGGGTCTACCGCCGATGGCATGGTCGCGTTCGCGGAGGGAGAGAGGCAACGTTTTCAAAGCGCCAACGAGGGCTGATGGAATCAGTGCATTCGAGTTGCTGGGTCCCGGTTTCACCAAATTGCAGGCGCGCGCTCCTTCCATCGCATTCTCTGGGCTGGACGCTGCAAGCACCAGTACAGCATCGCGGATATCCTTACTTTCCAGTGACGCAATCAAGTACGCGGCCACTTCAGATTGATCGGCGATCCACTGTGCTTCCTCGGAACGTTGCAACGCAACCTCCCATACGCTGAGCACGGCGCGAAATTGCTCATCGTCCATCGAACGGCTCTGCAGCGCTCGAGCCCAGGTCTCGCAGCCGCTTCTAACGGCTTCATGGTTACGCCATGGTTCAGCCACTGAACGAACGACGGCAGCATCTAGGGACTCTTCATAGCTGCTGCCCCTGTAAATAAGTTCTGCATTGAGCTTGCTGTCCATCGCATCAGTGACCGGCTGCCCCGGCCATGGGCAGCATTGCTCATCGCAATAGAAGTCACGCCAGAATCCCATGGCCACGAGCCATGCCGCCTGGATCGGCATTCCTTCGGTTTCAAGCACCAGTTCGAGGCAATGCATGAGTTCCTCATGTGGTGGTGATCCCGGCTCGTCTGATTCCCTGTCGCTGTAAATCACCGCAATCACGCTGTCGGAGGTTCGGTCCTGTTTAAGGAACCCGTGGGCGTGCATGGCGAACTCCAAAAAGTTCTGGTTGGGAAGATCGAGCCTGAGGGTGGCTCCTAGAATTTTGGAGCCAACGGTCATGAGCACAATGCTCTCCTGGGGAACAAAACCGAGAGCATGTGGGATGTATCCCAAGATGTCGGCGGGTGATCCGACGCTGAACTTATTCGCTGAAGTAGTCATACGGATAGTCTTCTGGCTACGGCACGCCTCATACAGGACGAACGGCTCTATGTGGATAAATGGGGGTCTGGATCCGGGCCATCAGGGGTGTGGAGGAGGAGACCGGCGTCTCCGGCGGTTCTTGAGCTGGCGTGCCGACTGACGACGGCGCCGTTCGCGTTCCACTACGACCCTGAGCGGCGGGACCACGACACCGGTCCGTGCGAGCTGCCCGCGTGTGCGTTTTCGCATGACCAGTAAACCTGTGATGCCCACCGCCAACACAATGAACTGCACCGCAAGCGCAATCCGAAACGAGGCAAGTCCGTAGAGGCCATCCGTTGAGTAACCGGTGACGACCAGCAAATCGAGGATAAGGCCGATCAGATACATAGTGATCAGGGAAGCCAGGAACCCGCCGACGTTCACCACACCCGTGGCAGTCCCCAGATGATGCGGGCGATTGAAGGTGCGGGCGAAATCGAAGGCAATCATCGACGTCGGGCCACCTATAGCAAGGGCCATGATCAGAAGAATCAGCAGCCAAAGCGGCGCTGGACCCGGGTAAAAGAGGACGCTGGCCCACGCGGCAGCGATAAGTCCTGCCACTGCCATGACCATAGTAGATCGGCGCAGCGGATGTCTGCCGACCCAGACTCCCATGAGCGGGCCAACGACCATGCCCACAACCACAAAAAGCGTCAGCAGTGCAGAGGCCATAGCTGGTCTCACGCCTTCAGCGCTGACCAGATAAGGGTAGCCCCAGATCAGGACGAATACTGTCCCGGAAAATTGCGTGGTGAAGTGCGTCCACAGACCAAGCTTTGTTCCCGGTTCCCGCCAAACTGCCTGAAGTGACTCACCCGTTTGACGCCAGGAGGGCGAGGCCGGGCGCGGTCCACGAATTGGAGAATCCCTGATCACTGCAAGACTGACGGCAAAAGCTACAACGGACAATGCCGCCGCCGAAGTAAAAGCAGGTCCCCAGCCAAAAAACCTCAAAACGACGGCAAAAGGAACTACGCTCACGATTTGCCCGAGTTGCCCTACCATTCCGGTGAATTGCGTCATGACAGGGATTCGTCGTGGGATAAACCAAACGGGTAGCAGGCGCAAGGCAGACACAAACGTCGTTGCATCACCGGCACCCACGAGCAACCTCCCGGCAACGCCCTCCGACACGGTATCCGCCGTTGCTAGCATCAGCTGCCCACAGGCCATCAAAAATGCGCCACTGACGATCATGGCTCTTGGGCCAAACCTGTCCACTAGGACACCAACAGGCACCTGAAGCAGCGCGTAGACCAGAATCTGCACCACGGTGAACATAGCGAGAATCGAAGCACTGACGTCAAACCGTTCCGTAGCAGCCAAGCCAGCCACGCCGAATGTGGTCCGTTGAGTGACGGCCACGAGATAGGCAAAAACTGCCGCGCCCCAGATGAACCAGGCCCGCCTGCCACCGGTGGACCACCCATCCCGTCCCGCATGCACCGTGCCCGTCAGCTTTCGTCGCCGTCCGGCGTCGGACCGACCTGATCCGTGAGATCACAGTCGGGGGCACTGTCCGGGGCTGCCTCACCCAGTATCCTGGAGCTGTCCCCAGCGGCCCCGGGGGTTCTCTCGTGGCTATCTGTCGACGCAAGATAGGCCTCGACTGCCGCACCCAACTCATCGGCGTCCGCAAGCTCGTCGTTATCCTTGACCAGCAACGAACGCCGGACGCGACTCTCAGCATGCTCGTCATAATGGCGCTCCAGCCGCGTGACTACGCCCATCACATCGTTGGAGCCTTCAACCTGTTCCCGAATTTGACGCTCCACTTCCCGACCACTTTCGCGAAGCCGGTCAGTGGGCAACATTAGCGCCGTTGAGGCGCCCAGATACTCCAGGGCCGCGACGGCCGCTTGCGGGTACTCTGCCTCGGCCAAGTAGTGGGGAACGTGAACGACGTAGCCCACAACATCGTGCCCTGCCTCAACGAGACGAACTTCAAGAAGGTGACCGACCGACGCCGCGAGCTCGGCCGTCGGACGCCAGGTGGATGCGCCCTCGATGAGATCCGGCCGATTGCCGTGCACGGTCACCCCCAAGGGGCGAGTATGCGGCACCGGCATCGGGATGGAGTGGGTCCATGTCACAAATGAAACATCCAGTTCGTCAACGAGCAACAGCACTGCGCGGATGAATCGTTCCCACTGATAGTCGGGTTCAAATCCGGTCAGAAACAGGAACGGTTGACCGAGTCCATCGTGCAGCCGGTACAGCTCAAGTCTCGGCGGACGGTACCCCGTGAGGTGGTCCTCCTTAAAGGTGATGCGGGGACGCCTACCCCGGTAGTCGAGCAACTGGTCGGCGTCGAAGCTTGCAACAAGTTCGTGATCCAGGGAGTCAAAAAGTTCCGTACGGATTTGAGACACGACCTGCCCAGCCTCAGCGAAGCCGGTAAACCCCGCGATCATCGGCAGACCTGTCAGTGTCTTGGCTCGGTCGAGCGCAGCGTTAACGCTGTATAACTCGCCTGCATCTAACATCGTTGCCCCTTTCACTACTAGACCCCATCTTAAACGCCGGAGGCACCCGTATTCATTCCGGGTGCCTCCTGCTTTCTATGGCTTGATGTATTAGCCGCGGACTCCGGTTTCGATAAACGGGGGGCGAACCACACGCACTGCAAGCTTCCTTCCGCGAATTTCCACCGCGAGCTCGTCGTCGAGCTGGACCGAGGGGTCAACAAGTGCCAGCGCGATACCGTTCTGAAGCGTTGGCGAGAACGTTCCGGACGTTGTTCGCCCGACGACGCCGCCGTCGGCTCCCAAGACGTTCACGTCCGCTCTCGGAACCCCTCTCTCCAACGCGAGCAGCCCAACGGCTTTCCTCTGCGCTCCCTCCGCCTTGATGCGCGTCACCGCGTCTCTACCCCAGAAGGCATCCTTCTTCCATCCGATGGCCCATCCGACGCGCGCCTCCACCGGAGAAATATCTGGCGTCAGTTCGTGCCCGTGCAGGGCATAGCCCATTTCCGTCCGAAGCGTGTCGCGGGCAGCAAGACCGGCAGCACGGCCTGCATAGGCTGTAGAAGCCGCCGAGATCGTTTCCCACAGGGTGAGGGCATCCTCCCAGCGTGGCACCAATTCATATCCGTGCTCGCCCGTGTAACCCGTACGGCACACGCTGAGCGGCATGCCCTTCCAGCTAACGTCGATGAAGGCCATATAGTCTGTCGGTAACTCCAGCCCAAGGTTTCCGAGGACCTCCGCAGACTTTGGTCCCTGGAGAGCGAAGACCGCGAAATCACGATGCTGGTCCGTGATCTGGATCCCCGCGCCGGACTCTTCGCGGGCCGCTACCAACTTGGCCGCGACTTTTCCCGAATTGGCTGCGTTGGGAATGAGGAATATCTCTTCCTCCGAACGAATGTAAGCAATGAGGTCGTCGATGACCCCTCCGGTCTCATTCAACGCCATGGTGTACTGGGCCTGGCCGACTCCAATTTTTCGTAGATCATTAGCCAGCGTGCCGTTGACAAAGTCCAGGGCGCCCGGGCCCTTCACGAGGATCTTTCCGAGGTGCGAAACGTCGAAGAGGCCAACGGAGCTGCGCACCGCACTATGCTCGGCAACCACGCCACCTCCTTCGTAGTGAAGAGGCATCAGCCACCCACCGAATTCGGCCATACGGGCACCAGCCTCAACGTGCCAGGCATGGAGCGGACCCTCGAGCAACACGGACTCGACGGCTTCAGGGGATGCAGAATTTGTGTCAGTCATGATTGTTACCGTACATCAGGGGTTGGACCGAGAGACTACGATCTATAGGGAACTATCTCTCGAGGAAGTGAGGAACGATCTCTGTGGTCACAGCAAGCGAGTTCAGTCTGTCAGCAACGGCGAAGGACGTCCGAAAAATCAGGTGTGAAGCCCTGGTCCTTGGCGTCATACAGGGAACCGACGGTCCAGTGCTTCTGGACAGCGGTCTCTCCGAGAAATCCACCGGCGCGCTCGGCAGTACACTCGTCTCCCTTGGCGTGAGCGGCAAGGCGGATGAGGTCACTCGCCTGCCCGGCCTCAGCGGGGCTGAGGCGGACGTTATCGTGCTTACCGGCTTGGGGAGCAAGGAAACGGCAACCGATGAAGAGACTCTCCGCAGAGCAGCCGGCGCTGCCATCCGGAACCTCATGGGCGTTGAGTCCGTCGTTATCGCCATTCCGGCTCCGACGGTGGCCGCCGTAGCGGCAATAGCTGAGGGCGCTGCACTGGGAGCCTACGTCTACACCGAAAACAGGCATTCGACTGCAGCCTCGCTCAAGGCACCCGTCAGCAGGGTCACAGTTCACTCTCCGGTGGCCGCGGAACCAGCCGTTTCCGCTGCGCTGCGCCGCGCGGAAATTCTTGGAAAGGCGGTCAACGCCACTCGCACCCTAGTCAACCGTCCCCCAAGTCACCTCTACCCCGAGACGTTCGCCTCTGCCGCCAGAGAACTGGCCCGCTCATTGCCCGTCAAGGTCACCGTTTTCGACGAGAAGAAACTCGAAAAGGACGGTTACGGCGGTCTCATGGGCGTCGGCAAGGGATCGTCGAGGCCACCACGTTTGGTCAAGGTAGAGTACTCGCCGTCGAAGCCTGCGAAGAAGCTCGCTCTTGTGGGCAAAGGCATCACCTTTGATTCTGGCGGACTTTCACTGAAGCCGCCGGCGGGCATGGAGACCATGAAATGCGACATGGCTGGTGCCGCCGTCGTCCTCAACGCACTTCTGGCGATCGCTGAGCTGGGATTGCCGATCAAGGTCACGGCGTGGTTATGCATAGCAGAAAACATGCCCTCCGGGACGGCTCAACGGCCATCGGATGTCATGACAACCTACGGTGGAAGGACAGTGGAGGTCCTGAACACCGATGCTGAAGGACGTCTGGTCATGGCTGACGGCATCGCAGCGGCGAGTGAAGAAAGGCCCGACATCGTCCTGGACGTGGCAACGCTCACCGGCGCGCAGATGGTCGCTTTGGGCAAGAGGACATCGGCTGTCATGGGCGACAAGATCGTCCGAGACGCCGTGGCTACTGCCGCCGACCGGGCCGGCGAACTGTTCTGGGCCATGCCGATTCCGGAAGAACTCCGTTCCAGTCTGAACTCTCAGGTCGCCGACATTGCAAACGTCGGAGAGAAGATGGGCGGCATGATGACAGCTGCTGCGTTCCTGCGGGAGTTCGTTGGGGAATTCGACGGACACGCCATCCCGTGGGGCCACCTTGACATCGCCGGACCTGCCTTCAACGAGGCTGCGCCGCACGGTTACACCCCGAAAGAAGGAACGGGCGTCGCAGTGCGTACACTCGTAGCCTACGCCGAGGACCTCGTGTCCAACGGACGGTAGTTTAGATACCGCGACCTGACATCATCGCATGCTGGAGGGGTCAGATTCCGGCAACTGTAAAGGAAAACGACCCCTCCGGCTGGATGATTGGTGAAAGGTGGCGCTAAGGTGAATCTGAAAACTAAAGACTCAAACCACCAGATCAAACCGTGTGCATTTCCGCACGCAAAAGCAAACGCGAGGGAGCCTTCACGTGGCCGATACGGCAGCTGAAAAAGAATTCGACATCCTGGTCCTTGGTGGAGGCAGCGGCGGCTACGCGGCAGCACTTCGCGCAGTTCAACTGGGATTCACCGTTGGTCTGGTGGAGAAGGCCAAGCTCGGCGGGACATGTCTACACAACGGGTGCATCCCAACAAAGGCGTTGCTGCACTCTGCAGAAATTGCCGACAGCGCACGTGACGCGGCCAAGTACGGCGTCAACGCGACCTTCGACTCCATCAACATGGAGGGCGTCAACGCTTACAAGGACGGCATAGTCGCCGGGAAGTACAAGGGCTTGCAGGGGCTGCTGAAAATGCGGAAGGTTACCGTCATCGAAGGCGAGGGCCGTCTGATATCGAAAGACACTATCGAGGTTGACGGCACCAGCTATAAGGGTAAGAACATTATTCTGGCTACCGGCTCCTACTCGCGTTCGCTGCCCGGACTCGCAATAGAGGGAAAGGTCATCACCTCCGACTCAGCCCTCAAAATGGACACCCTCCCGAAGAGCGCTATCGTCCTCGGTGGCGGAGTCATTGGCTGCGAGTTCGCCTCAGTTTGGAAGTCCTTTGGAGTAGACGTCACCATCGTGGAGGGACTCCCCTCTTTGGTTCCCAACGAAGACGCCGCAATCATCAAAGCATTCGAGCGGTCCTTCAAGAAACGCGGGATCAAGTTCAACACGGGCACCTTCTTCGAAAAAGTTGAACAAAACGACGACGGCGTCAAGATCACGCTGGCCGACGGCAAGACTTTCGAGGCAGACATCATGCTCGTCGCTGTGGGACGCGGACCGGTAACGGATGGCCTTGGCTATGAAGAAGCAGGGGTGACCATGGACCGAGGCTTCGTCATCACCAACGAGCGGCTCCATACCGGTGTGGGCAATATCTATGCCGTCGGCGACATCGTTCCCGGCCTGCAACTTGCGCATCGTGGTTTCCAGCAGGGAATCTTCGTTGCCGAGGAAATCGCCGGGCAAAGCCCAGTTATCGTCGAAGACGTCAATATTCCGAAGGTTACCTACAGCGATCCCGAAATCGCTTCAGTGGGCCTCACGGAAAAGGCCGCCAAGGAAAAGTTCGGCGATGATTCGGTCGAAACCCAAGAATACAACTTGGCCGGAAACGGTAAGAGCTCCATTCTTGGTACCGGCGGGCTCGTGAAACTCGTTCGGCAAAAGGACGGGCCAATTGTTGGCGTTCACATGATCGGTTCGCGTATGGGCGAGCAGATCGGTGAGGCACAACTTCTGGTGAACTGGGAAGCGTACCCGGAGGATATGGCGCCCCTGCTCCACGCGCACCCGACCCAAAACGAAGCACTGGGAGAAGCGGGACTCGCTCTCGCCGGTAAACCGCTCCACGGTTAGTCCCCGTAACCGGCGTAATGCACCGGGGAGATCGTATCCGGTGCATTATGCTCGGACTAAGCGTCAACAGCCGTGATGGCTGCCAGAGATCTAAAGAGGAGAAACGGGGACGAAATGTCTGAATCCGTGAATTTGCCAGCACTCGGTGAAAGCGTCACCGAAGGAACCGTCACACGATGGCTCAAGCAGGTAGGTGACCGCGTCGAAGTTGACGAGCCCCTACTTGAGGTCTCCACCGACAAGGTAGATACGGAGATCCCTTCTCCGATCGCAGGAACAATCGAAGAAATCCTCGTCGCCGAAGACGAGACGGCTGAAGTCGGCGCGCCGCTGGTTCGCATCGGAGATGGCTCCGGCACGGATGGCGATGGAACCGCGGACTCCAGTGCTTCCACCGAAGACAATACGGCCGACGAGCCCGGGCAGGAGCAGTCCGAGTCACCCGAGGAGCCCGAGCAGGAGCAGTCCGAGTCACCCGAGGAGCCCGAGCAGGAGCAGTCCGAGTCACCCGAGGAGCCCGAGCAGGAGCAGTCCGAGTCACCCGAGGAGCCCGAGCAGGAGCAGTCCGAGTCACCCGAGGAGCCCGAGCAAGAGCAGTCCGAGTCGCCCGAGGAGCCGGTTTCCGAAACCGACAACTCAACTTCCTCATCCGGTGAGGGCTCGGAAGTTACCCTCCCGGCCTTGGGTGAAAGCGTTACGGAGGGCACAGTAACACGCTGGCTCAAAAGCGTTGGGGATGACGTTGAGGTCGACGAACCCCTTCTGGAAGTAAGCACGGACAAGGTCGACACAGAGATCCCCTCTCCCTTTGCCGGCAAACTGCAGGAAATACGAGTGAACGAAGACGAAACGGCTGAAGTTGGCGCAGTCCTCGCCGTCATCGGTTCGGGCGCCTCAGCTTCCCCTGACGCTCCCCAAGAGAAGGCGCCAGCTAAAGAAGCAGAGCCCGTAGCCGCCGCACCATCGCAGGAACGAGAAGCACCTGTCGAAAAACCGAAGTCCACATCAGATTCCTCCGACCAACAGGACTCCGCCGCAAAGAAATCCACGGAGAACGTGAAGACAGAAGAAAAACCGACCGCTGCAGCAGAGGATCAGCCGGCGTCGGGGCGTAGGGCCGCGGCGCAATCGGATGCCGCGTATGTCACTCCCCTGGTTCGCAGGCTCGCCAACGAGAGCAACGTCGATCTCTCCACAGTCGAAGGAACAGGAGTCGGTGGCCGCATTCGGAAGCAGGACGTCGTGGCTGCCGCTGCTGATGCGTCAAAGCAGGAGTCCGCTCCGGAGAAAGCATCTTCAGCCGCGCACTCGAGTGCTCCTACCGTCGAGGCATCCACGTTGCGTGGCACCGTCGAAAAAACCCCACGCATCCGACAGACCATCGCCCGCCGAATGCGAGAATCTCTTGAAGTCTCGGCGCAGCTGACTCAGGTCATTGAAGTCGACATGACCAAGATCGCCAAGCTTCGCAGCGCCGCCAAGGAAAACTTCCACGCGCAGAACGGAGCGAAGCTGACGTTCCTTCCGTTCATCGCGACGGCGGTAACCGAGGCATTGAAGCAGCACCCGAAGTTGAATGCCTCCATTGATGCGGACGCCAAAGAAGTGACGTACCACGACGCAGAGCACCTTGCGATCGCTGTAGACACGGAGAAAGGTCTTCTGGTTCCGGTCATTCGTGATGCGGGAGATTTGAATTTAGCGGGTATTGCCAAAAAAATTGGTGATGTCGGGGCGCGCACGCGCAATGGGCAGATCGGCCCCGATGAACTCGCGGGCGGGACATTTACCATCACCAACATAGGATCTGTTGGTGCACTGTTTGACACTCCCATCATTAACCAGCCACAGGTTGGAATTCTGGGAACCGGGGCAATCGTCAAACGTCCGGTCGTCGTTACTGACGCCGACGGTGGCGACACCATCGCCATCCGGTCCATGATGTATCTGTGCCTGACTTATGATCACCGTATTGTCGACGGAGCCGACGCAGGGCGATTCCTGCAGACACTGAAAAAGAGACTGGAAGACGGCTTGTTCTCAGCCGACCTCGGACTATAATTCGAGGGCAGTATCTTTAAACAAGAACCCGCCAGATGGTGTACCTCTGGCGGGTTCTTGTTTAAGGGCTTCGGCCTCACTGCGATCCCCGGATCAAAAGGCACGCCCAGGAGCTTAGTCTTCGGCGGTGGGTCCTTCAGCCGCACCCTCGGTGCCGGTATCCGGCCGCTGTGGTAGCGCCATCGGCTGCAGTGAAGCGTATCCCGTGCGTTCCGGCGCATGTTCAGTGGGAATCTCAGCAATCATTTCTCGCAAGATGGCCACCCCATGCTCAAGCTGTGGATCTTCCCCGGCGGCATAGGCGTGCGGTGGGAACGGAACTTCGATGTCTGGCTCGACTCCCCAGTTCTCGACGCCCCATCCGACGCCGCCCGTCATCCAAAAGGCATAGCGGGGCTGGGTGACAGCAGTACCATCCGCGAGGGAGAACTTCCCGTCTATGCCGACCACTCCACCCCATGTACGCATCCCGATCACTGGACCAATTCCGCGGAGTTTGACGACTTGGGTAATGATGTCCCCATCAGATCCAGCGAACTCGTCAGTCAGTACAACCACTGGGCCACGCGGGGCATTGGCCGGGTACGTACTCGGCTGACGCCCTCGGGGAATCTGCCACGCCGTGACTTTGCGGCCTATGAGTTCGGCGACAAGCTGCGACGTGTGACCACCGCGGTTCCTGCGTACGTCGATAATCAGGGCATCAAGTGAGGTTTCTTTGTCAAAATCGCGGTGGAGCTGCGCCCATCCGCTGGCAACCATATCCGGAATGTGGAGGTATCCGAACCTGCCCTGAGTGGCCTCACGGACTGTTCTGCGATTATCCGTAACCCAGTTCTGATAACGCAACCGGCTCTCATCCGCCAGCGGGACAACCGCGATCCGGCGTCGTACCGGTTCGTCGTCAGTGCCCGTGGTCCGCTTGAAACTGAGTTCCACAGCTTTGCCGGCAGCGCCCGCCAGAAGTTTGGAAGGGCCGGTCATCTGAGACAGTGGGTTGCCGTCAATGGCTTCAAGGATGTCGCCCGGTTCGACAGCTGCTCCTGGCGCCGCTAGGGGTGAAACTGCCTGTGGATCGCTGGACTCCCCTGGCAGAACTCGGCGGATCATCCAGCCGGCTTTCGTGTGCTCGAATTCAGCACCGAGGAAGCCCTGCCTTCCAACACCGGGTGTTCTGTTCCGTGGACGGACATAGGCATGCGATGTACCGAGCTCACCGTGAAGCTCCCACAAAACGTCGACCAGGTCATCGTGGGACCCAATGCGGTCAATCAGCGGGCAGTATCGGTCGTAAATAAGCTGCCAGTTCAGGCCGCCCATGTCTTCCGTCCAGAAGAAGTCCCGTTGCAGGCGCCATGCCTCATCGAATGCCTGTTTCCAAACCTTCGCAGGCTCAAGTTTTACCCTGATCCTAGACAAGTCAACGTCCACCGACTCGGCTGAGCCCTTGTCTACCGGGCCCGTGATAGGCACGGATCGCACCGTTGATCCGTCGATAATCACAAGCCGTTGACCGTCACCACTAACCCGGAACTGGTCGAGTGAATCTACTAGGACCGTCAGCTCGCGGTCGACGAAATCAAACTTCTCGAGTTGCGTAGCAGGGCCTCGGTCCGTGGCAATGGCCCTGCCGTCACCCGTCACTCCGAGTGGTTCTCTGGCGAGCCATAGAAGCCCTCCCTTTATTGCTGCCAGCGAATCGTATCGACCTTGCGCGACTGGCACGGCGATGATGCGCTCGGCAATGCGGTCAGCGTCTACGACGACGTCGACAGGTGATTCTTGAACCGCCGATTCCCCAGCAGCCGAATTTTCAGCAGTCTCACCGCCAACGCTCGGGCCGAAGGGCGATGGTGTTGTGGCCGCAAGCGATACTAGGAAAGGTTTCGTCGATGCCGGGAAGCTGAGATCGAATCTGTGCGTGTCGTATACCGGGTCGAAACTACGTTCAGACAGGAAAGCAACAAACTTTCCATCGGGCAGGAAAACTGGTGAAAAGTCGTTGAAACGCCCGTCCGTTATATCGATAATTGCACCGGACCACTCGGTTTGTGTCAACCTGACGCGGCTGCGCCCGCCGTCTGACTGCACAGGTTCCGACCAAACCAACCATTTTGAGTCCGGGGAGAAAGCGAGTTCGGATACCGCACCATGTTCAGTAGTGGACACCCGTCGCAGCGAACCACCCTTGGTGTCTGCGAGAAAGACTTCCCCGTATTCCGTCGAGACCGCGATCATCGTTCCATCGGGGCTGGCAGTCATCGCTACCGCTCGTGAGGTTGAAGGAAAATCAATCCGAGTCAGGACGCCCGTCTCTGCCTCGTCCGGAAGTGGTGCTGCACTGCTAATCTTCAATGCCGCTGGTTCTGGGCAATCTTCTGTGCTGTCCTGTTCGTGTCCATGCGCCGCGTCAACCGGTTTCGCTTGCACGCTCGAGGTTGCTGCAACGGGCTTGGGCAAAGATGAAACGGCGGCTTCCTGTTCCGTGGAATTGGTACTCGGCGACGCTGTCGTCGTGGACCCGATTCCTTCCTGCCGTGATTCGAAGATGTCGCGAATGTAGATGGCTTCCACGCCGTCGTGATCGGCAACGTAAGCTGCTCGATTCGTAGGCACTGAACACCCCAGCCGCGCTCTGACACCGGGCGTAACCTCGATGGAGCGGGAAGGTCCGTCCCTGTGCGTCAACCAATGCAGGGTCCCATGGGTTTCCACGATGCTCGACCGCCCCGGGAGGTCAGGAACCACGTCAGAGAGGAAATGCTGGACGTCCAGATCCCGTGGCTGCCTAGCACTCGACGCCGTTCCCAATGTGATGTCGATCCGCTCTGCCTCTGAATCCATTGACGTGAGAAGCCAGAGCTCCCCCTGAGATTCAAAGATGACCCTTTTGCCGTCCGTGGAGGCATGGCGAGCGTAAAATTTCTCGTGATCAGTATGTCGGCGAAGTCCGCTTCCGTTGGTACTCAACGAATAGAGGTTGCCGTAACCTTCATGATCTGAGAGAAACACGATACGGTTTCCGACCCACATGGGGTCCGCCAGATTGCCCTCAAGCTCTTTCGCGAAGCGGGAGAACTCTCCACTCCCATCGCCGTCCATCCAGAGTTTTCCGGCGGTCCCGCCACGGTACCTTTTCCACGCAGCCGGTTCACGGGTCAGGACGCTTCCGATGATGACAGGGCGTTCATCGCCAAGCTCCGGACCGTAGACCACGGTATCTACCGGCCCATAGGGCACTTCAGTTGCTTGACCCCCATTGAGGGGCACCCGATATGCCCATGCGTGTCTGGGGTCCGTCCGTTCAAAGGCGCTGGTCACAATGACATCCCCGTTGGGTGCAAAACCTTTTACGGCGGTGCTGGCGTTGCCCCAATACGTCAACTGCCTGAAGTCGTGGCCCTCTGTCGAAGCTGCGACCACTTCCGGTGCTGCGCCACGCTGCACTGTCCAGACCAGGTGTTTTCCGTCCGGTGAAAATCGTGGATTACGAACTGGTAGTTGTTCAGCCGACACCCGCCAGGCTCGCCCACCCACAACCGGTGCCACCCACACGTCATCCTCAGCAACGAAAGTCACGAGGTCATTGTGGACGTGCGGATACCGAAAATAACTCGAAGAACTCATGCCAACGATTCTAGTCGCTGGCGTCCATCACTCCGTATCACCAGCAGGTTCGGTGACGTCGCTAATTCGCCAACCATCAGGCAACTGCCGCAAGGTAAAAACAAACTGCCTGGTGGACTCTGACTTCTCTTCGCGAATTTTTCGTCCAGCAGCGTCTTCCTCGGTATACCCAGAGGTGACAACCGTCGCTTCCACGTGAGTGATCTTCGCTGACGCGCCGGGCTGAACATCGATGTTTTCCAGTGTGAAGGATAAGCCCGCCAATTTATGTCCCGTGGACTTCAGCGCCTCCAGTGGAGGCAGATCAGCCTTCATCGCAGCAGATCCTTCTGCGTTGACGTGGGCCAGCATTGCCGGATCGCCCTGCTGATATGCTTCAGCGCGCAGTTCAGCCAAAGCGGCCAATGCTTTGACCGGATCATCAGAGCGGGTCTTTTTCAACAGCAGATCGAAGCTACTCTGTTCCTGGACGCCACGACCCAGGGAACCCTCATCGGGACCGCTACTGCCCGTTGACGTGGCCGTTGAAGCCGGCACAGTCTCGGCCGAGGGCCGATCTGGCTCCTGAATGATGACAAAGCCGGTAATCAACCCGATCAGTACGAGCATCGCGGCTCCGCTCGACAGCATCCACGTAAAGCGCAGATGTCGACTTTTGGTGGTAGGCGCTGATTTCCTCCTTGGTTTTCGAAAGAAACCCTTCTTTTCAGGCTGTTGGTGGACGCTGCGACGCGTCCTCAGTTCCGGCAGCACTGTGATGTGCGCGGATGGCACCAGATCAACCGGCTGTGCTTGCGCACAGTGATACACCATACGTGCGAACTCGGATGCCGAAGGACGGTCCTGTGCGCTTTCACTGAGCGCCGACTCAATGAGTGTCGTGAGCTCAGTGGGAACCCCAGGGATCAGCACTGACAGTGGAGGGCGACTTGCCGTCGCTGCAGGGACACGACCTGTAAGCGCGTACCATGCAAGGGCACCCAGCGCATAGACATCCGCGTTTGGACCGGACCTGCCCTGCAGATCTCCGTTCACCGGAGCAAAGCCTGGGGTGCCGTGCTCTGCTCCAGCAGCTTCGCCCAGCAAACGACTGACCCCGAGGTCTGACAGGAGTGGCATACCTTCGGAGGTGAACAAAACATTTCCCGGAGACACATCCCCGTGAGTCACCCCGTTCTCATGCAGATACGCCAGCGCTTGAGCGATGGGGGTCAGCATCGTCACCACCTCCCCTACCGGCAGCGGTCCACGTGCAGCTACCAGCTGACCGACTGAACCTCCGGATGCATAGTCCATCAGAAGCGCAGGGCCCTGGTCTGTGTCGAGAAACTGGTGGATAGCGATGAGGTGTGGGTGTGAATGTCTGCTGAGGATGGCCATTTCGCGGCGTATCTCATACTGGTCATCTTCGCGTTCCCGGGCGGGATTTCCCGCCAGAACTTTCAGCGCGCGTTCAGTTCCAGTGCCGGAATTAGCGACCAGCCAAACCGCCGCACTTCCACCGGTGCCAAGACACCGACGAACCTCATATCCCTCCAGACGTGGCGGCAAATACGTCTCAGTGGTGTCCGGGTCGTGTCCTCCTGCTGCTGCCAAATGTGCCATGGTTCAGTTCTAGCGCAGATTGCTCCGAGCCATGAAAAGTTTTCCACAGGGCTTCGCATGGCCTCGTCGAATCGGTATTCGCGTACTCTCGCCAGTAGTGTTGTGGGCATGAGCCTCGAGTTTTCCCATATCGGATTCGCTCCGCACTATATCGACTACCACGATGCCTGGGAGCAGCAGAAGAAACTCCACGACAGCATTGTGGAAGGAAAAAGCCCCAGTACCGTAATGTTGCTCGAGCACCGCCCTGTGTACACCGCGGGAAAAAGGACTGAAGACCATGAACGGCCCTTTGACGGTACCCCTGTGATTAGCGTGGACCGCGGCGGCAAACTGACGTGGCACGGCCCTGGCCAACTGGTGGGCTACCCGATTCTGGCACTCCCCGATCCAACGCGCGTCGTCGAATACGTCGACCTACTTGAAGACATCATCATGCGCACGGTGGCTACCTACGGAGTAAAGACCATCAGGATCCCCCAACGCTCAGGAGTATGGGTCAGCGGCGGTGACGGGCCGGACCGTAAAATAGCTTCGGTGGGTATTCGGGTCAACCATGGGGTAACCATGCACGGCTTTTCCATCAACTGCAATAACGATCTGGCCCCATTCGCCCAGATCATTGCCTGCGGGATCACGGATGCTGGCGTCACGTCGATTAGCCTTGAGTGCGGCAGGGATGTCTCACCCACAGATATCGTGTCCCAGATCGAAGCCGAACTGCGCAACAATAGTAAGTCGCTGGTACGGACCGTACTATCTACACCAGTGACCGCTCCGGCAGATGCCGGGATGCAAGGAATCAAAGGAGAATCACAGTGACCCTCGCCCCTGAAGGCCGCCGTCTGCTCCGGGTCGAAGCCCGTAATTCCCAGACGCCCGTTGACCGAAAGCCTGAATGGATCAAGGCCAAGGTGGATATCGGCCCTGAGTTTATCGCTATGAAGAACTTGGTCAAGAAGGAAGGGTTGCACACTGTCTGCGAAGAAGCTGGCTGCCCCAACATCTTCGAATGCTGGGAGGACCGAGAAGCAACGTTCCTTATTGGTGGTTCCGACTGCACAAGGCGTTGTGATTTCTGCCAGATCGACACCGGTAAGCCCAAGCCGGTGGATCGCAGCGAACCATTCAAGGTTGCACAGTCCGTAAAGTCGATGGACCTGCGGTATACCACTGTTACTGGCGTCGCACGGGATGACCTCCCGGATGAGGGTGTGTGGCTCTACGCCGAGACCATTCGACAGATTCACAGTGTCAATCCTGGAACTGGCGTGGAAATCCTTATTCCGGACTTCTCCGGAAAACCAGAGCACATCGCAGCCATCTGCGAGACAAAACCCGAAGTTTTTGCACACAACGTTGAAACCGTTCCGCGACTCTTCAAGCGCATTAGGCCCGCCTTTAAGTATGAGCGGTCTTTGGACGTCATTGCTCAGGGGCGCGATCAGGCCATGGTGACAAAATCCAATCTAATCCTCGGCATGGGCGAGACAAGGGAAGAAATCAGCGAGGCGCTGCGTGACCTGCACGAAGCTGGCTGTGACCTGATCACCATTACGCAATACCTTCGCCCGACTCAGCGCCACCTACCGGTAGACCGTTGGGTCAAACCACAGGAATTCGTCGACATCAGAAACGAAGCAGAGGAAATCGGTTTCCTCGGTGTCATGAGCGGACCATTAGTGCGCTCTTCGTACCGAGCCGGAAGGTTGTGGGCAACAGCAATGCGCAAGAAGGGCCTAGAGCTTCCACCGCAGCTGGCGCACATCGCTGACTCAGGTACCACTAAACAGGAAGCTGCAACGCTGCTCGCATCGCTCTGAGTGGCGGATACCAGCCCCCACTGATCCCGTAGAATTGATTCATTATGGCCAATAGTAAAATTCCCGCACAGGACAGCACCGAGCCTAGCTCCAAGAGACGCTTCTTCAACCGCAAACCCAAGACGGAGAAGCCCGCCAAGAAGCCTGGGCGGATCAAGCAGATCCGTCAGGTTTTCACCATGACGCGGAAGCAGGATCCGAACGTCGTCTGGTTGATGCTGTTGGCGTTCCTCGGAACCGTTGCGGTGGGGCTCCTCATTGGGTTCCTGATCCGGAACGTTGTCACATTACTGATCATCGCTATCCCACTGGGAATCTTGGCAGCTGTCTTCATTCTCTCCCGCCGGGCTGAACGGGCAGCATTCGCGCAGATCGAAGGACGTCCGGGGGCGTCTGGAGCTGCACTGAGCGTCTTGCGCCGCGGCTGGATTCTGGAAGAGCAACCCGTATCCGTCAATCCGAGGACTCAGGACGCTGTTTTCCGGGCCATCGGTCGGCCCGGCATCGTTCTCGTCACAGAAGGTCCCTCTCACCGTGTGCGCCAGCTAATAACTGCCGAGCGCCGAAAAATGAGTAGAATCGTGCCCAACGTCCCGATCCACGTCATCGAGACCGGCGATGGTAAGGGGCAGGTTCCTTTGGCGCAGGTGGCCAAGAAGGCGCAGAAACTAAAGAACCAACTTCAGAAGCAAGAGGTACAGGCCGTCGATAAAAGGCTAAAAGCATTGGGCAATAAGCTGCCGATCCCCAAGGGAATCGATCCGTACAAGGCACGCCCCGACCGAAAGGCTTCCAGGGGCCGTTAGTCACTTCGCGAGTTAGAGAGAAGGTGGTCAACGTGTGGATCTCACCACGTTTGATCTCAACGTATGAGCCTCTCGGCCGTGACCATCAGACGCGAGCGGGATCAGATGCGGACCAAGACGGTCCTTCCAAGTCTGTCGTGAAGTCCGCGCTGGTCTCTGTCGATCAGTAACGGTGGAACGACCAGACAGATAAGCACCGTCCTCAGTGCAGCTTTGCCATAGCCAGCAGGCCTTCCATTTAGCGTTTGGACCTGCATTCGCAGCGACCGGTGGCCTATGCTATGGCCGAAAAACCCGACGAAAAGGAACTGCAACGCGGCAAAGCAACCCAAAATAGCTAATTGGACGCCGTCAAAAAGCAAATAGGCGAAGGCGGATGCGATAGCCCAGTCGATGAGCAGTGCCCCTGAACGCGGGCCGATTCTTGCGATTGAACCTGGCCCAGCCGTGGGCCGCCCCATCGATTTCCCTGGCCAGTAAGAGTCGTCCGACGGCACACCCTCGAGCCATGACCCAATATCTTTTCGTTCCACCACAGAACTAGACTAGCCGCTGAACGTAGGTAGTCCAGGCGTATTGAGCCGGTCTGGGCGCGGTTGTAGGGCTTGGGCACGATAAGCTTGGTCAAAAGCCTCCTGGAGGCTTTTGACAGGTAACGTGCCGTCGTTACTGATGGCCCATCAGAGAACGCGCATCTACCGGTGTCGCTTTGAGCAGGTCTGCCGCGGTCCGGCACGTTCGACAAAATATGCGTAAGGAGCATAGCCCGATGTTCAAAGATGCGGACGAAGTCCTCAAATACATCGACGACGAAGACGTGAAGTTCGTAGATATCCGGTTCACCGATTTGCCGGGAGTGCAGCAGCATTTCAATGTTCCGGCAAAGACGGTGGATGCGGATTTCTTCGTCCACGGGCAGCTGTTCGATGGCTCCTCGATCCGCGGCTTTGCTGGAATCGCTGAATCAGACATGCAGCTGATTCCCGATGTCACAACCGCATATCTGGATCCGTTCAGAATGGAAAAGACCCTCGCGCTGAATTTTTCTATCGTCAATCCACGTACAGGCGACCCGTATCACCGGGATCCCCGTGGCGTTGCTGAACGCGCTGAAGCCTACTTGGCGTCCACGGGCATCGCAGACACTGCGTTCTTCGCACCCGAGGCGGAGTTCTTCATCTTCGACAACGTGCAGTATGAATCCGCACCGCAGGGCAGCTTCTACAAGGTTGACTCCATTGAGGCGCCGTGGAATTCCGGTCGTGCGGAAGAAGGTGGCAACCAGGGGTACAAGACACCAATGAAGGGCGGGTATTTCCCGGTAGCGCCGATTGATAAGCAGGCGGACCTTCGAGATGCTATTTGCATTGAGCTGGACAATGCCGGTCTGCAGGTTGAAAGATCACACCACGAAGTCGGCGCAGCCGGGCAGGCCGAAATCAACTACCGCTTCAGCAATCTAACCCACTCGGCGGATGATCTGCTGAAGTTCAAGTACATTGTGAAGAACGTTGCCGACGCGTGGGGGAAATCGGCGACATTCATGCCGAAGCCGGTTTTCGGAGACAACGGCTCAGGGATGCATTGCCACCAGTCTTTGTGGAACGGCAGCGAACCACTGTTCTATGACGAAAAGGGTTATGCGGGCCTGTCTGATATCGCTCGATGGTACATCGGCGGTTTGCTTGAGCACGCCTCGTCCGTCCTCGCCTTCACGAACCCCACGGTGAACTCCTACCGTCGTCTCGTCAAGGGTTTTGAGGCCCCCGTCAATATGGTCTATTCCCAGGGCAATCGCTCGGCCGGTATCCGTATTCCGATCACGGGATCAAACCCGAAAGCCAAGCGCATCGAATTCCGGGCACCTGATGCCGCGTGCAACCCGTATCTTGCGTTCGCAGCGCAGCTGATGGCGGGCCTCGATGGCATCAAGAATCGGATTGAGCCAGCGGACCCCATCGACAAAGATCTCTACGAACTGCCTCCGGAGGAAGCCAAGGACATCCAGAAGGCGCCTGCGACTCTGGAGGAAGCACTCGCGGCGCTCGAGGCGGACAATGAGTATCTACAGGCCGGTGGCGTCTTTACTCAAGATCTGATCGATACCTGGATCGACTACAAGCGCGAACATGAGTTGATGCCACTCTCGTTGCGCCCGAACCCCTACGAGTTCGAGCTCTATTACGACTGCTGACGCGTTAGTTCCGGCATGAGGCCGGATACGTTGATGCCTGTGGGCCTGGCACTTGCTGGGCACACAGGCATCAACTATTTAGTGCGCTACTCGCCGTAACCGTAGAAGTACCGCTCAAAGATTCCCCGGGACCTTCGCGTCAGCCGAAGGTAGTCTTCCTCGAGATCACCTGCTTGACCGACGCCGTAGCCGCACCACCTCGCCACGGCTTCGAGATCGCGCCGGGATGAGGGCAGCTGGTCCGACACCCGGCCCGACCAGATAATGATGCCTGCGCGTATTCTGCTGGTTAGGCGCCAGCTTTCCAGGAGTGTTTCGACGTCGGCCTCCGGTAGCAGACCAGCTACACGGATGGCGTCCAAAGCTGTCTCTGTTTCCGTGGTGCGTAGCGTTGGCTCTTTGTGTGCGTACTGGAGCTGGGTGAGCTGAACAAGCCATTCGACGTCGCTCAATGCCCCACGTCCCAATTTGAGGTGGCGGGCCGGGTCCGCTCCACGTGGGAGCCGTTCGGACTCTACTCTGGCCTTGATACGCCGAATTTCTCGGACGTCGTCGTCGCTGAAGAATTCGGGGTAGCGTACGGGGTCCACCAAATTCATGAAGTCCTCAGCGAGCGCATCTGATCCGGCGATGGGTCTAGCGCGGAGCAAGGCCTGCGCCTCCCATGCAAGTGACCACCGGTTGTAGTACTTCTGGTAGGAATCGAGGCTCCTTACCAATGGTCCGTTGCTACCTTCCGGACGGAGATTGGCGTCGATTTCAAGTACGCGCTCGGCCTGCACCGGAGGTTTGCACGGTTGCTTGAGCAGTGCCGAGACGCGTCCTGCGATGGTTTCGGCTTGCAGCTGTGCCTGTCGTGGATCAGCCCCGGGCAGCGGCCGATGCACATAGAGGACGTCGGCGTCCGATGCGTAACGTATCTCGCGTCCGCCCTGGCGGCCCAGAGCAACCACCAGCATTTCAGTTGCTGGCGCGTCATCTTTGAAGGCGTGGCGTTCGGCGACATGGAGGGCACCAAGGATTGCTGCCCTGTCAGCGTTCGCGAGGGCGCGCCCGACGTCGGTTTGGTCCAATAGCCCAGAGCTGTCTGCGATTGCTGTGCGGAGGATTTCACGCCTTCGGATGAGGCGGATCAAGCGCATGGCTTCCTCGGGACCGGGGTGCCGAGTCATTTTGGCGCGAATCTCCTGCCATTGCGCTTCGAATGGCCGAGGGATCAGATCCTTATCCGTTCCAAGCCATGCGGTCGATTCTGAGGAGGCCTCAAGCAGATCAGTAATGAAACGACTGCCGGAGAGGATATGGCACAATCGTTCGGCCGCAGCCTTGGAATCACGAAGCATGCCCAGGAACCACGGGCTTTGTCCGAGTGCTTCGCTCAGCCTGCGGAAACCCAGCAGCCCGGCATCAGCGTCCACGCCGTCGGCCAGCCAGCCGAGGAGAACAGGAAGAAGTTGTCGCTGAAGGGAGGCCCGGCGGCTGATGCCAGCCGTGAGGGCTTCGATGTGCCGCATGGCACCCTTGGGATCAAGATAGCCCAGTGCGGCCAAGCGTGCCCTAGCGGCCTCCGGAGAGAGCTTGACGTCTTCAGTACTCAGGTTCGACGCTGTAGCCAGCAAAGGACGATAGAAAATTGTTTCATGAAGGCTATGTACGAGCTTCCGGGTTCGTCTCCACGTCTGCATGAGGTGCTCCGCCGAGGGTCTTACACGCTCATGTGCGCCCAGAGACGAGCGGGCCAGGGCTCTCTTTGCTTCGTCGCTCTCAGGCATGAGGTGCGTCCTGCGCAGGTGCGCCAGTTGGATCCGGTGTTCGAGCACCCGAAGGTAACGATAGGCTCGGTCAAAATCCGCGGCGTCGTGGCGGCTGATGTAGCCAGCGCTGCTCAATGCCTGTATGGCTCCCGTCGTATCCCTGATGCGGACTGTCTCGTCCACTCGCCCGTGGACAAGCTGCAGAAGTTGAACGGTGAACTCAACGTCTCTAAGCCCGCCGACACCGAGTTTGATTTGACGTCCAACCTCATGGTCCGGGATGTTTGCGGTCACGCGTTTGCGCATGGACTGCACGGATTCGACGAATCCTTCACGGGTCGAGGCAGCCCAGATCAACGGTTCCATGGCTTGTTCGTAGCGGTGCCCAAGCTCGAGGTCTCCAGCGATGGCGCGTGATTTGAGCAGCGCCTGGAATTCCCAGCTCTTCGCCCATCGTTGGTAGTACTGGATGTGGGATTCAAGGGTCCGAACCAGCGGACCTTCCCGGCCCTCTGGACGAAGGTTCGTATCAACCTCCCACAGCCCTGGCTCACTGCCTGAGGATGAGATGACTCGGGAAATCCCTGCTGCCAGGGCTGTACCCACGTTTGCCGCCTGAGCCTCTTCGAGGTCGCCTGCGTCAATGACGTAGATGACGTCGACATCAGAAATGTAATTCAGTTCGCGAGCGCCGCATTTGCCCATGCCGATGACTGATAGCCGGACCTGGTCAATCTCCTCCTGACCGAAGTTGTCCTGTAGCTCAGCTCTGGATACGGCCAGCGCGGCCTCGACAGCAGCTGCTGCGAGATCGGAAAGCTCTCGTGCTGCTTCTGGCATATAATCGGTGGGCGAGATCGCGCCTAGGTCTCGAAGGGCAATCTCTGTTAGATGCCTGCGGTAGCGTGCCCTCAGGCTGAAGTATGCCTCGGTTCCAACCACACCCGCTCGCGGCATGGAAGTCGAACCATCGGCCCCAACGGATTCGAGCAAGGATCGTCTAAAAGTAGCTGCGTCGGAGGGTTGCTGCGAGACGGGTGTTGTGACGACGTCGGATTGTTCCGGGTGTCGCATCAAGAATTCGGCCAGCGCTTCGGAGGCACCCAGGAGCCGGAAGAACGCCGCGGACACTTCTCCACCCGCGTTGATCACTGCCGCGAGATCCGGATTCTTTTCCAGAAGCCTGACACTTGATTGAAGCGCCATATCCGGCGATGCGGCCGATTCGAGGCCGCGGAAGAGCGAACCTTCCTCAAGGAGCTCCAGTTCCTTGGCCTGCAGGAACCGCCGGCTTTTTTCCAGGTCCATAAAGCCGGCAGCTATCAGGTGACGATTAGTGCTTTGGTGTAACGACCCCATTTTAGAGGGTGCCCAGATTGCGTTTGAGCTCGAGTGGCGTGACCTGTTGCCGGTAGTCGTTCCATTCCTCTCGCTTGTTTCGCAAAAAGCTGTCGAAGACCTGTTCGCCGAGGATGCCTGCAACGAATTCGGAGTCTTCCATAGCGCGGGTGGCGTCGTGCAGGCTTTCTGGGAGGGGGTCGTGTCCCATGGCACGTCGTTCAGCTGCGGTCAGGCTCCACACGTCCTCTTCGGCTCCTCGAGGGAGTTCGTATCCCTCTTCTATACCCTTGAGCCCGGCTCCGAGCAATACGGCATAAGAAAGGTAGGGGTTCGCGGCGGAGTCGATTCCCCGGTACTCGATCCGCGCGGACTGGCCCTTGTGCGGTTTATATAGCGGCACGCGCACCAGTGCGGAGCGGTTATTGTGGCCCCAGGACAAGTAGCTGGGTGCTTCTCCCCCGCCCCACAGCCGCTTGTACGAGTTCACGTGCTGGTTGGTGACGGCCGTGAACTCGGGTGCATGGTGAAGGATTCCGGCGATAAACTGCCGCGCCGTCGTCGAGAGCTGATATTCGGCGCCCGCTTCAAAAAAAGCGTTGCTGTCGCCTTCAAAGAGGGAAAAATGCGTGTGCATCCCGGAACCCGGGTGATCGCTGAAGGGCTTGGGCATGAAGGTGGCGTAGGTGTCCTGCATCAGCGCCACCTCCTTGATCACAGTGCGGAAGGTCATGATGTTGTCGGCCGTCTGAAGCGCATCGGCGTAACGGAGATCGATTTCGTTCTGCCCCGGACCTGCCTCATGGTGACTGAACTCAACGGGGATACCTACGGCTTCGAGCATGGCCACAGCGGTTCGGCGAAAATCTTGGGCGACGCCGCCCGGGACGTGGTCGAAGTAGCCAGCGTCGTCGACCGGGACTGGACGGCCGTCTGCCCCGGGTACGGCTGATTTGAGGAGGTAGAACTCGACCTCTGGGTGCGTGTAGCAGCTGAAACCCATATCGGCGGCTTTTGCAAGACATCGTTTGAGGACGTGTCGAGGGTCTGCCGCCGATGGTTGCCCGTCCGGGGCAAGGATGTCGCAGAACATACGAGACGTTTGCTCTTTCTCTCCGCGCCAGGGCAGGATCTGAAACGTTGTCGGGTCCGGTTTGACAAGCATGTCCGCTTCGAAAACTCGAGCGAGTCCTTCAATGGACGATCCGTCGAAGCCGAGGCCCTCTTCGAAGGCTCCTTCCACTTCGGCCGGAGCGAGCGCCACGGATTTGAGGGATCCGACAACGTCGGTGAACCACAACCGCACAAACCGCACGTCGCGCTCTTCGATGGTGCGCAGCACAAACTCTTGCTGTCTGTCCATGAATGACCTCTCTCCCGCTCAATATGACGCTATGTGTTCTGTTCGAGGGCCGGTGCCGTCAAAGCGTATAGGCCCCTGCGGCAAGCCTAATGCCATCACCGACGGTGGTTGCAGCCCTGACGGAACCACGCTTCACCAATGGTGCAGGACTGGCAGGGGCAACTATGGCGGGGCTAGGCTCGGGCTATGGACAATGCAGAGATTCCCGCGCCCTACGGTTCGGGCCCCGCCAGTACTGACACCGGTGCCTCAGGTGAGACTGCGGTTGCGCGTCGCCGCGTGCGCACGCATCATCTGAAGCAGGCAAAAGACGAGGGCCGCAAGTTCGCAATGCTGACGGCATATGACCAGTACACGGCGGAGATCTTCGACGAAGCCGGTATCGAGGTCCTGCTCATTGGTGATTCCGCTGCCAACAACGTCATGGGTCACGCAACGACGCTGCCGATCACCTTGGACGAGATGATTGTCTTTGCCCGGGGCGTTTCTGCCGGCGCATCGCATGCTTTGGTGGTGTGCGACCTGCCATTTGGCTCCTACGAGGTCTCCCCGGCGGAGGCCATAAAGTCCTCCGTTCGGCTCATGAAAGAGGGCCTCGTTCATGCTGTCAAGATGGAGGGGGGCAAGCATTACGTGGACCATGTTGCCTCAATGACTGCTGCCGGTATCCCGGTCATGGCCCACGTCGGGTTCACCCCTCAGAGCGAGCACTCGCTGGGAGGCTATCGGGTTCAGGGCCGTGGCGACGCAGCGAGGGCGGTCGTAGAGGACGCCGTCGCCCTTGCCGAGGCCGGAGCCTTCTGCGTGCTCATGGAAATGGTGCCCGCAGATGTCGCGGCCATGGTGGACGCGGCGGTGTCGGTTCCCACGATCGGCATCGGGGCAGGCAACGCAACGACGGGCCAGGTGCTGGTATGGCAAGACATGGCCGGGCTCCGTGGGGGCAAACAGGCAAAGTTCGTCAAGCAGTACGCTGATCTTAGAACTGTTCTGGGCAACGCAGCGTCGGCCTACCGTGATGATGTCCACTCCGGGTCATTCCCCGGCCCAGAGCACAGCTTCACTTAGGAACGGGTCAGAGTCAGTTCTCGTCCTTGGCTTCCCAGGCCTCGTTGCGGGCCGCAACCTTCGCTGGAGCTTTCATGGCTTCCTCGCGGGTTGGATATGGACCGATCAACTGTGACCAGTCCGACTGGGCATCTTCTTCGACCTCTTTGGTGACAACGTTGTACCAGTACTCGGCCATGGTCTTCTCCTATTCTGAGCTGTTGCGCTCTGGTTTGTCCCGTTGCGGGCTATAGGATCGATGGTATGCCTATGAACGATTCGAACGCACCCATTGGAATCCTGGAACCCGGAGCTGTCGGGCAGAAGCGCGCTGTTCCGACCTCCATTCCTCGGCCCGAGTACGTGGGAAAGGAAGCCCCCGCAAAGTTCGAGGGCTCTGAGATCAAGTCGCCGGAGACGATCGAAAAGATCCGGCACGCGTCGAAAGTGGCGGCTCAGGCCATCGTGGAAGTCGGCCGTCACATTGTTCCCGGAGTGACCACGGACGAGTTGGACCGCGTGGGCCATGAGTTTCTCCTCGATCACAAGGCCTATCCCTCGACCCTCGGCTACCGCGGGTTCCCTAAGTCGCTGTGCTCATCGCTCAACGAAGTCATCTGCCACGGCATCCCCGATACAACAGTTGTCAACGACGGTGACATCATTAACATCGACATCACCGCCTTCCTTAATGGAGTCCATGGGGACACCAATCGCACCTTCATCGCCGGCGATGTCGACGACGAGTCACGTCTGCTCGTGGAGCGTACAGAGGAATCACTGCGGCGAGCCATCAAAGCAGTGGCCCCAGGACGAGAGTTCAATGTCATTGGGCGGACCATCGAGTCCTACGCACGCCGGTTTGGCTACGGCGTGGTTCGCGACTTTACGGGTCACGGAGTCGGCGAAGCTTTTCACACTGGACTCATCGTTCCGCACTACGACGCGGCTCCCGCGTACAGTCGACTAATCGAACCCGGCATGACTTTCACCATAGAACCAATGCTCACCCTGGGAACCATCGAATGGGAGATGTGGGAGGACGGATGGACTGTAGTCACCCGCGACCGCAAGCGAACGGCACAGTTTGAACACACACTTCTCGTCACTGAAACCGGAGCCGAAGTCCTGACCCTTCCATAGGATCCCGCCGTCCCTGATCTGGAGAACCATGCCCAAGAAACTGAAGCCCAGCCCATCCGTGGTCGTAGGTATCGATATAGGAGGCACCGGGACCAAAGGCGGCATCGTCGACCTGACCAAAGGCAAGCTCATCGGGGACCGCGTTCGGTTTGACACTCCAGCGCCCGCTACGCCCGAGCGTGTGGCGCAGACAGTAGCGAAGATTATGGACGAACTCGCCAGCAGACCGGAATGCCCAAGCCCGGACGTTCCCGTGGGCGCAGCGTTTCCGGCGATCATCCAACGCGGCATTGCCCGTTCCGCGTCCAATATCGATAAATCATGGATAGACACCGACGTCGACGCCTTATTCACCAAACGGCTGGAACGCTCCGTTCACGTCATTAATGACGCCGACGCAGCCGGCCTCGCCGAGTCACGCTACGGCGCCGGAAAGGACGTTGACGGTACGGTTTTGATGATCACCTTGGGAACCGGAATCGGTTCGGCATTCATTCACAATGGCCTGCTGATTCCCAATGCGGAACTAGGACATCTTGAACTGGATGGGCACGTCGCCGAAACACAGGCCTCAGCCGTAGCCCGTGAGCGTCTGGGATTAGGTTGGGAAGAGTATTCAAAGAGGCTACAACGCTATCTGTCCCACGTGGAGTTCTTGTTCTCGCCCGAACTTTTTGTGGTGGGCGGCGGCATTTCCAAAAGAAGCGACGAGTTCCTGCCAAGGCTGAAACTGCGCACGCGGATAGTCCCGGCACGCTTGAAAAATCATGCCGGAATAGTGGGCGCCGCACTCCAGGCCTCGCACGGTGACTAAACTTAATGAGCGCCGAGCGGACGCTGCACGCCCGAGGGAGTGTTCGGCGCACGCGCCGAGTCGGTGCGAAGCTGCGCTATCGCCGATTCGAAGTCCTCCAACGAGCTAAAGTCCTGATAGACGCTGGCAAACCGCAGAAAAGCAACCTGATCCAGCTTCTGTAGTGGCCCAAGAATAGCCAGTCCCACCTCATGTGCGTCGATCTCAGCGACGCCTCTGGCCCGCACTGACTCCTCTACTTCCTGAGCCAGCAGGGCAAGATCGTCCTCTGATACCGGACGCCCCTGGCACGCCTTTCGGGCACCGTTGATGACCTTGCCTCTGCTGAACGGTTCAGCAACTCCGGAACGCTTGATAACACTCAAGCTTGTTGTCTCCGCCGTCGAAAACCGTCGACCACATTCAGGGCACTGCCGACGACGTCGAATGCTCGAACCATCGTCGGCAAGCCGGGAATCGACCACACGAGAATCAGGGTGTCGGCAAAACGGACAAAACATTCGAAAACCTCCGGACCACGGTCACTGACTGTGCCGTGCATTACTTTATCAACTGAGGGTTCCGCACTTTTACCGATCCCTGCGAGCACGTATGGCGTCGCCGTGGGCTGGCAGGTTTTCCGCTTCCGACAGGTTCTCCACGTGAGCGGCAACCTCGAGCAGCGCCGCTTTGCTGTAGTTGACGATCTGCATCGCTTTGAGAAAAGATGTCACATTCAGGCCGGAAGCGAACGCGGCAGTTCCGGCCGTCGGGAGAACGTGGTTGGAGCCGGCGCAGTAATCCCCCAGGCTCACCGGGCTGCTCTGACCAACAAACACTGCCCCGGCATGACGAATTCGTTCCGCATCCGCCGCGGCATCTACGGTATGAATCTCCAAATGTTCCGCCGCATAGGCATTACACACGTCAATTCCGTGCGCGACGTCGTCGACCAGGATGACGCCCGACTGTGGTCCGGACAAGGCTTCAGTGACCCGCTCGCGGTGACGGGTTAGCGCCGTGCGGGTGAGCAGCTCTTCGCTGACTTCCCCGGCCAACCGTGTAGATGGAGTCACCAAGACCGATGCCGCATGTGGATCGTGCTCGGCTTGACTGATTAAGTCCGCTGCAACGAGGCCGGCGTCGGCGGAATCATCCGCCAGCACGACGATTTCGGTGGTGCCCGCCTCGGCATCGATGCCGACCACACCCTGAACCAAGCGTTTCGCCGTCGCAACGTAGATGTTCCCAGGGCCGGTCACCACATCCACCGGTGCCAGCAGCGAATCTGCTTCCAGCCCCTCTCCTGGGATGCCGTAGGCGAAGGCTGCGATTGCTTGTGCTCCGCCGATCGCGTAGACCTCTTCAATGCCCAGTAGTGCCGCTGCGGCCAAGATGACGGGGTGGGGAAGCCCTCCAAATTCTTTCTGGGGCGGCGATGCCAAAGCAATCGAATCGACACCGGCAACCTGCGCCGGGACGACGTTCATCACCACCGACGATGGATAAACCGCGAGCCCACCCGGAACGTAAAGCCCCACCCGAGCAACGGGTACCCATTTGCTCCGAACAGTGGCTCCGGCACCGAAGGCAACACTCGCGTCCGCAGGCATTTGCGCATCGGCAAAAACGCGAGCTCGGCGAATAGATTCTTCCAGTCCAGCACGAATCGAAGGATCAAGTGATTCGAGCGCTTCCGAGAGTGCATGGGCAGGCACAACGGGCGAGTCCTGAACGACGCCGTCGAACCGTTCTGCAAGTTCGGTCAACGCAGGTAGGCCCCGGGCGCGAACATCCGCGATAATCGATGCGACGGCATCTGTAGCGTGTTCACTACTGACGATGGCTCGCGGCATCGCCTTCTTCAGGGCAGCCATGCCCCTATGCTGTCCGCGAAGATCAATCTGCTGGAACTGCGGATTCGGTTGAGTCAGATCTGCTGAAGTCACCGCTTCAGTCTAGTTGCTTGTGTCCGGCTCCAAAGCCTTCGTGTCTTGGCGCCGGTCCGGGCCAAACCCGCTGAGTACCAGCACGACGACGGCCGTCGCGAATGGCCACAGAACCAGAATAGAGACCGACCGAAGCCCAAAACCGGTATCCAGCCCCATGTGTCCGTCGTTGGGTTCAGATGTGAGGCTGCCCAGCAAAGTTCCAAGCTGCCACGCCATCACCGAACCCACGACAGCTCCCAGCACGGTCGCTACAGTCCGGATCGCCACACTTCCACCTGGGCGCGTGCTCACGACACAGCCAACGACGATACCGGTCACCAGCATGATGACGGCGAGCGTCATTTCCTGCGCGAGCCACACCGTCGGATCACCCGAATCCGAATACGCGGCCCCGCCCGGGGCAATGAGCCACCAGAGGGCGCCGAGGGGAAGGCCCAGACCTGCAGTGGCGAGCAACCACCACCACCCGCCCGAAGGAGGTACATCATGGTGACCGTCGGACGCCCCCAGTGCATAAACGGGTGGTGGATACGAAGGTTGCTGCCGGCCAGAGCGGGACGAAGTGGACATGGTGTCCACATTAACAAATCGCAGAGCTGTTGTGGTCGCGCAACGGGGTGGAATCGGAGCAAACCCACTTCCCGCAGGAGCTCGGCAACTTCCTGCGCCTATACGTCAAGACACGCGGGTCCAAGCAAGACCTTGAGATCTCCGAAGAGCGCCGACGACGGAGTGACGCGCAGATCCACTCCGAGCTTCATCACCTCGACCCTGCTGGAACTGTTCAACCGGATCTGAACCTCGGACGTCCCCGGATGGGTACGCAGAACTTCTCCCAAGGCAGATACAACGGGTTCCGTCGCCTTGTGATTGAGCACCGAGATCACCACTGGTCCGGTGTGCCCCTCACTCAGATCCGGTACGGTCAGCTCCTGAGCGTTGAGGGTGACGGCGCCATCGTCCCTTCGCTGTAAGCGCCCGCGGACCACAACGATGAGGTCTTCCGCCAAAACACCGGAAATTGGGCCATAGACCTGGCCGAAGAACATGACTTCCATAGACCCACCGAGGTCCTCGATCTCAGCCCGCGCGTAGGCGTTGCCGCTATTCTTCGCGATCCTGCGCTGCAACGACGTAATCATTCCCGCAATGGTGACGATGGCGCCGTCGGCCGGACCCTCCTCGCTGATAACCGAGGTGATGGAGGAATCAGCGTGCTGACTGAGAATCCCCTCAAGCCCCTGCAACGGATGATCGGACACGTAGAGTCCCAGCATTTCGCGTTCAAATGTCAGCTTGTCTTTCTTTTCCCATTCCGGGAGCTCCGGAACATCCACGGAGAGTCCGCCCTTGGCATCACCTTCGTCGAACGTGCTGAAAAGGTCGAACTGGTTGGCCGCCTCATTCCGCTTCAGAACGATGACCGAATCCACCGCTTCCTCGTGGATCATGGCAAGGGCACGACGCGGGTGGCCCAGTGAATCAAAGGCGCCAGCCTTGATAAGCGACTCTATGGTTCGCTTATTGCACACGACGGCAGGTACTTTCTGCAAATAATCGCTGAAAGCGGTGTAGGAACCTTTTTCCTCTCGTGCCGAGACCATGGCGTTGACAGCGTTGGCGCCAACATTTCTGATGGCCCCCATACCGAACCGGATGTCCCGTCCAACCGGGGTGAAGTTCAACGCCGATTCATTGACGTCTGGCGGGAGCACCGTGATCCCCATTCGCCTGCATTCGTTGAGGTAAATGGCCAACTTGTCTTTGTCGTCCCCAACGGAAGTCAGGAGGGCAGCCATATACTCCGCCGGATAGTGAGCCTTGAGGTAGGCAGTCCAGTAAGAAATCATTCCGTACGCGGCAGTATGCGCCTTATTGAACGCATAATCTGAGAAGGATTCAAGGACCGTCCACAGCTTATCCATGGCTGCCTGCGAGAAACCGTTCGTCTTCATGCCGGCGAAAAAATCAGCTTGCTGCTTGTCCAATTCGGACTTCTTTTTCTTACCCATCGCTCGGCGCAACATGTCTGCCTGCCCCAGGCTGAAGTTGGCCAACTTCTGCGCGGCCGACATCACCTGCTCCTGATACACAATCAACCCATAGGTTCCGCCGAGGATCTCCTCAAGCGGCCCCTCCAACTCAGGGTGGATTGGCTCGATTTCCTGCAAACCGTTCTTGCGAAGGGCGTAATTTGTATGCGAGTTCACCCCCATAGGGCCCGGCCGGTACAGAGCAAGCACTGCAGAAATATCCTCGAAGTGATCGGGTCGCATCAACTTCAGCAGGGACCTCATGGGACCGCCATCGAGCTGGAAGACACCAAGGGTGTCACCTCTGGCCAGCAACTCGTAAGAAGCTGCATCATCAAGCTCCAGGTCCTCCAGAACGAGATCATGATCCTTGTTCGCTTTGATGTTCTCCAGCGCATCGGTGATGATCGTCAGGTTCCGCAAACCCAAGAAGTCCATCTTGATCAGGCCGAGGCCCTCACAGGTTGGATAGTCAAACTGAGTGATGACCTGCCCATCCTGCTCACGGCGCATGATGGGAATGATGTCGATGAGTGGATCGGAGGACATGATGACGCCGGCAGCGTGGACGCCCCACTGACGCTTCAAACCCTCCAACCCCAGCGCAGTCTCGAAAACCTTCGCCGAGTCCGGGTCCGTCTTGAGTAGTTCGCGAAGTTCCTCCGCCTCGCCGTACCGCTTGGCTTCCTTGTTGTGCACATCAGCCAGCGAGATGCCCTTACCCATAACGTCCGGCGGCATCGCCTTGGTGAGGCGCTCACCAGTAGAAAACGGGTACCCCATGACACGTGAGGAGTCCTTCAACGCCTGCTTTCCCTTGATCGTCCCGTAAGTGACAATCATGGCCACGCGCTCGTCGCCGTATTTCTCTGTCACGTAGTGAATGACCTCGGACCGACGCCGGTCATCGAAGTCCACGTCGAAGTCAGGCATGGAAACGCGTTCGGGATTGAGGAACCGTTCGAAAATCAGCCCGTGCTTCAACGGGTCGAGATCCGTGATCCGCATAGCGTAGGCAACCATGGATCCTGCGCCCGAACCTCGCCCCGGACCCACTCGGATGCCTTTGTTCTTCGCCCAGTTGATGAAGTCCGCAACGACGAGGAAGTACCCCGGGAAGCCCATCTGGGTGATGACGCCGACCTCGAACTCCGCCTGTTTGCGCACCTCATCGGGGATGCCGCTCGGGTAGCGGAAGTGGAGGCCAATTTCGACTTCCTTGACGAACCAAGACTGCTCGTCCTCACCGTCGGGCACGGGGAAGCGTGGCATGTAGTTGGCTTTGGTATTGAACTCGACGTTGCAGCGCTCCGCAATGAGAAGCGTGTTGTCGCAGGCATCCGGGTGATCGCGGAAAATTGAGCGCATTTCGGCCGGTGACTTCAGATAGAACTCGTCTGCGTCGAATTTGAACCGCTTGGGGTCAGCCAGAGTGGACGCAGACTGCACGCAGAGCAGGGCCGCATGGGATTTAGCGTCCTCCGCGTGGGTGTAGTGCAGGTCATTTGTGGCGACCAGTGGCAGGTCCAGTTCACGCGCGAGTTTAAACAGGTCGGCGCTAACATTGCGTTCGATGTCCAGGCCATGATCCATGAGCTCGCAGAAATAGTTCTCGCGCCCCAGGATGTCCCGAAGGTCTGATGCTGCCTGGACCGCTTCTTTGTAAAGGCCCAGCCTCAACTTGGTTTGAACCTCACCGGACGGGCAGCCCGTTGTCCCGATCAAGCCCTTGCCGTAGGTCTGCAGGAGGTCGCGGTCCATGCGCGGTTTGTAGAGGTAGCCCTCGAGGGACGCCAGGGATGACATCCGAAAGAGGTTGTGCATGCCCGAGGTTGTCTCTGACCACAACGTCATGTGCGTATACGCCCCGCCGCCGGAAACGTCGTTGCGACCGCCATCGCCCCACTTGACCCTCGCCTTGTCCTGGCGGGCCGTGCCCGGCGTCACATATGCCTCAACGCCGATAATGGGTTTCACACCCGCCGACCGAGCCCTGTTCCAGAAGTCGAAGGCACCGAAAACGAAACCGTGGTCCGTCGTCGCCAGCGCGTTCATACCGAGTTCATCGGTCTGGCTGAAAAGGTCGCTCAGACGGGCCGCGCCGTCGAGCATTGAGTACTCGGTGTGATTGTGAAGATGGACAAAAGACGCTGAACCGGATGCTGAAGCCACCCACTCATTCTAGGCCAGATGAGGCGGGGGGAGGACGCAGCTGGGCTGTTCTAAACGTGACCGCTCTGCAGCGTATCCAATGCGTATCGCAAGTCCAATGGATAGACACTTGAATACTCCACCCGTTCACCGGTGCGCGGATGCGCGAAGGCCAGCTGCTGTGCGTGCAACCACTGCCTGGTCAAACCGAGTTCAGCAGCGAGTCGTGGATCGGCCCCATAGGTGAGGTCTCCGACACAGGGATGTCGCAAGGCGGAAAAATGCACGCGAATCTGGTGCGTGCGCCCCGTTTCGAGATGCACTTTGACCAGCGCAGCACGTCCAAAGGCTTCAAGAACCTCATAGTGCGTTCGTGAGTCTCTGCCGTCTTCGATCACAGCGAAGCGCCAGTCCTTTCCCGGGTGACGCCCGATTGGTGCATCGATCGTACCGCGGACGGGGTCCGGCAAACCCTGAACGACAGCGTGATAAACCTTCTCAACGGTACGGTCGCGAAATGCTTGCTTGAGCAGCGTATAACCATGCTCGGTTTTGGCAACCACCATGACACCAGACGTACCAACGTCAAGCCGATGGACGATACCTGTCCGCTCTGGAGCCCCTGATGTCGAGATACGGTAACCGGCCGCGGCCAGACCGCCCACCACGGTTGGACCCACCCATCCCGGCGAAGGGTGCGCGGCGACGCCCACCGGTTTGTCGATCACCACGTAGTCATCATCCTCGCCAAGGATCATCAGGTCTTCTACCGGTTCAACGAGAACCGAAAGAGGATCAATTGCTTCTGGAACCAGAATGGAAAGTTCCTGTCCCTCTACTAGCCTGTCCGACTTGGACAACGCATTGCCACCTGAGCTCACCAGACCATTTCCACACCACTGTGCGGCCGTTGACCGTGAAACGCCAGCAAATCGTGCCACGGCGGCATCGGCACGGGTCCCAGCGTCCTCCGCAGAGGCTAAGACTTCGAGCACGTTGGCGCTCACGCTGATGCCTCTTTTTCTTGCCCTTCACCGTCTGAGTCAGCCTCGTTGCTTCGGCGTCCGTCCATACCCACCCCTCGCAGGGTATAGAGGCAGATCAGTACGACACCTGAAACCACTGCCATATCTGCGATGTTGAAGATGGCGAAGTTGGGAAGAGCGATAAAGTCCACTACGTGTCCCTGACCAAAAGAAGGTTCCCGGAACAATCTGTCCGTCAGGTTTCCCAAGGCCCCGCCAAGGACCAGCCCGAGGGCAATAGCCCAACCCGCTGAATGGATACGGCGAATCTGCAAAATGATGCCGCATACCACGACCGCCATGATGATGGTGAAAAACCAGGTGAAATCCGTTCCGATAGAGAAGGCAGCCCCTGGGTTCCGGATGAAATGCCAATCCAGGAAAGGCGGAAGAACATCGATCGAGTCCCCCTCCACCATCGTGGAGACGACCCAGGTCTTCGTGGCGAGATCAATCAAGTAGGCAGTCATCGCGACGGCCCCGAGCATCAGAACACACCTGGCCGAGGGCGCCGAGACACTGGATCTGGTCGTCACGGATTGGTCTGCCGGAGGGTGGTCGGCCGGGTTCTGGTGTGCCATGATGCTTTCGGTAGAAGGATGGAGATACGGAGGAAGCCGACGATCGGAGTGATCCGGTCGTCGGCTTCCCATTATTCACTATTCTCATACGCCCATCTGTGCTGTGGGCATGACGGTCAGGATTCCCCGGTGTCCGATGCTACGGACCCGCGAGCGTCCAAATCGCGAAGCTGTCCTTCGATGTAGGACTTCAGGCGCGAACGGTAATCGCGCTCAAATCCACGCAGCTGTTCAACCTTACGCTCCAGCACGGCCTTCTGCTGTTCAAGGGCGCCAAGCGTTTTCCGACTCTTCTCTTGGGCATCATTGACGAGGCTACTTGCCTCGATCTGCGCTTCGGCAATGATCTTATCGCGCTGCTCGATACCGGTGTTGACATAGTCGTCGTGGAGCTTCTGGGCCATGGCAAGCACGCCCGCTGCGGACTTGGCCGAATCAGCGGTGTTGACCTGTGCCGGCTGCCGAGCAGATTCTGCAACCTTGGGCTCCGGTTTGGGCTCCGTCGCCTTGACCGGCTCCGGTTTGGACTCTTCCTGGACCTGTTCGGTCTTGGTCGCCGCTACTGGAGCAGGAACAGCTGCGTTGGCGGAGGTGCTGGATGAAGCTTCAGCCAGCTTTCGGCGCAGATCGTCGTTCTCCTGCGTCAGACGACGAAGCTCGACTACGATCTCGTCCAGGAAATCGTCGACCTCGTCCTGATCGTATCCCTCACGGAACTTGGTCGGCTGAAACCGCTTGTTGACAACATCTTCTGGCGTCAAGGCCATCTGGTCACCTCATACTGGATTATTAGATTCGTCTGCCATACGACGAGACGCTTCATGTGTTGATACGGGCTGTCGAAAGTGGATTCGCTGAACCACGATCATCCTTGCCAAGACTATATCTATTTGGTCTCAAATGCAGAACTGGCAAACGAACGTGTTATATGCCCCTGGCGGTGAGCCCCATAAGAATCGTCACGGCGAAGAAGAGCACCAGAAAGGCAAGGTCTAGGGAGATTCCACCCAGACGAAGCGGCGGAATCAGCCTTCGCAACATTTTGATAGGAGGATCCGTGACCCCGTAGACGCCAGTAGCCAACACGAGAGCGAGCCCTTTGGGCTTCCATTGGTGGGCAAACATTTGGATGGCGTCAAACACAATCCGGATGATTAATGCGAGCTGAACAAGCATCAAGACAAGATAAAGCAGCTGAAAGACTAGACTCACGCGTCGATCACATTTCCTTCGGGGACGGCAATGCCGGGGGTGGTCGGATTCGACGTCACTCTACCCGATGCTCAACTCTGGTTGAAGAAACTGCTTTCTGCGTCGCTGTTCTTTTTCTCTTCGCCCAACACCTCGATGTACGACGGTGACAACAGAAAAACCTTGTTGGTCACACGTTCAATGCTTCCGTACAACCCAAAAACGAGACCCGCCGAAAAGTCAACGAGGCGTTTGGCATCGCCCTCGCCCATATCGGTCACGTTCATGATCACGGGGATCCCGCTGCGGAAACTCTCTCCGATCACCTTCGCGTCGTTGTAAGAGCGAGGATGAATGGTGGTGATCTGGCGAAGGTGGGAGACATCCTCGCGCGTGGAAGGCGCTCGTTTGATTGGCGTCACCGGTGCACGGTATTCATCAACTGTCCGCTTCGATACAGTTGGCTCAGAGCGGCTGTCTTCGCGGCTATTCTCCACCGAGTCATCCTCGTCATTCTCAACTGGTTCCTTATAATTTCTGGGTTCGGACTCGTAGTGCTCGTCACCGTCGGCGAGCCCAAGATAAATCATTGTCTTGCGCAGTGCGCCAGCCATGGTAGCTCCTAATCGTGTCATGTTCAGTGATGGTCACGCTGGTTGAAGAACCAGCCCTCCCACAGCACTGACGCTACCGCACGGTTGCGCGGGCCCCGAGCACATCGGAGCCGATCCTGAGGTGTGTCGCGCCCGCAGCGACTGCCTGCTCCAGATCGGCACTCATTCCGGCGGATATAGCAGTTGCACTGGGATACGAGAGTGTCAGGTTATCGGATATCCCGCGGAGTCGGTCGAAGGCAGCGGCAGCATCATCACGCACTGGAGCGACGGCCATCACACCAGCAAGAACAAGCCATGGCGACTGTGCGACGACATCGGCCAGTCCCTGCAGGTCCTCCGGACGGGCTCCCCCGCGCCCACTACCCTGTGGGGCCTCATCGTTGTGCGGGTCGAGGTTCACCTGCAGATAGCAATCAAGGCGCTCACGTGAGGACTGACCAACTGATGCCCTTCGCAGCTGTTCATTTTCCATAGCCCTGGCAAGGGAGCTGACCAGCGACTGGCGATCCACCGACTGGACAGCCCGTGCATAGCGGACAACGGATTTGGCCTTGTTTCCCTGTAGCTGTCCAATGAAATGCCACGTGGGATTCAGATCCTCCAACTCAGCTGCTTTGGGACCCGCTTCCTGATCTCGATTCTCACCGAACTCGCTGACGCCCATGCCTGCCAGGAGCCGGACGTCCGATGCCGGGAAGTACTTGGTGACGACGATCAGCTCTGGCTCTTCGCTTCGCCCAGCCATCCTGACAGCCTCGGCGATGCGGTTCCGAACTCTCTTCAGGTTGCCCGCAAGTTCCTTTTCACGCTCCACGTCGTCCAACTTCCGTCCATATGACTCCCGCGAACCGTTCACGGTTGGCACCCCCACGGTACGAGTAGAACCGGGAATCCTCCAGCGTACAAATGCCGATGCAGTCAGCGTCCACTCCCAGCTGTTCTAGCTGAGCCAGTGCGCCGGCGGGTAGGTCCAACGACGGCGCTTCTTCACGGGTGGTGGCTGCACACATGGGTAGAGCCGCCACAACCTCGTCATGCATTTAGGACGGAACCTCGTAGCAGGCACCGCAGATAGCAGGACCGATCCATGCTTGGATATCGTGTGCTCCCGCTCCGCGCATTTGTGCAACCGCGTTGGGTAGGATCCCGCCGAGCAGCCCTACCCGCCCGGCATGTACTGCAGCAGTTGCCCACCCTTTGTGGGTTCGTCCGGCGAGCAGGACAGGGAGGCAATCGGCGACCATGACGGCCAGCGGCGTCTTACCATCAGTGCTCATCAGAGCATCTGCCCTCAGATCCCCCCGCGCACGATCAACAGCGACGACCGTGGTGGAGTGCGTCTGATGCATGAACTTCAGCTCACCCGCGCCAGCACCGATTCGCTGCTCGAGGCGGCGTCGCCGCTCGACCACAGCGTCAGCGTCAGCGTCAGCCCCGGTATTCATCGCCAGATTGCCAGCTTCGACACCGGTGAAACCAACGGATAAACCGTTTCCAACGTTCTTCATCCAGTCAAAAGCGGACCCGGATGGTGCACTTGATCCAGACACCTCGCGGGCCTGTGCTACTTGAGAAAGTCCGGAACGTCGAGGTCATCAGCACGGCCTGCACCGAGGTCTGGCTCGACGACGGCTGGCAGGTCAACATCGAATCCAGCGTCCGCGGGCACATCGCTGTTCTGCTGCGAACGCTGCTGCGACCAAGCACCGACGCCTGATACTGCTGGTTCGTTGCCGGTTCCCGTGGACTGCCGCTGATCGCCGACGTCGCGCTGGGGACTATTCCTGGGTTCTGAAGGCACTTGCTGCCTGGTGGTGGACGGAATTGGCTGTGCGGGCTGCGAGGTGACGTCAACCTGATCGAACCCCGCTGCGATGACTGTAACCCGTGCTTCATCTCCCAGAGCATCGTCAATGACCGCGCCGAAAATGATATTTGCCTCGGGGTGAGCAACCTCCTGCACCAGCCGGGCAGCCTCGTTGATCTCGAAGAGGCCGAGATCCGACCCACCCTGGATGGACAGCAGCACTCCGTGTGCACCATCGATGGAAGCTTCAAGCAGTGGCGACGCTATGGCGAGTTCAGCGGCCTTGACAGCACGGTCGTCGCCGCGTGCAGACCCAATACCCATCAAGGCCGAACCTGCACCTTGCATGACCGACTTCACGTCGGCGAAGTCCAAGTTGATCAGACCTGGAGTAGTGATGAGGTCTGTGATGCCCTGGACACCCGACAGCAGGACCTGGTCAGCAGAGCGGAAAGCGTCCAGCATGGACACATTGCGGTCGCTGATCGATAGCAGCCGGTCGTTGGGGATCACGATCAGGGTGTCCACTTCATCGCGAAGTGTTTCGATGCCTGTTTCGGCCTGATTGGACCGGCGACGGCCCTCAAACGTGAATGGTCGGGTGACGACACCGATAGTCAGCGCACCCAACGACCGTGCGATTCTTGCGACAACGGGAGCACCGCCGGTTCCGGTTCCACCACCCTCGCCAGCTGTGACGAATACCATGTCCGCGCCGCGAAGCACTTCTTCGATCTCCTCGGCGTGATCGTCGGCCGCCCGGCGGCCAACTTCGGGGTCCGCTCCAGCTCCCAGCCCTCGGGTCAGTTCGCGTCCCACGTCAAGCTTGACGTCGGCGTCGCTCATGAGAAGAGCCTGCGCGTCCGTGTTGATGGCGATGAACTCCACCCCGCGTAGGCCAACATCAATCATGCGATTAACGGCGTTCACTCCACCGCCGCCAATTCCGACGACCTTGATCACGGCCAGATAGTTCTGCGGTGCTGCCACGTCGTGTGTCCCTTGTTCGAATCTTTACACTGATCTGGTGTGGATTCACCGGATATGAGCCCGGCTTCAACCCTTGGTTTATGCTTCAATTGACATAACCTTAACCCTCTGGTTGAGGCTTATAGTTATGTCAAGTAACTCCTAATGAGACGCTATGGGTCCCGGCTCGCTCATGCAATGACCGCTTCCGCGTGTCGCTTCGAAACTTGATCATTCAATCCGTGTGACGGGCCGCTCCGGCGTACTCACGTCAAACTCCGTCACTGGCGGATCAGACCGCGGCTCCTGGAGCAGAGCTTGTAGAACGCGTGCCTTTGCTGCATTTTCATCAGCGCTCCCCCAGAACACCCGACGTCCATCCTCCAGCCGAAGCTGGACCGAATCCACAGATTTAGCGGATGCGTGCTTCAGCCTGGAGAGAACTTCTTCCGGTAGCGAAGCAAGAACTGACGTGACAGAAGAAAAAACGTCGCTGTTGACTGCCGCCGTCCCGCCTTCAATCAGCGGCAGCTTTGCTGAGGCTCTATCCTTCGCAGATCCAAGCTTCCGTCCAGTCTCATCAATCAGAACGAAGGATTTGCCCTGCTCCAATACCGCTACCGGAATGTATTCATGGACGGTCACCTGAAGGGTCGACGGCGGGACTGCCACCGTTTCAACATTTTTGACCGCCGGGAGGTCCTTTAGCAGGTGTCGGGCATCCGACTCCGAAACCTGAACAAGGGTTCTATCCTTTAACGGCTCAAGGGCGAGGTACACGTTCTCCGACGCCGAGAGCCGGGTACCTTCCACCGTAATGGTCCGAATCTGAAGCAGGGGTGTAAAGATCACCAACACCATGACGAGCAAAATCACAGTAAACGTCACCGCTGCCCCGATCAGCGCGTGACGCCGGCGCCGGCGCCGGGGAGGTTCCGGAAAGGAAACAACCTGCGACCCTTTCGCCGAATCCTCCCGCGCCTCTGGAGCGTCTTTCTGGGCAGTGATGATGTCCTCCCCCAGACTTTCTGAAGCAGGCTTTCCGGCCCGCGCAACCGGCCGCTTCTTAGAGGCCACTGGGATCCTTTGAATCAACGGAACGGTCGAGGATCCGAACGAGCTCCGCACCCAGAGCTGTCACATCCCCTGCGCCAACGGTGAGGATAACGTCACCGCTCCGTGCGCGGGCCTCCACGGAGTTGAGGGCGCCGCGTGGGTCCGGGTGGTAGACGGCCCGGCCACCGACCGTTCCAGTGATCAGTTCACTCGTGACTCCAGGTATGGGATCTTCGCGCGCCGGGTAGATGTCCAGCACCGCTGCGGAATCCGCCAGTGCTAGGGCGCTGGAGAACTCGGCGGCGAATTCACGGGTTCGTGAAAAGAGGTGCGGCTGAAAAATGACGTGGACCGACCCGGATCCGGCAACTGTTCGTGCCGCGTTGAGCGCTGCACGAACCTCGGTCGGGTGATGTGCATATTCGTCATAGACCCGCACACCCCTCGATTCGCCCCGGAACTCGAAGCGACGCGCGGCACCGGAGAACCCGTTCAGACCTTCAGCGGCCAGTGAGGGATCAATGCCAAGTTCCAGTGCCACCGTGAACGCGGCCACAGCATTTCGGATGTTGTGATCACCGGGCACGGAAAGCGACAGCTCCTGGGTCCTCTGCCGGCCATCCAGTTGGAAGATCAGAGTGCTCACCGAGCTGCTCCCCAATCTGCTCGTGTCGGCGATACGCACATCGGCATCATCACTGTAGCCGTATGTCTGCACGCGCCTCGACCCAATCGATCGTGCGGCCAACGCCGATGAACCGTCGTCGTCCGCACAGACAATGAGGAGGCCACGCGAATCCAGCCGGGTAACAAACTCATCAAACACTGCGTGAACTGCGTCGGCCGTCCCGTAATGGTCCAGATGGTCGGCTTCGACATTCGTGACGACCGATATTGAGGGCGTGTAGTTCAGGAAAGACCCGTCCGATTCATCTGCCTCAGCAACAAAAACTCCGCCGTCGCCGTACGCCGCATTGACTCCCAGCGACGACACATCACCGCCAATCGCGAACGACGGATCGGCGCCGGCGCTCTGGAGCATGACTGTTGTCATAGCCGTGGTGGTCGTCTTGCCGTGGGTCCCCGCTACGGCGATGACACGTTGTCCCATCATCGTCGCGGCCAGTGCCTCAGAACGGTGAATGATGCGCAGGTCCAGACGCCGTGCCTCTGCCAATTCGGGATTAGTTACGCGAATCGCCGTGGATATGACAACGGTGTCTGCGTTGTGGACGTTGTCCGCGGACTGACCTACGCGGACTGTCGCACCCAGTTGTTCCAGGTTTCGTAGCAGAGCGGAATCGCGGCTGTCAGAACCGGAAACGTCAGTACCGCGCGCGATCATGATGCGTGCCACGGCGGACATGCCTGCTCCGCCGAGTCCAATGAAGTGGACCCGGCCCAGCGAGGCAAGCTCGGAAGTCGATGTCTGGGAACTCATGCGTCCTGCACCCCTGATTCGGCAAGAATCATCTGCGCCATCTGCTCCGCTGCATCACGACTCCCCAGCGAAAGTGCGGCTGAGGACATGGCGCTTAAACGCACGTCATCAGTTGCCAAGGGCAGAAGCTCCTCATTGATCCATTCGGAGGTGAACTCCTGGTCCGTCACCAGCAGTGCTCCGCCAGCGGCGACCAGGGCCCCCGCATTAAGGGCTTGTTCACCGTTGCCATGCGGCAAAGGCACCAGCACCGACGGAAGCCCCACTGCACACACCTCCGAAACGGTTCCGGCCCCTGCCCGGGCGATGAGGATATCGCCGGCAGCATAGGCGGACTCCATCCCGTTCACATATTCAACCTGATGGTAGTGCGTTCCCCCAATTTGAGCACCGGACTCGTCCACGATGGCCTTTCCACGCCCAGTGATATGCAGGACCTGCACTCCGGCGGCGGCGAAATGATCAAGCGACGCGGCTACAGCAGAGTTCATGGTGGCGGCTCCGGACGATCCACCGGTCACGACAACCGTGGGCATGTCGACAACCAACCCCAGAGCCAAGCGTGCTGTCTCACGGGTAGCTGCCCGGTCAAGACCGGAAATTTCGCGGCTCATCGGCATCCCCACCCATTCCGCGCGGCGCAGTCCAGTAGAGGCAAAGGCCACCCCGATACGGCGGGCCAGGAAAGCACCCACCCTATTCGCCAGACCAGCTCTGACATTTGCCTCGTGAATGACCAGCGGTATACGGAGCAAAGCCGCCGCGATATACACCGGGGTGCAGACGTAACCGCCTACCCCGACGACGACGTCGGCCTTGGCTGTACGCAGGACTCTGACGGACTGTCCGATGGCGCGCACGAATCTCAGCGGAAGTTTCAGTAGGTCGATGGACAGGCTTCGCGGCATCGGCACACGGTCGATGGTCTGCAATGGCAGTCCTGCGGCCGGGACCAGACGCGTCTCCATGCCCGTATCTGTCCCCACAGCAGCAATCCGTGTTCCCGGCCGGAGTTGAGCCAGGGCAGCTGCTATGGCAAGAAGAGGACCGACGTGTCCAGCGGTCCCCCCGCCGGCCAGAACTACGGACAGTGTTGAATCGTTCATGCAGAAGTGGTTTCACTTTCGGGTATTTTTCGGGCGAATGACAAGAGGACGCCTACGGCGGCCAGGGAGAAGGTCAGTGCGGAACCTCCGTAGGAAATAAAGGGTAGTGGCACACCGACGACAGGAAGAACACCGGTGACAACCGCAATGTTGACGAACGCCTGTCCAATGAGCCAAACCAGTATGGAGCCGCCCAGAATCCGCACAAATGGGTCGGTGTGCCGAAGGGTCACCCTGATCCCCGCGATCGCTAGAGCGGCGAACAGTGCGACGACGATAGTTGTCCCTATCAAGCCAAACTCTTCTCCAATGATGGTGAAAATGAAGTCATTGTGGGCTTCTGGAATCCAATTCCACTTCTGCCGACTCTGGAAGATGCCGACTCCCCACCAACCACCCGATGCCATCGCCTTGAACCCATTGGTGGCCTGCAAGCATGGATCACTGGCGAGGTCACAGTTCAGTCGCAACCACGACTGGATTCGACCACTACGGTTAGGACTCAAAATAACCAGGGCCACCGAGGCCACGGCACCAGCGAGCCCTGCCAGCGCAAAGATTTTAACCGGGGCGCCCGCAAAGAACACGGCCGCCACCACAATGAGCATGAGGATCATCGCCGTTCCCAGGTCGCCGCCAATGAGTACCAGCAGAATCGCTAACCCTCCCAGCGGAAGGACGGGGATCAGGGCATGCATGGGGTGACGGACCAACCCGGCCTTGCGGGCCAGTACCGTGGCGCACCACAGTGCCAGCACCAGCTTGGTAGGTTCAGAGGGCTGAAATGTGATTCCGGCGATGTCGATCCAGTTCTTGTTTCCACCGACGTTTTTGCCGACGATCTGCACCAATGCAAGCAGAACCCAAGCTCCGATCAGGCTAGGCCAAGCTATCGCGGTATAAAACCGTTTACCGGTACGTGAGAGCAGCAACATGAGAATGATGCCCATTGCCGCGAAAACACTCTGTTTGAGAAACAGCTTGAAAGTGTTTGTCTCCTCGGCGATGGCTTCAACGGATGAGGCAGAGAGGACCATCATGAGACCGATGGCGGTCAACGCCAGCGTGGCGCCGAGAATCATGTAGTAGGCGCTGCCGCTGCTGGCTTTCCCGCGCCCCTCAACTCGGGACACAATGCGTTTGAAAATATTAGGGTTTGCTGGCGGTTCCTGTGGCGCCACGTCACTCGAAGGCGCATTTACCGTTGAGGGCTGGTGCGTTCTCGGTTTCGGGTGCATGACCACGCGGGGTTTCTTGCCCGTGTGCCCCTTGGGCGTCGTGACCATCAGGACTCCTTCGTGGTCGGCGCCTGATCCTCCACCCGTAAACGGACTGCGTCGACGAACGCGCTGCCGCGATGGGCGTAGGACGTGAATTGATCCATGGACGCCGCGGCCGGGGCCATCAAGACTGTATCTCCGCTCACAGCCACGCGGGCGGCTGCAGCAACGGCCTGTTCCATGATTCGCGTCCCTATGGAGTCTGGAAGATCTTCTCCCTGAACCATTTCAGTGTCACCCGTGCGGAGGTGAATAACGCTGACATCCGGAGCGTGTCGCTGCAATGCCGTTTCCAGAGGTGCCGTGTCCACGCCGATGAGCACAACCGCTTTCAAACGAGCCGCGCTGTCAGCGACCAGTTCGTCATAGCTGACGCCCTTGGACAGTCCGCCGGCTATCCAGACCACAGATTCGAAAGATTTCAAGGACGCTGCCGCCGCATGCGGGTTGGTGGCTTTAGAGTCATTGATCCAGGCGACGCCGTTCTTCCGTGCTACGAGCTGAATCCGGTGATCTCCGGGCTGGTAGTTACGGATGCCATCTCGTATAGCTGCCGGTTCAACACCGAGGGCACGCGCGAGGGCTGCCGCGGCCAAGGCATTGGCGACGAGGTGTCGTGGCGCCGGTTCACCGACATCGGCCAGCGATGCCAGTTCTGTGGCGGAATCCTTCCGCTCTGTGATGTAGGCACGGTCCACGAGCAGGTCCTCCACCACCCCCAGCATGGAAATCGCCGGGAGCCCAGTGGTGAAACCGATGGCTCGGCACCCCTGAACGACGTCGGCTTCCTCAACCATGCGTATGGTTTCTTCCTGCTCCGCGTTGAAGATGCAGGCGAGCCTGGTATTGCTATAGACACGGGCCTTGTCTGCGACGTATGCGTCGTAGGAACCATGCCAGTCAACGTGATCCTCTGCCACATTGAGACAAACGCTTGCCGCGGGTGAGAGCGATTGAGCCCAGTGAAGCTGGAAGCTGGAGAGTTCAACGACAATTACATCCCAGCCCTGAGGATCACGGATGACATCCAGAATTGGGGTACCTACGTTGCCCGCCGCTACTGCTCTAAGGCCCGCCGCAACGAGTATGGACTCGGTCAGGCCAACGGTGGTCGTCTTCCCGTTGGTCCCTGTTACCGCCAGCCACTCTCCGGCTTTGCTTCCTGGCCGCGCTCTGAGGCGCCAAGCAAGTTCCATGTCCCCCCAGACCGGAATTCCGTGTGCGGCCGCGGCCTCAAGTAGCGGATGCGTTGGAGGCATGCCTGGTGAACCGAAAACCAGATCCGGCAGCTCGCCACCCACCAGGGGCAGCGCTTGGTCCGCGCCTGGTCCGAGAACGACCTCTTCGACGCCTACGATCTCCAGCGTCTGCGCTGCCTGCCGCGCCTCTGCGTTATCAGAAGTAGCAACCACGACAACGCGGGCACCGAGCTCTGCCATCGTGTCCGCGATCGAAAAACCTGTTTTGGTAATACCGGCAACGACAACTCTGAGTCCGGACCACTCTGAATCCCAAGATCTCAGTGACTCAATTCGGGACATCTGGTTTTCGTTGGCTCCGCTCACAGCGCTACGACCCATTCCGCATAGAAGATGCCAAGGCCGGCTGAGACGAACAGTCCGCACAGGATCCAGAAGCGGACGACGACGGTCACTTCCGCCCATCCCTTGAGCTCAAAATGGTGCTGGAGGGGCGCCATCTTGAAGAAGCGTTTTCCACCCGTGGCCTTGAAGTAACCAACTTGTATAATCACCGACAGCGTGATGAGGACGAAGAGCCCAGCGATGACTGCAAGGAGAAGTTGCGTACGGGACAGGATCGCGAATCCGGCGATCGCCCCGCCGATGGCCAATGACCCAGTGTCACCCATGAAGATTTTGGCGGGGGATGTGTTCCACCAGAGGAAACCGATCAGTGCCCCACACAGGGCGCCGGCCAGCATTGCCAGATCCAAGGGGTCTCTGACTTCGTAGCAGCCGGACCCGCCCAGTCGTGCACAGCTCTGGTTGAACTGCCAGATGCCCATCAGCATGTACGCACCAAAAACCATGATGGCTGCACCGGCAGCCAGTCCGTCCAGTCCGTCAGCCAGATTCACACCATTGCTAGCGGCTGTAATGATGAAGTTGGCCCAGATGACAAACAGTATTATTCCCAGAACTGTCCCTGCAAAAGCGAGGTCAAGTCCGGTGTCGCGGACGAAAGACACGCGAGTTGATGCCGGCGTTCGCCCCTGACCATTGGGAAAGTTCAGTGCCAGAATGGCAAAGGCCACGCCTACCACTGACTGACCAATGATTTTGGCAGGGGCGCTGAGTCCCAGGCTCCGCTGATTTGAAATTTTTGTGAAGTCGTCAAAAAAGCCGACCACACCCATTCCCACCATCAGAAACAGGAGGAGAATTCCCGACGCAGTGGGGCCGCCGCTATGCGGGTTGACCATCAACATCAGCAGGTGTGTCACGAAGTATGCCGCGAGGACCGATGCCAGGATGACGGCGCCGCCCATGGTTGGCGTTCCACGCTTGGTGTGGTGCGCCGTCGGCCCATCATCTCTAATGAACTGCCCGTACTGGCGGCGCACCAAGAGCTTGATGAAAAACGGGGTTCCTACCAGCGAGAAAACCAGGCCCAGAGCAGAACCGACGAGTAGCGCGATCACAAGTGACCACTCCCTTCGTGTTCGGTGCCCGCACCAGGCAGTGCGTCAGATCGCAATGCTATACGATCGCCGAGGTGCCGCAGCCCCGTTGCGTTCGAGGACTTGAACAGCACGATGTCCTCCGGTGCCAACTCTGCAGTGAGGATCCGCTCCGCTTCCTCTGCCGTTTCCACAAATGCCGCTTCGTTGCCCCAGGAGCCTTCGAGGACTGCGGCGTTGTGCATGGCTTTGGCAGCGCGCCCCACGACGATCAGCCGTGAGATGTTAAGCCGAACGACAACGCGTCCGATTGCGTCATGTTCCTCGATGCTGCTGTCTCCGAGTTCGAGCATTTCGCCCAGCACAGCCCACGAACGACGCCCGCGTGCCAGCTCGGCAAGAGTACGCAGTGCTGCCTTCATGGATTCGGGGTTGGCGTTGTAGGCATCGTTGATGACGGTGACGCCGTCAGCCCTTTCAACGCGCTCCATCCGCCAGCGGCTGGCGGCACCCAGAGACGACAGGCCAGTAGCAATCCCCTCCGGCGCCATTCCTGCCGCGAACGCAGCAGCAGCGGCTGCCAGCAAGTTCGTTGCGTGATGTAGCCCAATGAGGCGCGACTGCACCTCATGAGAGGAACCATCCGGGAAAGCAAGATCGAAAAAGGGATGGCCGTCGTCGTTTGTGTGCAGATTCAGTGCAGTCAATTGTTCGCAACCGGAGCGAATGAATCCGTCTGAGGAGGTGAAATAGATACGGGTTGCGGACGTTCTGCTCTCCATAGAGAGCACCAGCTGGTCATCAGCGTTGATAATCGCCACGCCGTCGGGGGCAAGAGATTCCAGCAGCTCACCCTTGGCGGCAGCAATGTTTTCCACTCCGCCGAACTCACCCGCGTGCGCCGAACCGACACAGAGCACCACGCCAATGTCCGGACGCACCATATCCGCGAGGTACTTGATGTGGCCGACGCCAGTGGCTCCCATCTCGATAACGAGGAATCGCGTGCCGTAGCCGGCGGTGAAAACGGTGAGGGGTACTCCTACCTCACCGTTGTACGAACCCCGTGGTGCGATCGTGGTTCCCTGGGTCTCGAGCAGGCCTTTGAGTAGATCTTTGGTGGTCGTTTTACCTGCTGATCCAGTGACCCCAATGACGGTAAGTTCCCCGGCGGCTCTGAGCCTGCGGACAATCTCCGCTGCGAGAGCCCCCATAGCTAGCACGGAGTCCTTCACCACGACGCACGGATACAGTTCTTCGTCCGCCAGGGTAATAACCCGTTCAGTCAACGCTAGAACCGCTCCGTTGGCGAAAGCGGATTTCAGGTGCAGGTGCCCATCAGAATGCTCTCCCGCGCGAGCGACGAACAAGCCACCCTGCTCACACTCTCGCGAATCGGTAGTGGCAGACGTCACCGTGAGCGAGTCCTTGGACCGTTCAGGTACACGTAGTTCGCCGTCTGTAATGTCCGCAATGTCAGCGGCAGTTAACTCAATCATGTCGGCTAGGATTCTACCGTCTCGATCTGCACGGTGTTGAATCCGCGTTCCTCCATTGCAGCCCGAAGCTCCACCCTGTCATCGAGGGGTTGGTTCTCACCCTTGATTTCTTGCCACACTTCATGACCTCGACCAGCAATGAGAATCGTGTCCACCTCGTTCGCCAGAGCAACGGCGCGTCGAATAGCTTTCTGTCGCGGAAACACCTCTTCCACGATGCAGGGGACGTGCTGCCGCCCCTGTTCCCGCTTCGCCCCCGCCAGAACATCAGCACGGATTGACGCGGCGTCCTCATCGTGAGGATCGTCATCGGTGATGACGACGACGTCGGCAAGGCTCGCCGCTATCTCACCCATCATGGGCCGCTTGAGCGCGTCCCGTTGACCTGTAGCGCCGAAGACGACGATGACACGCGACCCTTTCTCCGGTCGACGTACAGCCTCAAGGGTCAGAGCGAGAGCATCGGTGTTGTGCGCAAAGTCCACAATGGCCGCGGGGGCCTCACCAATAAGCTGCATGCGTCCTGGAACCTCGACCGTGAAGGGGTCATGCTGGTCCGCTGCCTCTTGCAGAACCTCAACGGGAACACCGGAAGTCAACACCATGGTGGCGGCGAGGGCCGCGTTCGCTACATTGAACCTGCCGGGAAGCCCCGTGCGTAAATTCAACCTGCGGCCATCGCAGGCGGTCAACGTGAAGGTATGCCCCAGCCCCTGTCTGAGAACATTCTCTACAACCCAGTCAGCATCCGCCGCTGACTCCGGCTGCGTCGCCAGCGTCGTGACAACCGAGTCAGCGGCTTCAGCCACCTTTCTCCCCCAGTCGTCGTCGATGATGACGACGGCCTTCTGCGCGGATTCTCCACGGAACAACTGTGACTTTGTAGCAAAGTAGTCGTCCATTGTCTCGTGAAGATCAAGGTGATCCTGGGTCAGGTTCGTGAATCCTACAACGTCGAATTTCACGGCATCAACTCGGTGGAAGTGCAGTGCGTGCGAGGAGACCTCCATCGACGCGGCATCGATGCCGCGCTCCTTCATCAGGGCAAGCAATCCGTGCACCTGCGGTGACTCCGGAGTCGTCAGAGCGCTGGGGATCGGCTCACCGCCGGCAAGTATCTCAATAGTCCCGATCAGTCCTGTGGACCGTCCGGTGGCTGCCAGCAACGAATTGATGAAGTACGTGGTGGTGGTCTTGCCGTTGGTTCCCGTGACTCCGAACAGCGTAGGACTTGCCGAGCGCGTTCCGTAAACGGCAGCCGCGAGCTCCCCCACCAGCTTCCGGGGCGTGGATACTACGATGACCGGCACTGGTAGATCGGTACCCACTATCCGAGCGCCCTCTGGATCCGTCAAAATCGCGACGGCACCTGCCGTGATAGCCGCCGCAACGTGAGTTGCTCCATGCTGCACAGCGCCAGGAAGTGCGGCGTAGAGGTCACCACCGTATACGTGCCGCGAGTCCATGGCAACGCCTGAGATCAGCACATCCGCGCGTCCTGGACCCTGTAATGCACTGGCGTCGACTCCAACCCCCAGCAGGACCTTCGTCAGCGGTGTCGCAGGTGTCGTCGTGGGCCGCATAGGGGATGTCTTCATCTATTCGTATCTCTCGCTGCTGGTCAGTATTCGAGGGGGAAGGTTTCCGGTTTTCCGGTGGATGGTGGCACGTTGTTCATCTGCAGAACCCGCAACATCACCTTTTTGAACGAGTTACCCGGCAAGAGGTAATAGAGGTCTCCCTGAGGACGTTGAAGGGTCACAACCACCACATATTCTGGTGACTCCAGCGGCGCCATTCCTGCATAGGAAAGTGTATATCCGTCATAGCCGCCCTGTGGACTGGAGGCCTCCGCTGTACCGGTCTTTGAGCCCACCCGGTATTCCTCCAGTTTGCCCTGCTTTCCGGATCCCTTCTCGGTCACCGTCTCCAGCATCTTTCGAAGCGTACCCGCGGTGTCTTCCGAGACGACGCGTTCTCCTTCTTCCGGCTCAATGATGTGTTCGGTTCCGTCCGGGTCGATGTAGGCCTCCACGAGCTGCGGTTTGAGGCGCACTCCATCGTTGGCAATAATTTGGTACGCCATGGCAGTGTGCAAACTCGTTTGAGCAAGTCCCTGCCCAAAGAGCACGGTGTATTGCTGGCGTACGTCCCAGTCCTTGGGTTCGGCCAACAGGCCCGCAGTGGCGCCGTTGAGCCCGATGCCCGTTGGCTGGCCGATACCGAACTTCTGCAGCCATTCATAGCGTTTCTGTTTGCTGAGTTGTTCTCCGATCATCACCGTCCCTGTATTCATGGACTTGGCGAATATGCCGGCCGCAGTCATGTGCACGGTCCCGTGATCGAAAGCGTCGCTGAACGTCTGGCCATCGACCGTGTAGCTGGTCGGGATCTCAAATTTGGAGGTGGGCTCAATGATCCCTTCCTCCAGAGCTGCGGCCATAGTGATGAGTTTTGTTGTTGATCCTGGCTCGTACGACGCCGTGACCGAAAGCGGAAGCCGAAATTCAGGGAGTGTTTTCCCCGGGTTGTTGGGGTCTGGGGTGGTGGACTCTGCCATGGCGCGAACCTTACCGGTGTCAGCTTCTACAACCACGATGTTGCCCCACTGGGCGTCGTATTCCTCCACCTGGGCACCAATGACCTGCTGGGCATACCACTGCAGGTCCTCATTGATCGTGAGGCGTATCGATTGTCCGTCCTTGGCCGGTACCACTTCGTTGGTTGCGTACGGAATGCGGATGCCGTCGCCGCCTATTTCGAACGTCTTGCTGCCGGGCTCTCCACTGAGACGCTCATTCTGCATCAGCTCCAAGCCCGCGGCGGGACCCTCTGCATTCATGAACCCAACGATGGAACCGGCAACCTGTCCCTTGGGATAGATACGCTGGACTGTGGATTTGGCATAGATGCCTGGAAAGTGAACTGCTACCGCCTTGTCTTTGACCTGCGGTGTAACGCCCGTGGCGATCACGCTGTACGGATCATCGCCGAGAAGGGACCTCGAGAGTGTGTCAACGTCCTGGCCCAGAGCGTCTGCAAGCTCACGCAGCCCCTGCTCAAGGGAGATCGTCTCTTTTTCTCCGGTCTCAGGGTTCACCACCCGGTCATAGCCCTCATCCTTATAGCTGTCTGCATGGGTCTGATCCACGACGAGATCAAACCGTTCGACGCTTCGCGCAAGAACTTTACCGTTCGTGTCGAGGATGCTCCCCCTGATGGCAGGCACATCGACGTGTGTGAGTCGCTTGCCCACCGCAGCTTTGGCCCACCCAGCAGGGTCAAGGGCCTGAAGGTAAAAGAGCCGGAATCCAAGGACCAGCAGCATGACCAGAATAAGCGCGAGTCCAATGCGGAGCCTGCGCGCACTGATCCTTTCGCGTGGCATGTTGCCTGTGGATGGTGATCCTGCCACTGTGGCCCCTCAGAACGTTGTTACCTCGACTGACCCTACTGCCCGGTCTTCTGCTGTGGTGCTGGCACGGTTCCCCCGTTGAGCTCCGGCGCCGTGTGCTCTGGAGCTGGCTCCGGTGACAGTGCGCCGGCATCCTCTGCCGAGGGCGTCTGTACCGCTGGTTCGTCCACTGCCTGCTCGGATTCTTCACCGCTTGTTTCCGGGCTCCCGGTCTCAGCCGGGGGAATAGTTACCAGCGGTTCATCATCCTTGCCTGCAGGTTTCGGGTCCCCGTGAACTTTCATTGCCTTCAGGTCCACGTATCCGAAAGAGGGCGATGCAACCATTCCCAATTGTGCGGCCTCTGCGGCCAAATGTTGTGGAGCCCTGAGATTTTCGGCCTGTTGCGTCAGCGCCTCGTTTTGCTGCTTGAGTGCTGTTTCCTCCTGGGCCAGCCGGACCAGCTTGTACTGTCCCGTGGACACAGAGATGTTGATCAGCATTACTGCTGCCAAGGCGACGATCAGAACGGCGCTGCAAAAGACGGCGAAAGGGACGCGCTGCCGGACAGGGACTGGGGCCACAAGCGCCAAGGGCGTTCGGCGTCGGACAGGTCTTTCAACCCAATGCTCCGGCACACTCAGTTTGCGAACGGTATTGCCCACCTCAGCAGTCTGACTTTGGTTGCCCTGGCTCATGTTCTCGTCCCGTCCGCCCGTTGCCTGATACGTTCCACTGCCCGCAGTCTTGCTGAGGCTGCGCGCGGATTCTGCTGAATTTCGTCTTCCGTTGGAGTTTCGGTTCCGCGGGTAAGTGTTTTGAGGTAGGCCTTGTGTTGCTCGAGTTCAACGGGGAACCCTGGAGGTGCTGAGGATTGCGTTCCGGCGCTGAAAGCCTTCTTCACTGTTTTGTCCTCAAGTGAGTGATAGGACATGGCAACGATGCGTCCGCCCATATTGAGTGACTCAATGGCCGCCGGCACAGCGTCCGCAAGCACCGTCAATTCCTCATTGACCTCGATCCGCAACGCCTGAAACGTTCGCTTTGCCGGATGTCCGCCTTTCCTAGCGGCCCCGGCCGGCACAACACTGCGAACCACGTCCACCAGTTGTCCAGTACTGTGCAGTTGCTCCGTGGATCTGGCAGAGACAATGGCGGAGGCAATCCTCCCAGCAAACTTTTCTTCGCCCCAACCGCGAATCAGGCGCACGAGGTCAGCTTCGGTGTAATGGTTGACGACGTCGGCCGCTGTCTGGCCACGGCTTGTGTCCATCCGCATGTCCAGAGGTGCGTCGTAGGAATACGCAAAGCCACGTTCGCGCTCATCCAGTTGCAGGGACGAGACCCCGAGGTCGAAAAGCACGCCGTCAACGCCGTCGAGCCCGAGGGACCGAACGACGTCGGCTATTTCGTCATAGATCGCGTGGACTAGGTCCGTCCGGTCGCGATAGGTTTCGAGGCGTTCACCAGCTAAATCAAGCGCCTGTTCATCGCGGTCGATACCGACAAGGTGGACCTGTGGGAAGCGTTCCAGAATGGCTTGTGAATGCCCACCCATCCCGAGGGTGGCGTCGACGACGACGGCGCTGCCTTGCGTCGAGACTGCTGATTCGATCGCCGGTGCCAGTAAATTGACGCATCGGTCCAGAAGGACAGGCACGTGGCGGTCTTCTGCAAACCTTTTTTCACTCATTGCTTCCCCCTTCCGGACTCATGGCCGGTATAGCCGTAAGACGTGCCATTTTCTTGAACCAGATCTCCCTCCGCGTCCAACCGCAGCATCCGCCTGACTCCGGGGAAGGTGAGCCAGGTCGATCTGCGGTGGGGCGGCTGGAGATCTCATCCAAGAAAATCCTGCTGTCCACGATTGTTTTTCTTTACAAGATGCCCGGTAGGACTTCTTGATCGGTATTGGAGAATGACTCCTCCTTCTCCAGTAGGTAGTTATCCCACGTGGACCCGTCCCAGATTTCGGCCCTCGTCCCAGCGCCGATCACCGCCAGTTCTCGGTCAAGGCCTGCGTAGTTCCGCAGGGCCGGCGGAATAGTAATCCTGCCCTGCTTGTCCGGAATTTCGTCTGAGGCCCCCGAAAGAAACACGCGAATGTAGTCACGCGACTGCCGCGATGCCAAAGATGCTTCCCGCAGCTGTTCGTACATGCGTTCGAACTCCTGCGTACCAAAGACGTAAATGCAACGTTCCTGTCCCTTGGTGAGCACAACTCCGTCCGCCAACTCCTCGCGGTACTTTGCTGGAAGGATGAGCCTGCCCTTCTCATCAAGACGCGGCGAATGCGTTCCGAGGAACATTCACCACCGCCCATCTGTTACTTTTACCCTCTTATATCCTCCACTTTACTCCACAGTCCCCCACAGTCAACGAGTGTGGCGACGGATTCTACGGCGTGTCGAGTGAAGCTTGCGTCAAACGCCCGAAAAGACGCGAAAAAGAGACCGTTATGGGAAATGCAACAAGGTTGCTGGGTGAGGGCGGCTAGCGAGTCGTTAAAAAGCTGAAGACCCCGAGTGTCGAGGTCTTCGTGCTGAGGTTTGATGCGGATTCTGTTGTTTGGGGAGGAAAGTGGAGCTACGGCTCACCCTGGCGGCGTTGATCCCACTTTTCTTCCAGCCCTCCCATGAAACCACCACGAGGTGTTGACGACGACTTGGGAACGGACTGGCCCTTACCGCGGGACTCGTCTCCGACGACCGGCCGGACGGTGCCGAAGTAGACGCTCGCGCCCATAATCAGAAAGCCGCCGACGCCGATAAAAATATTCTGGAAAGAAATTCCGACAAGGAGCACCAGAATACCGGCAACACCGACCAGCGCGCTGAGCACAATTCGTCGTGTTGAGAAGGACCGCCCGGACGACGCCATGGAATGGGCGAACCTTGGATCTTCAGCATTTAACTGCTGTTCCAGCTGTTCAAGCAATCTCTGCTCGTGTTCTGAGAGTGCCATCACTGCCTCCATTGCTGAGAAACCACCTGTTAATGCTGTCAACGAACGCCGCAGGGATGCGGTTCCCTTTGTTCAAGGATAGTTCGCATTGACGATCGAGGCCAGTCGTCCGTCCTACTCTTCCGGCGGGGGAAGCAGTTGCGCAGGCTGTATAACGGAATCACCGAAGCGCAGGTTGATTCTGTCCAGGGCACCTTCGGCAAGACGCCAGTTCTCGTCCCGTCGGTCGATGGTCAGCTGACTCGCCACCGAGGACGCGACAACAAGTTGTTCCGCCCGCAGACCGATCAATCTGACCTTCATTGGACGGACTCCAAGTCCTTCGAGCAGGCCCAGCGCCGATGCATACAGAACGTGGGCGTTATCGGACGGTAGGGATACTTTCCTGCTGCGGGTCAACGTCGTGAAATCCTCGTATCGCACCTTTATGGATATGGTTCCAGCCAACTTGCCGGCTGTGCGGAGACGATGCGCGGTTTTATGTGCAAGGCGCAAGAGTTCTTGGTGCAGCCTTGAGTCTAAGCCCACGTCTTCGGCGAAGGTCTCTTCTGCCCCGATACTCTTTTCCTCATGTACCGGTTGCACCGGTCGAGGGTCCAGCCCCCAGGCCAGGTCGTGAATGTGAAGCCCAGAGGTCCCTAGTAGCCGTTGGAGTGTTGGGCGCGGAGTATGTGCGACGTCGAGAACCGTTGATATGCCCAGGCCCGAAAGGACCTTTCGGGATTTCTCGCCCACCCCCCATAATGCCGAGACCGGCAGGCCGTGAAGAAACTCCACTGAGTTCTCTGCGGGAATCAGCAGCAGACCGTCGGGCTTTGCCCTGGTGGAGGCAATCTTTGCCACGAACTTGGTACTGGCAATACCAACTGACGAGGGCAATCCCAGCTCGTTGGACACGCGCCGCCGGATGAGACGACCTATATCCAGGGGGGTGCCAAGCCTGCGGGTGGAGCCGGACACGTCCAGAAAAGCTTCGTCGACGCTGACCTGTTCCACGAGTGGAGTGATGGAGCGGAATATCTCCATGACACGGACGGACATGTTCCTGTACTTGTGCTGGTGGGGTTCCACAATGACAGCTGCAGGGCACAGCCGCCGCGCGGTTGACATGGGCATCGCAGAGCGGACCCCATATTTTCGCGCCTCGTAGGACGCAGAGAGCACCACTGCACGTCCCGACGCTGACCCGACGACAACGCATCTACCACGTAGTTCCGGGCGCTCCAGCAGTTCAACGGACACGAAGAAGGCATCCATGTCCACGTGCAACACAGGACAGTCTGTGTGGGCCATTTCGGCACTCGCCATGGTTCTCCAGTCCGCCGTCGAATTCCTTGTCCCATGGTAGACGGGCCACCTGACATTTTGGGCGGCTGCTGGAGTACCGGAGCAGCATCCCGCCGACCCTGCGCATAGACTGGTCGGAGCCTTCCGGCGCCCGTCGACCGACACCACCACGAAAGACATCATGAGAGCGATCAAGTTCCTGGCAGCCGTATGCGTCATTGCCGCAGGGATCTCGGCCTGCTCATCACCCGGGTTGGACGATTCGCCTGCCGAAGCGGGTTCAGAATCCCTGCAATCCACGTCTGTGCCTCCCACCAGCAGTGTGGATGCAGGATCGACAGATGACATGGCCAGCCCCTCGATATCGACGTCGGCATCGGCGTCCCCGTCCCCCTCGTCGAGCGCACTGGTCGAGCCGTTCCCCACAGAAGTGTTGCCTGTCATGGGCGCGTCCACGGTCCTTTCATCCTCCGTGGACCTGACCGGAGACATGGCCGTTGTCTCCATAACGGCATCGGTGGATAAGTCGGCGGACGAAGTTCTCGAGTACTACCGCTCATCGCTGTCGAAGGCCGGATTCAAAGAACTCAAGGACGAATTCTCCGATGATTCAATTGCCAGCCAAGATTTCTTCCGCAACGGCACGGAAACCATTAACGTGAGCGTCGTGGCTGGCACCAAGAATCAAAAAGAATCCGTTTACACCGTTGGCGGTACCCTTTTGACCGAGAGCATGGATTAGCGAGATGGATGGTTCCCGGCCCTTAACCGAAGACATCACCCGCGAGGAGACCTCTTTCCTTCAACGGCTCTCGCGTGAGCTTGACTCTTTTCTTGCTATTCGGCAGCAGACGTTAGAAGAAATAACGGCGGACGCCGCAGAACCGGTCCGTGCCATAGCCAGTCTGGCCTCCGGTGGGAAGCGCATGCGTGCCAAGCTCTGCTACTGGGGCTTTCGGGGTGCAGGTGGATCGGCGGAGGACGCAGCGATCGTCACTGCGGGTGCGGGCCTTGAACTTTTCCAGACTGCCGCGCTGATCCACGACGACGTCATCGATAATTCCGATACTCGTCGAGGTGCGCCCAGCGTCCACCGTCGGTTCGCCAACCTCCATCAGGCATCCGGTTGGCACCTGGACGCTGGACGCTTCGGCGAGGGCGCGGCTATTCTCTGCGGCGATATGGCGCTTTCTTTCAGCGAAGAGCTTTTTGCCTCGGTAGCACAAACCTCTCCTCAAGCACGCAGCCTCTTCGACACCATGCGCACAGAGGTGATGGCGGGACAATATCTGGACATTGTGGAAGAAGCGGCGGGTCGTGGAAGCCATCCCGGAACCGCGGTTGAACGCGCCCGTAATGTTCTGCGCTTCAAGTCAGCGAAGTACTCCTCGGAGCACCCGCTGGGCATCGGCGGCGCGCTTGCGGGTGCTTCCATGGCGCAGCTACAGGCGTATTCCGATTTCTCGCTGCCGTTGGGCGAAGCGTTCCAGCTGCGCGATGACATGCTCGGCGTCTTCGGGGATCCTGCTACTACGGGCAAACCTGCGGGAGACGACCTGCGTGAAGGCAAGCGGACAGTCCTCATTGCCTACGCCGTTGCGGGTTGCACCGCGGAAGAATCCACAGACATCGCCACGCTCCTAGGCAATCCTGATCTGGATGAAACTGGCATCGAGCACCTTCGCACGATTGTTTGTACCTCTGGCGCCAGGGAAGCCACCGAAAGGCTGATTGACGAACTGTTAGAGCGCTCCATGGGCGCGCTTCACGACTTACCGGTGGAGCCTCTGGTGCGGGAAGCACTTAGCTCTCTCGGCAAGGCAGCAATCCGACGCACCGCCTGAGGCCGTTTCCCTATCCCGTGCGGGTAATTTACCAGGCGAGAGCCTGAGCACGGCGGCGAATTTCCGTCTTGCGGCCGCTTCGGAGGGCGTCCACTGGCTTGCCCGGTAGCGATTCATCGTCAGTGAAGAGCCAGATGATCATCTCTTCATCGGTATATCCGGCGTCGGCCAAGACCATGACGGTCCCTTTCAGGCTCTCAAGAACGCTCCCCTCCATCAAAAAGTCCGCTGGCACACTACGAATGGCGCGGTCCCCGACCCGAACTGCTATAAGGGATCGGTCGTTTACCAGGCCGTGCACCTGAGTGATGGTCGCGTCCAGCTGCTCGGCGACATCGGGCAATGGGAGCCAATGGGGTACAAGATTCTCGAAATCGTTCACCCCTCAAGGATCACATGAATTTGCCGTCGGCTGCCACTTCATGATGAGGCATCTGCGCCCGTTGGCCTCGACACGCATATTCAATTCAAATCCGGGAGATTAGAACTGTTTGTGCTAAGTCAAAACTAGTGTAAGTTCACATTAGTCACGCAAGCATCATCAATCACATCAGTAACACGGGAAACATGCGCGCCGCCTCAAAGGTTGTGCCGCTGACCACGACCGAATGGGGAACATGCACATGCCTTCCACGCCCGCGCCGGCACGCAAGAAGACGACCGCCAGCCGGAGGATACATGCTGCTGTTACCTCGGCCGCAATACCAGCTGTCATCCTCTCTTCAGTTGCCCTGGCCGAACCCGCGACAGCATCTCCGGTAAACCCAGTGCAGCTGCGGCTACCCGGCGCCGTGCCAACCCAACTTCCTGCGACGGGCGGAGCAGGCCTTATTGCCGCTTCGAAAGTGCCCTCATTGATTCCCGGCCGGCTCCCGCTGGCTAAAACTTCCACGACATACACTGTCAGGGCGGGCGACACCATCAGCGCGATCGCTTCGCGGCACGGCCTCAACACCGGCAAGCTTCTGCAGCTCAATGGATTGAAGTCCCATTCGCTCATCTTCCCCGGGCAGAAAATTAAACTCGGCGGCTCGATCCCGATGACCAGCCATACGTCAACGCCCACTCCCCCAGCCACTCAGAACGCCGCCCCAAAGCACTCCGGTGGTGCATCGTACATTGTTCGATCCGGCGACACGCTCAGCGCCATCGCTGCCCGCCATGGTGTGAGTTTGGGAAGCATCCTCTCAACGAACCGCCTAAAGATGACATCGATCATTTATCCAGGCCAGAAGATCAGTGTCTCAGGCAAGAGCTCCAGCGGAGGACCCACCCATATTCCGGGCAAGACAGTGAAAACGACTACACCCAAGCCCTCCAGCAGCGCGCGCACATACACGGTGGTTTCCGGTGATACTCTCAGCGCCATTGCCGCCCGCCATGGAGTAAGTCTGGGGACCATCCTCTCGGCTAACGGCATCCGCTCCACGGACATCATTCGACCAGGCCAGAAACTCGCGCTGGGCGGCACCGCGAAAATTGCCAAAACCTCCACCACGACACCAAAGAATCTGGTGCCGTCATCGTTTCTGAATTACACGTACCCGGAAAAAGTTGTCGCGCAGGCCAACGTCAACAAGCAGACGCTCAATTCGATGCCCGCACCCACACAAGAACAGATGAAAGCCATCATCGCTGACACCGCACGCCAGCTCGGCGTGGACCCCGCACTGGCTCTGGCGTTCTCATACCAGGAATCAGGGTTCAATCAGCGGGCAGTTTCACCGGCCAACGCCATCGGGGCTATGCAGGTCATCCCGTCTTCCGGGGAATGGGCCTCGGACCTGGTCGGACGGAAACTGAATCTACTGAACCCGAAAGATAATGCAACGGCCGGAGTCGCCATTATCCGTGCGCTCGTGCATACCAGCAAGAACTTGGACATCGCTATCGCCTCTTATTACCAGGGGCAGTACTCGGTGTCGAAGCATGGAATGTACGACGACACGAAGAATTACGTGCGCGCAGTGAAAGCGCACGTGTCCTTGTTCCGCTGACCCTCGGCTCCGGGAACGGGCTCCTCCTGACGGAGGCGCCCGTTCCCGTTTAACCCGTGTTCGTCAACGGGCACGACACCGATAGACGTAGGATCATAAGGGTGTACGAGCAGCCGAAGGACCCCCTGTCCGGATCCCTTGTGGACGAACGATACCGGGTTCTATCCCGCATCGCGCGCGGCGGTATGTCTACTGTGTATCTGGCAGAAGATATCCGCCTGGAGCGGCACGTCGCCCTGAAAGTGCTCTATCCCCACCTGGCTGACGACGACAGCTTTGTGGACCGTTTCGAACGGGAAGCAAAATCTGCGGCACGTTTATCCCACCCCCACGTGGTCGGAGTACTGGATCAGGGCGTTGACGGCGAGCTCGCCTATCTTGTTATGGAGTACGTCCCGGGCCAAACACTCCGGGACCTCCTGGACCAACACGAAAAGCTGACTCCCCGGGCAGCATTCGCCGTTCTGGATCCTGTCATAGAGGGCTTGAGCTCAGCACACACTGCCGGGATTATCCATCGCGATGTCAAACCCGAGAACGTCCTGATTTCCGATGATGGGCGCATCAAAATCGCTGATTTCGGCCTCTCCCGCGCGATTTCCCGCCACACGGGAACCGGGCAGCTGTTCGGGACGGTGGCGTACCTCTCCCCCGAACTCGTCAGCGGCCAGCCCGCCGATGCGCGCAGCGATATCTACGCCATAGGCGTCATGCTTTATGAGATGCTTACCGGTACCCAGCCCTTCACTGGAGAGGATGCGATCCAGGTCGCGTTCGCGCACGTCCACCAGCATGTGCCGCCACCATCGCACCTCCTGCCCGGCCTCGCGGAAGACATTGATGAGTTGGTGCAGTGGTGCACGGCCCGCGATGCTGAGGAACGGCCCGTCGATGGTGCTGCCTTGCTTGGGGAGCTTCGGCATATAGAGGTCACTCTGTCCGGTGAGCAGCTGGACTATGTCCATCCAGATGAACCGGCAACGGGCAAAGAGATTCAGCCTCACGCTGCCGCCCGAAGAACCACGGACAATGCCACAGAAGCTCTCTTCCGCACTGGTGATCTGACAACGAAATTTGCGAGGCCGAGCAACGCGACCACTGTTATTGCCCCATCGTCGAACCGTACTCAGGCTTTGTCCGTTAGGGAACTGTCTGGCCACAACGACGGAGGCGTGGACAACTTGTCACCACGGCAACAACGACGCACAGCGAAAGATCGAAACCGAACCAAAGCGCGCACCGCCAGGACCCCGCAGAAGCAGCTAAATGCGGGCAACAAACGCCGCAATGCCATCTGGATCGCTGTGGTAATTCTGCTGACCCTGGCCGTGGCCGTTGGAGGTTGGTATTTCGGCGCTGGACCGGGTGCCCTGACAACTGTCCCGAACGTGACTAATCAGCCAGTCAACGCGGCACAGGACCGAATCGCGGATGCTGGGCTGGAGTCCAGTACCGAAGCCGTATTCCACGATCAGCTGGATCAAGGCAAAATCGTCTCGACGGAACCGGGTGCCGACACCAAGATCCGCAAGTTCCGTTCAGTGACGCTCTTCGTTTCTAAAGGGCCGCAATTGTTCGCTGTTCCCAACGTCATTCAGCGCGAGGCAGACTCCGCACGTGTGGATATCGAGGAAAGTGCCCTGTCTGTGGGCGACATCACGGAGGTGTACAGCGAGACAGTGGCACGTGGCAATGTCATCGCTCAGAAACCGAAAGCCGACGAACAGGTGCGCGCAACCGTGAAGATCGGGCTCACTGTTTCCAAAGGACGGGAACCGATCCAAGTCCCGGTCGTCGTAGGACTGCCGGAAAGCAAGGCACGGCAGGCGCTCGACGCCGCGCGGCTGCAGCCCGTGATCGCATCGGATGCCGTGCATGATCCGGAGGTTCCCGCCGGTGCTGTAGTCAACCAAACACCGTCCGACGGAACGCTGCACCGGGATGAGCCGGTTACGCTCACACTCTCGCTCGGCCCCGAGCTGGTGGACGTACCCAACGTATTCTTCCAGCGCGAGGATGCGGCGGTCCGTAAACTCAAAGACGCTGGATTCGACGTCGAGGTGAAGTATACCTACGGCAAGTCGGTGCTGGGGCTGGTTGCTGGGCAGGACAAAACCGGCACAGAGCCGAAGGGCTCCACCGTGACCCTCACAGTGTCCTAAGCCGCATCAATCAGCTTTTAGAGAGAGCACCAGCGACGAGAAACGCCATCTCGAGCGACTGCATGTGATTCAGACGTGGATCACATACAGACTCGTACCCTTCGAGGAAAGCATCCTGATCAATAGGATCGGCACCGCCCAGGCATTCAGCTACGTCATCGCCGGTCATCTCTACGTGAAGTCCGCCCGGGAACGTGCCCAAGGAATTGTGCACCTCAAAAAAGCCTCTGACCTCGTCGATGACATCGTCGAAATTGCGCGTCTTGTAGCCGTTCGGCGAGGTCACCGTATTACCGTGCATTGGGTCCGTTACCCAGAGGACCTGTGCGCCGGAGTCCGTGACCTTTTCGACCAGCGACGGCAGCTTCTCGCGGATGTTGCCCGCCCCCATGCGGGTGATGAACGTCAGACGGCCCGGTTCCCGCTGCGGGTCCAGCTTATCGATAAGCGCCAGTGCGTCGTCCGCAGTCGAAGTAGGACCAAGTTTCACACCAATAGGATTGCGGACACGCGACAAGAAATCCACGTGCGCACTGTCCAGGTCACGCGTGCGCTCCCCGATCCAGAGGAAGTGTCCTGAGGTGTCGTAAGGCAGCCCGGTCCGCGAATCGATCCTTGTCAGGGCCCGCTCATAGTCGAGTAGCAATGCCTCGTGGCTGGCGAAGAACTCCACCCGCTTTAACGCCTCAAAATCCGCTCCGCACGCTTCCATGAACTTCACAGCACGGTCGATTTCCCGTGCCGTGGATTCGTACCTGGAATGTGCGGGGTTCGCCATGAAACCCTGATTCCAGTGATGGACCAGACGCAAGTCCGCGAAGCCACCCTGAGTGAAGGCGCGGATGAGATTCAAAGTGGAAGCGGACGTGTGGTACGCCCGCACCAACCGGGACGGATCATGCCGCCGCGACTCTGGCGAAAAATCATAGCCATTCACCATGTCGCCACGGTAAGCCGGCAATGTCACACCGTCACGCGTTTCGTCATTCGAGGACCTGGGTTTGGCGAACTGTCCGGCCATACGACCCATTTTAATGACTGGCAGCGACGCCCCATAGGTGAGCACCACGGCCATCTGTAGGATAGTGCGCACCCTTGCGCTGATCTTGTCCGCGGTGGCACCGTCAAAAGTTTCTGCGCAGTCCCCGCCCTGAAGGAGAAAAGCCTCTCCTCTGGCCGCAGCAGCTAGGCGTTCGCGCAGAACGTCGACTTCACCGGCAAAAACCAGTGGAGGCAGCGACGACAGCTCAGCTGTGGCAGCGTGATACTCGTCAGTAGCCGCCCAGCTTGGCTGCTGCGCAATCGGCAGAGAACGCCAATCGTCAAGGCCCGGATACGTGGCCGCCCCCGAAACTATGAGGGGTTTCGGCTGGAAGCTGTCACTGCTGGTAGATTCTGGCACTCCTCCAGCGTACAAGTCGCCGTGCCACTCACCGACACCGGCGGTAACGAACCCGGGGTCAGAAGGTAATACTCGGTCACTTCTTGCGAGAATTTGTGCGTTTTGCGGCCTTGGCCTTGAGAGCAGCCAGCTTTTCTTTGACCGTCGCGGCGTAGACGTCCACATATTCCTGACCGGATAGCCGCATCAGCTCGTACATGATCTCGTCCGTGACCGAGCGCTGGATGAACCGGTCATCCGAGAGTCCCTCGTATCGGCTGAAGTCAAGCGGCTCCCCCACAATCACGCCGATGCGCCTGATATTGGGAATGCGGCGGCCGATGGGCTGCACCTTGTCCGTTCCGATCATGGCGACGGGGATGACGGGCACTCCTGCCGTCAGCACAAGCTTGGCAACGCCGGTCTTCCCGCGGTACAGGCGGCCGTCAGGACTCCGCGTGCCTTCAGGATAGATTCCCAACAGAGTGCCGGCCTGCAGAATGTCCACACCAGCTGACAGCGAGTGAGCTGACGCGGCCCCACCGGATCGGTCCATGGGGAGCTGGTTGGTCATGCGGAAGAACGCCGCTGTTAGCTTGCCTTTCCAGCCGGTGCCGTTGAAGTATTCGCTCTTGGCGAGAAACGCCACAGGACGTGGGACAGCCAACGGAAGGAAGATCGAATCCGAGAACGAGAGGTGATTGCTGACAAGAATAGCCGGGCCGTCCTCCGGTATATTTTCCAGGCCCTTGGCCCACGGGCGGAACAGCATGTTTATCACCGGCCCGATGATGATCCGCTTCATGAACCAGTAAAACACTCCGTAGGCCTCTCTCACGTTCTGACGCCTTTGCTGTGGCGTTTGTGACACTAGTCTATGTGTATGGCCACATCCAGCAGCGCAGCATTCTCTTCTTCCGGACATGGTGAGCGAGGCCGCATCGGCGTTGTCCTTTGCCATGGGTTCACGGGTTCGCCCGTCAGCGTCTTGGAATGGGCGCGCTACCTGTCCCACCTGGGTTTTGCGGTGCGCGTTCCACTACTCCCCGGCCATGGCACGACGTGGCAGGAACTGGCCGCAACACCGTGGCGTGCCTGGTACGAGGAGGTGGAGCGCAGCTATATCGACCTCCGTGGTGAGACGGACGTGCAGATTGCGGCCGGACTGTCCATGGGCGGAGCGCTCGCACTGCGCCTCACCGCGTGCGAGGACGTAGCCGGCGCCGCCGTCGTGAATCCCGGCCTCACCATAGAAGATCCACGCGCCCGCTTCTCCGGGCTGATGAAGTACCTCGTCAAATCGGTTCCATCCATCGGCAACAGCATTAAGAAGGAAGGCGTTGACGAACAAGCCTATCCGCGGACGCCAGTGGCGGCAGTTCACCAACTAGGCAAGTTGTTTCGTGACACCACCGCGCTACTGCCGCGTATCACAGTGCCTGTTCTAGCCTTCCGCTCAACGGTTGACCCTGTGGTCGCCGAAAGTAGTATGGACGCTCTGCGTGCAGGAATTTCATCCGAATTATTGGAGATCGTGTCGTTGACGAACAGCTACCATGTAGCCACCATGGATCACGAGGCCGAAACGATTTTTTCCGGCACAGCTGATTTCATCACCCGCCTTGGCGGCGGACGCGGCGGAGGTGCCTGATGAGCGACAGGAACGACAATGAAGACGCGGTTTGGCAGGACTTGGTCTCGCGCCTGTCGGATGACGAGCAGAAACCGGAGCCGGTTGACGCGGCGCCACAGGAACTTCCGGCGTCCGAACGCGTTAGGCAAATTTTCGACGGCCAACCAACTCTTTCCCACCACGGTCCAAGAGACCACATTGCTCCGGAAGAACCAGCCGACGAGAAGTACGTTCCTGATGATCTGCCGCCGCTTGGATCCGGCGAACCTCTTGTCGTACTTTCTTGGTTGGCGGCCGCGGGAGGGCCGTTGGCCTTACTTCTTCTCACCATTCTCTGGCCGTCAGCACCCATGGCTCTCACCCTGGGAATCATCGCGGCCTTCCTCGCAGGCGTCGGCTATCTGCTCTCGCGTCTCCCCCGGGGCCGGGATTACTCCAACAACGATGGGGCTGAGGTCTGAGTGCTGCATATCGTGGCATTCCGGGAGAGGTCGGCGGCACCAATCAGTCCGGCGTCGGGCCCGAGCGCAGCACCGTGAATAGGTGCGGCCGGTCGGTATCCACGCCCCGTTAGTTGCTGGGCAAATGCCCGTCTGGCGGGCTCCAGCAGCAGATCACCTGCACGGGCCAGACCTCCCCCAATAACAAAAGCTCCTGGATCCAGCACAGCCGCCAGATTAGCCAGGCCGAGTCCCAGCCAACGCCCAGTTTCCTCAATAAGTTTCCGGCTCACGACATCCCCTGCCAGCGCCAGAGTGGTGACCAGACTTCCTGTGATGCTGGCCGCGTCGTTTCCAGCGGCCTCAAGCAGCGATGCTGCCGCTCGGGGACTGGCTGAAGCAAGCTCGCGCGCGTCCCGTCCAAGGGCGTTCCCTGAGGCATACTGCTCCCAGCAACCGCGGTTGCCACACTCACACTGATGACCGCCCGGGACGATCAACTGATGGCCAAACTCCCCCGCGACGCCGTGACGTCCGCGTTCTACTGTTCCATTCATGATCAGAGATCCGCCGATTCCAGTACCGAGCGTCAGACAGATCAATCTGCGCTCGCTCCGTCCCGAACCGAAGCGCCATTCGGCCCAGCCAGTGGCGTCGGCATCGTTGACCAGATGCACTGAGCGCCGTAACAGGCCCTCGAGGTTCTCCCGCAACGGTTCATCCCGCCACGCGAGGTGTGGGCTGAAAAGTACCCTAGAACCGTCAAGATCGACCCACCCTGCCGCCCCAACACCGATGGTCGCGACCGGAAACTGTTCTGAAAGTCCCTCTACTATGCTGACGATGATGTCTTCCACAGCCCAGATGTCATGTCCGGGACATGGCAGTTCCACCCGGGACAGAACGCGGCCTTGCTGGTCGACGACACCGCCTGCGACTTTGGTCCCGCCTACGTCCATCCCGATAGCCAAGGTTCCGGTATGGTCTGAATTCTCCACGGGCTGCTTCCTTTGTGCTGGATGGGCGGCGCACTGCCGAAGACGACAACAGACTACTATCGGCAGAGATATGTTACTGACCAGTAGCGATACCGCGTGAGACTAGTATTTCGGGGTATCCTGTGAGTGACCGAGCTAACAATGAGGAGTCATAGTGCGCGAGAACAGCGTTCCTGTCATGGTTGAAACGTCGCCGGACACTAACATCACGGATCTTTTGCTCCGACAGGCCAACAAAACGAACGTGGGTTCGCTCTTTTCTACCAAGGACGCAGCCGGCCAATGGCAGGACATCAGTGCCACTGAATTCCTTAAGGACGTTCAGCGGATCGCGGGAGGCCTGATAGCTTCGGGCGTTGACATTGGAGATCGCGTCGCCATCATGGCCAGGACCCGCTATGAGTGGTCACTCGTTGATTTCGCCATCTGGTTCACCGGCGCCGTCTCCGTGCCGGTCTATGAGACATCCTCCCCATCGCAGGTAGCCTGGATCCTCAGCGACTCCGGAGCTGTGGCTATATTCGTCGAGTCCGAAGCCCACGAGACCATCGTGCGTCAAGCTGCCTCCAGCGACGATCTTCCGGTCCTGGCCAACATCTGGCAGTTTGACGGCACCGGACTGGATAACCTTCGGAAAAGTGGTGCCGACGCCGATGCACGGGTCATTGAAGAGCGCCGGTCCAACGCCGGTCTGACTGACCTGGCGACCATCATCTACACCTCCGGCACCACTGGTAAACCCAAAGGCTGCGAGCTCACACACGGCAACTTCGTTGAATTGTGTGACAACGCCGCTGCGGCACTGCCCGAGTGCGTTCACGAAAACGCACGGACCATCATGTTCCTACCACTCGCACACGTATTTGCGCGCTTCATTTCAGTTCTCTGCGTTGCATCAGGTGCTACCGTTGCGCATACCCCGGACATCAAGAATCTTCTGCCAGACCTCCAGGGGTACAGCCCCACCTTTCTGCTGGTTGTTCCGCGCGTCTTTGAGAAGGTCTACAACGGTTCAGTGCAAAAAGCCGAGGCCGCCGGCAAGGGCAAGATCTTCGCTGCAGCCGCAAACACTTCGATCGAATGGTCAAGGGCTCAGAGCGCAGGCAAGGTGCCGCTGCTATTGAATCTTAAGCACAAACTATTCGATAAACTCGTCTACAAAACTCTCCGTGAGGCCATGGGCGGGCAGGTCAGCTACGCAGTCTCCGGCGGAGGTCCGCTGGGAGAGCGGCTCGGCCACTTCTTCCACGGTATCGGCCTGATGGTGTTGGAAGGGTACGGGCTGACGGAGACAACGGCCCCTATAACAGTCAGCAGGCCCAAGCAGTTCAAAATCGGAACTGTCGGAGTGCCGCTGCCCGGGAACGCGGTCAAAATCGCCGACGACGGCGAAATTCTCGCCAAGGGTGTTTGTGTTTTCCGGGGATACTTCAACCGGCCGGATCTCACAGAACGTGAATTCACCGATGGCTGGTTCCACACCGGCGACATCGGCGAACTCGACGACGAGGGATACCTGAGAATCACCGGCCGCAAGAAAGAAATTATTGTCACCGCCAGCGGCAAGAATGTGATTCCTGCCAAGCTGGAGGACACCATCCGTGCCAGTGCCATAGTGTCCCAGTGCGTAGTTGTCGGTGACCAGCGACCCTTCATCTCCGCATTGGTCACCCTGGATGAAGAAGCCCTTCCCGGTTGGCTCGAACGGCACAACCTCTCAGCATCGACAAGCATCGAAGACGCTGGTCAGAACGAAACTGTGCTCGCAGAAATCCAAGCCGTCGTAGACCGCGCGAATTCAACAGTATCCCGTGCAGAATCAATCAAAACATTCCGTGTTGTCCCAACGGACTTCACTGAGGCCAGCGGTCACTTAACTCCTTCCATGAAGATCAAGCGAGCCCAAGTTCTCAAGGACTACTCGGAGACGGTCGACTCCATTTATGAAGGAGCCAGCCGCTAGATTGGATCGCCCGGCGTGGGGTCAACGTTGAGAGACAGCAGCGCGTTCTCAACGACCTCCGTCAACGCCGGGTGGATCCAATATTGACCACGGGCCATTTCAGCTACGGGAAGGCCCTGGGACATTGCCTGGATGAGCGGCTGGATGAGTATGGACGCTTCATGGCCCATGATGTGTGCGCCCAGGAGCCGTCCCGATTTTTTCTCTGCAATGAGTTTCACGAATCCGGTGGTGTCTTCCATGGCCCAGCCATAGGCAGTAGAGGTATACTCCTGCACAGCGAGAACGGTCGCAACGCCGGTCCTGCTTCCGCGAGCAAGGGCTTGGTCCTCCGTTAATCCAACGGATGCAATCTGCGGGTGTGTGAACACGGCTGCTGGAATGAACCGGTGATCACTCGCTCGCAGGTCCTGAGGATGGATGAGGTTGTAGCCGACGACGCGGGCCTCATGGTTCGCAACATGCTTGAGCTGGTGCTCGGAGCTTACATCGCCCAACGCCCACAGCCCCTCTACCGGTTCGCCGTCAGACAATACACGCTGATACTGATCGACTCTCACGCGTCCATCCAACTCCCTGTCTATCCCTGCCACCTCACAGGCCAGGGTGTCGCTGTTGGGGACGCGCCCTGTTGCCACGAGCACGAGGTCGATCTGGATGGATTCCTGTCGGTTATCCTGCGTCGAAGCCAGGTTGGCGGTTACACTGCCGTCCGTATTCTCAATGATGGACTGTACGACACAGTTGAGTTTCAGGTCCCACAACCCGGCGGCTGCATCCGTGAAACGTTCGGTAACGGTTGAGTCCTGGCCGCGCAATAGCGTGCCTGAGCGGTTCACCATGGTGACGCTAGAACCCAGACCGGTAAAGATGCCCGCGAATTCCGCCGCGATGTAACCGCCGCCGATGATGAGCACACGTCGAGGTAGCTCGTCAACGCGCATGACGGAGTCCGAGGTGTGAACCTGCGGCAGATCGATACCCTCAATAGGAGGTTTCACAGCCCGCGAGCCGGCGGCCACAACAATGTGTCCGGCCTCAATAACCGCGCCCGATGCAGTCTCAAGAGTGGTCCGAGATGTGAAACGTGCGTTCTCTTCATAGAGCGTAACGTTCTCGAGTTCCTCCGCGCGGTACTTCCGGCCGCCCTCGGAGATGGCATCGATCCGCCCGAAGATCCGATCGCGAATATCGGTCCAGCGGGTGTTGATCACTGTAGCGTCGACGCCAAGTACCTTACCCTCTGCGACCATATGGCCGATCTCGGCTGGATACACAAGCATCTTGGTGGGGATGCAGCCCACATTTAGACAGGTACCGCCGAAAATTCCTCCGTCAATGATGGCAACCCTTTTGTTGTCCCAGTCCTTCGTCACGAGGGAGTTGCCGGATCCAGAACCAATAATTGCAAGGTCGTAGTAAGTCACACCCAGCAGTGTATCGGCTCGTTAGCTGTGAAGGCCGTCCACCACGAGCGCGGAAAGTTCAGTAGCTGCCATTCGAGTAGCTGGTCGCAGTTTCGCAAGATCCACGCGTGACCCCTCGGCCAAGTGAGGGTCGTACGGCAAGCGCACCACTGTGCCTACGCGCGAACGGAAGTGCTCTTCAATTTCGTCCACGTTGACCTTGGTTGTACTTCCAGCAGACATATTGATGACCACGATTGCGCTGGACACCAGGTCTGTCCGGCCGTGGGCTTCCAACCAGGACAGCGTTTCCGATGCCAACCGTGCTTCATCGACGCTTCCACCGGAGACCAAGACCACAGAATCCGCCTTGTCCAGTGTGCCGTTCATCACAGAGTGGACCATTCCCGTGCCAGAGTCCGTCAGTACGATTGAGTAATACCGTCCAAGAATGTCCGTAACAGCGCGGTAGTCCGAATCGTCGAACGCTTGGGCTACTGCCGGGTCGGTATCGGAGGCCAGGACGTCGAGCCTGGAGCCATCACGGGCAACATAGTTGGACAGCTGCGAGAACGAGTCCACCATGAACCGGTTCTGCACGAGCTGCCGGGCTGTGAATTCGGCGCGACCCGGTGATCTGTCCGAGAGCGTTCCGCGATCAGGATTAGCATCCAGGGCAATTATTCGGTCTTCACGAATGTCCGCCAGAACCATTCCAAGCAAAGTTGTGACCGTTGTCTTACCGACACCACCCTTTCGGGAAAGGATAGGCACGTAGCGGGTCCGATCCCCCATTCGGTAGCCGACACGGTTCTCCATCGCGCGAGCGATACGCACTTTATCCGAATCTCCAACGTTGATCCGTCCAAAGCTCGCACTGTACAGCCACCGCCGCCAACCACCCATGGGCGGACGTTCCGTTCCAGCGAGGAGCCTCTCGGCCGTCAGCGACGAGGCTGACTCCGGGCCGTCCTCTCTGTCGCGGCGCGCGCTGCGAAGCGCACCCTCCTGTGACGTATCGGGACCACCAGTGATCGTCTGATCGGTTGAGGTACCCGTTGTGAGCGTCAATTCAGCGTCCTCCGGCTGCTTTCGTCCAACGGCGAGATCGGAGGATGTCATCCAGACCGGACTCGTCGGGTCATCGGGGGCAGGTGCCGCTGCGGCTTGGGGCGGGGATGCTTTCTCGCTTTCATCCCGATTAACTACCGGTGTTGTCGGCTGCTCTGTTGGGAGCGCCGGCGCTTGGATGACCCGCGTACCCTGAGGCTCATCGATAGTCTCAGGCGTTCCCGATGGCTCGTGGTCCTTCTTTTCGGCAGGCATGACCGTCCTTGCTGCTAGCTTCCAAGGCCGACAGAGTAGTCCCGACAACCCGTGTTTAGCCCCCAGAGTAGCGCACACAACATCGCGCACGGGCGCGACTCGTCCGTGGAGTCTGACACACTCGGGTCCACCTAATTGGTGATGAGTACCAGCAGAAGGTCTCCGCCCTGAACCTGAGCCACATTCGAAACCGACACCCGGTCCACGGTTCCCCCGATGGGCGCGCTGATCGATGCTTCCATTTTCATGGCTTCGATGGTTGCCACAGTATCGCCCGCGGACACGGAATCACCCGGTTTCACAGTGACGGTAACGGCACCTGCAAAGGGGGCTGGTACGTGCCCATTGTTAGCTGGATCGGCCCGCTCGGCCACGACGACGTCGCTTTCCACGCTGCGGTCCCGCACCATGACGGGACGTAACTGCCCGTTGAGCGTGCACATCACGGTGCGCATACCCTTTTCATCCGCCTCAGAGATGGCTCCGAGCGTGGCAATGAGCTTGACACCCTTTTCCAGCTCGATGACGTGCTCGCTACCCTGCTGCAGGCCAAAAAGATAATCGCGAGTCCCCAAGACCGAAACGTCGCCGTAGGTATCGCGGATTCGCTGGAAATCTGCGGCCGGGCCAGGAAACAGCAACCTGTTCAGTGTTGCCCGCCGCTTCTGTGAATCACCGGACAGGCCCGCGGCATCTGCATCGTCAATCCGTACATCCCGCTTCTTGACGGTACGTCCCTGCAATGCTTTGGTGCGGAACGGTTCGGGCCAGCCTCCCGGAGGATCGCCGAGTTCCCCACCCAAGAAACCGATCACAGAATCTGGGATGTCGTAGTTCTGCGGATTCTCCTCAAAGTCAGCCGGGTCCACTCTGGAACCCACGAGTTGGAGCGCGAGGTCGCCAACGACCTTCGACGAGGGCGTTACTTTGACCAGCCGGCCCAACATCCTGTCCGCGGCCGTGTACATGTCTTCGATCGCCTCGAAGTGCTCACCCAGACCAAGGGCGATAGCCTGCTGGCGCAGGTTGGAGAGCTGACCTCCCGGGATTTCGTGCGTGTATACGCGGCCGGTGGGACTGGTCAGCCCTGATTCGAAAGGACTGTACAACTTCCGCACAGCTTCCCAATACGGTTCAAGGGACGTAACGGCGTCGAGGCTGATTCCAGTATCCCTGTCCGTGTGGGCCAGGGCTGCCACGAGTGCGGACGCCGGGGGCTGGCTGGTGGTTCCTGCCAGGCTGGCACTGGCCACATCGACCGCGTCAACGCCAGCGTTAACGGCAGCCAGCAGCGTCGCGAGTTGGCCACCGGTTGTGTCGTGGGTGTGGAGGTGTACGGGAAGATCGAAGCGTTCGCGCAGGGCCTTGACCAGTTTCGCCGCTGCCGCTGGACGCAGCAGACCGGCCATGTCCTTGATTGCGAGGATGTGGGCTCCGGCACTAACACATTTTTCCGCGAGTTCCAAATAGTAGTCCAGAGTGTAGATCTTCTCGGCGGGGTCCATCATGTCTGCCGTATAGCAGAGCGCAACTTCGGCGACAGCCGTACCTGTGGCGCGGACAGCCTTGATGGCAGGTTCCATTTGCGAAACATCGTTGAGTGCATCGAATATCCGGAAGATGTCGATTCCAGTCTCTGCAGCTTCCCGGATGAAGGCGTCGGTCACCTCAGTGGGGTATGGCGTGTACCCCACGGTGTTGCGGCCTCGAAGCAGCATCTGAAGACAGATGTTGGGGATCTCTTCACGCAGAGATGCGAGACGATCCCAGGGATCCTCTCCCAAGAATCGCAGCGCGACGTCGTAGGTTGCGCCTCCCCACGCTTCAACGGAGAGTAATTGCGGTGTCAACGTCGAAACTGCCGATCCTGCGGCTGCGAGGTCCCGTGTACGAACCCTGGTGGCCAGCAGTGACTGATGAGCGTCACGGAACGTTGTATCGGTGACCGCCACGGCCTGTTGCTTCCTCAGCTCCGCAGCGAACTGCTCAGGACCGAGTTCCAGTAATCGCTGGCGCGAGCCTGGAACTGGTTGCGAGGTAATCGCTGGTAGCTTTTCACTGGGCTCGATCTCCAGAGTCGGCTCGCCGTTCGGCTTATTCACCGTGACGTCAGCCAGCCAGGTCAGCAGCTTCGTCCCCCGGTCGGCAGACACGCGCGCGTCAAGCAGCTCAGGGCGCTCGTCAATGAATGATGTGGCTACGTTGCCGGCCACAAACTCCGGATCCGCGAGCACGGCCTGCAGAAAGGCGATGTTGGTGGAAACACCACGGATGCGAAACTCAGCAAGAGCCCGTCGCGCCCGAGTGATGGCCGCGGGGTAGTTGCGTCCACGACAGGTCAGCTTTACCAGCATCGAGTCGAAGTGCGGGCTGATTTCGGCTCCTGCGTAGACGGTACCGCCGTCGAGCCTGACGCCCGCGCCACCAGCGGAACGGTAGACGGTGATCTTGCCAACGTCGGGCCTAAAGCCGTTGGCTGGGTCCTCTGTCGTGATCCGGCACTGGAGGGCGGCACCCTTGAGCTGCACCGAATCTTGGCTGAGCCCCAGATCAGCCAGCGTCTCCCCGGCTGCGATCCGCAATTGAGACTGGACCAGGTCGACGTCGGTGACCTCTTCAGTCACAGTGTGCTCAACCTGGATACGCGGGTTCATTTCGATGAAGACGTGCTGCCCCGCACGCTCTCCGACGGTGTCCACAAGGAATTCTACGGTTCCGGCGTTGACGTAGTTCAGTGCTTTCGCGAATTTGACCGCGTCGCGGTAGAGGGCCTGCCTAATGCCTTCATCAAGGTTGGGTGCGGGCGCAATTTCAACGACCTTCTGGTGCCGCCGCTGCAGGGAGCAATCACGCTCAAAGAGGTGAATGACGTTACCTTCGGCATCTGCCAGGATCTGAACTTCGATGTGACGCGGGCGCAGGACTGCCTGTTCAAGGAACATGGTCTCATCGCCGAACGCTGTTTTGGCTTCACGCATGGCTGCGTTCAGTGCTTCGGGAAGTTCTGGTCGGGTATCCACCCGGCGCATTCCGCGGCCGCCACCACCGGCTACGGCCTTGACGAAGATGGGGAATCCAACCTCGTCTGCGGCGGCCAGTAGAGTGTCCACGTCGGCACTGGGTGCAGAAGACTTCAGGACGGGTATCCCCGCGTTTCTGGCCGCTTCAAGTGCATTGACCTTATTACCTGCTAGTTCCAGCACTTCCGCGTGAGGCCCCACGAAGGCGATGCCTGCCGCTTTTGCCGCGCGTGCCAGTTGCGCATTCTCTGAGAGAAACCCGTAACCAGGGTAGATGGCGTCGCAACCTGACTCCAGAGCCACGCGAACGATCTCATCCACATCAAGGTAGGCCCGGACAGGGTGTCCTTCCTCGCCGATCAGGTACGCTTCATCCGCTTTTTGCCGATGGAACGAGTTCCGGTCCTCGTGAGGGAACACCGCAACGGTCTTCGCACCCACCTCGTGTCCGGCCCGGAAGGCCCGGATCGCGATTTCACCGCGGTTGGCTACCAGAATCTTTGAGAACATAGCTCTCCTTGAGTGGGGATGTTGGTCAACGGAAACAGACTACAGTTGACCGGCGTCGTTGCCCTAAATGTTGCATAAGATGCGTCATCCTGCAGTGAGCCCGGGGCCGAACGTCAGGTTCGGCTCCGGAATCACTGCAGGAATGTTGCTTAAGAGTCGGCTTCGGCTAGTTCCTCCAGCGACGGGCATGAGCAGATCAGGTTACGGTCCCCGTATGCCTGATCAACCCGGCCCACCGGGGGCCAGTATTTGGCGCGTGGGTCAACTCCGGCCGGGAAGACGGCGTCTTGGCGGCTGTAGGAGCGCTCCCACTCGCCAGTCAGGGACTCCGCCGTATGCGGTGCGTTGACCAATGGATTGTCATCGGCTGGCCAAAGACCGTCTTGAACTGCTGCTACTTCACGGCGGATGGCCACCATTGCATCAATAAAGCGATTGATTTCCCCGAGATCCTCGGATTCGGTGGGCTCCACCATCAGCGTTCCGGCGACAGGGAACGACATGGTGGGAGCGTGGAAGCCGTAGTCAATCAGGCGCTTCGCTACGTCGTCTACGCTGACACCGCTATCTGCGGTGATCTGCCGCAGATCGAGGATGCACTCATGGGCAACAAGACCGTGTGCGCCTGTGTAGAGGACCGGGTAGTACTCCTCCAGCCGCTTGGCGATATAGTTGGCCGAGAGGATCGCGGTCTGTGTTGCGCGACGCAAACCGTCCGGTCCCATCATTCTGATGTACGCCCAAGAGATCGGCAGGATCGAGGCGGATCCATACGGTGCAGCCGAGATCAGTCCCACCGGGGAATCACCGTCAATGCTGCGTGCTGGCAGGTACGGTGCCAGATGTTGACGAACAGCGACAGGCCCGACGCCGGGACCTCCACCACCGTGCGGTATGCAGAACGTCTTGTGGAGGTTCAGGTGCGACACGTCTGCGCCGAATTTGCCGGGCTGGGCGAGGCCTACCAGTGCGTTCAAGTTGGCACCATCGACGTAGACCTGGCCTCCGGCGTCGTGCACCATGGCACAGATGTTGGATATCTCCGTTTCGAACACTCCGTGCGTCGACGGGTAGGTGATCATAATCGCCGCGAGATCGTCACTGTGAACAGTGATCTGGCGTTTGAGGTCATCTATGTCCACGTTGCCAAAACCGTCGGTAGCGACAGGAACAACCTTGAGCCCCGCCATGACAGCGGAGGCCGCGTTGGTTCCGTGGGCACTGCTCGGGATCAGGCAGACGTTGCGCTCTGGCTCTCCCTGGCTGCGGTGGTGCGCCCTAATAGCCAGCAGGCCCGCCAACTCACCCTGTGAACCGGCGTTCGGCTGGACCGATACTGCATCGTAGCCGGTAATTTCCGCGAGCCAATCTTCAAGCTGCGTGGCCATTTCCACAATGCCGACGGTGTCTGAGGCAGGTGCGTACGGGTGCAGCCCGGCGAATTCCGGCCAAGTGACGGAGGCCATTTCCGCTGTCGCGTTGAGCTTCATGGTGCACGATCCCAGTGGAATCATGCCCCGGTCCAGCGCGTAGTCTGCATCCGCCAGGCGCCGCAGGTAACGCAGCATCTGAGTTTCGGAGTGGTGACTGTGGAAGACATCGTTGGTGAGGTAATCCGTTGTCCGCGCTGGCGTTACCGCGATGTTCCTGACGCTTGGTGCGGCTTCGGCGCCCAGCACCTCTGCGATAGCCGCAAGGTCGGCGTCGTTGGTGGTCTCGTCGACCGCAATCTGGATATGGTCCGTGTCGATCAGGCGAATCAGGTAGCCCGCCTCATGGGCCGCGGCGACACGTTCCGCTGCGCTGTGGCCACTGACGCTGTTGACCTTAATGCGGACGGTGTCGAAGTAGCTGTCATGGACGACATCATGTCCACCTGCCGTTGCAGCTGCAGCTACGGACGCAGCGTACCCAGCGGTTCGGTGGGCTATTGCCTTCAATCCAGTCGGACCGTGGTAAACGGCGTACATACCGGCCATCACGGCCAGAAGCACCTGCGCGGTGCAGATATTGGATGTCGCCTTTTCGCGGCGAATGTGCTGTTCGCGGGTTTGCAGGGCAAGCCGGTACGCCTGTGCGCCATTGGCGTCCTTCGATACACCAACGAGACGGCCTGGAAGTGATCGTTCCAATCCCTTCCTGACGGCCATGTAGCCGGCGTGGGGACCACCGAATCCCATGGGAACCCCGAAGCGCTGGGAGGTGCCGACAGCGACGTCGGCCCCTAGAGTTCCCGGGGCCTCGAGCAGGGTCAGTGCCAGCAGATCTGCCGCCACCGCAACCTGCGCTCCGCGTTCCTTGATGGAGTCAATCAACGGACGGAGATCGCGGACCCGGCCGGAATCGCCCGGGTACTGGACCAGCGCCGCATAGAAATCGCTCTCGGGAAGACCGGTGTCAAAGTTATGGACGAGAATGGGTAGCTTCAACGCCTCTGCACGGGTGCGGATAACAGCCAGTGTCTGCGGAAGGACGTCTGCGTCCACAACGAAAGCCGCTTGGGGCTTTGCCTTACGGTTGGTACGACGCAACAAAGTCATGGCTTCTGCTGCTGCCGTCGCTTCGTCCAAGAGGGATGCGTTGGCGATTTCCATCCCAGACAGGTCCGCGACCACGGTTTGGAAATTCAAGAGAGCTTCCAGCCGTCCCTGCGAGATTTCGGGCTGATACGGGGTATAAGCCGTGTACCAGGCAGGGCTCTCCAAGACATTGCGCTGGATGACTCCCGGAGTAAAGGTGCCGTAGTAACCCTGACCCAGAAGTGACTTCCGCACCGTGTTCTTATCCGCCAGGCCGCGTAATTCGGCGAGCATGGCTTCTTCCGACGCAGCCGCAGGAAGCTTCATCGCTTCCGTTGACTGGATAGTCTGAGGCAACGCGGCCTCACACAGAGCATCCAGTGAGTCGAATCCAAGGGTGCTCAACATATGATGAAGGTGGGGTTCTGTTGATACCCCGATGTGTCGGTCACTGAAAGGTGCCGGCGTGTTGCCGTTAGGCTCGTTATGTGTCAAAGCGTTCTCCAAGTAGCGAACATTCCATGCGCCAGTCTACTGGGATGAAATGACCGCGGTTACTAGACATGTTAGGTATTGGTTCTTCTCGTGCAAGTAGTGAGCATCAGCAGTCTCAAAGGCGGAGTCGGCAAGACCTCCGTAACCATGGGATTGGCGTCTGCGGCACTCGCAGCAGGCATCCCCACTCTAGTGGTGGATTTGGATCCTCATGCAGACGCGACGACGGCTCTCGGTGTACAGGCCGGTCGTCAGGTGGATATCGGACGGTTGCTGAAGAATGCCCGCAAGGGCGACCTCTCGGCGAATGTCGCGCCCAGCGGCTGGGTCAGCCGGGCGGAGCCAGCCAAAGACGGAGGCCGTCGGGTCCTGGACGTGGCGATGGGTTCGGCTTACTCGGGCATCTACGATCGTCCGGATCTCGGGAAGCGCGATCTGCGGCGCCTGTCCACGCTACTGGACCGCGTCTCCGGCTATGGGCTAATCCTCATCGATTGCCCGCCTTCGCTGAACGGGCTGACTCGAATAGCGTGGACGGCGAGCAGTAAGGTCCTCCTCGTGGCTGAACCGGGGCTCTTTTCCGTGGCCGGGACGGAACGGACCATGCGAGCTATCGATTTGTTCCGCAAAGAATTTGCACCGGAATTGTCAACCGCGGGTATTGTGGCGAACCGAGTTCGCCAGGGCTCTCAGGAACACACTTTTCGTCTGGGCGAGATGAAGCAGATGTTCGGGAAGCTACTCCTCTCCCCCACTATCCCGGAACAAGCCAACTGGCAACAGATTCAGGGCGCAGCTCACGGCATTCATCAATGGCCGGGCGAATCTGCGCGGCAGGCCTCGGGTTATTTCGATGAACTTCTCACCAAGGTTGTTGATTCGGGTCGCGTGCGCACCCGTGCCTCCCGAAATGCCTGAGATAGCAGTTCCTTAAACGACAAAGGGCGGTCCCATTCGGGCCGCCCTTCTAGTACTTCTACTGGTGTCGCTGAGGACCGTCCTAGCCCACCTTGCGAGCTGCGCGACGCTTGCTGAGTTCGTCTTCGGCCGTCGCTGTCTCCTCGGCATGTTCGCTGGGAAGCTGGGCAAGGCTGCCCTCCACTTCGCGCCACACCCGGCCGACAGCAATGCCAAAGACCCCTTGTCCACCTTGGACGAGGTCGATGACCTCGTCCGCTGACGTGCACTCGTAGACGCTGGCACCATCACTCATCAAAGTGATCTGCGCAAGATCTTCGACTCCGCGATCGCGCAGATGTTCGACCGCACTTCTGATCTGTTGAAGGGATACGCCAGTATCGAGGAGTCGTTTGACGACTTTCAGAACCAGAATGTCACGGAATCCGTAGAGCCGATGGGAGCCAGACCCGGAGGCGCCGCGTACGGCCGGTTCCACGAGGCCGGTACGTGCCCAGTAGTCTAATTGGCGGTAGGTGATACCAGCGGCTTTGCATGCCGTTGGGCCGCGGTAGCCGGCATCCTCATCCAAAACAGGGAGGTCTTCTGTGAAGAGAAGGCCTTGGGTACTAGCGGAGACCGAAGTGGCCGCATCTCGTGAACGCTCGGTGGCGTCGCCCTTGGGACTCACGTGGTGCCTCCTTGTTGTCAGTTCCCGGACGGGAAGTCAATAGCCGAGGTACTTTCCTCACCCGCAATGGATGCGCGATAGTAAGTGCTGTCGGCGCAGTGGGAACTTTATACTTTGACGTTAGATCTACTCTCGCCCGAGGTCAACGACGTTGACGTTCAGTAAAGGGTGTGTCGCCGTCGATAGGGACGCATCATCGGCTATTTTTCGAAGTCTTCTGGTTCCACGTCTGCAAGGAACTCTCGGAATTTTCTCAATTCGTGTTCTGCCTGTTCAGGTGTTTCAACACCGTTTTCGCTCTCCGCATCGGCGTACACTTCCACACCGGCTTCGTCCATGACGTCCTGGGCACACATGATGGGGCACGGGACTCTGAGTGCAATCGCGATGGCGTCGGAGGCACGGGATTCAACAGTTGTGCCGTTCTCAAGGACCAAAGTTGCGTGGAAGACGGTGTCATGAACAGCGACGACGCGTACTTCGGTGAGTTTCTGGCCGGTGGCGTCCAACAGGTTGACCAATAGGTCGTGTGTCATGGGCCGTGGAGGTGTAATTCCCTGTTGGACGAAGGCGATAGCACTGGCCTCGTGGGCCCCGATCCATATGGGCAAATGCCTTTGTCCCTGCCGTTCTTTCAGGAGCACCAAGGGCTGGTTGGAGGGCAACTCGATCCGTACTCCTACTACTTCTACTTCCAGCACGGTTTCCTCCTTCGGTTATGTATCCATCCGGGAAATCTGCCCTTGGACCAGGGCGCTGTGCAGCCCGAGGCAAAGGTCGCTGATTTCTCGTGCTGTCTCTGCGGCCTGAGCCCTTGACGATACGTCCCTCCGGGAGGCCATCGGCGCGACGACCCGTTCAACGAGTCCGACTTCGCGGTCCGCTGCTGCCCGAAAGGAGCGCAGATGGCGTGGTTCAATGCCGTGGCTCCTCAACTGAACGCAGGCCCGCGCCACCTTCAAAGCGTGCTCGTTGAACTTGCCGTTCTCATTGGAAATGAGCCCGTAGTCACACAAATCTGAAACGAGGTCCGCGTTCGCTCCGGCTTCTGTCATCAGCTCCTCGAGCCCCAGTGAGCGGCTGTGCGCCTGGAGCTCACCAGCAAGGTTATCGGTTAGTCCGCGCGGCGCGACGGTGACGCCCTCGGGCAAGGATTCTGGGCGTTCGCCTCTATCGATGGCGTCCAGATAATCCTTGATAACTTTCAGCGGAAGGTATTGGTCGCGCTGGAGCGCAAGGATGAAGCGGAGCCGTTCGATGTTTATCGCCGTGTATTTGCGGTAACCAGCTGCCGTGCGCTGCGGCGAAATCAGTCCCTTTTCTTCCAGGAACCGGATTTTCGAAGCGGTGATGCGCGGAAAGTCCTCGCGGAGTTCAGTCAGGACTTCCCCGATGTTTCGTACGCCCCTGTGGCCGGGCCGTACGTTAGCCGATGGTGCGCTGTGAGGTAGCGGCATGCGTTGTTAGTCCCTGGCCGCGTAGAACGTGAGGCGGAACTTGCCGATCTGCACCTCGTACCCGGTTTTGAGGGTGATCTTGTCCACGCGGTCGTTGTTGACGTAGGTACCGTTGAGGCTTCTGGAATCCACTAGGTCAAAGTTGTCCCCATCGCGGCAGAAATCGACGTGGTGACGAGATACTGTGACGTCGTCGAGGAAGATATCCGCGTTGGGATGACGACCAGCTGTTGTGATGTCTTGATCGAGCAGGAAGCGAGCACCCACGTTGGGCCCTTCGTGCGCTATCAGCAGGGCTGATCCTGCGGGCAGTGCGGAGACGGCACCCCTGTCCTCGGGAGAGAGATTGGGCTCCACGAGGGACGACGGTGGCTGCGGTGGCAGGCTGATGGAAGTGGTCTCCGTGGCCTTGACCGGGCTGTACTCGTCGTGCTCCGCGTTGTGTGAACCCGCCATTAAAAATTCTCCCCTGGATACTGAATGGCTACCCGGTGGCCGGTTAGCCATTCCTGTTGAAAACCGAAACTCCTAGCTTACCTGCTGAGTGTAATCTTCCGCACTCATCAATGCTGCAGCAGCGGCGCTGTCTTCGAGCTTTAGCTCGAACAGCCATCCATTGCCGTAGGGGTCGCTGTTGATCAACGCAGGATCGCCGTCGAGGGCTTCGTTGCGTGCGGTGACCTCTCCGGCAAGCGGCGCGTAAATGTCGCTGACGCTCTTGGTCGATTCAACTTCGCCTATTACATCCTGAGCTGTCAGCGCGGTCCCGGCCTCGGGCATCTGCACATAGACGACGTCTCCGAGGGCATCCTGGGCGAAGTCGGTGATCCCGACCCGTACCACTCCGTCATCACTGGGGCTTGTGACCCATTCATGCTCGGCCGTGTAATGCAGGTCGGCGGGAATGTTGCTCATGTGATGCCTCTCAGTTGCTGGATTCTCGCTGATAGTGGTCTCCGTTACAGCTACCTCAAGAGTATAGGCATACGGGCGGTGTTTCGAGCCGGGGTGCCCTGCCCTACTGCGGCGTCTGTAACTGGCCATTGCCCGCGTGGGCACAACAAAGCCCCGACGAAACTTTCGCTTCGCCGGGGCTTTCTGTCGGGATGACAGTGTTCTGGTGCAGGACATAGGAATAGTGTGTCGCAAGACATCGGAATAAGCTGTCGCGCGTCATAGGCATACGTTCAGGCTGAGGCATGAGTAAACAACGCCTCGTGATCACCGCCGTTCTTGCCAGCCAAACACAGTCTGACGTGGCCCGCCGATACGGTGTCTCGCAAGGGTGGATCTCGAAACTGATGACCCGCTGGCGGCTTGAGGGAGAGGCGGCATTCGAGCCACGATCCCGCCGCCCTCAGACCAGCCCCACCGCAACACCACCGGCAGTGATCGAGCTCGTAATCGCCCTGCGACAGCGGCTAGACAGCGCTGGTTTGGATGCCGGGGCTGACACCATCGGCTGGCATCTGAGCCACACCCACCAGATCCCCCTGAACCGGGCCACCATCCACCGCATCCTGACCCGGCACGGGCTGGTTGAGGCAGAACCGAAGAAGCGTCCGAAGAGTTCCTACCTGCACTTCGCTGCCGCCCAACCCAACCAGTGCTGGCAGTCAGACTTCACTCGCTACCGTCTCAGCACCCCCGATGGGCGACCCGGTCCAGACACCGAGATCATTACCTGGCTTGATGACCACTCCCGCTACACTGCACATCTCCGCACACCACCGAATCTCTGCCGTCATCGTGCTCGATACCTTCACTCGCACCGCCCAGCAGCACGGCCCACCACCCTCAAACCCAAGGCAAAGTCGAACGCTTTCAACAAACACTCAACAAGTGGCTTCGAGCTCAGCCCGATCAGCCAACCACGATCACCGAGCTGCAGCTACTACTGGATGAGTTTGCCGAGGAATACAACCAACGTCGCCCACACCGCTCGCTAGAACACCGCGCCACACCAGCGACGGCCTACACAACGAGCATCAAAGCCACACCCCAGCACCAGCCCGCGAGACGATACCCACAACCGGGTCCGCCACGATCGCATCGACAAATCTGGCACCGTCAGCCTTCGCGTCGCTGGACAACTTCGTCACATCGGCGTCGGCCGAACCCACGCCGGAACCCACGCCGGAACCCACGTCACCTTACTCATCCAAGAACTCGACGTCACCGTCACCAACGCCACAACCGGAGAGATCCTGCGGGAGCTCACTATCGACCTCAACCGCGACTACCAACCCGCCGGCACAAAAAAATAGTTCGAACCCACAAACCGTGGGTTCGAACTATTCCAATGTCTTGCGACATCACACTGTCGGGATGACAGGATTTGAACCTGCGACCCCTTGACCCCCAGTCAAGTGCGCTACCAAGCTGCGCCACATCCCGATGTCCAGCCCGACGAATCGGGCCGAACTACCTCGAACACTCTACAACATTCCCGGACCACTTTTGACCAGGAATTGGGCTATGAGTGGTGAAGCTACCTCTTCTTACCCCGCTTTTCACGTACCCTCATAGACACCTCGATGGGGGTTCCCTCGAAGCCGAAGGTTTCACGGAGCCTGCGGATAATGAAGCGGCGGTACCCAGGATCCAGGAAGCCGGTGGTGAACAACACGAATCTGGGCGGACGGTTGGATGCCTGCGTCGCGAAGAGGATGCGGGGTTGCTTTCCCCCGCGCAGTGGGTGCGGGTGGGCGGCAACAAGCTCACCAAGGAACGCGTTCAGTTTGCCTGTCGGGATTCTTCTGTCCCAGCTCTCCAGCGCTGCGTCGAGCGCAGGCACAAGGCGGTCACGGTGCCACCCTGTCTTAGCCGACAGATTGACTCGGGGAGCCCACTCCACATGCGCGAGATCCTGCTCAATCTCTCGCTCCAGGTACTTGCGCCGCTCGTCCTCCAGTAGATCCCACTTGTTGAATGCCAGAACCAGTGCACGTCCGGATTCGATGGCCAGCTGCAGGATACGAACGTCCTGCTCGCTCAGCACCTCATCAACAGCCAACAGGACGACGGCTACCTCCGCTTTCTCCAGTGCGGACTGGGTCCGCAGCGACGCATAGAAGTCTGCTCCTTGCTGCATGTGCACGCGTCGGCGGATACCGGCGGTGTCCACAAATCGCCACGTCCTGCCACCGAGTTCGATCATCTCGTCAACTGGATCGCGGGTGGTTCCTGCCGTTGCGTCCACCACCACGCGCTCGGAACCTGCAAGCTTGTTCAGCAGCGAGGACTTGCCCACGTTCGGGCGGCCGATCAAGGCAACACGACGAGGTCCGCCCGTACGATCCAGTCCTTCGTAAGCCGAGAATTCGGGAAGGACCTTCAGGACGGCGTCGAGCATGTCCGCAGTACCACGTCCGTGAAGCGCGGACACCGGATACGGCTCACCGAAGCCCAGCCCCCACAGCGTTGCCGCGTCAGCCTCAACCTGGATGTTGTCTACCTTGTTGGCAACAACGATCACCGGCTTCTTCTTGCGTCGCAGCATGCGGACCACAGCTTCGTCAGTGGCAGTCGCGCCAACGGTGGCGTCCACCACCAGCAGGACGGCGTCGGCCATGTCGACGGCGATCTCTGCTTGATCAGCAACGCGGGCGTGAATGCCCCTTGCGTCATGTTCCCAACCGCCGGTATCCACCAACGTGAAATTCCGTGCGTTCCAGTCTGCGGCGTAGCTGACGCGGTCCCGAGTCACGCCCGGGGTATCTTCAACCACGGCTTCACGGCGGCCTAGAATTCTGTTGACCAGCGTTGACTTGCCCACGTTCGGGCGGCCAATAATGGCCAACACCGGGTCTTGGCGCAGTTCCTGCTCGTCGTCGAAATCCTCCTCGCGGCGGTCCAGCAGCGCGGTGTCTTCCTCATCCAGTTCATAGTCCGCCAGTCCAGCACGGAGAGACCGCGCCCGCGTTTCCGCCTCTTCGTCGTCGAGGGTCCGCAGACGTTCAAGGACCTGGTCCTCACCCTTCGGAACGTACTCTTCGTCCCGGTCGCCGATGGGCGGCTGATTCTGGCTCATGATCTCGTTCCTCTTGTTGCTGATCGCCGGTTCGCTACCGGCACCATTGAAACACGGTGGGCTGCGCTAGTGCGCAACCTCAAAAACTGTTCTTAGTACTGCGTTGACGGTCTGTTCGTAGTCGAGCTCCGAAGAGTCGATCGTGACCACGCCATCGGCCGCCTGCTGAAAATTCACGACCGTCGAATCCAAGCGGTCGCGGTGCGTCACCTGCCTCCGGAGCTGCTCGGCATTCTGCGTTCCCTGCAGCTGCTCTCCACGCCGCCGCAGCCTTGCTTCTTCGCTGGCGGTGAGCAGGATACGAACTTCCGCATCCGGTGCCACAACCGTGGTGATGTCTCTGCCTTCGGCCACGATACGGCGGTTGGAGTCCATGATCTGTTGGCGTTGCCGCCGGACCAATTCGGCACGGGCGCCAAGGGTTGTCGCGACTGCGCTCACCGCCGTCGAAACCAGCGGTTCTCGGATTTCCGCGGTCACATCCACACCCTCGACTCTCACCGACTCGACGTCCGGATCGGTGCTCAACTCAATCGTCACAGACTTCGCAGCGGCTTCGACCGCCTCGGCATCGGTCAAATCCAGACCACGGTCAAGGCAATGCCATGTCACAGCCCGGTACATGGCGCCGGTATCAAGGTATGCGGCGTGGAACCGGCGAGCTGCCTCACGGCTAACACTGGATTTACCAGAACCCGAGGGACCGTCGACTGCAACCACCAGGGATTTTCCCTGCCTAAATAGTGCGGGATCTGGGTTGTTCACTGGATGACCTTCCATCCGCGGGAGGTGAGTTCGTCAACTAGTAGCTGATGCTTTCCTGGTAGTACAGAGACCTCTGCCATGCCGACCGGCCTACCGGGGGCATGATCTAGGCGCAAATCCTCCAGGTTCACGCCAATCTGTCCGATCTCGGTCAGGAGCGCAGCGATCTGACCGGGAACGTCGTCTACAAGAACAGTGAGTTTCGCGAACGATTGTGGCGGTGCACCGTGTTTTCCGGGGATTCGGGCCTGGCCAGCGTTTCCTTCACTCATCAGCTGCGCCATATCAAGACGTGCTCCCGGTGCAGTTGGGCGCTCCAGCGTGTCGATGAGCCGCCCAAGGTCCTCACGCACTCCCTTCAGGATGCCCACAAGGCGGGGAGCGTTGGCTGATAGAATTTGGACCCACAAAGCCGGGTCGCTCGCTGCAATCCGAGTGACGTCACGCAGCCCGTTGCCTGCCAACGCCAACGCGGTGCCGGGGGTGTTCTGCAATTGGCTGGCCACCAGCGATGACATGACCTGCGGCAGGTGGCTGATCAGAGCGACCGCCTCGTCGTGCTCCTCTGCCGGCATTCGAACCGGAACAGCACCAAGGTCAACGGCCAGGGCCTCCGCGGTTCGGACCGCTGCGGGGTTGCTGGTCGGCGTCGGGCAAATGACCCACGGCATGGAGATGAACAGTTCCGTCCTGGCCGCAACCGGCCCAGACTTCTCTCGTCCCGCCATCGGATGTGTTCCGATATAGTGCCGGTTATTCGCACCGGGATCGGCTTCAACAGCCTCACGCACCGATGTCTTGACACTGGCGATATCGATAACGACGGCACGAGGATAGCGGTGCAGTGCATCCAGAACAGCTGTCGCGGCGACGTCCGGCGGAGTCGCCACGACCACTAGCTCCGGGCTGAAATTCGGCCGTGCGACATCGACACTTTTACCGGCCCCTATATCTTCGGCCACCGCCTGCGTGGACGGTGAAATGTCTGACAAGAAAACTTCAACGTCCTTGGCGCGCAGACCCAGTCCAATGCTGGCGCCGAGCAAGCCCGAGCCGATGATGAGAACAGGACCGCGTAGATGCGCTCCCTCGCTAACTGTGTCTTCCTCCACTCACATTCCTACTGATGCGAGTAGATGTCCGACTTCCTGACGCCCGAGCGCGCGGATGGTGCCCTGTCGCTGATCTCCGAGGGCGATTGGGCCCACCTTGACGCGAACCAGACGCTCGACGGGGAATCCGACGGCGTCGAAGAGACGACGGACAACACGATTCTTCCCGGAGTGAAGGATCACCTCGACGAGGATGTGACCCGGCGTCGAGTCAACCAGGCGGAATGAGTCCACGGAGGCCCTGCCGTCTTCGAGCTCAACGCCTTCCTTCATCTTCGCGCCGATACCGCTGGGCATCGGGCCACGAACCTGAACCAGGTACGTTTTGGGAACCTCGTAAGAGGGGTGGGTGAGTCTGTTGGTCAGCTCGCCGTCGTTGGTCAGCAGCAGCAAACCCTCGGTGGCAACGTCCAAGCGGCCTACATGGAAAAGACGCTCGGTACCCTTGCGGAGGAAATTGCTGATGCATTTGCGGCCCTCGGGGTCCTCCATAGTGGAGACCACACCCTGCGGCTTGTTGAAGACGTAGTACATCATCTCCTCATCCAGCTGCAGCCGGATGCCGTCAACGTGAATTGCTGCCTCATCAGGTTTGACCCGCACGCCAAGTTCAGTGACGACTGCACCGTTGACTTCTACGCGGCCCTCTTCGATCATCTCCTCGCAGACGCGCCGAGAGGCCACACCTGCCTGCGCCATGACCTTCTGCAGACGGACGCCGTCGGGATGATGTTCGGCCGGCTGACCATGGGAGCTACTGCTCTTGCGCGGGGCAGCCTTTACCGGCCCGAGGTTCTTCCCGAAACGTTCACCACCGAAAGCCTTGGGCGCTGCGGACTTGCGAGCCTGTCCAGGCTTGCCACCGTTGCCGGGCTTGCTGCCGCTGCCGGCGCGAGGCTTCCCCGCGCTGTCCGATCCTGGACGGCCTCCGCGTTTGCCTCCCTGCCCGCCCTTGCCGGACGGCTGATTGCGGCCGGAGCCGGAGCGGGGTGCAGGTGTCATGATTGTCCTCTTTGTTGCGTTTAGTATGTTGTGGAGTCTTCCACGTCAGCCAAATTATCGACTCCCGCTAGATGCGGGGCAATGCGCGGAAGCTCGGAGATGTAGTCCAGCCCCAATCTTTCCAGAAAATGGGGAGTAGTCCTGTATCGGAGGGAGCCGGTTTCCAGTTCCGTGCCGCATTCCTCCACCATGCCTCTCACGACGAGAGTGCGAACTACTGAATCAACGTTGACTCCCCGGATGGCTGAAACCCTCGCTCTGGATACCGGCTGCCGGTAGGCGATGACGGCCAGAGTTTCCAGTGCGGCCTGACTAAGCCTGGCCGACTGGCCAGCCGTGACGAATTGTGAGACGACCGGAGCAAACTCACTTCGCGAGTAAAATCTCCATCCGGAGGCGACCTGTCGAAGCTCAAAACCCCTAGACCTGCTAGCGGACTCTGAGGCTCCGCTTCCAGTATAGCCGTCGTATTCGCGTCGCAGATTCTCCAACGCTTCGAGGACATCAGCGAGCGGCACTTTGAGGACTTCGGCAAGTTCGTCCGCACGGACCGGCTCCCCCACCACCATCAGCACTGCCTCAAGCGGTGCGGCCAAGTCCGACCAAGACGTCGGGGCATCTTCTCCTCCGTGCTCGCTCTGAGGCTCACCACTGTTCATTCGTCCTCCGAGGGTGTCGGCGTGTCGTCAAACTCGCCGCTGAGGCTGCTACCGTCCCACGCGTCGTCGTGTGCTATCCAACGCACGGTGAGTTCACCCAACGGGAAAAGCTGGTCGAAGGACACCACCTCGTCGCGGAACATCTCAAGCAAGGCAAGGAATCGGGCGACGACGACCAGGATCTCTTCGGCGTCGGCCGTCAGTTCAAGAAAGCTATGGGGACGTCCACCGACAAGGAGTGTCCGCAGGAACGCTGCTTCTTCGCGGACGGTCACGGACGAGCCGTGTAGATGATCAAGTCCGACGGCGGTTGCCTCCGGTTCACGCGCCTCGAGGGTCTTGGTGGCCAGAGCGGCCAGAACGTTGGCGTCAGCTTTCCAGGCAAGTCTCGGCAGCAGCGTCGTGAACTGGGTTTCAAGTGGCACCTCCCGAGGGAAGCGGGCGCTCTCCTGCCCCAACCGTTCTTCCAGGTTGGCAGCTACGTGTTTGAAAGCCTTGTACTGCAGCAACCGGGCAAACAGCAGATCCCGAGCTTCGAGAAGTGCGATGTCCTTGTCGTCCTCCACTTGACCGGAGGGTAGTAGCCGTGCGGCTTTTAGATCTAAAAGGGTCGCCGCGACCACCAAGAACTCGCTCGCCTCGTCCAGCGCCCACCCAGGTTCGCTCTCGCCTGCACCCTTGATGTAGGCAATGAACTCATCCGTGACCCGGGCAAGGGCAATGTCGGTCACGTCCAGTTCGTGCTTGGATATCAGCCCCAGCAGTAGATCGAAAGGTCCGCTGAAATTTTCAAGTCGGACCTTGAAACCAGCCGACAGAGGAGGGCCGACCTTGGCCGGGTTGGCCTCCGCCGCTGCGACCGTGGGCAACTCCATGTCCGTTAGGGAGCACCGCCACGGGCAATGAGCTCCTTGGCGAGCCTGCGATACGCATCCGCGCCAGAGTGGTTGCCCGCGTAGGTGGTGATGGGTTCGGCGGCGACTGTGGCATCGGCAAACTTGATGGTCCGCTTGATGACCGTTTCGAAGACTTTGTCACCGAACGCCTCTACGAGCCGGTTGATTACCTCGCGGCCATGGAGCGTACGTGCGTCGTACATTGTGGCTAGGACACCGTCCACCTGCAAACCAGGATTGAGGCGGTCCTTGACCTTTTCAATAGTTTCCACCAAAAGTGCCACGGCCCGTAGCGCGAAGAACTCGCAAATCAAGGGGATGATGACGCCATGGGCTGCCGTCAGCGCGTTGACCGTGAGTAGTCCGAGCGAGGGCTGGCAGTCGATGAGAATGACGTCGTAATCGTCCGAGACTTTCCTCAACGCTCGATCCAGGACCTGCTCGCGGGCCACCTCGTTGACCAGCTGGACCTCGGCCGCAGATAAATCGATGTTGGCCGGCAATAGATCCACACCGTCCACTGCGGTGCTCCGGATGGCATCGCGGACGTCAACCTTCCGATCCATCAGAACGTTATACACGGTTAGATCGAGTTCGTGAGGGTTGGTTCCGAATCCCGCGGAGAGCGCGCCCTGCGGGTCGAAATCAACGAGCAACACGCGACGACCGTATTCGGCGAGCGCTGCTGCCAGGTTGATGGTGGAAGTGGTTTTGCCCACGCCACCCTTTTGGTTGACCATGGCAATGACGCGTGCTGGACCGTGCGAGTCAAGTTTGGGCGGTTCTGGGAAATCAGTCTGCGGGCGGCCGGTGGGGCCCGTTACCGGACGCTTCGTTTCGTCCTGCAGAGTGGCTGAACTCTGGTCGGTACTCACGTATGTTTCCACGCTTCCGTAACTAGCTGATGCGGTCTTCCTCTGTGCCACATTACAACGATGTAACACGCACTCCGCGAATTTTGGCTGTAGTGACCACGCGAGCCTTGATGCTCAAGTAGAGCTCGAAGGTTCAGATCAGCACTGACGGCGCCCGGCTCTTCACCACCAAAGGCGACAACAACGCCTCCGATCCAGAGATTCTGACAGCGCTCCAGCTACGGGGCGTGGTGGCCGCACGTCCGTCGAGTCCTACCACCACAGCGGAAACCACTAATTTCTTCAGCTGGAGCAGAGGAACCACGGTCAAGATTCTGAACAAGGCTGTCGCATGCCAGACTGCGCCTCCCAGTGCTGCTCAGTGGCAGGTCCCCCTCCAGGACTTGGCTGTCGGTACCAACTACGCTGTCGTCCCGGTCGGCGGAGAAGCGGGTTTTCCCTTGGCCGAAGCGGCCGTTGGTCATGAGCTGTGCATGATTGTGCAGCCAGACATGCTGGACCGGGACAAGTACAGCTACTTTGCCGGGCGTGAATTCAAGTATCGACAACGATCACCGCCACAAGCCCGCGCAATTCGTCGTGGACTCGAGACTTCACGTGGACAAGACCGTACCGGCTGAATCTGCCACCGGCAGTCCCCCGCTATGTCAATCCGAACGGCGCACGAACCAGCCCCTGTGACAACGCCTTCAGCAAGAATCGTGTCACCCTCCAGTGGGCCTGCCCGGATGCCTCAGTGGAGTGGGACACTAGCCGTACGGGTATCCAGCGGTAGGAAATCCTGATCAGGTCATCTGGCACGACGGCCTGGCGGTTACTGAAGAACCACAATCCTGGCTCGCTGTATCAAAGTGACAACGTTGTCACAAACGACAATATGGACGCTGTAAGAGCAACTGCCAACGGCAGTTACGATGTCTTGATTCGCGGTTTTCCTTTTGCGGGTAACAGCATCAAGTACGTTGACAGCTCTCACATCTGGACCATCGACCGCTCTAATCAGGACATAGTCTGCGGCCCACTGCGACCAAATCCTGCCCCCGGCCCCTACTGCTACGACCAGTACTGATGAGGAGCATCCTCACGGCACCCACCGGCTGCCCATCCCGAGTAAATCTCAGATACTGTATACAGAAAAGTGCTTCTGCTTCGGTACTGGGTGAATTCGCTACCATCTGAGCACTGCGTGTATACAATGACCGTCGAAGGTGAACTGTTGACATCGATGAATGCTGCGGAGGGAATCATGCGAGCCAGCGACCGTGCTTACTCGTCCCTCCGAGCCGACATCATCCAGTGGCGTCTCTCCCCAGGAACGGTCCTTGCCGAGGTGGAGCAATCCCGGCGGCTCGGCATTTCCAGAACACCCCTTCGCGAAGCACTCGCTCGGCTGACTACCGAAGGGCTGGTCGCCGCCCACCCTGGCCGCGGCGTCGTGGTCACACACATTTCTCTGGACAGGATGACCGAGCTCTTCGACGTTCGCATTCCATTGGACTGCCGTGCCGCCGAGTTGGCCGCGAATGCTCCGGACCGGAGAGCCTTCGAAGACCTCACCCGCCGATTCAAAGCGGCACCGAATTTGATTGCCGGCCAAGATCCTGAACAACTTGCTTACTACACACTGGTAGGTGAACTCGATGCAGCCATCGACGCTGCCGCCGACAACGCCTACCTGCTCCAGGCGCAACGTCAGCTGCGGACCCATCTGGTGAGGGTCCGTCAGCTTGCCAAAGACAATCCAATCCGTCTGCTCGCATCCGCCACTGAGCACCAGCAGATCGCTCGCTCCATACACCTGGGGAATCCAGATCTCGCTGCCGCCGCAACACGAGTTCACCTACACAACAGCCTGCACCACCTATTGACATCAGAACCAGCCCAACAGCACGGCCTCAGCGCCTGAGAGGAACACCCATGGTCAAGATCCATCCGGTCCGCGTCTATCGAAGTGACGAAAGCCTGGCTCGCGAGGACCAACTCGCGTACAAGATCGCCAAGGTCGCCGTCGACCCAGTCGAGGTAACCGCCGAGGTGACCGCCATGGTGATCAACCGCATCATCGACAACGCCTCTGTGGCCGTTGCTTCCCTGAATCGCGCACCGATCATCGCGGCTCGGTCCCAAGCGCTCAGCCACCCCGTTTCACGGTCCGGTAACGGTGGAACCATTTTCGGCATCGCTGATAAGTCATCCCCTGAGTGGGCTGCCTGGGCCAACGGTGTAGCGGTCCGAGAACTTGACTACCACGACACCTTCCTCGCCGCCGAGTACTCCCACCCCGGGGACAACATCCCGCCCATCCTCGCCGTCGCGCAGCACACAGGTGCTAACGGCAATGACCTGGTTCGTGGGATAGCTACCGGCTATGAAATACAGGTGGACTTGGTCAAAGCCATCTGCCTTCACAAGCACAAGATCGACCACGTGGCACACCTGGGCCCGTCCGCGGCTGCCGGAATCGGCACCCTCCTTGGACTCGACATCGAAACCGTCTTCCAGTCGGTGGGTCAGGCACTGCACACGACGACGGCGACCCGCCAGTCCCGCAAGGGCGAGATCTCCACCTGGAAAGCACATGCACCCGCTTTCGCCGGCAAAATGGCGGTCGAGGCCGTAGACCGCGCCATGCGGGGTCAGACCTCGCCGGTACCCATCTATGAAGGTGAGGACGGCGTCATAGCCTGGATGCTGGATGGCAAAGACGCACGCTACGACGTGCCGCTGCCAGAGGAAGGGGAGGCCAAGCGCGCCATCCTCGATACCTACACCAAGGAACACTCTGCTGAATATCAGGCACAGGCGTGGATCGACCTGGCGCGAAAACTGCACGGCGAACACCCCGAGGCGACAGACCCCGCGAATGTCAAGAGCGTCCTGATCAAGACGTCGCATCATACGCACTACGTCATCGGAACCGGCGCCAATGATCCGCAGAAGTACGATCCCACTGCTTCACGGGAAACTCTGGACCATTCCATCCCCTATATCTTCACGGTCGCGCTGCAGGACGGTGCCTGGCACCACGTTGCCTCCTACTCCCCCGAGCGTGCAGGACGTCCGGACACAGTGGAGCTCTGGCACAAGGTCACCACTGAAGAAGATCAGGAATGGACCCGCCGTTACCACTCCATGGACATCAGCGAAAAGGCGTTCGGCGGAACCGTGGAGATCACACTCAATGACGGCACGCTCATCACGGACAGCATCGCAGTAGCGGATGCCCACCCGTTGGGTGCCAGGCCGTTTGCACGCGAGCAATACATCAATAAGTTGCGCACCCTGGCCGCCGGCGAGAACGGTGAGCGCATTGTCGACGAAGAGGAGATTGAACGCTTCCTCACCGCCGTGCAGCGTCTACCTGAATTGGCTGCCGGAGAACTGGATCAGCTCAACATTCTGACCCGGTCCGGCTTCATCTCCGCCGACAACGTGCCCACGGGCCTCTTCTAGGAAGGAACACCATGCTTTATGCACACACCACGCCCGAGCAGAAGCGAATGCGCTTCCGTGACGGTCTTGCTTCCGGAAAAATTCAGCAATTTCCCGGAGCGTTCAATCCACTCTCGGCCCGACTCATCGAAGACAAGGGATTCGACGGTGTCTACATCTCCGGGGCCGTACTGGCCAATGATCTCGGGCTCCCAGACATCGGCCTGACAACGTTGACCGAGGTAGCTACCCGAGCGGCACAGATTTCCCGCATGACAGACCTTCCGGCGATCGTTGACGCTGACACCGGTTTCGGCGAGCCGATGAACGTGGCGAGAACCATCCAGGAGCTCGAGAACGCGGGCTTGGCAGGATGCCACATCGAGGACCAGTTCAACCCCAAACGATGCGGGCATCTCGACGGAAAAAATATCGTGGACCTCGAGACCGCTACCAAACGGATTCGGGCTGCAGCAGACGCACGCCGGGATCCGAATTTCCTGATCATGGCGCGCACTGACATTCGCGGAACTGAAGGACTTCAGGCCGCCCAGGACCGTGCCCGCGCACTGGTCGACGCCGGTGCCGACGCCATCTTCCCCGAAGCAATGAAAGATCTCAGCGAGTTTCAGGCCATCCGCGAGGCTGTTGACGTTCCAATTCTGGCAAACATGACCGAATTCGGTAAGAGTGATCTCTTCACCATTGAGCAGCTGGCTTCCGTAGGCGTCAATATGGTGATCTACCCCGTTACCCTTCTTCGTAGTGCAATGGGAGCCGCGGAGCGTACGCTGGATACCATCAAGGCCGATGGCTCACAGCAGAGTGCCGTCGAATCCATGCAGACCCGCGCACGTTTATACGAGCTCGTGGACTACGAGGCCTACAACCACTTCGACACTTCCGTGTTTAATTTCCAGGTGCCCGGCACACGCTAAAAGGAGTCCTACCCATGACCGAACCAACAATTCATAAGGGCCTTGCCGGCGTCACGGCGGATGTCACCGCCATTTCGAAGGTCAATTCTGATACCAACTCGCTGCTGTACCGTGGATACCCCGTTCAGGAACTGGCTGCTAAGTGCAGCTTTGAACAGGTGGCCTACTTGCTGTGGAACAGCGAACTGCCCAACGATTCCGAGCTGAAAGCTTTCGTAAATTTCGAACGCTCCCACCGGAAACTGGATGAGAACGTCAAAGGGGCAATAGACCTCCTCTCCACTGCCTGTCACCCTATGGACGTTGCGCGGACCGCCGTCTCAGTTCTGGGAGCCAACCACGCCAGGGCGCAGGATTCCTCCCCGGAAGCAAATCTAGAAAAGGCGATGTCGCTGCTGGCAACCTTCCCGTCCGTCGTCGCCTACGACCAAAGGCGACGACGCGGTGAGGAACTTATCGAACCACGAGAGGATCTCGATTACTCCGCGAACTTCCTGTGGATGACTTTTGGCGAAGAGGCAGCGCCGGAGGTTGTGGAAGCCTTCAACGTCTCCATGATTCTCTACGCGGAGCATTCCTTCAACGCCTCGACGTTCACGGCCCGGGTCATCACCTCCACCCTGGCGGATCTGCATTCGGCGGTGACCGGAGCCATAGGTGCCCTCAAGGGGCCGCTGCACGGGGGTGCCAACGAGGCCGTGATGCATACCTTTGAGGAGATTGGGATCCGCAAGGACGAATCCCTCGATGAGGCAGCCACGCGTTCGAAAGCTTGGATGGTCGATGCCCTTGCGCAGAAGAAAAAGGTCATGGGTTTTGGGCACCGCGTGTACAAGAATGGTGACTCCCGGGTCCCCACCATGAAGAGCGCTCTGGACGCCATGATCAAACATTATGATCGTCCGGAAATGCTCGGCCTGTACAACGGACTCGAAGCCGCTATGGAAGAGGCCAAGCAGATCAAGCCGAATCTCGACTACCCGGCAGGACCCACCTATAACCTGATGGGCTTTGACACGGAGATGTTCACTCCGCTCTTCATCGCCGCGCGCATCACCGGTTGGACCGCCCATATCATGGAACAAGTGGCGGACAACGCTCTGATCCGCCCACTCAGCGAATATAACGGTCCTGAGCAGCGCCAGGTCCCCTGAATCTAGGCCAGCTGAATGAGCTGTGGTCGTCACCCGTTGAGCGCGGATGATGGCCACAGCTGTTTCTCCAGACGTTAGTCCACATTAGCGAAGACAGCGGAGGCAAGAGTGAGGTTGTCCTGATTCAGCGTTAGGGTCACGGCAAACGGCTCACCCATAATCACGTTCGGAAGCCAATGCGCGGCGTCGTCCCACATGCGCGTAAAGGGCAGCCGGTTGACGTCATGCCATTCCGGCGACAGCTCCTGGCTTTCGTGTGGCTCCAGCACCGTTCGGGCAGCGGAGAGTGGAACCGTGAAGACCGCCGAACACATATCCGACGCCGGTCTGGCAGGAAAGACAAAATCAATGGTTCCGAGGCGGGTCATCGCCTCAGCCGTAATCTCCAGCCCCGTCTCCTCCTGCAGCTCCCGGGACGCAGCTACCGCATCCGATTCACCGGGTTCCACCTTGCCGCCTGGTGCCACCACTTTCCCTGCCCCGAAACCGGACTTCTTCAATCCCAGTAGCACCTGCTGGGCGCCCGTCTCTGGGTGAGGACGAAAAACGAAACACAGGACGACGGCGCGGGCAGACATGAGCGTCATTCTAGCTGTCCCCGGTCCCGCGGCAGTTGCACCGTACCGGCTAGCCGAGCGCCCGAGGGTGCGCAGCGGCATATATTTCGCGAAGTGTCTCAGCAGTTACCAGCGTATAAACCTGTGTGGTGGTTACCGACGCATGACCGAGCAACTCCTGAACTACCCTGACGTCCGCCCCACCTTCTAGCAGGTGGGTGGCAAAAGAATGCCTCATGGTGTGCGGCGAAACGTCCTTGGTGATGCCGGCCCGCTCCGTGGCCGCCTTTAAAACGCTCCAGGCACTCTGTCTGCTGAGGCGTCCACCACGCTGATTCAAAAACAAGGCAGGCGTTCCTTTGCCCTTAGCGGACAGGGACGGTCTGGAACGCACCAGATAGGTCCCGATGGCCCTGGCCGCGAAGGAGCCCAGGGGAACCAGCCGTTCTTTGGACCCCTTGCCAAATAAACGCACGACGCCGGGACCCTCAAGGGCAGGATCCAGTGCGATGTCATCGACGTCCAACCCCACAGCTTCGCTGATCCGCGCGCCCGTCGAATACAAAAACTCAAGTAGCGCGCTGTCCCTGGCCCCGGCTGGCGAATCCATATCTGCCGCTTCAAGGATGGCAGTGACCTCTGCCACGGAAATGGCTTTGGGAAGCCGCTGTCCAAGAGACGGCGGATGGACCTCCGTCGCCGGATCGGTTTCGCTCAGCCCTTCCAGAGCCCAGAACCGGTGAAGTCCTCGAACTGCGACCACGGTCCGGGCCGCGGAACGTGCGCTAAGCGGGGAGCCGCCGTCGGATCCGTCGACCACCGCCTGCGCGAAAGCGCTGACGTCTCGGCGGGTGATGTCTCGAACAGACGAAATATTGCGCTCCGCAAGGAACCGACCGTAGCGTGTCAAGTCGCGACGATATGCTGCCACGGTATTGAGCGCTAGCCCACGTTCAACCGCGGTGTGCTGCAAATACTCATGCACGGCACGCGCGATCTCACCTGCGTCGTGCTCTGCGACAGTCATCAAGAACGGTGTTCAGGCCACAGAGCCTCTGCCCCACGGAGGGCCGCGAAGTCAGTACCGGAGGCTGCAGCCGCGGCTAGAATACCTGCCACTGCCGTGGCGTTATGGATTCGCCCTGCCAGGACACCAGCCACGGCGTCGTTCAGAGGAACCCACAAAACCTCGATCTCTGATTCCTCGCCCGTACGGGTGTGTCTTTCCGCTTTAGGCACCTCGGTGATGCCCCTCGCAAGGTAAATGCGAATAGCTTCGTTTGAAGACCCCGGTGAGTTGAACATGTCAGTGAGCACGTTCCAACGTCCTGCCGTGAGATCGGCTTCCTCGGCTAGTTCGCGAGCCGCCGCACTCTGGTAATCCTCGCCATCAACGTCCAGAAGCCCGGCGGGAATCTCCCACAGATTCATGCGCACGGGATGCCTGTATTGGCGGATCATCAAAATTTCGGATGTGTCATTCAAAGCGACAACGGCCACAGCACCAGGGTGCTCAATGTACTCCCGCGTCAGCGGATTCTGCCCTGCGTTAAGCAGAAAGGAATCGCTGACGACGCTCCAGATGTGGCCTTCGAAAGACACCGACGACTCAACTATGTGCCGCTGACTTGTCTCATCACAGACCGGGAGCCGCTGATCGAGGCTCATCTCAGCCCCTTGCGGCCTGAAATTCAAGAGCAGCCTTGATCAGGCCCGTGAAGAGCGGATGCGGGCGTGTGGGCCGGGAGCTCAATTCCGGATGAGCCTGAGTGGCAACATAGTACGGGTGAACCTCAGCGGGCAATTCCGCGAACTCCACAAGCTTGCCATCCGTCGTCGTTCCGGAAAACACAAGGCCAGCATCAGCAAGCTGCTCGCGGAACTGGTTATTGACCTCGTAGCGATGACGATGCCGTTCACTGACCTTGGTCCGCCCATAGGTTTCTGCGACAACGGAACCAGCCTGAAGTGTGGCATCCCACAAGCCAAGACGCATGGTCCCGCCCATGTCGCCTTCACCGGCAACGATCTCCAGCTGCTCCTCCATGGTCGCGATGACGGGAAATTTGGTATCCGGATCAAATTCTGTGGAAGACGCACCTTCAAGGCCCACCACAGTACGGGCGAACTCAATGACCATACATTGCAGCCCGAGGCAGAGCCCCAGAACAGGAAGCTTGTGTTCGCGTGCATAGGTCAGCGCTCCGAGCTTGCCCTCCAGCCCGCGGATACCGAATCCGCCCGGTACGCAGATCGCGTCGACGTCGCCAAGGGCCTGCAAGGCACCTAGTTCGGTGTCGCAATTATCAGAGGGAACCCAACGGATATTGACTTTGGCATTGTTCGCAAAACCGCCGGCGCGCAGTGCCTCGGTCACGGACAAGTATGCATCTGGGAGATCTATGTATTTGCCAACCAGTGCAACCTCAACGTGATGCTGGGGATTATGTACAGCGTCCAGCAGTTTGTTCCATTTAGCCCAGCTGACATCTTTGAACTTCAGGTCCAGCGCCTGAACGATGTAAGCATCCAGTCCCTGATCATGGAGCGTGACGGGGATGTCGTAGATGCTCGGCGCATCCGGGCAGCCGATGACGGCATCCCGATCCACGTCACACATGCGGCCGATCTTGTCACGCATGGCGGAGGGTACTTCGCGATCGGATCGAAGCACGATTGCGTCCGGCTGGATCCCGATGGATCGCAGCGCAGCGACGGAATGTTGGGTCGGCTTGGTTTTGAGTTCATGCGATGGCCCAATGTAGGGCACGAGCGAGACGTGGAGGAAAAAAACATTGTTCCGGCCGACATCCTGGCGCACCTGCCGAGCGGACTCCAAAAACGGCTGCGACTCTATGTCACCCACTGTGCCGCCGATTTCTGTGATGATGACGTCCGGTGCTTTAGATCCTTCTGCCGGGAGCCGCATCCGGCGCTTGATCTCATCTGTGATGTGCGGGATAACCTGAACGGTGTCTCCCAAGTATTCACCGCGCCGCTCTTTGGCGATCACCGTGGAGTACACCTGACCTGTGGTCACGTTTGCCGAGCCGTCAAGGTTCTCATCGAGGAAACGTTCATAGTGCCCGATGTCCAGGTCGGTTTCTGCGCCGTCATCTGTCACAAAAACTTCACCGTGCTGGAATGGGTTCATTGTGCCTGGATCCACGTTGAGATAAGGATCGAGTTTCTGCATCGTGACAGTAAGGCCGCGTTCCCTCAAAAGATGACCGAGGCTAGAAGCCGTTAGGCCCTTACCGAGTGAGGAAGCAACACCGCCCGTCACAAAAATGTGTTTGGTCGTCCGCGACGAACCTGGGCGGGTATTTTCACTGGGATTAGTTTGCTGCACCACGGAATTTGAGCCTAGCACCTTTCTGTCCTTACTGGATTGCACCTACGTTGTATTCCGCGCGCTGACACCAAAAAGTGCCCAACGCCACACTCGATCAGAGTCATCAACGTGCCACCGTCTTCGCGCTGGCGAAACCTGCTGCGTCCTCGAGCAGCTCCTCAGCGTGCGCCCTAGCCGTAGCAGAATCCTCTTGGCCGGCGAGCATGCGCGCTAACTCCTTGACCCGCTCTGCCCTGTCCAGGGTCACGACGTCGCTGGCCGTGACGCCATCGGAGCCCCCGCCAGAAGTTTTAATGACCCGCACGTGCCGGTCAGCGAACGCCGCAACCTGGGGTAGATGCGTCACCACAATGACCTGAACGTGCTTGGCCAGCATGGCTAGACGGCGACCTATCTCGACGGCTGCCTTACCTCCAACGCCTGCGTCTACCTCGTCGAACACAAAAGTAGGGACCGGGTCCACTTCGGCGAGGACAACTTCAATGGCGAGCATGACCCGAGACAGCTCACCCCCGGAGGCGCCTTTACCCAACGGACGAGGTGTTGTCCCCGCATGTGGTGCAAGCGCCAGTGTTACCTCATCCTGCCCGTAGGCTGTCAGCTCTGCGGAGGAAGAGAGTTGCACGTGCAGCGACGCATCCGGCATAGCCAGGGCAGAGAGCTCTGCCGAGATTCGTGACTCCAGTTCCCGTGCAGCGTCAGTACGGATCGCAGTGGCCTCAGCTGCGCGGTGGATCAATGCCGCATGGACTGTAGCAAGCTCGTGTTCAAGTTCCTCGATACGGGAACCGTCTTCCGTCAGTTCCTCGAGCCGACTGCGCGCTGTCGTAGACCACTGAAGGACTTCGTCGATACTCGGAGCGTACTTTCGGATCAAGATCGACAGTTCCGATCGGCGAGCATCCACTTCTGCCAGCCGGCCCGGGCCGTCAGCGTCCAGGGATGCCGTGTAGCTAGCCAGCTCCGCAGCGATATCGGTCAAGATAATACTGGTCTCGGACAGTCTGCGAGTTGCCTCGTCCAATGCCGGATCGTGCTCGGACACCAGCTCCAGATGCCGGCGGGCCTCTTCCACCAGTGAGGTTGCGTCAGAGGCATCGGGAAACTCTCCTGCTACGAGTTTTTGGTGAGCGTTCTCGGCGGCTTCGCGCAGTTCCTCCGTATTTCCCAGACGCATGGCCACGGCCTTGAGTGCTTCATCCTCCCCGGGCTGTGGATCCACACCATCGATCTCCTCCAGTGCCTGCCTCAGCGATTCAGCCTCACGGAGCCGCTCCCGTGAGTCGCGCTTGAGCGCCTCCAGCTCGGCGGTGGCATCTTTCCATCGGCGAAAATCTTCTGCATAGTCGCCAAGGACTTCCCGGAGCTTTCTCCCCGCAAACTTATCCAGAGCGTCCCGTTGAGCGGACGCGCTCCTGAGTCGCAGCTGGTCCGACTGACCATGTACTGCAACGAGCGAACTTCCAATCTCGCCAAGAACACCTACCGGCGCTGTCCGGCCGCCCACGTGGGCACGGCTGCGGCCGTCCGCATTCACGGTACGTACCAGCGTCAGGTCGGCAACACCGTCGGTTTCGTTCTCGAGCTCGGCACCTGCCTCCAGGACTCTTTCGGCAACGCTTCCCCGCGCGGGAATCCGAACGATCGACTCCGCAACCGCCGCCTTAGCGCCAGTCCGTACGGAGCCTGCATCCGACCGTGACCCCAGCAGCAGCCCGAGAGCCGTGACCACCATGGTTTTACCCGCTCCGGTCTCTCCTGTGACCACGTTGAACCCAGGGTCAAGTTGCAGCGAGGCCTGAGTGATAACGCCAAGGTCGCGGATCCTGATTTCATCGATCACGAGTCCTCCTCACGGTGCCCAGCAATGACGCCATCCCTTGATTTCTGTGCCGTGGGCCCCCGCCAGCCACTGGTCGGTAGCTCGAATTTGCGGACCAGCCGCTCAGAGAACAGTGTCTGCTGAGTCCTCGCCAACTGAACCGGGACCTCTGACTTCGTTACTTCAATACGGGACCCCGGAGGTAACTCGAAGGTCCGGCGTCCGTCGCAGAAGAGTACTCCTCGAGTGCCCGTGCGGGTCAACGTTTCAACCGCTATGACCGAAGACGGTGCAACGACCAGCGGCTTGGCAAAGAGCGCGTGTGCGCTGATCGGCACCATCAAAAGGGCCTCAACTCCGGGCCAGACCACGGGCCCACCGGCAGAGAACGCATAGGCAGTTGACCCAGTGGGCGTCGCCATCACGATGCCGTCACACCCGAACGAACTGATGGGACGGCCATCGACTTCCGCCACAACTTCCAGCATGCGCTTGCGGTCCGCCTTCTCCACGGCGGCCTCGTTCAACGCCCAGGTGTGCGCGATGAGTTGCTTTCCCGAGAACACTTTGACGTCGATGGTCATTCTTTCCTCGACCAAGTAGTTTCGATCCACAACACACTGCACGGTATCGGCGAGGTCTCCGCGCTCGCTCTCAGCCAGGAAACCAACGTGTCCGAGGTTTACTCCCAACAACGGGACGCTAGAATGTCTGACGAGTTCAGCAGCCCGAAGAATGGTTCCGTCTCCCCCAAGCACCATGACTAGCTCCAGAGCAGAAAGTTCAACGTCTTCGCCGAGAATTTCCGTCGGTACGGTGAGTTCGCCGTAGCCCTTCTGGATGTCGGTGAGCTCCCGCCGCTGCATGACGGAGACGAGGCCAGCGGCATGGAGCCGGCTGCACGTCTCCTGGGCTGCTTCTATGGCATCCGTGCGGCCTGTATGTGCGAGGACCAATATGCGTCTGGTAGCCACAGTTTCATCTTTCCGTATCAGTTGCGTTCCTGCCCTTCAATACCGAAGGCCATGCTCTCGCTGACGAAGCGCGTTGCGCGTTCCAAGGCTTCCACATCATCGATGGTATGTGCCTGCACCAACATCGGCATCCTCAACCACAGGAAAAACTCTACATTGCCGTCCCGTCCAGCGATCGGGTTTCGGACGAGCCCTGCAGGCACGCCACCGTTGCACAACGACGAGGCGAGGACCTCCGTAACAGCTTGCTGTCGATCCGTTTCATTGACGACAACGCCGGTGTGCGGCAGGCGCTGCCGACCGACCTCGAACTGGGGTTTTATCATCAGCAAGAGCGAGCCGCCACACGACGTTGCTCCGCAAAGGGCTTCCATCACGACGGTCAGCGAAATAAATGACAGGTCCGCCACAGTAAGGTCGAACGGACCACCAACAGCGTCGACATCAAGATATCTGACGTTGATACCCTCATGGACCGCCACGCGTGGATTGTTCCTGATGGAGCGAACCAACTGACCATGGCCGACGTCGACGGCGGCCACAGACGCCGCTCCCCTGCGCAATAGAACATCGGTAAACCCACCCGTGGATGCTCCTGCGTCGAGGCACTTCAGCCCCGCTGGCAGAACGTCACTAAACGCACTGAGTGCATCAGCCAGCTTCCTGCCAGCACGGCTGACAAATTCCTCGCGGCCATCCTCGACCAAACACAGTTGGTCATGTGGGGACACTTTGAGCGCCGCTTTCAATGCTGCAACGCCGTTGCGCAGCACCCGGCCATCCGCGACGAGCGCCGCTGCCTGTGACCGTGAACGGGCCATACCCCGCTGCACTAGTTCCTGATCGAGGCGAGGCATCTCTAGCCTTGCGCTTTCTGATCCAGTTCAGCACGCAGCTCGCTGAGAATCTCCTCGAACGCGAGAAGCTGAGCGTGAGAAGCCATCGCTTCCACGGCCTTCAATCTCTCTGCAAGACCCTGATTCATGGATTCAACGGGCTCCGTCACGTCGGCCTGCCTCCCTGACCAATGTCAGGACCGTTGTTCACCAGTTCCGGAAGCTCCAACGACTCCGCAAGGGGCCGGGACGCCCACCAACTCGCACAAGCAGCACGCCAGTATTCTATGTTCTGCTGGTCACCGTCTACGTACAGCGTTCGTTGATCCGATTGCGCGCGGGACTTTCCGCACCTATAGACACCATTCGACTCTTCAACCGGAAGGTAGCTGTCATATAGGCCACAAAGACCGTGAAGTAGGAGATCTGGTCGGTCCGAAGCTGGTGCGCCGAGGGCGTCCATCCAACTGTTGACCCCTGTCATCACAAGAGCTGTGGTCATACCTGCGCGGTTACCACCCCTGATGTCAGTATCCAACCGGTCTCCGACGACGAGTGGCCGATGGGAGCCCAATGTGCAGGCCGCCGTTGTGAACAACCCCGCCTCCGGCTTGCCGGCCACCTCTGGGTACTTACCGGTAGCGGAGCTGACCGCAGCAACCAACGTTCCATTTCCGGGAGCAGTCCCCCGACTCCCCGGAAGACTCATGTCTGTATTCGTAGCCACCCAAACTGCACCGCTGGCAACGGCGTACGCTGCCTCCGACAGATCAGTCCACGCCAACGTTGAGTCGAATCCCTGGAGCACACCTACCGGCTTGTCATCAGCAGAGTCAACTGGTGTCAGACCGACCTCGACGGCCTGTTCTTTAAGATACTGGCTGCCAATCACGAGTACGCTCGCACCAGGTGGCAGCTTTCGCGCCAGGAGCTGAGCGCCCTCAGGCGCTGAGCCGAACACTTGGAGCGCGGTAGCCGGAACACCGAGATCCTGAAGATGTTGTGCCACCTGATCCGGGGAACGGGATGCATTATTGGTTACATACGCCAGAGCAACACCGCGATCCGACAGTGATTTCAGGGTTTCCACGGCTCCGGGCACTGGCTCATGACCGACGTACACCACACCGTCGAGATCGGACAGGACTGCATCGAAGCCTGAAATTAGCTCATCACTACGCATAATACTTACCGTCTGGGGCTTCGCGACGTATCCTCATCACCGGCCAAATCCAGGATTTCGGGCTCCGCACCAGCTCCAATACCCAATGCGTCCTCAGCCATCGCTGCCCGGCGCTCCCAATCTCGAGCCTCCGTTGTCCGACCGAGCTCAGCAAGAACATCGGAATATGCACGGAAGAGACGCGGGCTATACGAAAAGGCACGGTTCCGGTCTAGTTGAGGAATTTCCAAAGCGGCAAGAGCCGCCTCGGGCTGAGAGATGTCTCGCCTGGCACCGGAGACGACGATCGCCATTTCCACCTGGCCCGAAGCATCAAGAGTGGTAGCTTCTTCCGAACGCGCCATCTCCAGAGCGCGGTCCGGACGGTCCATTCCACGCTCACAGTCAGCCATCAATGGAAGATGAATGTTGGACCCGCTGATGCGCCGAAACGTTCGAAGTTCGCGGAGCGCCTCTGAATAGTTCCCGGCAGCATAGGCAGTGAGGCCGACTGCTTCACGAACAGCTGCGAGCCGGCCGCCACGGCGACTCGCAGCCAGCGCATGTTCAAAAGCCATCTCAGGTTCATCGTCCAGCAGCCGACCTGCCATGACAAGGTGCTTGGATACCCATTCGGCATTGCGCGTCTCCAACGTTTGCACTTGGCGTAGCGTTGCCCGGTCGAGCTCGTCCCCGGTTACATCATCATCGATTTCCGGAGACCGTTCCCTGTCGGCGCGATTGGCACTGCGCAGGTCGGCTGGATTGTGGACCCTCTCGGACCGATCACGATCACCGTCTGACGGCCGCTCCGAGTACTGACGGCCGGTTGGAGCCCGATCGTCGCGTCTAGGCCTGGACGAACGGTCCTCCTGGCGTCTGGGTGCCCTGTCGTCTGAGCCTTTGCTTGGACCGCCCCCGTCCCGAGACGAGAACGAACGCTTCGGTTTTCCAGCGTCGTCTCGCTTCCCGGTGCCATACTCCCGCTTACCGACATCGCGCCCCTGACCACGTTGGCGGTCGTTGTTCTCTGGCATGGCAGCTGCATCCTCTCGTCCTGATCCCTACTAATGTGCGGGTTCCGGATCGACACTATTGATATGGAAAATTCTTGGGCCGAACGGTTATGTTGGCAAGCCCGTTCAAGTCTAGTCCAGCGTGGCGCGTTGGGGTGTTAAGTGGGTCAGGCCCCGCACCGAGTGGTGTGGGGCCTGAGCCTTAGTATGTGTCCGGCGGTGACCTACTCTCCCACACCCTCCCGGGTGCAGTACCATCGGCGCTGCGGGTCTTAGCTTCCGGGTTCGGAATGGGACCGGGCGTTTCCCCCGCGCTATGACCGCCGTAACTCTTTTTCCTAACCCTCAAACCATACCGTCCCGATCGTCTCAGGAGGTGTGGTGGGTGGAAGTATATGGTTACAACTTCGTTTTATGTTGTTGTAAGTGTTCCCTGGTTTGTTGGTTGGGAACCACATGGTGGACGCGTAGCACTTTGATCTAGCCATCACCTGTTAAAGGTGATGGTGTGGTGTAAGTTATCGGCTTATTAGTACCGGTCAGCTTCACAGGTCTTTAGTCCCTGCTTCCACATCCGGCCTATCAACCCAGTGGTCTAGCTGGGAGCCTCTCACACACAAGGTGTATGGAAATCTCATCTCGAAGCAGGCTTCCCGCTTAGATGCTTTCAGCGGTTATCCTTCCCGAACGTAGCTAATCAGCGGTGCACTTGGCAGTACAACTGACACACCAGAGGTTCGTCCGTCCCGGTCCTCTCGTACTAAGGACAGCCCTTCTCAAATTTCCTACGCGCGCAGCGGATAGGGACCGAACTGTCTCACGACGTTCTAAACCCAGCTCGCGTGCCGCTTTAATGGGCGAACAGCCCAACCCTTGGGACCTACTCCAGCCCCAGGATGCGACGAGCCGACATCGAGGTGCCAAACCATGCCGTCGATATGAACTCTTGGGCAAGATCAGCCTGTTATCCCCGAGGTACCTTTTATCCGTTGAGCGACGGCCATTCCACAATGTGCCGCCGGATCACTAGTCCCGACTTTCGTCCCTGCTCGAGCTGTCGCTCTCACAGTCAAGCTCCCTTGTGCACTTACACTCGATACCTGATTGCCAACCAGGCTGAGGGAACCTTTGGGCGCCTCCGTTACTCTTTAGGAGGCAACCGCCCCAGTTAAACTACCCATCAGGCACTGTCCCTGACCCGGATTACGGGCCGAAGTTAGATGTCCAGAGTGACCAGAGTGGTATTTCAACGATGACTCCACCCGAACTAGCGTCCGGGTTTCAACGTCTCCCACCTATCCTACACAAGCCACACCGAACACCAATACCAAACTATAGTAAAGGTCTCGGGGTCTTTCCGTCCTGCTGCGCGTAACGAGCATCTTTACTCGTACTGCAATTTCGCCGAGCTTATGGTTGAGACAGCGGGGAAGTCGTTACTCCATTCGTGCAGGTCGGAACTTACCCGACAAGGAATTTCGCTACCTTAGGATGGTTATAGTTACCACCGCCGTTTACTGGGGCTTGAATTCCCAGCTTCGCTCACAAGTGAGCTAACCGGTCCTCTTAACCTTCCAGCACCGGGCAGGAGTCAGTCCGTATACATCGTCTTGCGACTTCGCACGGACCTGTGTTTTTAGTAAACAGTCGCTTCCCCCTGGTCTCTGCGGCCCCGATCCGCTCCGGTAAGCAAGTTACCTTCACAGTTGGGGCCCCCCTTCTCCCGAAGTTACGGGGGCATTTTGCCGAGTTCCTTAACCATAATTCTCTCGATCGCCTTAGTATTCTCTACCTGATCACCTGTGTCGGTTTGGGGTACGGGCGGCTAAAACCTCACGTCGATGCTTTTCTTGGCAGCATAGGATCACCAGATTCCCCCCTACGGGGGTCCCGTCAGATCTCAGGAGCGTGATTGAACACACGCGGACGGATTTACCTATCCGCGACCCTACATCCTTAGACCGGGACTACCATCGCCCGGCCTGGCTACCTTCCTGCGTCACACCTGTTAATACGCTTACCTCCCCGGATCAGGTCCCACGCTCCCTACATACACGGGCCCCGAAGGGCACTGGCACATAGATTGGATGGTTAGTATCACCAGTTTAGTATGGACGGTTTTTCGCCGGTACGGGAATATCAACCCGTTGTCCATCGACTACGCCTGTCGGCCTCGCCTTAGGTCCCGACTTACCCAGGGCAGATTAGCTTGACCCTGGAACCCTTGATCATTCGGCGGACGGGTTTCTCACCCGTCTTTCGCTACTCATGCCTGCATTCTCACTCGTGTAGGCTCCACCACTGGTTTCCACCGCAGCTTCACCGCCCACACGACGCTCCCCTACCCATCCAAACGCCTGAACCACGAAGGCTTGGCTAATATTTGAATGCCACAACTTCGGCGGTGTACTTGAGCCCCGCTACATTGTCGGCGCGGAATCACTTGACCAGTGAGCTATTACGCACTCTTTCAAGGATGGCTGCTTCTAAGCCAACCTCCTGGTTGTCTTCGCAACTCCACATCCTTTCCCACTTAGCACACGCTTAGGGGCCTTAGTTGGTGGTCTGGGCTGTTTCCCTCTCGACTATGAAGCTTATCCCCCACAGTCTCACTGCTGCGCTCTCACTTACCGGCATTCGGAGTTTGGCTGACGTCAGTAACCTTGTAGGGCCCATCAGTCATCCAGTAGCTCTACCTCCGGTAAGAAACACGCAACGCTGCACCTAAATGCATTTCGGGGAGAACCAGCTATCACGAAGTTTGATTGGCCTTTCACCCCTACCCACAGCTCATCCCCTCCATTTTCAACTGAAGTGGGTTCGGTCCTCCACGCGCTCTTACACGCGCTTCAACCTGGCCATGGGTAGATCACTTCGCTTCGGGTCTAGATCACGCCACTAAACTCGCCCTATTCAGACTCGCTTTCGCTACGGCTTCCCCACACGGGTTAACCTCGCGACGTAACACTAACTCGCAGGCTCATTCTTCAAAAGGCACGCCATCACAGGAACTAGCCCGCTCTGACGGTTTGTAGGCACACGGTTTCAGGTACTATTTCACTCCCCTCCCGGGGTACTTTTCACCTTTCCCTCACGGTACTGGTCCGCTATCGGTCATCAGGTAGTATTTAGGCTTACCAGGTGGTCCTGGCAGATTCGCACGGGATTTCTCGGGCCCCGTGCTACTTGGGATACTCTCCAAGCGGCAGCACGCATTACGATTACCGGACTCTCACCGTCTATGGTCGGGCATTCCAACCCATTCACCTCTACGCCTGCACTCACTTCACCAATCCGGCAGAACTGGTATGGAAAGTCCCACAACCCCAGTGATGCAACGCCCGCCGGCTATCACACACCACTGGTTTAGCCTGTTCCGCGTTCGCTCGCCACTACTAACGGAATCACTATTGTTTTCTCTTCCTGCGGGTACTGAGATGTTTCACTTCCCCGCGTTCCCTCCACGCACCCTATGTGTTCAGATGCGGGTCACCCGGTCCATCGCTGGCCGGGCGGGGTTTCCCCATTCGGACATCCTGGGATCAAAGTCCGGTTATCGACTCCCCCAGGCTTATCGCAGATTCCTACGTCCTTCTTCGGCTCCTGATGCCAAGGCATCCACCGTGTGCCCTTATAAACTTGACCACTAAGATCAAAACAGCTACTCGAGAGAACCAAATCAACCATGCCCCAAAGGACATGACAAAACCAGGTTCTTCTTAGAAATTGCTTCTTTTACAAGATGCTCGCGTCCACTATGTAGTTCTCAAACAACAACCCCAAACCCCACCAACAAACACATCACACAGACATGCCTACCAGTCAAGGACAGGAACAAACAGAAACAACACCCACCAACCAATGAACCCCACACCCAAAAGATGCGAAACCACCAACCAATGAACCTGTTGCCTCAAAACCCAATAGCGTGCCAAACGCATACGCCCCACCGAACGAATCCACAGCTTTCCACAACTCCCTCAAAGGAAGCCCGTACTCACCACAACCCGAACACTACGACGCGACTATCTGTTGATATTCCACCCTTGAGCACCCACCAGGAAACAAACGTCCCTGCAATGAGTAACCTCACAACCACCTGACCACCACCAGTTGGCGATGCGATGTATTGCAAATGCTCCTTAGAAAGGAGGTGATCCAGCCGCACCTTCCGGTACGGCTACCTTGTTACGACTTAGTCCCAATCGCCAGTCCCACCTTCGACGGCTCCCTCCCACAAGGGGTTAGGCCACCGGCTTCGGGTGTTACCAACTTTCGTGACTTGACGGGCGGTGTGTACAAGGCCCGGGAACGTATTCACCGCAGCGTTGCTGATCTGCGATTACTAGCGACTCCGACTTCATGGGGTCGAGTTGCAGACCCCAATCCGAACTGAGACCGGCTTTTTGGGATTAGCTCCACCTCACAGTATCGCAACCCTTTGTACCGGCCATTGTAGCATGCGTGAAGCCCAAGACATAAGGGGCATGATGATTTGACGTCGTCCCCACCTTCCTCCGAGTTGACCCCGGCAGTCTCCTATGAGTCCCCACCATCACGTGCTGGCAACATAGAACGAGGGTTGCGCTCGTTGCGGGACTTAACCCAACATCTCACGACACGAGCTGACGACAACCATGCACCACCTGTGAACCGGCCGCAAGCGGGGCACCTGTCTCCAGGTGTTTCCAGTCCATGTCAAGCCTTGGTAAGGTTCTTCGCGTTGCATCGAATTAATCCGCATGCTCCGCCGCTTGTGCGGGCCCCCGTCAATTCCTTTGAGTTTTAGCCTTGCGGCCGTACTCCCCAGGCGGGGCACTTAATGCGTTAGCTACGGCGCGGAAAACGTGGAATGTCCCCCACACCTAGTGCCCAACGTTTACGGCATGGACTACCAGGGTATCTAATCCTGTTCGCTCCCCATGCTTTCGCTCCTCAGCGTCAGTTAATGCCCAGAGACCTGCCTTCGCCATCGGTGTTCCTCCTGATATCTGCGCATTTCACCGCTACACCAGGAATTCCAGTCTCCCCTACATCACTCTAGTCTGCCCGTACCCACTGCAGACCCGGGGTTGAGCCCCGGGCTTTCACAGCAGACGCGACAAACCGCCTACGAGCTCTTTACGCCCAATAATTCCGGACAACGCTTGCGCCCTACGTATTACCGCGGCTGCTGGCACGTAGTTAGCCGGCGCTTCTTCTGCAGGTACCGTCACTTTCGCTTCTTCCCTGCTGAAAGAGGTTTACAACCCGAAGGCATTCATCCCTCACGCGGCGTCGCTGCATCAGGCTTTCGCCCATTGTGCAATATTCCCCACTGCTGCCTCCCGTAGGAGTCTGGGCCGTGTCTCAGTCCCAGTGTGGCCGGTCACCCTCTCAGGCCGGCTACCCGTCGTCGCCTTGGTGAGCTATTACCTCACCAACAAGCTGATAGGCCGCGAGTCCATCCAAAACCAAAATTCTTTCCACAATCCACCATGCGGTGAAAAGTCATATCCAGTATTAGACCCAGTTTCCCAGGCTTATCCCAGAGTTAAGGGCAGGTTACTCACGTGTTACTCACCCGTTCGCCACTAATCCACCCAGCAAGCTAGGCATCATCGTTCGACTTGCATGTGTTAAGCACGCCGCCAGCGTTCGTCCTGAGCCAGGATCAAACTCTCCGTAAATGATTACTACAGACACAACACCACCACCCGGGAAAACGGGTAACAGCATTGCACTAAATTCAACCTCAGCTAAAAAAGTCATAGCCACCACACGGGGTGTGGCACCACAACCAAATCAACCAATAAATAATTGGTATCAACAAACTTGGCACACTATTGAGTTCTCAAACAACAGGCACTTCCGAATACTACAGGAATTCAACAATCTGAATTCTTTATTCTCCGTAGCGACTTATCTAAACTTATTCTATTCATATTCGCTCTGTCAAATCCGCTTTTCTCGCGGTATTTCTAGAACTACCATGAATTCCCCATGGCCCATCACAGTAATTCCTCCAGGACGCACGTCGTCCAACGGATGTACTGTGAAGGTTTTGGGGTTGGTCTCCGTCTCTGCTTTGCGGTTTTCACTGCGTGGCTGCGGCGACTTAGAAGACAATACACGTCCGGTTCGATGGGGGCAAATCGTCTGCATCAGCACGCATGGATGTGCCTCCGAGTATCAGCGAGGAAATGAGAAATCGCCGGAACTCGGTGGCAAATTCCCCGAGTTGCCGACGTTTCTTATCGTTTCTAGGACTCGACCTCGACCACCGCAAGGGTGCGTTTCCCTCGACGCAGGAGCAAGTATCGCCCGTGGAGCAGATCTGTACGGTCGATCACAGCATGTGGGTCAGTGATTTTAACATTGTTCACATACGCGCCACCCTCGCCCACGGTACGACGGGCAGCGGACAGGCTGGCAGTGAGTTGGGAAACCACGAGCAGATTGAGAACTGACAAGTCCTTGCCTCCGATAGCGACCCGTGAAATTTCGGAAGTAGCCGCTACCAGTGTCGCTTCGTCCAGGAGATCTAGGTCTGCTTTTCCAAACAACGCTGCCGAGGCATCAATGACTTTTTGAGTTGCCTCTTCCCCATGGACCAAAGAGGTGACGTAGAACGCAAGTACACGCTGCGCCTCACGGGCATGTGGTCGCTCCTCAACCGCTCTCGCCAGGGCGTCAATCTCGTCACGTGTTTTGAAGGTGAACACTTTCAGCAAACTGATGACGTCGGCGTCGGCTGAGTTCAACCAGAACTGGTACATGGTGAACGGCGAACACATGTTCGCATCCAGCCAGATAGCGTTGCCCTCGCTCTTGCCGAACTTTGTACCGTCAGAGTTGGTAATAAGCGGTGTACCGAAAGCCTGAACCTGTTTGCCCTCAACTTTGCGAATCAGCTCAGTACCGCTGGTGAGATTTCCCCACTGATCAGATCCGCCTGTCTGAAGGAGGCAGCCGTACTGCCGATAAAGTTCCAGATAATCCATGCCCTGAAGAATCTGGTAGCTGAATTCCGTGTAGCTGATACCTTCGTCCGAACTCAGTCTGGAGGCAACATTGTCCTTCTTGATCATGGTCCCGACCCGGAAATGTTTTCCAATGTCCCGCAAGAAGTCGATAGCGCTCATGGGTGCGGTCCAGTCCAGATTGTTGACCATGCGGGCGGCGTTCTCGCCATCGAATGACAGGAACCGAGCTACCTGCCCTTGGAGGTAGCCCACCCATTCTGCAACCGTTTCCTTGGGATTCATAGAGCGCTCGGCGGTTGGGCGCGGATCCCCCACCATGCCTGTTGAACCACCTACCAGCCCCAATGGATGGTGACCAGCCAACTGCAGTCGACGCATGGTCAGCAGCTGCACCAAGTTTCCCAAGTGAAGACTTGGGGCAGTCGGATCAAAGCCGCAATAGTAGGTAATCGGTGCGCCGGACAGCATCTGCTCAAGCTGTGCCTCATCCGTGGAGACGTGAACGAGTCCACGCCATTTCAACTCCTGCCAAACATTTTCGAACGTAGCGTCGTTCGACTGGCCCTCGAGCAACGAACTGGCGGCGGGTTTTTGCGATTGATCCTCAGTAGTTTGCAGCACGTCTACCAAATTAGCGCATTTGACTGGACAGGGCCGAAGAATCAGTTATGTGTCAGGTGCGGATCCCTGCAGGTATCCCCTTCGCGCCGATCAACCGCAGCCGCTGAGTTGGGCGCGTCATGGCCACGTACAGATCACCAACGAGCCCTCCGCCACCGGAAAGCAATTCAGCGGGCTCCAGAACCACGACAGCATCGAACTCCAGGCCCTTTGCATTCGCCGGTGTCGTGACGATGATGTCTTGTTCGTAGCCGCCAGCGCCCGTGCCAGCCCGCGCTCCGTACGCGTCCCGGAGCGCGGCCAGAACCGGCCCTTGGAAATGCTCCTGCCCGACGACGGCCACAAGCCCGCCCTCGATGGCAGCAAGATCTTCTGGCAACGTCTGCAAGAGCCGGGACACGACCTCACCTTCGGAAACCTCGTCCACGAACGTATCCCATTTGCCGTCACGGACAGCTTTCGGCGCGGAGACAACCAATCCGGCGGCGTTTGCCATCCGAACGGCAGCCTCAGCGATTTGCATCGGAGTCCGGTAATTGACCGTCAGTTCCTCCTGACGCCACCTTTCACCCACGAACGGTTCCAGCGCTTGCTGCCACGATCGGGCGCCGGCGGCCGAAGACGTCTGTGCAATATCTCCGACGATCGTGAATGATTTCATCGGGCACCTGCGCATTAGCATGCGCCACTGCATAGGTGATAGTTCCTGGGCCTCATCGACAACAACATGACCAAAAGCCCACGCCCTGTCCTGCGAAGCCCGCTCCGCAGACGAGAACCTCGACTCCGCCACTGCGTTGTGTTCGGCCAATGCTTCAGCCGAGAGCATGCCGTCGACGCCGGAATCAGCCATGGACTGTCCCATGTTCTCAATGGCCTGGACCGCGTTAGTAACATTGCGCTTGCGTTCCTGCTCCTCTGCCGCCTTATCTCGCCCACCGGTTGGGTCCAGCTCCCCCAGCAGCTCGGCTGCCTCGTCCAGTAACGGAATGTCCGGCTCGGTCCATGACGAACCGGGCGGACGAAGCAGCAGCTGAACCTCTTCCGGGCTGAGCGTCGGGGCTGCAGCGGCTAGGAGTGCTGCCTTTGAGAGCAGCTCGTCGATGAGCTTCTGCGGAGTCAGCGGCATCCACGCCAGGTTCAGCGCCACCCGTACATCCCGCGAGGAACGAACATCTTCGGCCAGGTACGACCTGTCCGCGTTGTTGCCGGCACCGGAAGACTCCTCCAGTTGCTCGGTCAACGCCTCAGTGAGATCGCGCAGGAGAATCTTGACAAATGTAGTGCGTGCCTCATTATGCGGTTTTCCGGTTGCACGGGCCTTGTCTCTGGCCCTGCGCACCTGTTTCGGCGTCAACGTCAGAATTGTTCCTTCAACGTTCAAGCGCTTTGGTTCAGCAGGAATGCGCTGCCGATTGGCCACCGCAGCCGCCACGACGCCAGCCATGGACGCCCGGCCCTTGATTTCGGCGGTCGCATCGTTTGGTTCATTGACTGCGCTAATTCCCGGATACAGATGACCGACGCTAGACATCACGACTCCGGTCTCGCCCAGCGAAGGCAGCACACGTTCGATGTACTGCATGAAGGCATCTGATGGCCCAACCAGCAGCACCCCGGCGGACTTCAGACGGTCGCGATAGGTGTAGAGCAAATACGCTGCGCGATGGAGTGCGACGGCGGTCTTTCCCGTTCCCGGCCCGCCCTGAACGACGAGTACACCGGGCAGGGGAGCACGAATGATACGGTCCTGTTCGGACTGAATAGTTCCGACAATGTCCGACATCCGCCCGGTCCGTCTTGCGTCCAGCGCCGCGAGCAGCGCGCCTTCACCCTGCAACGAGGACTCGTCGTCGAGCCTTGCCGCATCGAGAATGTCATCTTCGATGGCACGAACGTTCCGTCCCTTGAGGATCAGATGACGACGGCGCCAGACACCCTGACGCTCGAAAGCCGTGGCCTGATAAAACGTACCTGCCTCCGGTGCGCGCCAGTCCACCATGAGCCGTTGCAGACTTTCAGTAGACAGCCCGATGCGCCCGATGTATCGCTTCTCGCCGTCGTCCAGGTCAAGCCGCCCAAACACCAACCGGTCATCCACCGCATTGAGCTGCGCCAAACGGTCCTCATACATCGTGGCGAAGGCATCGCGCTCAGACCGGTTCTGGTGAGAACCCGACGACGAAGAGCGGCGAATCTGGGCCAGTTGGGAGTGCTTTTCATCCCGCAATTCATCCAGACGAGCGTAGAGCCCATCGACGTACTCGCGCTCCTGCGCAAGCTCGACGCGGGCTGAATATGTTTCCTGCATGTGGCAATCCCTCTCGCAAAGGCGGACCGTCCCCTCTCGCAAAGGCGGACCGTCAATGATACTCCGGGAAAGGTGCTTTACCGCTATCCGCGCACCAGCGAACGGACGCGGCGCCCGGCCAGTGCTGCTCGCCCTCTCAGCTCCCCGAGTTCAAGGACGACACCAAAGCCAGCAACATGCACATCCGCCCGTTCAAAAAGGCGGGATGCTGCGGCGAGTGTTCCCCCCGTGGCTAACACGTCGTCCAGGATAAGCACCCTCGTTCCAGGACGGAGATCATCACGATGGATCTCAAGTGCGGCGCTGCCATACTCAAGTTCGTAGGGCTCGGAGAAAACACGCCTCGGGAGCTTTCCGGGCTTCCGCACGGTGATCAAGCCGCACTCACTGGCGTAGGCGGCCGCGGATGCCAGCAGAAACCCACGGGCTTCAACGCCCGCGATGGCGTCGAACTGCCCTTCAAAGGGTGTGATCAATGCATCGACAACAGCCCGCAGAGCAGGCCCATCAGCAAAGACCGGGGTGAGGTCCCGGAACTCGATGCCAGGCTTGGGGTAATCCGCCACGCTGACACAGAGCCGGCTAACGATCTCTTCGACGGACTCGGTATTCCTGATTGATCCGATGGTCTGATTCACCCGTCCACTCTACTGGGCTCGTGCGTCATTGCTTGCTCCGGTTCCGTGAGGACGCGGCGCGGTAGGCAGAGACCGTCGGCTCGCCCGTGATCCAGAAGCGCCAGGGGTACTCCGTCGAACCGCCCTCACCGTTGACCCCCACCCTCGGTCCTGTGCTGATTGACGACGACGGCACCGGAACCTCCGGCAAACTCAGGACCACTTCCGGCCCACTAACGGCTAGCCCATTATGGGACAAGTCCAGCCCCAGCGCTTGGGCGAAGTTAGCAGGGCCGCGCGCCAATGTTCGCTCTTGAACCGGGTGCCGTCGTCGTTCACGTGCCGTCTCAAGTCCGGTGAGTACCTCACCACCACGCAGTAACACCGCGGTTGCGGTTCCATTGGGGCCACAAACGATGTTCGTACAGTGATGTATCCCGTAGGTGAAATAGACGTAGAGTCTTCCTGCTGGACCGAACATCACCGCGTTACGGGTGGTTCTGCCCTTGAACGCATGCGATCCCGGATCCCTCGAACCAAAATAAGCCTCGACTTCGGTGATCCGGATGGATACCTCACGGCCCTCACTGGTGCGGCTGAGGACGCTTCCCAGCAGCATCGGGGCAACGTCCGGTCCAGCCCCCGCCAGAATTTTTTCCACGTTAGTCATGGACACGAGCTTTCTAAATTGCGTGTTGCCAGAGTATTGAGCAGCAAGGACATCCGGTTGAGATACCACTAGTCGTGGGTGAACGGCCTGACCTCGCGGAGTTGCTCTGCAAGCGCCTCCAGCTGCCGTTCTACCGCAGCTGCTGCGGTGCCTCCCTGTGAAGAGCGACTGTCCAACGAACCCTTGACGGTCAAAACGTCCCGGACACCCGGAGTCAGGTGTGGCGAGATGCCAGCGTAGTCGTCATCGCTCAGGTCCCATAGTTCCTCGCTGCGACTCTCAGCCAGCCGCACCGCAGCCCCGGAGAGTTCGTGAGCTTCGCGGAAGGGAACGCCCTGACGGACCAGCCACTCCGCAATGTCCGTTGCCAGCGCAAAGCCCTGAGGCGCGAGTTCAGCCATTCGATCTGTGTTGAACCTCAACGTGGCGATCATTCCGGATACGGCCGGTAGCAGCAGCTCCAGCGTGTCCGTTGCGTCGAAGACTGGTTCCTTGTCCTCCTGCAGATCGCGGTTATAGGCAAGTGGCAGCCCCTTCAGCGTCGCCAGAAGTCCGGTGAGGTTACCGATGAGTCGCCCTGCCTTTCCGCGGGCGAGCTCTGCCACATCCGGGTTTTTCTTCTGCGGCATGATGGAGGATCCTGTCGAATACGAATCGTCCAAGGTGACGAACGAGAATTCCTTCGTGGCCCACAGGATGACTTCTTCGCTGATCCGGGACAGGTCCACCCCGATCATGGAAGCAACCCACAGATACTCCGCATAAACGTCCCGTGACGCAGTACCGTCAATCGAGTTGTGCACTGCGGATGTGAAGCCCAGCTCCGTGGCGACTGCCACAGGATCCAGCCCAAGCGAAGAGCCTGCTAGCGCCCCCGATCCGTAAGGTGAAACGGCAGCTCTGCGGTCCCAGTCCTGCAAGCGCTGAACGTCGCGGAGCAGCGCCCACGCATGGGCCAATAAGTGATGGCTCAGCAGGACCGGCTGCGCATGCTGAAGATGGGTACGGCCAGGCATGGCTGCGCCGAGATGTGTCCTGGCCTGTTCCACGAGCGCATCGATGGTCCCCAGAACTCCCCCGGCAACAATGCGCGAGTGGTCCCGGAGGAACATTCGTCCCAGCGTGGCAATCTGATCATTGCGTGAACGGCCGGCTCTCAGCTTGCCGCCGAGCTGTGCGCCTGCCCGCTCAATGAGACCGCGTTCCAGCGAACCGTGCACGTCCTCGTCGGATTCTGCCGCGGTGTAGGCGCCGGAAGTGACGTCGTCGTCGAGCGCGTCGAGGGCGTCGAGCATGCCGTCGAGTTCATCGGCGCTCAGCAGTCCGGCTGTGTGGAGGACTCGAGCATGGGCCCGCGATCCCGCAATGTCATACTTCGCCAATCGCCAGTCGAAGTCGGTGGACTTACTCAATGCTTTGAGCGCGTTCGCGGGACCTCCCGCAAATCGTCCGCCCCACAGTGCACCGGCGTTCGTTCCCTGCGCCTCACTCACTGTGCAGCCCGCTGGTCCCGCCCGGAAGCTACCTTGGAGGACAGGCCGAAGATCTCGATGAATCCGCGTGCCATGGACTGATCGAAGCTGTCGCCGGTGTCGTACGTGGCTAAATCGAAATCGTAGAGTGCAGTTTCCGAACGCCTACCGGTCACCGTGGCGCGGCCGCCGTGCATCTCGAGACGGATGTCACCGTTGACGTGCTCCTGAGTGTCTTCGATGAACGCATCGAGGGAACGCTTCAATGGTGAGAACCACTGGCCGTCATACACGAGTTCGGTCCACCGTTGGCCAACCGTCATTTTGAACCGGGCCTGCTCACGTTCGATGGTGACGTTCTCAAGTTCCTTGTGCGCAGCGATCAGTGCCATCGCGCCCGGCGCCTCGTAGATTTCGCGGCTCTTGATACCGACGAGCCTGTCCTCCACAATGTCTATCCGGCCGATCCCCTGAGCGCCTGCCCTGCGGTTCATTTCTTGAATGATCTGCAGGGGCGAATATCCAACGCCATCGAGTGCAACCGGGACGCCCTTGCGGAACGTGATAATCACTTCGTCCGCGACAGGGGGAAAGGTGGGATCGTCGGTGTAGTTGTACACATCCTTGGTGGGTGCGTTCCAGATGTCTTCCAGGAATCCGGTTTCCACTGCGCGGCCCCACACGTTCTGGTCAATGGAGAATGGGTTCTTCTTGGTGGTTTCGATCGGTAGGTTGTTCTTCTCCGCAAAATCGATTGCCTTGTCCCGGGTCAGTGCCAAGTCGCGGACCGGAGCAATGCATTTGAGGTCGGGGCCCAGAGTCTGGATACCCACCTCGAACCGGACCTGGTCATTACCCTTGCCGGTGCAGCCATGAGACACGGTCGTGGCCCCGAACTGACGCGCTGCGGCCACGAGGTGCTTGACAATCACCGGACGCGAAATCGCGGACACCAGCGGATACGCATCCATGTAGAGACCATTCGCTTTCAGCGCCGGCATGCAGTATTCCGTTGCGAATTCTTCCCGGGCATCTGCCACGTAGGCCTCAACAGCGCCGCAGTCCAGCGCCCGTTGGCGGATGGTTTCCAGCGATTCACCGCCCTGTCCGACGTCGACGGCGACTGCGATGACCTCAGCCTTCGTGGCTTCGGCGATCCAGCCGATGGCCACTGAGGTGTCCAGCCCGCCCGAATAGGCGAGAACAATGCGTTCTTTCACGACGTACTCCTAGATGTGCGTTAATTCACGACGATAAACCCTTATGAATTACAATACATGATTGTGAGTATCTATTCACTCCAAGTGCGGTCTCGACTCCCTGCCATCGAGAGAAACCGCTCGGCCATCGACTGCCCTCCGTGCGGATCACGGCAGATCAACATCACGGTGTCGTCACCAGCCAGAGTCCCCAGTAGAGACGGCATAACCGAATGATCGATCGCCAACGCGAGAAAATTAGCGGCACCCGGAGGAGTCCTCAGAACGACAATATTCGCTGATGCCTCTGCAGTCACAAGCAGCTCAGAACACAACCGGGTCAACCGTGTGTCCAGAACTTCCCGTGACAGGCTGCTCTGCAACGACCGCTCACCCCCCTCGGCTGGAACGGCATAGACCAGCGACCCGTCTTCGCTGCGCACCCGGAGCGCACGCAGCTCCACCAGATCGCGCGAGAGGGTCGCCTGCGTGACCTGAACGCCGTCGTCCGCAAGACGCGCCGCCAAATCCGCCTGCGAATGCACCGATTCAGACGAAAGGATGGCACTGATCTGTGCCTGTCGTGCTGTCTTGGTAGCCGGTGCCGTCATCGTAAAATCCCCGCCTGAGTGCTAGCTCTTGCATGGTTCAGTAACCACACGAGAAGGGCCTTCTGCACGTGAAGACGATTCTCCGCCTCATCCCAGACGACTGACTGCGGGCCATCGATCACATCGGCAGAGACTTCATACCCGCGGTAGGCAGGCAGACAGTGCAGAACAATCGCCCCGGGGTCCGCAAGGCTCATCGCCTCCGCATCCAGAGAATAGCCGGCGAAGAGTGTCCTGCGCTCCGCCGTTTCATCCTCCTGCCCCATGGAGACCCAGGTGTCCGTCGCGACGACGTCGGCTCCCCTGAGCGCTTCCGCCGCATCCGTTGTGACAACTACCGAACCCCCAGTCTCATCTGCCCTCGTCGTAGCGGCTGAAACAACGCTGGCGGCCGGAAGGTAGCCGTCCGGACCGGCTACTCGCACGTGCATCCCGGCGGTGGCACATGCGAGCAGGTAAGAGTTGGCCATATTGTTGGCTGCATCTCCAACGTAAGCAAGGGTGAGCCCCTGAAGATCGCCCTTGTGCTCGCGGATGGTGAGGAGATCTGCCAGAAGCTGACACGGGTGGTAATCGTCGGAGAGCGCGTTGATGACCGGCACCACTGAATGATTAGCCATCTCCTCCAGCCCCTCTTGGCCGAAGGTGCGCCAGACGATAGCCGAGACCATACGTGCCAGGACTCGAGCGGAATCCGCAACCGATTCTTTGTGCCCAATTTGAGATTCCCCGGGATTGATGATGAGAGGGTTCCCGCCGAGTTGGGCGATTCCAGATGAAAAAGACACTCGTGTCCGAGTGGAGGTCTTGTCAAAAATGACGGCCACAGTCTGCGCGCCGCCTGGTTCCCCCGCCAACGCCAATTGGGAGAACGGCTGTACCTTCAGCTCCGCCGCAAGGTCAAGTACTTCCGCCTGCTCATGGGCGGCGAGGTCAGTATCGACGAGAAAATGCCGTGTCATGGTGTGGGGTCCTTCACGTCAGTCAGGAGGCGAGGCAGAGCGGTCAAGAAATCTGCCAATTGCGCCTGTTTGATAATAAGTGGTGGTGCGAGCCGAACCGTGTGCGGTCCTGTGCTGTTGATAATGAAGCCTTCTTCCAGGGCTTGAGAAACCAACCGTGGTGCGGATGCCCACTCCAGATCAAAACCAATGAGTAGCCCGCGCCCACGGACTTCCCTCACACCCGGAATTGCGGCCAGACTGAGCCGCAGCCATTCGCCCACGGCATGGGCGTGCGCGAGCAATTCAAGATCTTCGATCGTTTCGATGGTCGCGAGCGCAGCCGCCGCCGCCACCGGATTTCCTCCGAAAGTTGTCCCATGCTGCCCAGCTGTCAGGAGTCCGGACACAACGTCGCCAAACGTGATCAAAGCGCCAATTGGAAAGCCACCTCCAAGGCCCTTTGCCAGCGTGATGGCATCAGGCATAATGTCCGCCGACGCGAGCCACTGCCCGGTGCGGCCCATTCCTGTCTGCACCTCATCAACGATTAGCAGGGCACCAGACCTCTGTGTCAACCTCCGGACGAGCGCAAGATATCCCTCTGGCACAAGCCTGACGCCAGCCTCTCCCTGAATGGGTTCAAGGACGACGGCGGCGACAGTGTCATCTACGCAGCTTTCCAGTGCCTCGGCATCTCCGAACGGAATATGCTCCACCCCTGCTGGCAACGGTTCGAAGGGTTCCCTATACGCACTTTTGGCGGTAAGAGCAAGAGCCCCCATGCTCCTACCGTGGAAGGCACCGTCCATGGCAATGATGCGGTGTCGCTGGGCTGTCTGATTCCGTCGTGCCAGTTTAAAGGCGGCCTCATTGGCTTCCGTCCCAGAGTTGGCAAAGAACACCTTGGAACCGTTCGGCGCTTTGGCAATCTCCAGAAGTTTTTCTGCCAAACGTATCTGTGGCTCGGTAGCAAAGAAGTTCGACACGTGGCCAAGGGTCTGCATCTGCCGCGTGACAGCCGACGTCAGTGCAGGATGAGCATGCCCCAACGAGTTCACGGCGATACCGCCCAGGAGGTCTAGATACTTTTCTCCGTGGGTGTCCCAGACGAAGCAGCCCTCCCCCCGCACCAGAACCCGTTGGGGTGTCCCGAACACACCCATGAGCGATCGCGCGTAGCGCGGGCCGAGCTCCTCAGTCACTGCTCCCCCTCCGGGACAACCTGAGTCCCAATACCCGATTCCGTGAAAGTCTCCAGCAACATGGAATGCGCCAGCCTTCCGTCGACAATATGCGCCCGAGGGACACCTCCCTCAACGGCTCGCAGACACGCCGTCATTTTCGGAATCATGCCGGACTCAAGCCTAGGCAGCAGTCCGCGAAGTTCTGTTGTGGACAGTGATGAGATGAGCGAACTACGCTCGGGCCACCGAGCATAGAGACCCTCCACATCAGTGAGGATGACCAGCTTTGAAGCTCCAAGCGATTCGGCCAACGCGGCCGCCGCGGCGTCGGCATTGACATTGAGAACCTCTCCGGTCGCGTCGCCGTCATCCCTAGTCTCCGGAGCGATGGACGAGATAACCGGGATCCGTCCCGCGTCCAGCAAATCGTGAATCGCAGCAGGGTTGACCTGGACCACGTCCCCCACCAGACCGAGGTCCACTTCAACTCCGTCAATGGCAGTCTTTGACCGAACCGCTTCCAGAAGACGGCCGTCCTCGCCGGAGAGGCCGACGGCGTAAGCGCCGTGAGCGTTGATCATACCGATAAGGCTCCTGCCGACCTGGCCGGTGAGCACCATGCGGACAACATCCATGATCTCCGGCGTTGTGACACGAAGCCCACCGCGAAACTCAGACTCAATACCGAGGCGGTTCAACATGGCACTGATCTGGGGTCCGCCACCATGGACCACCACTGGTCGGATCCCCACGTGATGGAGAAAGACAATGTCCTGCGCAAAAGCGCGGCGCAATGAATCGCTGACCATCGCATTGCCACCGTATTTGATGACCATGGTGGTCCCGGCAAATCGCTGAATCCACGGTAACGCCTCGATCAGTGTTGCCGCTTTGTCCTGCGCTGCGAGCATGGAAGTATCCACGGCGGCATCCTTCCTGTCAGCTTGAGTAGGCCGAATTTTCCTGCACGTAATCATGCGTGAGGTCGTTGGTCCAGATGGTTGCCGACTCGGCGCCGGCCTGGAGATCAATCTCGACCGCCACATCACGCGCTCCGAGATCGACACTGGAACGGGATTCGCCAATACCGCTGTTGCGGCAAATCTGTACGCCATTGATCGTGACATTAATGGCACCGGGATCAAATGCTGCATCCGTGGTCCCGACAGCCGAGAGAATCCGTCCCCAGTTGGGATCATTTCCAAAAATTGCCGTCTTGAAGAGGCTGGATCTGGCCACTGCCCGCCCGACCACTTCGGCATCGTGCTCAGAGGCAGCGTTTCTCGTTGTAATGGCGATGTTGTGTGCAGCGCCCTCCGCGTCGCGGATCAGCTGCGACGCCAGATCTGCGCAGACCTCAGTGAGCCCACGAGTAAACTCCGCAACATTCGGGGTTGTCGTCGCCGCACCGGATGCCAGCAAGACGACGGTGTCGTTCGTTGACATGCAGCCGTCTGAATCCGTCCGGTCAAACGTCACCCGTGTCGCCTCGCGAAGGGCCGTATCGAGTTCCACATGTCCGAGGGCTGCGTCCGTGGTGAGGACAACGAGCATGGTGGCCAGTCCGGGCGCGAGCATTCCCGCGCCCTTTGCCATCCCCCCAATGGTGTATCCGACGCCGGAGACAAAAGTCTGTTTTGCCACCGTGTCCGTTGTCATGATGGCAGCTGCTGCATCAGCACCACCTTCAGACCCAAGCAGTCTGGAAGCCGCAGTTACGCCCGGCAGGAGTTTGTGCATCGGCAACGGTTCGCCGATAAGGCCCGTGGAGCACACCAGAACATCGGTGGCTGAGACCCCGAGTAAAGATGCAATAGTCTCTGCTGTTAACTGAGCGTCCCGGAATCCCTGCGCACCCGTGCACGCATTAGCCCCACCGGAATTGAGAACCACGGCATGTGCCGTGCCTGCACGGGCGACTTCCCTGGACCAGACGACAGGAGCGGCCACGATCCTGTTGGACGTGAACACCGCCGCACATGCCTGTAGCGGGCCGTCGTTGACAACAAGAGCCACGTCACGTCCGCCGCTGGATTTGAGCCCCGCCGAAACACCAGTTGCAACAAAGCCGTGCGGCGCGCAGACTCCCACAGGCCGATCCGACGATACGGCACTCATGGCGCAACCCCAGCGTGCAGTAACCCCGTTGACTCCGGCAACCCAAGAACAAGATTCATACACTGCACGGCACCGCCGGCTGTACCCTTGGTCAGGTTGTCCACCACCGCGCAGACCACCACTCGGCCCGTATGCGCGTCAAAAGCGAGCTGGAGCGCCACGTGATTTGATCCAAGGACAGATTTGGTGCCCGGCCACTGACCCTCTGGCAGGACTGTCACAAATTCCTCAGTTCCGTAGGTTTCAGACCACGTCCGGCGCAGCCGTTCTGCCGTGACTCCCGGCTTAACCCGCGCAGTAGCTGTCGTCAGGATACCGCGGGCCATGGGCGCCAGCGTCGGCGTGAACGACAGTGTGACTGGTTCGCCAGCGACGGCAGAAAGACCCTGCTCAATCTCTGGAGTGTGCCGGTGCCCACCACCCACACCATAAGGAGTCATCCCACCCATAGTTTCAGCCCCCAGAAGGTGCTGCTTTGCAGCCCTGCCCGCACCGGAGGTCCCCGAAGCCGAGACCACGACGACGTCGTCCGGTTCTAAAAGGCCAGCAGCAAAACCTGGTGCCAATGCCAGAAGCGCACCCGTTGGGAAACACCCTGGAACTGCTATGCGCCGTTCATTCTTGAGTAGGTCTCTGAAACCGGGCAACTCAGGTAATCCGTAGGGCCACGTGCCAGCATGCGGCGAGCCATAGAACTCCTGCCACACTCGTGCGTCGCGCAGACGGAAGTCCGCCCCTGCGTCGATGACTACTGTGTCACTATCCAGTCCGGCAACGATCTCTGCACTCGCTCCGTGAGGTAGAGCAAGAAACACGACATCGTGGCCGCGGAGATTGGCGACCGTAGTCTTTTCAACCTGACGGTCGCGCAGCCGGTGCAGATGCGGCTGGAGGGTACCGAGCGTTGTTCCGGCGTTGCTGTGGGCCGTCACCGCTCCGATGGACACATGAGGATGGGCGGACAGCAGACGGAGGACTTCGCCACCCGCATATCCACTTGCCCCCGACACTGCTACGGAATATGTCATAGTGACACTCTAACGCCTTTTTATTCGCTAGTTCGAATAAGTATTCAGCTCTAGCTCAAGGAGGTCACGCGCTATCGCTGAACCGCTCCGAACCGTTCCACCGCCAATTCGACCGCAGCAGATCTTGCTTCGCTGGCCTCGTCCGCCGTCAAAGTTCGATCAAACGCACGAAACCGTAGCCCGAAAGCCAACGACTTTCTGCCTTCACCTATCGCTGAACCCGCATAGACATCAAAGAGTCGGACGTCCTCGAGTAACTCACCCGCACCCTCGCGCAGCGTCTCACGCACAGCCTCGGCTGGCACATCCGCCGGCACCACGAGGGCAACGTCCTGGGTGGCCACCGGATACGTGGAAATAGTCCTGGCCACCACAACATCTGCGGCAGCATCAACCAACACGTCAACGTTGAGCTCCATGGCAGCCATCCGCTCCGGAAGCCCCCGCTTGGCCAGTAACTTTGGATGAAGCTCTCCCGCATAACCCACGAACTCACCAGACCTCAGCGAAAGGGCCGCCGTTCGTCCGGGGTGAAATGCTTGATGCGTACCTTGGCTAATCACCAGCTCCACTCCCAGAACATCTCCGACAAGCCGCGCCACATCAAGGGCATCGCTCCAGTCCTGCATTCGCGGCGCGTGGTCAAAACCAGCGGCCGAGTCGTATCCGGCCATCACCGCTGCGATGTGCAATGGCTGATTCGGGACACCGTCCAGCAAGGCATCCAGAACGTCGTCGGCCGGTAACCTACCCGATGCAGGCAGGACGGCAGAACCCAGCTCACCCTCCGGAAGCACCACTTGGCCAGCCTCGTACAGAGCAAGATCACGAAAACCGCGGGCGTGATTACGCCGTGCCACATCCAGCAGCCCCGGCAGGATCGATGTGCGCAGGAACCCCTGCTCGTCACTGAGCGGATTAGCCAGTCTGACGGCTCGACGCTCCGCCCCCAGCGTAGCGACCCCAAACACGTCGTTGTCCTGTTTAGTCACAAACGGATAGGAAAGCACCTCAGTCAGACCAGAATCGGCTAGTGCCTGCAAGAGGCGGCGGCGCTGCTGCTGAACGCGCGTCAAACCACGACCGGGTGGCGCCGTAGGCAGCGTCGAAGGGATGGTTTCATAACCAGACAACCGTGCGATTTCTTCGACGAGATCCTCTTTGATGCGCAGGTCCATTCGCCAACTTGGAGGCGTCACTCGGAAGCCGCCGTCATGCTCCACCACCACTGCACCGAGGTCCTCCAATGCGTCCCGAACCTCATGGGCAGCGAAAACCCTACCAACCAGTTGCGTGGCGAAGTCTGGCGGCAGATCTATGACGACCTGACCGGGCTCCATACCGACATCCGTCACCCCGTCATCGACAGTTCCTCCGCCAAGCTGCGTGAGTAGCTCCACCACACGTTGGGCCGCCACGTCTGCGATCTGCCAATCCACGCCGCGCTCAAAACGCTTGGACGCTTCAGACGGCAACTTGTGACGGCGGCGCGCGCGGGCGATTCCAATGGGATCAAAATGCGCGGACTCCACGAGTACATCACGGGTAGAACCGGACACCTCGGTGGCAGCACCGCCCATGACACCAGCAATGCCCAAGGGGCCCGAGCCGTCTGCGATGAGCAAGTCCTCCTCATGCAGAGAGCGGACTTTCTCATCCAGAGTTGTCAACGTCTCACCCGGATGAGCGCGACGAACGACAATCGTGCCCTCAAGCTTATCGAGGTCATAGCAGTGCGTGGGCTGGCCCAGCTCAAGCATGACGTAATTGGACACATCCACCGGCAATGACACTGACCGCATACCAGCTAGACGCAGGCGCGATGACATCCACGGTGGAGTTGGGCGGGAAGGATCCATGCCCCTGACGACCCTCGCGACAAAACGATCACAGCCCACGTTGCCGCGGATCGGCGCAGTCTCATCCAACGTCACCGGGTAGCCTGCACCGCTGGCAACGGGACTACCGATTGCCGCGACCGGGTCCGTAAACGCAGTACCGGTGGCATGGGCGTACTCGCGAGCAACACCGCGAATGGAGAAACAATACCCGCGGTCTGGCGTCACGTTGATCTCGGCCGCTTCATCGTGAAGGGCCAGGACCTCCAGTGCGTCGGACCCGAGCTCGGGATCCAGCCCAAGTGTGGACAGCACGAGAATGCCCTCATGATCCTCGCCAATACCGAGCTCGCGGACTGAGGCAATCATGCCTGCCGAAACATGACCGTAGGTCTTGCGGGGAGAAATCCGAAAATCTCCGGGCAAGACAGAGCCAGGCAGTGTAACAACCACTTTGTCCCCGGGCTCGAAATTATGAGCCCCACACACGATGCCCTGGACCCCCGACGGATCGATCCCATCCCCGATCAATGTTTGGGTCTGGCCTTCAGGAACCACCCGAACCTGACACCAATTTATGGTTTTACCGTTCGACTGTGGTTCCTTCTCGGCCGAAAGTACTTGGCCGACTACGATGGGGCCCGTGAGCTCGTCAAGGGGCCGATGAACGTCTTCTTCCTCGAGCCCCACTCGAACCAGTTCCGCCATAACGTCTTCTGCCGTTGCATCTGTAGGAACTTGAGCGTGCTCTCGCAGCCAAGAAAGTGGGATACGCATACCTTAGATCTCCATCCCGAAGTGTTCGCTGAACCGGACATCGCCCTCGATCATGTCGCGCATATCCGGGACCTCATTGCGGAACATGAGTGTCCGCTCTATCCCCATACCAAAAGCAAAACCCGTGTATTCCTCTGGATCTATGCCAGCGGCCGAGAGTACGTTGGGGTGTACCATCCCGCAGCCACCCCATTCGATCCATTGCGGGCCACCTCGAGCTCCCGGATGCCAGATATCCAGTTCCGCCGACGGTTCGGTAAACGGAAAGTAATTAGGCCGCAACCGAATTTGGGCCTCGCCGCCGAACATCAGTCTGGCGAAGTGTTCGAGTGTTCCACGCAGATCGGCCATGGTCAGACCTTTGTCGATGGCCAATCCCTCGAACTGGTGGAAAACCGGTGTGTGTGTGGCGTCGACTTCGTCGGTTCGGAAAACCTTGCCGGGGCACAGCACGTAGATGGGCACTTCGCGCTCCAGCATGGAACGGACCTGGACGGGGGATGTGTGGGTACGCATGACCAGATGCGCTTCGGGCGGCTCCACGAAGAAGGTGTCCTGCATCTCCCGGGCGGGATGATCCGGAGCAAAGTTCAGGGCATCGAAGTTGAACCACTCTGACTCCACCTCCGGCCCCTCGGCGATTTCCCATCCCATACCGACAAAAATATCCGCGACGCGCTCCTGCAGCAGGGACAGCGGATGCCGAGCTCCGGCCCGACGACGGACTGGCGCAGCCGTAACATCGACGGCTTCTTCGACGAGAATCGTGGCTTCACGCTCGGACTCAAGGGCCAGAGTTCGCTCAGCGAGCGCAGCTGAAATGCGACCGCGAGCAGGACCGATGAGCTTCCCTGCCGCGGCCTTCTCTGATTTCGCGAGTTGCCCGATGGACCTGTTGGCCAGGCTGAGCGGGGACTTATCACCGACATGAGCAAGCCGTGCCCCCTTGAGCTCATCGAGATTAGAGGCCGTAGCAATGTGCTGCAAGGCAAGATCAACTGTGGCCTGTACAGCCGCTTCGTCAAGGGGATCGGGCGCTAAGGCACCGTCTTCAGAGTGTGGCATGTGCGTGGGCTACCTGTCTTACCTTTATCAGCTGGAATCGGCAATGCCAGTCTAGTTAACCACGGACCTATCAATCGCTCCCAACGGGTCCCAACCCAGCACCCGAACGAGTTCGTGAACGATGGGCCGGTCAGCTGGAATCCACGGCAGCGCCAGCAGCTCAGCAGCGGAATCCTGGTCCACCCACCGGAGTTTGTCATGATCCTCAAGCGGTTCAGGTACTCCATGCACAATCTCAGCGAACCACACACGCATGGCTGCTCTGTCGTTGAGGGGCCACCCCTGATCCAGCGGCCCTATAAGCTCGGAACCCAAGGACACATCCACCCCCAGCTCCTCGAGCAATTCACGTCGCAACGCATCCGGACAATTTTCGCCCGGCTCTACCTTGCCACCAGGGAACTCCCACAACCCTGCCAAGGTCTCCGGAGCGCTCCTGCGCGCCACCAGAAGCCGCGTGGTGCGAGAGAGTGAATCCACTATGGCGCCGCCCACAATCTGCTTAAGGTGCCCTTCACTATTCATGCCGGTGAGTCTACGGTCTCCGATAGGCTGGACTCCACGTGTGCCCTGGACAACGCTGTCGGCGCGCATCCACTCGTCTCATTTTTTGGCATCGAAAGAGGTATATGCCTTCCGTCCTCCCCCTCCCGGCTTCCTCGCTCCATCAGGTGAAGTTTGCAGTTGTCGCCCTGGCAGTGGGCGGGTTTGCCCTCGGAACCACGGAATTCTCTATCATGGGGCTACTCCCCGAAGTCTCCGCAGGTCTGGGCGTCTCCATCACCGACGCCGGGGTACTTATTTCCGCCTACGCACTCGGTGTCGTCGTGGGAGCGCCTATCCTCGCGGCTGCAACCGCACGAATGTCACGCCGGAAACTAGTCCTCGGACTCATGGTTCTCTTCACCATTGCCAACGCGTCGTCCTATTTCGCCCCGACCTTTGAGTGGCTCATTCTGACTCGGTTTATTTCGGGGCTGCCTCACGGAGCCTATTTCGGAGTCGCCGTCCTCATCGCAGCCTCTCTGGTCGGCCCCACCAAAAGGGCCCAAGCTGTCGCTATGGTCATGCTTGGCCTCTCCGTGGCGAATGTGGTGGGCGTCGCAGCCGTCACTTGGCTAGGCCAGAACGCTGGCTGGCGCCATATGTTCACCGTCGTCGCCGTCGTCGGACTACTGACCATAGTCCTCCTGTACTTCTTCGTTCCCGCCCAGAGCGTTCATGCAGGAGCCAGCATCCGACGAGAACTGGGCGCACTGGCTAGCTTGCAGGTATGGCTCACCCTCTTCATTGGAATTGTCGGCTTCGGCGGCTTCTTCGCAGTCTATTCCTACATTGCACCGACCATGACGGATGTATCCGGGTTTCCCTCTTCCGCCATTCCCATCATCACGTCGGTTTACGGCCTCGGAATGGTCGCGGGGAACATCATCGGCGGAAAGCTCGCAGACCACAACGTCATGAGAAGCATCTATGTTGTCCTGACCTTGATCGTCGCGTCTCTGTTGGCGTTCCACTTCCTCGTGGAGCTTGCGTGGGCAGCAATCATCATGATCTTCGTGATCGGGGCGGTTGGTTCCGCACTGGTTCCCGGGCTCCAGACGAGGCTGATGGACGTCTCCCCGGACGCGCCCTCGCTGGCGGCATCCCTGAACCACTCAGCCCTCAACGTTGCCAACGCGCTCGGTGCATTTCTCGGCGGAGCCGTTATTGCTTGGGGGTGGGGACTGAAGGCACCAGCACTCGTCGGGGCTATCCTCGCTCTGCTGGGGCTCGGCATAGCCGCTTTGTCAGGAGTCATTGAGCGGCGACGCCAGGACCGAACCAGTGATGCGGTGACGTCCGTCGGTTCCTCCCATTAGCTCTTTACGGATACGCGGCGAAGGTCCGGCTCAAGGTAGATAATCCGGGCGCTCGGAACGGCAGCGCGCACCCGCTGCTCCGCGGCATTGATCTCCCCCGCTATCTCATGCCCTGCAGCCTGGGCCCCGATGGAGATCTTTGCGGCAACGAGAATTTCCTCGGGACCAAGATGGAGAGTCTTGAGATGAATTATCTTGTTGGCCGAATTCGCTTCGATTGCTTGTTCGATTCGCTTGGTATCCTCCGCTGTCGCGGACTCTCCCAATAGAAGAGACTTGGTCTCAAGCGCCAGAATGATCGCGATGACCACCAACAACAATCCGATCATGGCAGTGCCCAACGCATCCCAGATTCCGTTGCCGGTCAGCAGGGTCATGGACACACCAAACAGGGCAAAAACGAGTCCGAGGAGAGCACCAAGATCCTCAAGCAGGATTACCGGAAGCTCGGGAGACTTGGCTGAGCGGACAAACCGGATCCAACTCTTCTTCCCCCGGACTCTGTTTGACTCTTTGATCGCCGTGCGGAATGAGAATGACTCCGCGATGATCGCTCCGATAAGGACTGCTGGAGGAACCCACCACCATGCTCCCTCGATCGGGTGTGGATCCTGCAGTTTGTGGTACGCCTCGTAGAGCGCAAAAAGTCCACCGACACTAAACAGCACGATCGAGACGATGAACGCGTAAATATACCGCTCGCGTCCGTACCCGAAAGGGTGTTCGGCACTGGCTTGACGCTGCGCACGCTTTCCACCGACCAGCAAAAGAACTTGATTACCAGAGTCAGCTACAGAGTGGATGGCTTCCGCGAGCATCGACGACGACTGCGTTAGTGCCCAGCCGATGAACTTGAATACAGCGATGGTCAGATTAGCTATAAGCGCTGCAACTACAGCTTTGGTACCACCGCTGGCAGACATCGATTTCCCTCTCACCTACGTACATTTTAGCCCTAAGGCTCCTGAGAAGAATACGCTACCGACGCCTGGCTATTCATACCGCCCCACATCGTGAGACCAGCAATTATCCCTCAACGACGCTGAGCCCGCGCTGACGCGTAAAGGCAGACCGTTGCTGCCGTGCCAACGTTCAGACTCTCGGCCCGCCCATATAGTGGGACCGCAACACGGAATCGAGAAGCGCCAAGCTCCTCACCGTTGAGCCCCTTCGCCTCGTTACCGAACAGCCAGAAAGAAGGGTCTTCCAAACGCGGCCTGGCGGCATCCACCCTAGAATTTTGAGGCATCGCTATCTCCGCGGCTCTGATCCCATGGGCCTTGTAGTAGCGCTCGGCGCTTTCATCCTGGAGCGTGTCCAGATCTTCGCTACCGTAGCCATCGGCGGCAAGGGACACCAACCCAATCTGGCCAGCCTGCGCAACGAGGACATTGAAGTCCTGTCCCACCACAACAGGGAGGTGGAAGAGTGAGCCCACTGTCGACCGAACAGCTTTTGGGTTATAGATGTCCACACTGCCAGATGTGAGGATAATGGCATCCGCACCGGCCGAATCAGCCGCTCGCAGGATCGTGCCGGCATTCCCCGGGTCCTGAACTCGACACATGACAGCAATGAGTCTGGGCTGCCGATCGAGAACTGACTGAAGAGAGACATCCACCTTGTGGCATACGGCAACAACGCCCTGAGGATTTACCGTGTCCGCCATCGCAGCCAGCACCTCATCCGAAGCGGCTCTCCACGGAACACCATTGAGGAGCTCTAACAGCTCCGGATCACGTTTTACAGACGCCGCTGTTGCGTAAATCTCCACCACAACTTTTCCACTACCGCAACGAGTTCTATCTAGCTTCAGCGCTTCCTTCACCGTCTGTGGCCCCTCAGCGAGAAACAGACCTCGACGCGAACGCGCTGAGCGCCCCGACAGTTGTGCCACATCCTTCACCCTGTCTGCACTGGGGTTGGACATTGACGCAATCTGGGGGCGCTCAGTGTTATGCATTTGTTAATTCAGTTCTGCCAGCTAAAACTAGTCCTGCATCTTCTGACGCGACTCGCCACCCGCAGGCTCGAAGCCAGCGGCCTTCGCAGCATCCACGCTCTCAAACCAGAATTCAGGCTCAGTCTGCTCGTACCAGGTTGAACCCGGTACGTGGTACTTGCCTGACTGGTTCCCCTTGATGGGGTGACCTGTTGGAGCTTCGCCGCCGTCGGCCTTGACGGAACCAGCAGTTTCGATGGCAGGCTTAGTGCTCTTGACCGGAGCAGCCTTGGCCGCGGTCTTGGCACTCTTTGCCGTTGCGGGTGCGGAGGCTACCGCGGGCGCAGAGGTATCCGAGGGCAGCGAGTCCTTGGCGATTTTAACGAGCGCGGCGAATGCATTGGCATCGCTCACGGCCAGCTCAGCGAGCATGCGGCGGTCAACTTCCACCTGAGCGGCCTTCAAACCCTGGATCAAGCGGTTGTAGGTCAAGCCATTTGCGCGGGATGCCGCGTTTATGCGCTGGATCCAGAGGCGACGGAAGTCGCCCTTGCGTTTACGGCGATCGCCATAGCTGTAGACGAACGACTTCAGCAGCTGCTCTTTCGCCTTGCGGTACAGGCGTGAGCGCTGTCCCCGGTAGCCTTTGGCGCGTTCCAGGATAACCCGACGCTTCTTATGGGCGTTTACTGCCCGCTTCACACGTGCCACGTGCGTACTCCTTTGATAAAACTCCCGATCGGATGGTTGTTATCGAACATTCCAGCCGGGATAACTTGGTGGTTTTTCGACAGCCCATGAGGGCTTGTCGCGGGAAGTAGCAGTTAGATGCCGAGCATCTTCTTGATGTTCCGTACGTCAGCCGGAGCAACGATCTGATCGCTGGCCAGGCGCCGCTTCAGACGCGAGGACTTGTGCTCCAAGTAGTGACGACGGTTAGCCTGCTGACGCTTCAGCTTTCCTGAACCAGTGAGTTTGAAGCGCTTCTTCGCCCCACTGTGGGTCTTCATCTTCGGCATCGCTACCGATCTCCTTACGTTTTTCCTCAGGCGTACGCCATCGGGTCTTGTGGTACACGGTCATGGGTACCGGCGGTTTGTCCTGCCGCCTAGCGACGACAGGGGTTTGTCCACTTACTTGGCCGGTCCCGGCTTTCCTTTGGGGGCAGCCGGTTTGGCCTTTGGTGCGGGTTTGGGCGCCGGGCTTGGTGAAGTCTTCGCGACGGGCTTCGCAGCCACTGGCTTCTCCGCGGCCGCCTTGGCCGCCGTCGTCTTTTCCGCGGCTGGCTTTTCTGGCCCTGACTTCCCCGCGGCCGGTTTAGCGGCCGTCGTCTTCTCCGCGGCTGACTTTTCTGGAACTGACTTTTCTACAACCGATTCTGGCGTTGCAGCTTCCTCGTCCTTGGCCTTGGGTGTTTTCTTTTCCTCCGGAACAGTCTCTGGAGTGCTCGTAGGCGCATCGGCCGTAACCGACGGCTTTTCAGCGACTATGTCTTTCGGCTCTGCTTCCACGGTGGGTACCTCAGCCTCAACTACTGGTGTCTCCGCGGACTTCTTAGCCAGTTCTGCGGACAGCTGATCACCAATGGTCTGAGTCAATGGCTGGCCATCTCCGGACTCATCAACCCGCTTCTTGGCGTCGTTCAACGCCTTGGCCTCAGTTCGCTGGGCTGACCGGCGTGCCTCTGCCTTGGCCTCGGCCTTGTTCTTGGTTGGCCCGATAACCATGACCATATTTCGACCGTCGATGCGCGGTGATGATTCGACGAGACCGACCTCGGATACGTCGTCCGCGAATTTCTGCAGAAGCCGGATACCCATTTCCGGTCGCTGCTGTTCCCGGCCACGGAACTGAATCATTGCCTTGACCTTGTCCCCGGCAGCCAAGAAACGCCGTGCATGCCCAGTTTTGGTGTCATAGTCATGGGTATCGATCTTCAGGCGAAAACGAATCTCCTTGAGGACCGTATTCGTCTGGTTCTTGCGAGCTTCGCGCGCCTTCACCGCAGCTTCATACTTATATTTCCCAAAGTCCATGAGCTTACATACGGGAGGTTTGGCCTGCGGCGCCACCTCAACGAGATCAAGGTCGGACTCCGTTGCCAGGCGTAGGGCATCCTCGATACGGACAATGCCGACCTGTTCCCCTGCTGGTCCTACCAACCGCACCTCGGGAACGCGGATCCGGTCATTGATACGTGGCTCGCTAATGTGTAACTCCTGATTGTTCGTGGTAACTGATGCCGCTTGCACAATGAAGAAGGCCTCCAACTGCATGCGCAATAGGAGGCCTCGAGGGTTCGGTGGACGGCGCCGTGGATGGGACCACAGCAAGCGCCGCTGATGTCTGGCGCGCCACCGACCGGAACCCGGCAACTCTGTTATACAGGCTGTCGCGGGTGGGAGAGGTCTCCGCTTGCTATTGATTGGTAAATAACGCCAATCAATCGGTCTGTGTAAAGCTTAGCAGTATGACTAGTCATGACAATAATTCCCCTGAGAGTTCCGTCCGCAACGCCTTTCCTGCGTCCGAAGTCGGGACACCGGTTTCGGAACCACTTGCTGACGCCGCAAACCAGATGCGGGACATTGCAGAGGTCGCAGCCGTTGAGGTCATCACGACGGCCGCCGTGCATCTCATGAGCGCAGCAGCCGTTAAGTGCGGACTGGCTGCAGGCGACGACGCGGAGGAGCTTAAAGATCTCGATGAAGCGCGCAAGCTGATCACAGCATTGGCAGGCTTCGTCACTGCCGCGGCTCCAGAGATCGGAAGTCAGCATGCCGGACCTATCCGTGACGGCCTTCGCTCACTGCAGCTGGCTTTCAGGGAAGCATCAAGCATTCCGGATGCCCCGGGCAAGGGCCCGGGCGAAAAGTACACAGGGCCCGTCAACTAGAACGGCGCGGTCAGCATGGCCGTCCCATTGACCCTAGACGCTTGAACGGTGCCTCAGTCCGTCAAGCGAACTTCAAGCGAGTCCACCTTCTCGGTGAAGCACGAGTTCGAAGCTAACCTCTCTCGAAACCGAGCCGCCACCTTCTGAACTTCCGCAGCGCCGAGGCCAGGCAAGAGCTGAAGCCAGACAAGTAATTCAGGTCCCGGCCCCCCACCGGCAACTACGGAGCCGGCGGCAGTACGCGAGGCAATGCCCGGGCCCGGTTGAGCTATGACTTTATTGACCAAGCTCTCCTCGGCAACTGCTGCTTTGAGCAGTATTGCTACATCCGGATCCTCATACGACGGGTTCCAAGAAGCCTGCTGAGCGAGCGCCCACAGCGCAGGCCGGCGAACCACGAAGGTGAAGTTCGAACCGGGATCCACAACCAACAGCTCAGCTCCCTCGGAGACTGCGGAGAGAGCCGCTCTGGGAGCGTAGACGGCAACGGGCCTTGCGTCCGAGTGCCATCGCTGCATATGCGCCACACAGGAAAAGATCGGAAGAGCCTTCCGTCCGTCCGGAGCCTGCAGCCAAATGAGGGCCATATCGGCCTCCTTGTCTGAAACGATCCCTAGCTGCCCGGAGGCTTCTGTGCTTAGTTCAGCCACTATCGGCACAAAGACGCGCGCCTGACTCAGCGCCTGGACGACCGCGTTTTCTCCGCACTCGCCAGCGACAAGAAGGTCAACAGCGCCTTGGTAGTGCGCGTTGACCGATCCGTCGTCGTTATCGAAATCATGCAAGGGGTTACCCGACGCCGAAAGATCACGCCCTTCCCATAGGGCACCCGCGGAATCAGCCTTGCCACCGGCCCTACGCAGAGCGGCGACTATATGTTCTGGCAGTTCCTTCGTCACCGTCGTGCTAAGCCCTTCCCGCGACGTCCAACGCCTCTGGCAACGTGAAGTTCCGGGCATATAGCGCCTTGCCCACTATGGTGCCTTCCAAGCCTGCCGGCACTAGCGTCCGTAGCGCCCGGATATCTTCAAGACTTGAGATTCCGCCAGAAGCTACAACAGGTCTTTCCGTACGGACCAGCATCTGCCGCAGTAAGTCAATATTCGGTCCGCGTAACGTTCCGTCCTTTGTGACGTCGGTGACGACATAGCGCGCGCACCCTGCATCCTCAAGCCTGGCGAGCACATCCCACAGGTCCCCGCCCTCGCGCGTCCAGCCTCTGGCCGCCAGCGTCGTTCCGCGCACGTCAAGACCAACAGCAATGGCGTCCCCGTACTGGTCAATGACTTTCGCCGTCCACTCCGGGTCCTCCAGAGCCGCCGTACCAAGGTTGACCCTGGTTGCGCCCAGTTCAAGGGCTGCCTCGAGGGAAGCGTCATCTCGAATACCGCCAGAGAGTTCAACTTGCACCGTTAGTTCACGGACGACTCTCTTCAAAAGTGGCACATTAGATCCGCGTCCGAACGCAGCATCGAGGTCTACCAGATGGATCCATTCCGCACCGCCCTCCTGCCAAGCGATGGCGGCATCCAACGGGTCACCGAAGGATGTCTCGCTGCCAGCTTCCCCCTGGACCAAGCGGACGGCTTGGCCGCCTGCGACATCAACGGCGGGCAGGAGTTGGAGTCGGGGTGATTCAATCGGTTCAGTCATGTGAACAGGCTTTCGTTTCGATTAGAGAGTCAACAGATAGGCGGCCAACAACGACAGGCCAGCAAGGATCCATAGGGCTACAGTCAAAAAGGTGGAGAAATTTTGTCTGCGAAACGAGATCGCGCCACCGATGAGCAGACCTGCTAGGGCCATGAGGAGTAAGCTCCCCACGGCTAGCTGAAACTTCCAAGCCAGTTTTGGAGAAGCGCCGCGCCTGCGTCGCCGGATTTCTCTGGATGGAATTGAGTCGCTGATAGTGGACCGTTCTCGACGGCGGCGATGAACGGCCCGCCGTGATCCGACCACGTCACCATAGGAGCCTTCATTCGAGGTTGGGTTACATCGAAGTCCCATTCCTGCACCGCATAGGAATGGACAAAATAAAAGCGCTCAGACTCTAGGCCCGCGAAGAGCCGAGTGCCTTCCGGCGACTGAATCGTGTTCCAGCCCATATGGGGAACTACCGGTGCCCGTAGAGGTTCGACAGTACCGGGCCATTCCCCCATCCCATCGGTGCGCACGCCGTGCTCGACGCCCGCATCAAACAGGATCTGAAGCCCAACGCAGATGCCTAACACCGGTCGGCCTCCGGCAACCCTCCGGCCGATCAGCCTCAGCGCATCAACCTTCTTCAGTCCCTGCATGACAGCGGCAAAAGCACCAACTCCAGGGACCACGAGACCGTCGGCCTCGAGCACTTCATCGGCTGAGGACCCCAAGGTGACCTCAGCTCCCACGCGCTCGAGCGCGCGAACAACTGACCGCACGTTTCCAGACCCATAGTCCAGAACTGTCACACGGTTGCTCACAACGCACCTTTTGTTGATGGAATGCCGTTAACCCGTGGGTCCTTCTCCACGGCAGTGCGCAACGCGCGGGCAAACGCCTTGAACTGAGCCTCGACGATGTGATGTGGGTCTCTCCCGCTCAGCACACGCATATGCAGACAGATATGCGCGTGGAGCGTAATCGACTCAAAGACGTGGCGGGTAAGCGCGCCTGTGAAGTGTCCACCTATGAGGTGGTATTCCTGACCGGCAGGCTCGCCCTCGTGAACCAGATACGGACGGCCCGAGATGTCGACAACCGCCGTCGCCAGCGCCTCATCAAGCGGAACCGCAGCGTCTCCAAAACGTCGTATTCCAGTTTTGTCTCCAAGCGCGGCCTTCAATGCGTCTCCGAGCGTGATGGCCACGTCCTCCACCGTGTGGTGCACATCTATATGGGTGTCCCCCTTCGCCTTGACCGTGAGGTCGATCAGCGAATGCTTGGACAAAGCTGTGAGCATATGGTCGAAGAACGGTACCGACGTATCGATGTCCGAGCGTCCCGTCCCGTCAAGATCAACGGTGACGACCACCGACGATTCACTGGTGGAGCGCGCGAGCGATGCTGTGCGCCTACCGCTTACCTGCGTGTTCATAGAGGTAGTCCTTTGGTGGAAAATTTTAGTGAGTTCGCTTGAGGATGGGCTTCCTGTCACGACTTCAAGTATGACTCGTCCTGAACCAGCCTCCCCAGTTCAGTGAGAAACCGCTCCGTCTCCTCCGCGGTTCCGGCCGTCACCCTGAGATAGCCCGGAATTCCAACATCCCGAATCAGGATTCCCGCAGCCAGCAGGCCCTGCCAAACCCGCGAGGTGTTCCTCACGCCGCCGAAGAAAACAAAGTTGGAATCTGACTCCTCTGGCCTGAGACCGAGATCACGCAGTCCCTCGACAATTCGATCTCTCTGGCACTTGATGTCCTCCACGTTGGCCAAAAGTATCGCGGGGTGCTGAAGAGCAGCATTGGCTGTTGCCTGCGTGATAGCCGACAGGTGATATGGCAACCTCACCAGCCGAAGCGCGTCCGTTACCTCCGGAGACGCAGCAAGGTATCCCACTCTGGCTCCCGCAAGGGCGAACGCCTTGCTCATTGTTCGACTAACGATTAGTCGCTCTCTTCCGGGAAGCAAGGACAGAGCACTCGGGGTGCCTTCCTTGGCAAACTCCGCATACGCCTCGTCCACTATGACGATCGCCCGGCTGCTCTCACCGGCAGAGTAGACCGCTTCAACGACATCTAGCCCCAACGCAGTTCCCGTCGGGTTATTGGGTGAGCACAAAAACACCACGTTTGGGGCGAGGACTGCGACCTGCTCCGCGGCGTCCCTTGCGGTGAGACTGAAGTGATCACTGCGCTCGCCACTGACATACTCGGTGTTGGTTGCACTCGCCAGCAACGGGTACATCGAATATGTTGGCGGAAACCCGAGGGCTGTGCGGCCGGGGCCACCGAAGGCCTGGAGGATCTGCTGCAGTACCTCATTGGATCCATTGGCCGCCCAGATATGGTTGGGGGTCAATGAGTGGCCGAGATACCCGGCCAATAATGTGCGTAAAGTTGTAAATTCGCGATCCGGGTACCGGTTCAAACCCTGGATAGCTTCCTGAACTGCCTCCGCGATGGCTTCTCGCACTTCCAGCGGCACACCGTGTGTATTTTCATTGACGTTGAGGAGCACCTCCGCGTCTATCTGGGGCGCTCCGTACGGCTCTAACCCCACCAAGTCCCGCCGCAGTGGCAACTTATCCAGTCGATCCAACTTTTCACTCACGAAACAAGCTTAAATGAAGAGCAGCCACAAACGAAAAATGAGACCGAGTCATCTAGGCAAGCCAAATGTCGCCCACTCCACTACCGGGAAACTGGCACGAAGATCTGCTGCCCGGCTTGCACCGTTGACGTGCCAAGATCGTTCAACTCAACGATCTCAAAAACAACATCCCGGGGATCACGGTCCGGAGAATACTCGAGAGCCAAGTTCCACAGGCTTCCACCGCTGGGCACGCTGACGCTCACGGTATCCGTGGGGTTGAGGTTGTCGAACCCTGAAGCCATGGCAGGGGCTGTAAAGAACCCTACAAACGTCAAGAGAGAGGCCGCCAAAACCATCAACGGAAGTCCGATGAAGACCAAGCGACCCCTCCGAGTCAGGGACAAACGTGTACCTGCGTCTGCAGGAAAAATCGATGCGGTTCCCAAGATCGACGAATTGGTCGACATGTCAACACCTTCCTTCGTTCATGTGTTCGATTTTATTCGACCTTCGAAGCTACGAATAGAACACATGTTCTATTCGTAGCTCATTTATAGCACCGATGATCGAGTATTGTCGACACACCTTCGAACAAATGTTTGAGAAAGCGGTCAACGCCACATAGGCTGGTGACAACAATCGGCAGCGGATCATGGAAAGTACTCCACCATCCGGGACTGACATTTTGCCGATTGGGATTCTTACGTCGCACGTCTGGGCGACAACACAGTGGAGGAAGCCGAATGACACCCGCAGATGCCTACTCCGAATCAGGAACATCGCACCGTCCTGCCGCTCCCCGCCCTCTGACTGTTCGCCAAGCCAAGATTTTGGAAACTATCAGGCAGTCCGTATCAACGTACGGTTACCCGCCGTCCATGCGGGAGATTGGCGACACTGTGGGCCTGGCAAGCCTTTCAAGCGTCACCCACCAGCTCGGCCGCCTAGAAAAGCTTGGCTACATTCGGCGAGATCCGAAGCGACCCAGAGCCATGGAAATCCTCTCAGCCGCCCCCCCTGAGTCAGCTGCGTCCGGGGGGAAGAACGGGACTACGCCCGGCCCCGCAACGATCACTGCTCTACCGTTACCAGACTCAGGACCGGCCATGGTTCCGCTGGTGGGTCGTATCGCTGCCGGTGGTCCGATACTGGCCGATCAGGCAGTCGAAGACGTCATGCCCCTGCCCCGCCAGCTGGTGGGCCATGGAGAACTTTTCATGCTGAAAGTCGTCGGGGACTCCATGATAGACGCCGCGATCTGTGACGGAGACTGGGTAGTCATCCGCAGGCAGTCGACCGCTGATAATGGGGACATTGTCGCCGCTCTCCTGGACGATGAAGCGACCGTAAAAACTTTCCGCCAACGGGACGGCCATACATGGCTGTTACCGCAGAACACCCAGTACGAACCAATTCTCGGCGATCATGCCACAGTCATGGGCAGGGTCGTTTCGGTTATGCGTTCGCTATAGCCAAGTCTAGGTTTCGTCTCTCGCGGCCAGTCTCTTGAGGACGCCTATAACAATATCCTGGTCCGAGGTAGCCCAGAATGGCGGCAGCGACGCACGTAGGAATCCGCCGTAACCAGCAGTAGCCAAGCGCGAATCCAAGATCGCCACGACTCCACGATCATTACTGCTTCGAATCAGGCGGCCAGCACCCTGAGCAAGTTTCACAGCTGCCTGCGCTGCAGAAACGGTCATGAAACCATTTCCGCCGATTTTGGCGACGGCCCTGGTACGCGCGGTCGTCAAGGGGTCATCCGGCCGCGGAAAGGGAATTCTGTCGATGGTGACAAGCCGGCAGGAGTCACCAGGGACATCCACGCCCTGCCATAGCGACATCGTCCCAAACAGGCACGTATCCGGCTCGGCACCGAACTGCTCGATCAGAGCCGCCATGGTCGATTCACCCTGGCACAGAATAGGGAAATCGACTTTGCTCCGAAGCGTGTCCGCCGCCTCCTCGGCCGCCCTTCTCGAAGAAAATAGCCCTAAGGCCCCGCCTCTGGAAGCTTTTAGCAGCAGCTCCAGTTCCACGAGTTGAGCCTGAACACCGTTCCGGTCGGGCTTAGGCAGGTGCCCGGCAACGTACAAAACACCCTGCTTTGGATAATTGAACGGGGAACCAACGTCTGTCCCGGTCCAGGACGGGACGTTTGGCCCCGCAAGACCCAGCCCGCCAGCGACCGGTCCGAATTCTGCTCCTACGGCGAGGGTGGCTGAAGTGAGGATCACCGTGTGATCCTCAAAAAGTCCGGACCGCAGACGGCCAGCTACCGATAGCGGTGCAACATGCAGACTTGCGGGCTGACTCTCATCCGGTTGCGAATACCCGATACCAGGTGAGAAGGTGCTCGCTCGAGAGGCCCACAAGACCTCGCCGGCATTCTGCGCATTGATCAATCGCTCACACAATTCAAGGATGGCCGTCACTCGCGAGCGAGCGGTTTGTCTCCCACCATCTGCCGGTGAACCTGCATCCTGCTTCGAATCGGACAGTCCCACACGACAGGCATCCCGAACCTGGGAGATCGCCTGTTCCTGCTCCTCGTTGAGGCCGGCGTGCATCAAGCCAGACGACAGTTCCGCCATCGATTCCTCGAAATGGCGGGCCGCGGTCGACAACGCTTCAACGCTCGTGTTGGTGTGTTTGCGCATAGACGATGCTGCCGCGGATATCAGGTTCGACGAGAGCTGACCGGTGACAGCACCGGTTACGCGGTCCTGAAGCTCGTGAGCTTCGTCGATGACCACGACGTCGTACTCCGGAAGCACTGCTAGCCCCTCGAAAGCACTGATGGCAAGCATCGCGTGGTTGGTGATCACAATATCAGCCACAGCTGCATCAGCTCTGGCGCGTTCGCTGAAGCACTCCTGAGCAACAGGGCATTTCTGGGCACCCAAGCACTCCATGGCGGTTACGGAGACCTGGTGCCAGGCCTTGTTGCTGACTCCCGGCCTCAGCTCATCGCGATCTCCCGTCTCAGTTTCAGCCGCCCATTCACGCAACCTGGCTACTTCACGACCCAAATCAGTACCGGGCCCATCCGACGGCGACGGATGCGTGACAGCGGCATCTTCCCCCATGAGAAACAAGCTTTCCTGATCGTTCTCCTCTGGAAACCCGCCGTCCGTTTTGTATTTGCAGACGTAATTTCCACGGCCCTTCAGAAGGGCGACGGCTATTTCGCGATCCAGCTCCGGTTCCAGTGTTTTCAGCAGCCGAGGCAGATCCCGCCCCACGATTTGTGACTGAAGCGCAAGCGTCGCTGTGGACACCAGCGCCGGTTTGTCACTGTTCTGCGCGTGAACAATTAGCGGTATCAGATACGCCACGGACTTCCCAGTGCCCGTACCAGCCTGTACCAGCAGGTGCCTACCCGACTCAATGGCTTGCGCTACCTGGCGCGTCATTTCCTGCTGACCAGTTCGGTGTTGCCCACCCATACCGGATACTGCTGTGTCGAGCAGCTTCAGCGCTTCAGCTTCGCTACTCTCAGGCATGGGCTCGGAATGGCTCCAGCTCTGCTGCTAGTGGTTCTTTCACCATCACGTCCAGCCTCGTGCCCGAATCCTCGTGTTCGATGGTTACTATTTCGACATCGGCGGAATGCAATCTGCTGACGACGTCCCCGCGATCATAGGGCACAAAGAGTTGGAGCCGAATCGATGGACGGGGAATCGATGCACCGATAACGGCGGCAAGTTCCGCTATGCCCTCTCCCGTGCGAGCCGAGACGACAATGGTCTGCGACTCCGCGCTGCGAACCCTGTCAATGGTGTAAGGATCTGCAGTATCGGCTTTGTTCAGGACAATGATTTCGGGGATCCGACGTGCGTCTACTTCGGAAAGAACCGCGCGCACTGCCGAGATCTGTCCTTCAGGATCCGGATGCGAAACGTCCACGACATGCAGGATCAAGTCCGCGTCCGCAACTTCCTCCAAAGTCGATCGGAAGGCTTCAACCAACTGCGTTGGCAATGACCTGACGAATCCGACCGTATCGACGAGCGTGTAGCCGAGGCCATCAGGTGTTTCTGTCTTGCGGACCGTTGGGTCCAGTGTCGCGAACAACGCGTTCTCCACAAGAACGCCAGCATTCGTGAGCCGGTTCAACAGGGAGGACTTGCCGGCATTGGTGTATCCGGCGATGGCGACAGAAGGTACCGCGTGGCGGTGCCTGTTAGAGCGTTTCGTTTCGCGGGCAGGCTTCATCGCCACGATTTCCCTCCGCAGCTTAGCCATCCGGGTGCGGATTTTCCGACGATCAAGTTCGATCTTGGTCTCGCCAGGGCCCCTGGACCCCATACCCGCGCCAGCTCCGCCTACCTGTCCACCCGCCTGACGGGACATCGACTCTCCCCAACCGCGCAACCGCGGCAGAAGATATTCCAGTTGAGCAAGCTCAACCTGTGCTTTGCCCTCGCGACTCTTGGCGTGCTGCGCAAAGATATCAAGAATCAGCGCTGTCCGGTCAACTACTTTGACTTTGACGATGTCCTCAAGGGACCGCCGTTGCGAGGGCGCCAGTTCACTGTCCACAATGACAGTGTCAGCGCCGCAAGCTCGCACAATGTCTTTCAGCTCTTGGGCCTTTCCTGAACCGAGGAACGTTCCAGGATCCGGCTTCAACCGTCGCTGCAGCACCCTGTCCAAGACCTCTGACCCAGCTGTTTCGGCCAATGCAGCCAGCTCGTCCAACGAGTTCTCGGCATCCGCCGCGGTTCCGTCAGTCCACAGTCCTGCCAATACCACTCGCTCCAAACGGAGCTGCCGGTATTCGACCTCTGTGACGTCTTCCAGTTCCGTGGAGAGGCTACCCACACGACGCAACGCGTGACGTTCTTCGAGAGCTTGCTGATCGCCGTCGTAGTCAAAATCTTCATCCCGACGAGCAGCCACTTCCGCATGCACCGCATTGTCGGCACCTGAAGTCTCTCTGCCAAGCACGCGGTCGATGACCGCCTGCATTTCATCGGGGCCCGGAGTCTCCGGGCTCGGGGTGGAATGATCGTGGTCGCTGGTCATGCTCTCCTTCAAAGAATCCTGAACCATCATTCTACCGGGGAGCGCTGACAAAAACACGGTTCCGGCCATCGTTCAACTATTCTGTCCTGTTATGGACTCCCAACACTATTTCAGCGAACAGCCCAGTGGAACGGCGGTCCGTCGCCCGCTGGAAGTTGTGCTGAACGGCAAGGAACGTCAGCTACAGACGACGTCGGGCATCTTCAGCCCCGGCGGCGTCGACAAAGGCACTGCAGTGCTGCTGTCCGAAGTACCCGATCCTCCGCTCCGGGGAAACCTGCTGGATATAGGCTGTGGATGGGGACCGCTGGCACTGACCATGGCCTTGAAGTCCCCAGAAGCGCTGATAACCGCAGTGGATGTGAACGGACGCAGCGTCGCTCTGACCACGGATAATGCCCGTGCACTCGGTCTCGACAACGTTCTCGCGTGTAAACCCGAAGACGTTGATTCTAAGACGATGTTCAATACCATCTGGTCTAATCCTCCCATCCGTGTCGGTAAGGAGGAACTGCACTCACTGCTCACGAGATGGCTCCCACGGCTCGCCCCGGATGGAACGGCGTGGCTGGTTGTACAGAAGAACCTTGGAGCCGACTCTCTGCAACGCTGGCTCGCTGACGAACTCGGCCATAACTGGTCCGTGATCCGATTCCGCACCGCCAAATCGTTCCGGATCCTGAAAGTCACACGTACTTCAGCGCCAGCATAACGAGCTAGTTCAGAACGCCTCTGGCTACGATGACCGCGGGACCCGACAGTTCCACTCGTTCGCGGCCGTCTGGTCCGGGGTTGAATCGTACACCGAGAACACCGCCCGGAACCTCCACCCACCACGCATCTGGGGCACCGGACCCCGCCCAATACCTGGTCGCCACGGCAGCGGCGCAAGCGCCCGTGCCACACGATAGGGTCTCTCCCACGCCTCGTTCGTAAACCCGCATCGCCACCCGCCCGACTCCGTGCTCCACCAGCGGTTCAGCGGGAACCACGTACTCAACATTGGTTCCGTTTGGAGGGGCCGGAAGAACCTGCGGCTGGGCAGTGAGCGCAACTGCCTGCAACTCCGCAGCATCAGCAAGTGCCACCACAGTGTGTGGATTACCCATGTTCACCGAAAGTGCCGGCCGGTTTACGCTCAGTCCTACCGTATCCACCAACGAATCCGAGGCCCGTGACGCAGCAAGGTCAGGAAACTCAAACCACCACGGGCCCATGTCCACGGCGTAGCCATCCGCGCTCCGCGACACCGTCTTGAGGCCGGCCCGAGTCCCGATCCTCACCGTTGCTGCACCGTCAAGTTCGAGGAGTCCCTCCGCTAGAAGGAAGTGCACGAAAACCCGCACCCCGTTGCCGCACATCTCCGAAACTGACCCGTCTGCGTTGCGGTAGTCCATGAACCACTGCGCATCCGGGCAACTCTGCAGGATCGCCCGGCCCTCAGGCAGCGTTGAAGAATGCACTGCCACGATCAGACCATCGCCGCCAATTCCCCTATGCCTGTGGCACAGTGAAGCCACCTGTTCGGGCGTGAAGTCCCTCTCCCCCGTCGGATCTGACACGAGAATAAAATCGTTCCCGGTGCCGTGTCCTTTTGCGAATGGAAGTCCACTCGGTAGAGCAGGAATAGTGCTCACTTCTTCACCTTTCTCCTGCGGTGTACTCACGCACAATAGTTGCAGCGAGTTCCGCTAGCCCAGGTTCTTGCCAGGACAACCATTGAATCCGATTATCCCCCCGGAACCAGGTCCGTTGCTTTCGCGCAAGCTTACGTGTGGCGACAGCGGTCTCGTCAACAGCGTCCTCGATACGCATGTCGTCGTCCAAGACGCGAAGGAACTGCGCGTAACCGAGCGCACGGGAAGCCGTTTTGCCCCATCGCAAGCCCAACGGTTCCAAACGTCGGACTTCTTCTAGAAGCCCCTGACGCTCCATGCGGTACACGCGCTCACTCAGCTTCGGCCCGAGCTCCGCGGGCTCGGCTCGAAGCCCGATCTGAACCGCAGGTTGCACATACTCGCGTTGTGGCATGAACGACGTGAATGTTCTGCCCGTCAAAGCATGTACTTCAAGCGCACGAATAACACGGCGGGCATCGCCGAGACTGGCCGCAGACTCAGGATCCACCGACTCGAGCCTAGACCTCATCGTCTCGAGACCAGTTTCCTCCATATCCGCCTCGAGCTCCCGGCGAATAGACGGATCTGTTCCTGGAAATTCCAGGATATCCAGGGCTGCCCGAACGTAAAGCCCCGATCCGCCCACAAGGATGGGATAGTGTCCGCGGCTTCGAACCTCATCCATGCACGCGCGGGACTGCGCCTGAAAGTGCGAAACGCTAGCCTCCTCATGGATCTCGAGAATGTCCAGCAGGTGATGTGGGACACCCTCGCGCTCACGCTCGCCGAGTTTGGCGGTGCCGATATCCATGCCGCGATAAAATTGCATGGCGTCGGCATTGATCACCTCCCCACCAATCTCATGGGCAAGGTTCAAGGCGAGTTCCGATTTTCCAGTCCCGGTCGGTCCAACGACGGCTACGACCGGAAGGTTATCCACGGTGTGAGGGCAGCGAGGGCATTCCCAGCGACACGCCTTGACGCGAAGCTGTACCGGGGGCAGGCACACCACAGGAATCCGCTTGCGCACGGTCCCATGCGTCGCCCGCACGAGAGCGCCTGACGCTGTAATCCTGGCCCGACCGTGGATCCGCGACCAAGTGGAAGGACGCCGCCGCTGTAATTTTTAGGCTCACCAGATCTCCCGGACGCGGATCAAGCTGACCCTCCGGCACGGAGAAGTGGACCAGCCGCTGGTCCCTTGAACGGCCGGATAGCCTTCCAGTTTCAGCGGACTTGCGACCTGACTGGGCCGTCACCATGACTTCCACCACGCGTCCAACCTGGACGGCATTCTCCTCCGCTGCAATACGATCCTGAAGGGCGGTCAGCCTTTCAAACCGCTCCTGCACCACGACTTTCGGCACCTGCTCCGGCATATCCGCCGCGGGAGTACCCGGTCGTGACGAATACTGGAATGTGAAAGCTGTCGCGAAGCGTGACTTTTCGACGACGTCTAGCGTCGCCTGAAAGTCCTCCTCCGTCTCACCGGGGAACCCCACAATAATATCCGTGGAGATAGCCGCTTCCGGCATCCGCTCACGAACCCTGTCCAGTATGCCAAGGAACTTTTTGGAGCGATACGAACGACGCATGTCCTTGAGCACTTTGTCCGATCCTGACTGGAGCGGCATATGAAGCTGTGGCATAACGTTGGGCGTTTCCGCCATGGCCTCAATGACGTCATCCGTGAAGGCCGCTGGGTGAGGACTCGTGAAACGCACACGTTCCAGCCCTTCGATGTCCCCGCAGGCCCTGAGCAACTTGCCAAAGGCATGCCGGTCCCCGAACTCGACACCATAAGAATTTACGTTTTGGCCCAGAAGAGTGACCTCGATGGCGCCATCCTCCACCAGTGCCTTTATCTCGGCCAGAATCTCTCCGGGACGACGGTCACGTTCTTTTCCTCGTAGCGACGGAACAATGCAGAACGTACAGGTGTTGTTGCACCCCACAGAGATGGACACCCAACCCGAATACACGGCGTCCCGCTTAGTGGGCAGTGTGGACGGAAAGACGTCCAAGGATTCCAGAATTTCCAGTTGCGCTTCGTTGTTGTGGCGCGCACGTTCCAGCAGTGCGGGCAGCGAGCCGATGTTGTGCGTACCGAAAACAGCATCCACCCAGGGTGCCTTCCGGAGAATGGTTTCTCTGTCCTTCTGCGCGAGACAACCACCCACTGCGATCTGCATCCCGGGGCGCTGCTCTTTTACGGATGCCAACATACCGAGATTGCCGTAGAGCTTGTTGTCCGCATTCTCCCGAACGGCGCACGTATTGAGTACGACGACGTCCGCTTGGTCATCCCCCGCCGGCGAGTAACCAGCCTCCTCCATCAAACCGGCTAAACGCTCGGAATCATGGACATTCATCTGGCAGCCGAAAGTGCGCACCTGATAGGTACGGCCGGACTCGGCTACGGCGGCTTCAGGAACAGGGATGGTAAAACTCACCTATCAAGGGTACGACTTCTGCGCTCATGCACCACAATCCGGATCAATACCAACCATGGCTCTCCGAGTGGTCCCAGGCCGCGCACGGGCTACCGTAACGCCCAGAGACGTAGCCGAGCCCCCACTCGATCTGTGTCCGGTAGTTTGTGCGCCAGTCCGCACCAGCGGACGCCATTTTTGATCCAGGCAGAGATTGCGGAATTCCATAGGCGCCGCTAGAGGAGTTCTGCGCGCTGGTCCGCCACCTTGATTCGCGGTTCCAGAGGTTGACCAGACAACGAAATTGCCCGTTATTCCAGCTAAACGCCGCCATGCGTGATTCTGCGTACGCCTGCGCCGCAGCGGGATTATCAACGATGTCGGCTTCGGGCGGAGGTGAAGGTGCCGGGGTGGGCGGCCGCGGGGCCGGTCTCGACGGTTCCGGCGACGGGGCCGGAGGAGACGATTGCTCGGGTGCAGGTGGAGGAACCGGCGCTTTGGGCTTCTCCGGGGAGCGGCCGTCCGGGGCTGGTGTTCCGGAAATACCGGGTGCTGGATTGGTAGCTACTGCTGGCCGGTCTCCTGCACCATCGTTACGGGTTTCCTCCAGTTCGTTGTCGGCCCGCACTGCCTGGCGAGCGGCGTCCTGCTGCTCACGATAAGACGCCTGAGCTGCGAGCCCGCGAATCCGCGAGCTCTCAAGCTGCGCGGTCGTTCCTTTGAGCTCGGCAAGTTGTTCGTAGAGCAACGAGCTGGACTCTTCCTGTTTGGCGACCGAACGCCGGGCTCGTTGATCCATCGACTGGGCCGCCTCGAGCGCTTTTGCTGCTTCCTGGCTCTGGTCTTCGATCGCCGCGAGAACTGACTCCTGCTGTTCATGCAGGACTTGCGCAACGCGTGCTGATGCGTCGGCTTCGGCGTACAGCTCGTTCGTACGTCCGCCGACAATGTTGGTCATGACGAGGCGGTTGGCCGCTTCAACCGCGTGATTGGCATCCAGAAGTAGCAATACGCCGGGACTTGTCGACCCGGTCTTGTACGCCTGAGCCGCAATTCCTCCGGCCCTGTGTTTGAGTTCCTCTGACAAAAGGAGTGCGTTGCTGTGCTTCTCCTGCAGCAGTAGAAGCCGCCGTTGGCTAGACTTCAGAGCGTCTTCGGCTGCATGAAGAGTTGACTCGGCCTGCACCGCTTGGTCACCGACTAGGCCGGCCTGTTGCCTGAAATCCCTCAGGAGTCCTTCGACTTCCCCGATTCTGTTCGCAGTGGCCGCTTCATTGCCCTTGGCCGCTCGAATTTCATCCCACGTGGGAAGCTCGGAGGTTTGCGCTGGGGTGCCGACTCCCAATAGGGACGAGAGCATAACGGCAGCAACACCATACACTGTGGCGACACGCCGTAGCTTCTTCATCCTGAGCTTGAACTTGACCATATCGTCGATCAGACTACAGCGAGAATCCGCTGACGACCAGCCCACGCGTTGGCGCTATCCGAACCAGACGTCCTCCGGTGTCTCAGCTACGGCCTCACATTCGTCCGCGACGATCTTGAACGCAAGTCCAGCCCCGTATCCTTTGCGCCCGAGCATGCCAATGAGTCTTCGGACTGCTTTGTCCCGGCCGCCGTGGTCTTGTGAGCTGAAATTTGACGGTATCTTCCTGCGGACCAATCTTCTGGCGGACTCAATTTCTTCTTCCTCAGTGAGCTGCGCCAGAGCAGCCTCAGCGCAATCCGCGGGAACTCCTTTGGTTGCGAGTTCCCGCTTGAGCGCACCGCGGGACAGCGACTTAGTCCTGGACCTGCTCTCCACCCACATGCTGGCGAACGTCGCGTCGTTGATCAGCCCCAGCTCTTCAAAGCGATCAATTAACGATGCCGCGATATCTTGGGGTGTGTCGTGGTCCGCCAGTTTTTGCTCGAGCTGCCAGCGGGTTTTAGGCGCGGTCGACAACTGACGAAGAAGCACTGACAGCGCACGCTGCTCAGGCGTGCTTCCTGCATCCCCAACCCGCCCGTCTTGTTGACCGGATGAAGCGGTTCTGCCGGTCCCTGAATCAAAGGCAGTCATCCCCTAGACTGCGTCACCGCCAACGGCTTTGAGCTTTGGAGCGTCGTCCGAAGCGTCCGCTTGCGGCACTCCGATTCCCATCTTTTCTTTAATACGCCGCTCGAGCTCATCCGCCAGGTCAGGGTTATCACGCAGGAAGGTACGAGCGTTTTCCTTACCTTGGCCAAGCTGATCGCCGTCATAGGTGAACCAAGCACCTGACTTTTTCACGAAACCCTGCTCTACACCGACATCGATGAGGCCCCCCTCCCGGGAGATTCCCTGACCGTAGATGATGTCGAACTCGGCCTGCTTGAACGGCGGAGCCATCTTGTTTTTCACAATCTTCGCTCGGGTCCGGTTACCAACCGCATCGGCGCCCTGCTTCAGCGTCTCGATGCGACGCACATCGATTCGAATAGACGCGTAGAATTTGAGCGCTTTACCACCTGTTGTTGTCTCGGGGCTGCCGAAGAAGACGCCGATCTTCTCACGCAGCTGGTTGATAAAGATGGCGGTGGTCTTCGATTGACTTAATCGGCCTGTGATTTTCCGGAGCGCCTGGCTCATCAAGCGGGCCTGCAGGCCTACGTGGCTGTCGCCCATGTCGCCTTCGATTTCTGCACGCGGTACCAGCGCCGCAACCGAGTCGATGACGACGATGTCCAGCGACCCTGACCCAATGAGCATGTCCATAATTTCCAGAGCCTGCTCACCGGTATCCGGCTGTGAAACCAAGAGCGCGTCGGTGTCCACACCCAGCCTCTTCGCATACTCCGGGTCAAGGGCATGTTCCGCGTCAATGAAGGCTGCGATTCCGCCATTGCGCTGTGCACTCGCCACAGCGTGCAGAGCGACAGTTGTTTTACCAGATGACTCCGGTCCGTAAATTTCAACGACACGGCCTCTTGGCAATCCACCAATACCGAGGGCGACATCCAGGGCTATGGAGCCTGTCGGAATGGTCTCGACGGGTGCGCGGACGTCATCCCCCAGACGCATGACGGATCCCTTACCGTACTGCTTGTCAATCTGCGCCAATGCCGCTTCGAGAGCCTTCTCGCGATCTGCCTGCGTTGCCATGTCTCACCTCATGTTTCATGGGCCGTTTCAGCCCGTTGATGTTCTCACTCAGACGGTAGTCCGCCGGACTGACAAAATCGCGTCCGAACTTGTCTTTGTGGACAACTTGGGCCGACAGCTGCCGTAACCCTCGTGTCGCAGTCTACCGAGATCCGAATACATGTTCGAATATATCGAGTGGGTGTGTCTTACTTCGGGTGGATCCACGAATGCCGTCAGGGCTTTGGCGTCGCGTCCTGTCCCAGGCGCCGGGCCAGAGGAACGTCTTGCATGGTGCAGATCGCCAACCAGACTTGTCTGGGCTCTTTACCCGCCTTAAGAGCAGCTACTGCCGTCATTCCGCCCAGCTCAGCAAGGACTAGTTCACCGGCAAGGACTCTTGAGTATCCGACCCCGAACTCATCATCCATAAGCCGCCAGAAATTACTTAATCTCACTGTCCAATGTTCTCACAGCTGTCCGCGTCCTAACCCTTCAGCGCAACCTCCTAGATCCGGCGACCATGAAGTAAGGGAGCTCTGATTCACTCCCCTACAATGACTCCATGACCGAACAAGGCGTGAACGTGGCGGAAGGCGCTGCTGATGCAGCCATAAAGGCGCTGGAGGAGCAGTTGAGCATCCTCTGGCGCAGGGCACGCTCCAATTCGCACAAGGTTGCCAGGCGCGTTCATCCAGATATGGAGCCAGCGGCCTACGGCTTGTTGGTCATTCTGCAACGCACCGGCGGCATGCGCCTTACCGATCTTGCTACGAACGTAGGTATCGGGAAGCCATCAGTCAGCCGTCAGATCACCATGCTTGAACAACTCGGTCTGGTTCAGAAAACAGCGGATCCTCAGGATGGCCGTGCTCAAGCCATTAGCCTCACTCCACTTGGGTCCAGCAGATTGTTTGCTGCCCAATCCGGACGCAAGGATGCTTTCCGGCATCTGATGGAGGATTGGTCAGCTGCGGACATAGGCGATTTGGCGCGTCTCTTGGGGCAACTCAATGAAACGTACACGCGGGATAACTATTAGGCGCTGCTAACGCAAAAGTGCCCACAGAGCAGCGCTCTGTGGGCCCTCTCTCTTCAAAGGTCTAGAAAGACGAAGAAGCTAGATCCTTACTCAGGTTGCCGGGCACTTCGTCTGGGATCGTACCGGTAAACTCTCGTGAAAGTTCCTGCGGTACCGTGTCAGGAACAGCTACGCCTTCCGCTACTGCGAGACGCTCACTGACTTCCCTGAGCATCAGGGAAAGCGGAACATCCAGAGCGCTGCAGATGGAAGAAAGCAATTCCGACGACGCCTCTTTCTGGCCTCGTTCGACTTCACTCAGATAACCGAGTGACACACGCGCACTATGCGAGACCTCGCGCAGGGTACGGCTCTGACGCTGACGGACATCGCGGAGGACGTCCCCAATCTCATGACGCAGAACTACCATTTTACGCTCCTTGGGCTCACCCTTTGCATCGTCTGTCAACCCTACATCTCGCCAACGGACCACTCCGTTTACGGATATGGGTTGCTTTACCATGTGTATCGCCTTGCTCCTCGAGTGGATGAACGGTCTTCCGACCGTCTCAGGTATTCCGGACCATTTACGCTATCAGCTGCTGATACTTCCATAACCTCTGGGCCTCTGGATTTGTTCCCAGGCAACAGTCCAGTATCAAGGCTACCGGCAAGAGCCATCTTCCCGGCCCTCCGGTTACTTCCGGAGGCAGGTGAGGAGGAGCTGGAGAGACGCCGTTGTCGTCTCGCTACGAATTTCATCCCGTGCGCCCGCAAACCGAAACTCCGAGACGCAGAGCCCCATCGGTCCAGCGACAGAAACGAAGACAGTTCCTACCGCCTTTCCATCGTGTGATTGGGGGCCGGCAACCCCAGTGGTCGCCACTCCGTAGTCTGCGTTCAATAGCTGACGGACGCCTTCCGACATGGCCGTTGCCACCTCGGAGTCAACGGAGCCGACCCTCTCCAAAAGCGCAGGATCTACGCCAAGCACGGCGGACTTGACCGCGTTCTGGTACGCCACAACGCCACCCAACAGTACTCGAGAAGCGCCTGGAACTCCGCCCAGCGATGAGCTCACCATTCCCGCGGTCAATGATTCGGCGGTAGCAATCGTAGCGCCGATGCGGACAGCCTCGTCGATAACGGCCTCAGCGATCGCATTCCTGCCAGTCACCGGCCAGAAATCTTCCCGGCGCGCAACCGTAGAGCCTTGATGACGTAGTCCACGCCTGTAACGACCGTGATGACCAGTGCGGCAAACATGACGCTGCCGGCCATCCAGAGCGTCCAGCTGCCGAGCATCGAGGAAAGAGGGAGCAGATACAAAATTATGGCGAAGGTCTGCACGACCGTCTTCAGCTTGCCACCCCGCGAAGCGGGGATGACACCTTGGCGGATCACCACAAACCGCAGAAGAGTTATACCGAGTTCGCGGGCCAGAATCACGATGACGACCCACCACCACAACTCATCAAGCAGCGCCAGCATGACAAGTGCGGACCCGATGAGCAACTTGTCCGCAATGGGATCGGCAATCTTTCCGAAATCCGTTATTAAGCCCTTGCTCCGGGCAAGATCACCATCGAGTTTATCGGTATAGATAGCAACTGCGAAGAGCGCGACCGCGATCCAGCGGGCCGCGCCGTTCTCTGGTTCGAGCCCGGGACTGTCAACCAACAGTGCCCAGACAAAAAAGGGGACCAGCACAATCCGCAAGACGGTCAACACGTTGGCTATGTTCACGACAGGGACACTGCGCTGGATCTCATTCACAGTTCAAGGCTACCGTCCGGTGAGAGACCACGCGTCCTCGCCGCCGCCGTCATCAATGCCGCTGCTGCTGCCATCGAAATAGTCAACCGGTTGCGGGCGGGATTCGAGATCCCGGGCTACCTCATCATTACCGGCCGAGGCTCCTTCTTTGAACCCGTGATTGGCGTTGGCATTGTCGGCTAGGGCAGCGGTCCGAACGTTGGCTGGCACTCCTCCCGCACTGTCCATAGCGTCTGAGTCCGCGGGCGGATCATCGCCCCTCATCGCAGCCAGCGTGACTGCCAGGTCATCAGGTTGGACCAGAACGTCCCGGGCCTTCGATCCTTCTGACGGCCCGACGACACCCCGTGACTCCAACAGATCCATGAGTCTGCCCGCCTTCGCGAAGCCAACCCGCAGTTTCCGCTGCAGCATAGACGTTGAGCCAAACTGAGTTGTCACCACGAGCTCCGTGGCCTGCAGCAAAACGTCCAAGTCGTCTCCGATATCGGCATCAATCTGTTTCTTTGGTGCCTGCACTGCAACATCGTCACGGTAATTGGCCTGCAGCTGGCCCTTGACGTGTTCGACTACACGGTGGATCTCCGATTCAGTGACCCAAGCGCCCTGAACACGAATAGGTTTTGACGCACCCATCGGTAGGAAGAGTGCGTCTCCCTGGCCGATCAGCTTCTCTGCACCCGGCTGATCCAAAACGACGCGTGAGTCCGTAACCGACGATGTCGCAAAAGCCATACGGGAGGGAACGTTCGCTTTGATCAAACCAGTCACGACGTCTACAGATGGACGCTGCGTTGCCAGCACAAGGTGTATACCGGCTGCACGAGCAAGTTGGGTAATCCGCACGATTGAATCCTCCACATCACGTGGTGCCACCATCATGAGGTCGGCGAGCTCGTCGACAATGACCAGAAGATACGGATATGGGCGGATCACGCGTTTTGATCCAGCGGGGGGAACGACCTTGCCGTTTCGGACGCCCTTGTTGAAGTCGTCGATGTGCTTGAACCCGAAGTTGGCAAGGTCGTCATATCGGGTGTCCATCTCGCGGACAACCCATTGAAGCGCTTCGGCCGCCTTCTTGGGACTCGTGATGATCGGCGTGATGAGATGGGGCACGCCCTCATAAGCGGTCAACTCCACTCGCTTTGGGTCCACCATGATCATGCGCACCTCATCCGGCGTGGCACGCATGAGTATTGACGTAATCATTGAATTAACGAACGAAGACTTACCGGCCCCTGTTGCGCCAGCAACCAGCAGGTGCGGAGTTTTGGCGAGGTTCGCCACAACATAGCCACCCTCTACGTCTTTGCCGACACCCATGATCATGGGATGCTCTGATTTGCGGGCGTTGTTGGACCGCAGCACATCGCCCAGCGATACCGTTTCACGGTCGCTGTTGGGTATCTCGATGCCGATGGCGGACTTGCCAGGGATCGGAGACAGGATACGAACATCCGAGCTGGCAACAGCATATGAAATGTTTTTGGACAGTGCCGTGACCCGTTCCACCTTGGTCCCCGGAGCCAGCGCGATCTCATACCGCGTCACCGTGGGCCCACGGGAGAAGCCCGTGACTTTTGCCTCCACCTTGAACTGGTCCAGAGTGTGGGTCAGTGCCGCGACGACAGCGTCATTGGCCTCGGAGCGCTCCTTGGGTGGAGACCCGGCCGGCAGGTAATCAGATGGCGGCAGGGTGTAGCTTATGTCACCGGCGAGCTGAAGCTGTTCCGTACGCGGCGGCAAAGGTACCGCGGGAATCTGGGGCTGTACGCGTGCGACGGTAACTTCCGGTCCAGCCGGAGGCACAGTCGAGATGGCTTCGGTGGGCGCGCCGGTGGTGGGTAGGCCCTGGTCCCGCTTGATTTTTTCGGCGGCGAGCTCCGACTGTGTGGGTCTGCGTACGCCCGGAGGTACCGGGTTGGCAGTCCTCTGCGTATCACTCGGGTCGTCGATGACTGCATTCTCGAACGCTTCGTCTCCCACCAGCGACTCGGGGTCGTTTTCCTCCGCCGAAGAGGCATTGCGCCCACGTCGTTTTTTGCGTTCACGCTTGGTTCTCTTGTCCGTTTTCGCAGAGTCTTTAAGACGGCCCTCTGAGTCATAGAGGTACCGTTGATCGTGATCTGAGGAATCGTCACCGCGCGGAGCCCCCGGGTCCTGGCCCATCATGTGTTCGTACAGAGACCGCAGCCGTGCAGGAATGTGACGAATCGGTGTGGCTGTGACGATCAGGATACTCAGGAACGTGAGCAAGGAATACAACACGAACGGAAGGTAAACGGTGATACTGGCCAGCGGGGACGCCAGGACAAAGCCGACCATTCCACCTGCTGCCCACAGCCCGTCGTAGCCTTCTGAGAGCTGGGGTCTCCCCCCTATCAGGTGCGCGAGAGCCGACGCTGACAAAAGGAACATGGCAAGACCGATTCCGATACGGTTATTGGCTCTATGTTCCTCCGGGTAGCGAAATAGACGGACCGCACCGATCAGCACAATGAACGGGACAATAAGGGCCATCCAGCCGAACGTGCCAGCGGAAACTGCATGAACGCCGTTCCAGAATCCACCCCGAAGCGCCCACCATTCCACTGTGGCGACGAGAACAACAACGAGAATCAAGAAAAAGCCAGTACCGTCCCTACGCACCTCTCGCTTCGGATGAACGTCCTGGCCGACCTTACGGACCGCGGCGCCGACGATATGTGCGGTCCCCATCCACAGACCCTTGATGGCTCGGGCGGGTAGTGGCAGAGGCTCCTCGTGAGTGACTGGCTGCTGTTTGGTCTTTGACGTTGCGCTCGACGATGAGCGCGCCGAAGGGCCCGAGGGCTTGCCTCGGGATGGATGAGTGCCTTTTGCGGCGGATGAAGTACGGGTCGCCATATAAGCAACCGTACTTCATCCGCTCCTGAATTCCCGGGATTACCGGGCGATCGGTTCGAGGTCGACCAGTTGCTGAACGCGTGTCCGGAGCAGGCTCATGCTTCGAGGACGACAGGAATGATCATCGGGCGACGACGGTAGCGCTTATTCACCCAGGTGCCGACGATGCGACGAATGACCTGTTGGAGCTGATAGGACGTGTGATCTCTGTTGGAGGTCACCGCCTCTTCCAGCGCAGCGCTGATTCTGGGCTTGATTTCGTCAAAGACGGTGTCGTTTTCGGCGAAGCCGCGGGCGTGAATTTCGGGTCCTGAAACTATCTTTCCCGTGGTGCTGTTGACGACGGTGATGATCGAGATGAAACCTTCTTCACCAAGCACCCTCCGATCCTTCAGATCCGAATCCGTCACCCCTCCGATGCTCGAACCATCCACGTACACCAGACCGCATTCGACCGCTCCAACGATGCGCGCCTTGCCTTCGCTCAGGTCCACCACAGATCCGTCGTCCGTCAGCAGGACACGATCGGCCGGGACACCCGTCGACTCAGCCAGTTTTCCATTCGCGATCAGATGGCGGGTCTCGCCGTGAACCGGCATCACGTTGCGGGGTTTGATGATGTTGTAGCAATACAGCAATTCACCCGCGGCGGCATGTCCGGAAACATGCACCTTGGCGTTGCCCTTGTGTACGACGTCGGCTCCCAGTTTCAGGAGCCCGTTGATGACCCGGTAGACGGCGTTTTCATTTCCTGGAATCAGTGAGGAAGCAAGGATGACGGTGTCGCCGTCGCCGACGGTAATTCGGTGGTCGCCGTTGGCCATGCGAGATAATGCTGCCATGGGTTCGCCCTGCGACCCAGTGGACATGAGGACTACTTTGTCATCGGGCAGATTATCCACATTCTTGATATCCACCAAGATGCCATCTGGAACGTGCAGGTACCCGAGCTTCGCAGCGATTGTCATATTCCGCACCATCGACCGGCCGACGAACGCGACGTGGCGGCCATGTGCCGCAGCAGCATCGAGTACTTGCTGTACACGATGGATATGCGAGGAAAAAGATGCCACGATGATCCGCTTTTTCACCTTGGCAAAGAGATTCTCCAGAACCGGACCAATTTCGCGTTCTGCGGTCGTGAAGCCGGGTACATCGGCGTTCGTGGAGTCGACCATGAACAGGTCCACTCCTTCCTCGCCTAGACGGGAGAACGCCCGGAGGTCAGTTATTCGGCCGTCCAGGGGCAACTGATCCATTTTGAAATCGCCCGTATGGAGGACATTTCCGGCGACTGTGCGGATGAACACCGCCAGAGCATCCGGGATGGAGTGATTGACAGCGACGAACTCACAGTCGAACGGACCGAACTGTTCGATCTGGCCCTCCGAAACAGTCAGCGTGTACGGCTTGATCCGGTGTTCTTGAAGCTTCGCTTCGATAAGGGCAAGGGTCAGCTGCGAACCGATCAAGGGGATGTCGGCTTTGAGCCGCAGGAGGTACGGGACAGCCCCGATGTGGTCTTCGTGTCCGTGGGTGAGGACGAGGCCTACGACGTCGTCGAGCCGGTCCTCAATGTAACTGAAGTCGGGCAGGATGAGGTCCACGCCGGGCTGTGTCTCTTCCGGAAAGAGAACCCCGCAGTCCACAATGAGCAACTTGCCATTGATTTCGAACACGGCCATGTTCCTGCCAATTTCACCCAGTCCTCCGAGGGGAACGATGCGCAGCGTTCCTGCAGGCAGCGTTGGGGGTGTTTTGAGTCTGGGCGCGGCGATGTCTGTCATTCTTTACACGCTTTCATCGGTATTGGTTGTCGCAGAGTATTGCCGCGTCGGGCGGGAGAAGTCCCAGCCCGCTTCAGCCAGATCCGTCAGGACCGGTTCCATTTCGACGGCATCCGGTTCCACGAGCGGGAGTCTTACCGCTGTGTTGCCAAGGATTCCCTGCATTTTGAGGATTTGTTTGGCGGAGACAGCACCGGGAAGGTGTGTCATAACCGCCCGCACCAACGGATCCAGCTCAAAGTGGATCCGTCTGGCAGTCTTGAGATCTCCGCACGAGGCTGCATCGACAAGGGCACGAAACTGCTGCGTCGCGACGTGAGCAACAACGCTCACGACTCCGACCGCGCCCGCCATCATCCAGGGGAAGATCAGGCCGTCGTCGCCAGCGTATATATCTAGTTCGGTGTTCGCCATAACCCGTGTGACGGCTGAGAAGTCTGCCTTTGCATCTTTCAGGGCCAGGATGTGAGGTCGTTCAGCCAGTTTCAGCATGGTCTCGGTATGAATCTCGATGCCTGACCGGCCAGGAATGTCGTAGATCATGATGGGAACGTCCGTTGCTGCGGCAACTGCGTCGAAGTGCGCAAGGACGCCGGCCTGCGTTGGCTTGTTGTAATACGGGGTGACGACCAGTTGTCCGTCAGCGCCCGCACGGGCGGCTCGCACGGCCATCTCGACCGAATGCGCAGTATGATTGGTGCCGGTTCCGGCTATGACCTTCGCTCGGCCTCCCACCGTTTCCGCGACAACCCGGAAGAGATCTTCCTTCTCCTGATCCTCCAGCGTTGATGTCTCCCCGGTTGTCCCTGACACGACCAGGCCGTCACACCCTTCCGACACGAGGGTCTCCGCCAGCCGTGCGACAGCGTCGAAGTCCACGGAGCCCTCTTCAGTGAAGGGCGTGACCATAGCGGTCACCAGAGTTCCGAAGGGCAAATCGCGACTGTAGACATCTTCCATGGGTAAAACGTTACCTGCTGCACCGTACAAAGGGACATCGGGCCCGCCGCGGGCGCGGTCTACGAAGCTTTCCCGCCGGGCCGTGTAATTATTTAGTGATGGCATCGGTGACAGGAAGCAGAAGGCTTACCGGGCTGGATGCTGCCCGAGGTGTCGCGCTCTTTGGCATGATGGCAACCCACATCATGCCCTTGTATACGGCCAATACCGAGGCCACCTGGATCGCGCATGTGTTCTCAGGCCGGTCCTCGGCGCTATTCGCCGTGGTGGCTGGTGTGGGGCTGGCGCTACTGAGCGGGTCAAGCGTGCGCAAGAATGACGCGGGCCATCAGCGAGTATCCGGCGCCCGAAGGGGTATCGCGACCCGCGCTGTCATTATCGGTCTGATCGCGCTGGTGTTGGGAGGCCTCGACGTGAATATCGCCGTCATCCTGTTCCACTACGCCGTCCTATTCCTTTTGGCGCTACCGTTTCTAGGGATCCGGGTACTGCCCTTGGCTTTCTGGACTGCCGGCTGGCTCGTGCTCTCCCCCGTCCCTGCGTTAATGCTACGGAGATTGGCATACAGCGAGCTGGAAACCCCAAAACTCGGCCACAACGTTGGCTGGGCGGATCTATCCTCCCCGGGAGCGCTGCTGATCGATGTCGCCGTGACCGGCTACTACCCCGTGTTGCAATGGTTCGGATACATTCTGTTCGGGATGCTCATCGGCCGGCTCGGCCTGGCCGTGCTCCGCGTCCAGTGGATCCTCCTGCTCGGTGGCCTCGCTTTGGCGAGCACAGCCAAGGCAGCCAGCTTCGCGCTCCTGGGAACCATGGGCGGCCTGAAAGCATTGTTGGCCACCTCGGAGGGGACAGAGTATTACCTGAAACCGATGCTCGACGTCGGACTGAGCGCGCTGAGACAGACTGAATCCTGGTGGTGGCTGGCAGTCAGTGCGCCGCATTCAGGGCAACCCTTGGATTTGCTGCACACATCGGGAACCTCCGCAGCGGTTATTGGTGCTTGCTTGCTCATCACGCGATCGAAACCCTGGCTTCTGCTTCCGCTGTCCGGCCCGGGAGCCATGACGCTGACCCTCTATAGTGCACACGTCGCCGTGATGAGCCTCATCGGGCTCCTCACACCCGATGCGAACCCAGCTGGAGTGCTATTGCTGCAGGTGACCGTCGCCGTCGCTATGGGCGTGGCCTTTACGGTGCTCCGCACACGGGGGCCGCTGGAAGCGGTCATTTCAAGCGTCGCCTCCAGCGCCCGCGAAACAGCTAACGTCAGATAGGCCTCAACCCGCTCGCTGGTGCGCGTCGTCCTTTTTCGCCCGCCCTCTCACGAATAATCTCGCCGCGTCACGCATCGATCTGCGTGCCCTGGTTCGGTCGCCCGACGCATCATAGGCACACGAGAGCCGGAACCAGCTACGCCAGTCATGAGGTGAACGCTCCGCCTCCGCCTTATACGCGGGAAAAATATTATCTGCGGCCTCACGCACGATCCGACCGGCCGGAGTGCGCGGGAGGTCGTCCACGGGCAACCCGCCCTCCGCCTCAAGGATGCGGGCCATCTCTTCGGTACGGATCCCGAAAAGTACCTCGCGCACCAGTGCCCACGCGCCGATAGCCGGCAACACCAGATAGGCGGCGCCAATTCCTTTGGCCACCGGGTCCGGATCCCCCAGCAGAAGGATGGACCGCTGCCAGGCGACAACCAGCCAGAGCAGCAGCAACACGGTCACCAAGAGGACACCGATCTTCGCCTTGTGCCGCCAGAATCCGTCAAAGAAATTTCGCACTATATCAAGCTCCCAATTCCAGGTAGCCGTCCAGACCAACCGTTAAACCCGGATGTGCAGCCACCTTCCTCAAACCAAGGAGAATCCCCGGCATGAAAGATTCGCGGTCAAACGAGTCATGGCGGATGGTCAATTGTTCGCCAACGCCTCCCAGCAGCACTTCCTGATGGGCAACGAGACCCCGGAGACGGACCGAATGAACCCTGACCCCCTCAACGTCGCTACCGCGTGCGCCCTCCCGCTGCTGAGAAGTAGCGTCCGGCACCGGGCCGAGCCCTGCGTGATGGCGAGCCTCGGCAATCAGATGCGCCGTCCGAACAGCGGTGCCCGAGGGCGCGTCAACCTTGTCCGGATGGTGCATCTCGATCACTTCGACTGACTCGAAATACTTTGCCGCTGTTGCCGAGAATGCACTGGCGAGGACGGAACCAAGAGCAAAGTTGGGTGCCATGAGGACGCCAATTTTAGGCTTCCCCACGAGACTTTCCTGCAACCGTTCGAGACGATCTCCATTCCAGCCGGACGTGCCGACGACGGCATGGATCCCGTGTTCGACGGCGAAATGTACGTTCTCTTCCGTCTGATCAGGAACGGTTAGGTCAACCATATAGCCGGCTCCCGCACGGACCATCTCCGCCAGAGGGTCCCCGCGTCCGAGGGAAGCAACCACCTGCATGTCCGCAGCACTCTCAATGGCCCGAACCGCTTCGGAGCCCATTCTTCCCCGCGCACCAAGCACGGCCACGGAAAGTAGTTCTGTCATGAGTTCAGCCTACTGGGCACTGCCTGACCCCACCCATTCAGTGCCGCCGTCTGTGAAGAACTGTTCCTTCCAGATTGGCACCTGATATTTTACCTTCTCAACCAGCTCCGAACCAGCGGCGAACGCCTCAGCGCGATGTGCAGAGGCAACGGCCGCAACGAGCGCCGAGTCCCCGATCAGAAGATCGCCCACACGGTGGGCCACCCAGATACGGACACCCTCATGCCGGGATGCCACGTCGTCGGCGATGTCCTGCATGACCTTCGGCGCGCTGGGGTGGCAGGTGTAGGTCAAGCGACTCACAGCCTTCCCGCCATCGTGATCCCTGACGACGCCACTGAAACCGACGACGGCACCACAGCCGTCATCTCCAACCACCGATAGTATGCCCGCGAGGTCCAGTGGTTCCTCTGAAATCGACGCATTGAGGACAATGCTAGTGACCACGTTTTCCCTCCAGCTGTTCGCAGATGTGGGCCAGCAACGGTTCCAGCGCGTTGAGCCCGTCCCGCACGCCCGATGGAGATCCGGGAAGGTTGACGATGAAGGTTCGGCCGGCCGTTCCAGCATGGCCCCTGCTCAGGTCGGCAAGAGGCGTTTTGGCTCGACCGGCGGCGCGGATGGCCTCCATGACGCCAGGAAGTTGCCTCTCCAGCAACGGTAATGTCAGTTCAGGAGTGAGATCGTCCGCGCTGAGCCCTGTACCGCCGCTGGTGATGACAACGGACAACGACGCATCCACCATACGGCCAAGCGCCTGTGCGACGGGAGGTCCGTCCGGCACCACCTCCGCCGAAGCCACAGCAATGTTCTGCTCGAACAGCCACGCCTGGATTATAGGCGCACATTCATCCTGATACGTCCCCTCAGAGGCACGCGTCGAGGCAATGACAATGCCAGCCGTTCTTCCCTTCACGGACGGGGGCAAGTTGTTCATGCTGTCCAGTCACCGCTCTTTCCGCCACTCTTGGCCAAAACTCTGATGTCTGAAATCACCGCACGCTTGTCGACGGCTTTGATCATGTCGTAAAGGGTGAGTGCGGCCACGGAAACCGCTGTCAGCGCCTCCATCTCCACACCCGTGACCGATGTGGTGCGCACGCGTGCCGTGATGGCCACGAGAGCATCTGATGGTTCGAAATCCACCGTTACCCCCGTCAGAGGAAGGGGATGACACAGGGGAATAAGTGACGCGGTCTGCTTAGCCGCTTGAATCCCTGCAACACGCGCTACGGCGATGGCATCACCCTTGGGAAGTCCGCCGTCCGCTATCAGTGCTAGCACCTCGGGTGTCGTCGTCAGTATCGCCCCAGCCGTAGCCTCCCGGAAGGTCTCGCGCTTTGCCGAAACATCTACCATGTGAGCGCTTCCGTCCGCCCTGACATGGCTCAGTGGACCATCCGTACCATCGTCTTGGACGACGCTGGTAGTCACCTTGTCATGGCTATTCACTGTGGTCTCCTCCACGTTCCGTACCAGTTAACAAAACCTCCACTGTGTCCCCTGTCTCCAGTCTCTCCACCGGTGGCGGGATATGGATCAAGGCGTTGGCATCTGACATGGCTCGCAGCAGATGTGAGCCGGGACCGCCGAGGGGACGAACACTTCCGCCTTCCAACAGCGCGCGTCGGAACTGGTGCTTCCCACGCGGGCTGTCCAGGGGTTCTGTCAGCACCGCCGCACGACGATGCCTCGCCTGCACGGCGACGCCCAGGTCCCACAGGACCGGCCTGAGAAGAATCTCGAACGAAACCCAGGCGCTGACAGGGTTGCCTGGGAATCCCACAAAGGGCACCCCCGCGTACCGACCAATGGCCTGAGGCCCGCCTGGTTGCATGTTCACGGAAACAAAAGACACCCCCCGCACATCCAACGCCTGGCGAACCACTTCATACGCTCCGGCGCTGATACCACCGGTGGTGATGATGATGTCAACATCAGCCTCGGCCACTACGGCATCGAGAGTGGCAAGAAACGACGGCACCGAATCAGCAGAGATCTCACGGACGAGGACATCAACACCGGCTTCTTCGAGGGATGCCCCCAGAATTGTAGTATTCGCATCATAAATTTGTCCTGCGGCCAGAACGTCGCCCGGCGGAACAACTTCGTCTCCGGTTGACAGCAGTAGAGTGCGCGGCCGACGTCGGGCCGTGACTGAAGCGACCCCCAGGGCTGCTGCCAAGCCCAGCTGAGCTGGTCCAAGAATCTGACCTGCGCCGAGGGCGAGTTCCCGCTCGCGGATGTCGCTTCCCTCCGAGCGCACGAACTGTCCAGCGGAAATGTTGGGTGGCAACCTGACGGTCGTTGCAGTCCCAACCGGAAGAAAGTGATGAGGATCAGCTAGCTCGATGGGGACGACAGCATCAGCGCCCGAAGGCAACATGGCGCCGGTCATGACAGGAACCGCTGTACCCGGCTGGTGGTCGGGCGAAGCGTGGCCCGCCGGTACCGGCTCCGCAACGGTAAATCTCTGTGAGTTCCGGGTTTCGGAGGACGCCACTGCGTACCCGTCCATTTGCGAATTGTGGAACATTGGCAAGCTCACCGGAGCATGGATGTCCACGGCAAGCCTACGATTCAGCCCCTCAGCCAAGGGCAGCTGCTCGACACCGTCAAAACAGCCCTCGAGCAACTGACGAAGTGCTTCAATGTGGTCCTCGATGCACCTGAGTCTGGAATCTTCCACACCAATTCCCCTTTCAGGCTTCATCTGCCGGACTCTCCCGCGCCACAATCCTACCCGCGCGCCACCCGGTAACGTAGCATGGCCAGAGACGATCGAAGGACGGGGAACGGTGCTCATCAGGTATTTTGGCGCAGCCCAAGCAGCAGCGGGCGTTGCTCAGGAACAGCTGCAGCCCACACAAGATTCGATCCGCGCAGTGCTGGACGCCGCGCTGGCCGCGCACCCAGATCGGGACGGCAAACCATCACTTCGTCGGATACTTGAACACAGCAGTCTCCTACTGGACGAAACCGTCATCCGAAATCGTGATCAGCCCCTCGGGGAAGCGCGAATGCTCGATGTCCTTCCACCCTTCGCGGGTGGCTAGAGGGCTGACTCCAACAGCAAAGCTGAGGACGCTTATGGCTACAGCGGGAAGCCAAGCTCTGCCGGAGAGGTGAACGGTCCCACTACGGTGATTGTCCGGGGTGACCCGGCCAGTTCAGCAGCCAGTTCCTGAACCTGCGCCACGGTCACCTGACGGATCCGTTGCAGCGCAGTATCGACGTCAACAAACTCACCCGTGACGAGCTCCGCCCGGCCTAGGCGCGACATCCGTGAGCCAGTGTCCTCAAGTGCCAGAACGATTCCACCCGACAGTTGACCCACAGCTTTGGCAAGTTCGGCATCGGTGATGCCCTCTGCTGCGAGCTTCTCAAGTTCCTCGCCCATGAGATCAATGACCTCACGCGTTCTGGTCGGCGAACATCCTGCGTACATACCGAAGTATCCAGCGTCCGCGTAAGCCGCAGAAAACGAATACGTGGCGTAAGCGAGCCCGCGCTTCTCCCGAATTTCCTGAAAGAGTCGCGAGGACATTCCACCGCCGAATATCGCGTTCATGACGCTCATGACGTAGCGGCGATCATCTGAGGCGGTTATTGAGGGGCACCCCATGACGATGTTTGCCTGCTCCACTGCGCGGTAGTGGACATGGACTCCCCCGGTCGCGCCGATGTCAACAGAAGCGGCCGACCGGCGGTGCACCGGCTCAGCGTCCGGATGCAGTGGCCAGCCCGCAGCGCTGATGGCTTCGAAAACCAACTGACATACGACGTCGTGATCCAATCCACCCGCGGCAGTAACCACCAATTCCGCTGGACGGTAGTGTCGCGCATAGTGGTCCTGGACCGATTCGCGGGTGACCGACCGGATCGCTTCGGGTGTTCCCCCGATGGGCCTGGCCAATGCGTGACCTGCGAGTACCGATTCGACAAACTTCTCGTGAGCGACCTCCGCGGGATCATCATTGTCCATAGCGATTTCTTCTAAGATCACAGAGCGCTCCTGCTCGAGCTCACGTGGATCCAGGACTGCGCCCGTCACCATATCTGCAATCACATCTATCGCCATGGGTAGAGCTTCATCCAGCACACGCGCGTAATAGCAAGTGCTCTCCTTAGCCGTCGCTGCGTTAGATTCCCCTCCTACCTCGTCAAAGGCGGAGGCGATATCCAGGGCAGTACGACGTCGTGTTCCCTTGAACAGAAGGTGTTCGAGGAAATGCGTGGAACCGTGTTGGCCCCCGGATTCATCCCGGGAACCAACACCGATCCAAAAACCAATGGTTGCTGACCGCTGATCCGGCATGGACTCCGTCAGGACTCGAACGCCCCCAGGCAAGACCGAACGACGCACGATGGCGCCACCAGGCTTCCCCGAGATGAGACTCGACTTCCCCGAGGCCGGGGAATCTTTTCCCCCTGCCTCGTGCCCGGTCAGCGGTAGCGGTACTGCAGCCGCCAAACTATTCGGCAACCGCTTCCTCACCATTGGATTCAGTAGCGTCCTCAGTCACAACCGGCGACAGCGACAGCTTGCCACGATCATCGATCTTGGTGATCTCGACCTGAACCTTCTGTCCGATGCTCACGACGTCGTCGACGTTGTCGACACGCTTACCATTGGCCAGCTTGCGCAGCTCAGAGATGTGCAGCAGACCATCCTTACCTGGAGTCAACGATACGAATGCGCCGAACGCGGTGGTCTTGACGACCGTTCCGAGGTAGCGTTCGCCAATCTCAGGAACCTGTGGGTTCGCGATCGCGTTGACGGCAGCCCGTGCGGCTTCAGCCGACGTTCCATCCGTTGCACCAATCAGGACCGTGCCGTCGTCCTCGATGGAGATGTCCGCGCCGGTGTCTTCCTGAATCTGGTTGATCATCTTGCCCTTCGGGCCAATGACCTCACCGATTTTGTCAACGGGGATCTTTACCGAGATGATACGGGGAGCGAACTCTGATAGCTCATCCGGGGCGTCGATCGAAGCCTCGAGAACACCGAGGATGTGGAGACGTGCTTCGCGGGCCTGCTTCAGCGCCGCTGCGAGGACCGACGCGGGTAGGCCGTCTAGCTTGGTGTCAAGCTGGATGGCTGTGATGAACTCAGATGTACCGGCCACCTTGAAGTCCATGTCCCCGAAGGCATCTTCAGCACCGAGGATATCGGTCAACGCGGCGTAGCGGGTCTGACCGTCGACTTCATCCGACACCAGCCCCATGGCAATTCCGGCCACCGCAGCCTTCAGCGGTACACCGGCGTTGAGCAGGGAGAGCGTTGAAGCGCAGACTGACCCCATAGACGTGGAGCCATTTGAGCTAAGCGCCTCCGACACCTGGCGAATTGCGTAAGGGAACTCCTCGCGCGATGGAAGGACCGGCATCAGGGCACGCTCAGCGAGGGCGCCATGACCGATTTCACGACGCTTCGGTGAACCTACACGGCCGGTCTCGCCGGTGGAGTATGGGGGGAAATTGTAGTTGTGCATGTATCGCTTGCGCGTCACCGGCGACAGTGAATCGATCTGCTGCTCCATCTTGAGCATGTTCAACGTGGTAACGCCCAAGATCTGGGTTTCACCGCGCTCGAAGATCGCCGAACCATGCACGCGCGGCAGAACCTCTACCTCAGCCGTCAGCTTGCGGATATCCGAGAGCCCACGACCGTCAATACGAATCTGGTCGCGGAGAATCCGTTGACGGACAACCTGCTTGGTAAGACCGCCGAATGCCCCCGAGATTTCTTTCTGGCGACCCTCGAAACGCGGGCTGAGCTCAGCCACAATTTCATCGCGGTAGGCACTTGCAGCAATGTCGCGGTCCTGCTTGTCAGCGATCGTGAAAATCTCAGACAACTTGGCAGCACCAGCGGACTCCACGGCCTCGAAAACATCGTCTTCATAGTCCCGAAAGATGGGAAATTCAACCGTGGGCTTTGCGGCGCGGGCTGCGAGATCCGACTGGGCGTCGCACAGTGTGCGGATAAACGGCTTGGCCGCTTCCAGACCTTCAGCGACGACCTCTTCTGTGGGAGCGGTTGCGCCGTGCTCGCGGATCAGGTTCCAGGCATTGTCCGTTGCCTCGGCCTCCACCATCATGATGGCTACATCATCTGCAGCCAGACGACCAGCAACAACCATGCTAAATACGGCTTTTTCCAGCTCGGAGTGGGTGGGGAAGGCAACCCACTGGTTGTCGATGAGTGCAACACGAACCCCACCAATCGGGCCTGAGAACGGAAGGCCGGATAGCTGCGTGGACATGGAGGACGCATTGATAGCGACTACGTCGTAGAGAACATCAGGATTGATGGCCAGCACCGTAACGACAATCTGGACCTCGTTGCGCAGGCCCTTGACGAACGCGGGGCGCAACGGGCGGTCCATGAGGCGGCAGGCGAGAATCGCCTCAGTGGAGGGTCGTCCCTCACGACGGAAGAATGAACCTGGGATACGGCCAGCGGCGTACATGCGCTCTTCAACGTCAACCGTCAACGGGAAGAAGTCGAACCCTTCGCGAGGGGATTTTCCTGCACTCGTGGCGGAGAGCAACGTCGTGTCTTCGTCGATGTAAACCATTGCGGCACCAGCGGCCTGCTGTGCAACGCGGCCGGTTTCAAAGCGAATGACTCGCTTGCCATACTGGCCATTGTCAATGACGGCTTCAGAGAATTGAATTTCGGGACCCTCCATAGAGAGTCACCTCCGTTTCTGTGTAACGGAGACAGCCTGCGACAACTCAGATCCGGGACCTTTGTCCGATCTGCTGTACACCCGGTCTTCGATCGAGATCCGCGGGAGCAAACCTCCCGAGGACCACTACCGAGGACCGCGAATGCGTGACGCTGACTGACTCCTGCTTATTGTGCTAGATCAGGTACTTTTGAGTTTTCGGCGGCAACCGCAGTAGCCGTTCGCTGCGGACTGAAAGCGGCACCTCCAGAAGGTGGAGGCACCGCTTGTGGTCCAGCTATCGACGCAGCCCGAGGCGCTCGATGAGAGTACGGTAGCGTGAGATGTCTGTGTTCTTCAAGTAGGTCAGTAGGCGCTTCCGGCGGCCGACCATAGCCATCAGACCACGACGGGTGTGATGGTCATGCTTATGCATCTTGAGGTGCTCGGTGAGCCCCTTGATGCGTCGTGTCAGCATGGCAATCTGAACCTCCGGTGAACCGGTGTCAGCTTCGCCCGTTGCAAAGTCCTTCATGATTTCCTGCTTGGTAGCGGCGTCTAATGCCACACGAACTCCTAGAGTTGTACCGCGTCAAGTAATGTCATGCCGGTCCAGCAACCGCGGACTGCAGCCGGACCAACCCCAAGGTTACCGGTCAGCAGACCGATCTGTCGAAAGCACGCTGCGTGTCAAGGCCACGTCACGGTGCATTTGTTCCACCAGAGCTTCTGGCCCTTCGTAGGCGACCATACCGCGCAGACGGTCGACAAATTCGACAATGACCATCTGGCCGTAGAGGTTGAAGTCCTCGGTGCGCTCCGTGGGCCTGTCAATGACATGAGCTTCTACCTGTCGCGGAACATTTTCAAACGTAGGGTTGGATCCCACCGAGATTGCCGCGGGCCAACGCTTTCCGGCTGCATCGACCAACCAGCCCGCGTAAACACCGTCGAGTGGGATCATGCCGGTTGCCTGCTGCGACAAATTTGCGGTCGGGAAACCCAGCTTTCGGCCCCGCTCGGCACCATGGACAATTTCGCCGCGTACCCTGTGCGTCCTGCCCAGAACGCGTGCCGCGGTCGCTACTTCACCTGCCGCCAGAGCCTCACGAACCCACGTGGACGAACACCGGCGCCCCTGGTCCTCGGCTTGCGGGTCTTTGGGGAGACTCTGCCCGAACTCATCGACAACGACGACGGCAAAGCCGAGGCGAGCTCCGAGCTCGCGCATTGTGGACAGGTCCCCGCTGTTCCCTTTGCCAAATCGGACGTCGTGACCAATGACCACGGCTTTGGCATGCAGACTGTCAACGAAGACCTGGCGCACGAATTCCTCGGGAGAATTCTCGGCCAGTTCCAAGGTATAAGTCATCATCAGCAGTGCGTCAATGCCCGTATCAGCCAAGGTGTGAACCCTGCCCGGGAGCCCCATGATCAACTCCGGAGCGGATTCGGGGCGGTGGACCTTTGCCGGATGCGGATCAAAGGAAATGACGACAGCCGCCGCCTCCATCCGTTCCGCCTCGCCGACCAACTGCTTTAGGACTTGCTGATGGCCCCGGTGCACGCCGTCGAAGTTTCCGATGGTCACTACCGACGGACCGAATTCCTCAGGGACTTCGTCGAGGTCATTCCAGAAATACACGTGGCTCCTGCAGGGAATATCGAAAGAACTTGGTTGCTGACAGCTCCGGATTAACGGCTCTGAGCGTATTGCTGCTTGATTTCACTGGTTTTGACGATATAGGCGTGCCACACGACCAGCGCAGCAGGAAACGCCAATTCAATGACCATGAGTATGATCAGGGTGAAATGCGGGGTGCCGGAAAAGGCCCACGAGAGAACGCGGCCGATACCGCCGACGAATATCATCAAGCAGACTAGCCACAACATATTCGACCACTGGAACTTGATGGCAATCGCGACAAAAGCTGCGCCGACTCCAACCATCATTGCCGCAAAGAACCGGAACTGGCTCTCCAGCGTCGCATTGATGGGCTGATCGGACGATTCGGGCAATCCGGCAGTACCGGTCACGAGGGCATAAGCACCAAACCCAATGACGACGACGCCGACAGCGATCACTACGGTGCGAAAAACGTTCCAATCACTGCGGTCTTTGCCGCCGTCAACCACCGTCTTGGCTCCGGCACTTGGCGTCTTCTTGCCGTTTCCGCTCTTGCCGACACGACTTGCTGGCGGCTGTGAAGCTGACTCGTGGGCACCGGCGCCAGCGTTCCCCTTCTCTGGGCTTGGTTCCGTCATGGTGTTCTCCTCGGCTCGTCGTCTATGTGAATTCTATCCAGCTTGGAGGGCCTATGACGGTAAAGCCACAGCAACCCAAGAACAGGCAGGATAAGTGGCACAAATCCGTATCCCATGCCGAACGCTGACCAGACGGTGTCGTGCGGAAAAACCCCGGTGTCGACAATACTGAACGAACCGATCGTCAACACGCCCACGAGTTCGACTCCGACAGCCCCGACGGCGACCCAGAACGCACTGTTCCCTCGGCGTGCAAGAGACACCGTTGCGATGATGTACACCACGGCGGCGAGGGCCGAGAGTAAGTACGCGATGGGTGCCTCACCAAATTTCGTGGCTATCTGGTAACCAGCCCTAGCTGTCGACGAGACAGCAAAAATCCCATAGACGGCGATGAGTAACCGGCCGGGCCCGGACCGCCGGTCTGATGGTTCGGGGGGTCGCCGCGCACCGGTCAAGGAATGACTCATATACTCACCGCTCCACTCCAGATTTGTTCCATGCGGAACAGCATCACAAAAATGGTGATACCCACTGCACCAAGAACTAGATTGCTCCAGCGGGAGCGTTCAAGTATGGCCCACCAAAAAGCCCCAACGGGCACCAGCAGGGCGGTCAGGAGGTATCCCCAGAACTCCCAGAGCTCACCTAGGACGGGTTCTCCGGTGAACTGTCTAATAGCAGCTGAGACAGCATAAACAACGAGAAAAAGCTCCACGACCGCTACCGAAATAATCGTGATGTCGTTCGGCGGTTGCCTCAGCGTTGCTGCCCCGAAACAGAGTAATGTCGAGATAAGACATACGAGAGCACCTACGATGAAGAATCCGGCGGCTGTCACCGGGCGGATCCTCCATCGTCTGCCGCAAACACGAGAAGCGGCTTGGCTGCGTCCTCTCGGTCCTCCAGAAGTGCCATCAGCCTGCCATCTGGTGCAAACGCAGCCACTGGCCCCTCGTTGGTGCCAGTCCCTGCCGGAATCCGTCTCCCGAAGGACAGGTCCACGGCTTCCGTATCCAAGAGCTCACGTACGGGGAACAGTGCCCGCGCTGCATCGTCCAAGCTGAGCATATTGAAGTTTTCAGCCAACTCTTCCAGCGTAAATGCGCCCTCCAGCGAGTACGGTCCCACTCTGGTTCTGCGTAGCGCGGTCAAATGACCGCCGACACCCAGCGCGCTACCCAGATCTCGTGCAAGGGCACGTATATAGGTGCCCGAACTGCAGTCCACAGTTACATCGACGTCCACGAGCTTGCCACCGCGGATCCGGCGGACATCAGCGACTTCGAAACTATGCACGGTGATCGGACGGGCAGCCAGAGACACTTCCTCGCCTGAACGGACCCGGGCATAGGCGCGCTCACCGTTGACTTTGATAGCGCTTACGCTGCTGGGAACCTGCATAATCTCACCTGTCAGCGACGCCACAACGTCCAGAACGGCTTCTTCCGTCACCGCAGCGGCGATGTGTTCGGCGAGAATCTCGCCTTCGGCATCGTCCGTTCGCGTTGACTGTCCCAAACGAATCGTGCCCGCATACGTCTTAGACGTTCCCACGATGTAGGTGAGCAACCGCGTTGCCTTGTTGACGCCTACGACCAGGACTCCAGTGGCCATCGGATCCAGGGTTCCTGCGTGCCCGACTTTCCGGGTCCCTGCCAGTCGTCTCACACGCCCGACGACATCGTGACTTGTCCATTCCTGCGGCTTGTCCACGATGATCAGCCCAGAAGGTCCCGACTGCGGTTTGCCTCCCACAGCGACCCTAGCGTTCGTCGTCAGTATCGTCAGGACGGACGGTTCCGTCGGTCCCAAGATCCGACCCCTCAACGGGGTCCTCTGCTGCGTCCTCTGTCCGGTACGGGTCTGGTTCGCCTGCAAAGGCAGCACCCTGCGCCAACGCAGCGACTTCAGCGTCCCGTTCTTTGGCCGCGCGGAGCAGCCCTTCGAGATGGCTCGCGTTCACAGGAATCTCATCTGGAACGAATTCCAAGGTGGGAGTCAACCTGACAGTGAGGTTCCGACCAACTTCGTTGCGCAGCACACCCTTGGCTGATTCAAGCGCTCTCCGGGTATCTGCTGCCTGCTCGCTGTCCCCAAAAACCGTGTAGTAGAGCGTTGCGTGCTGGAGATCGTTGGTGACTCTGGCGTCCGTGATAGTGATCGCCTCCATGCGTGGATCCTTGACGCGCCGACGCAATGCCTCCGCGACGACCACTTTGATTCGCTGCGCAAGCCGTGCTGCGCGTGCCGGGTCTGCCATAACCGCTCCTTAGGGTCTCCAGGCATGAAAGTTTCTTGATATGACATTCCGTTGGGAGAGACGAACGTCTTGTCCGTCCCTCCCAACAGGACATCTTAGATGCGTGGTTTTTCGCGCATCTCGAACGTCTCGACGATGTCGCCTTCCTTGACATCGTTGAACGAGCCGAGGCCGATACCGCACTCGTAGTCCGTGCGGACTTCCGTGGCATCGTCCTTGAACCGTTTGAGCGACTCAATAGTGAGGTTGTCTCCAACGACGGCTCCATCACGTACCAAACGTGCCTTGGTGTTACGACGGATGATACCGCTGCGGACAATCGAGCCAGCAATGTTCCCATACTTGGAGGACCGGAAGACTTCCCGGACCTCCGCCGTACCGAGCTGAGCCTCTTCGTACTCCGGCTTGAGCATGCCCTTGAGCGCATTCTCAATGTCGTCGATGGCCCCGTAGATGACCGAGTAGAAGCGCATATCCACGCCCTCGCGGTCAGCCAATTCGGCCACCCGCTCGGCAGGACGAACGTTGAACCCGATAATGACGGCACTGTCCACTGTTGCCAGGTTGACGTCGTTCTGGGTGATCGCACCAACTCCACGGTGGATAACTCGCAGCTGAACGCCTTCGCCAACATCGATCTTGAGCAGTGCGTCCTCGAGGGCTTCGACAGCACCGGACACATCGCCCTTGAGGATGAGGTTGAGAGTATCGATCTTGCCCTCGGCGACAGCCTGATCAAAGTCTTCCAGACTGACACGCTTACGGCGTTTAGCCAGGGCCGCATTGCGGTCCGCCGCCTCCCGCTTCTCAGCGATCTGACGGGCCGTACGCTCGTCTGATGTCACCAGGAATGTATCTCCTGCACGCGGAACCGTGGAGAGACCAAGGACCTGGACCGGACGTGAAGGTCCAGCCTCAGTGAGGTTCGCTCCGTTCTCGTCGAACATGGCGCGAACGCGTCCGTGAGCGTTGCCCGCCACGATCGTGTCACCGACCTGCAGGGTACCGGACTGGACGAGCACCGTTGCCACAGCTCCGCGACCCTTATCCAGGTTCGCTTCGATCGCAATTCCACGTGCGTCCTTGTCCGGGTTGGCGCGCATATCAAGAGCAGCGTCTGCTGTGAGCAGCACGGCCTCAAGCAGCTCCTCGATGCCGACTCCCTGCAGCGCAGATACGTGGACAAACATGGTGTCGCCACCATATTCCTCCGGAACCAGTCCGTACTCGGTCAGCTGCCCCTTGACCTTGTCAGGGTTGGCACCGTCCTTGTCAATCTTGTTCACCGCAACGACGATCGGGACGCCAGCCGCCTGAGCGTGATTGAGTGCCTCAACGGTCTGTGGCATAACGCCGTCATCCGCTGCGACAACCAGCACGGCAATGTCTGTCACCCTCGCACCACGGGCACGCATGGCCGTGAACGCCTCGTGGCCCGGGGTGTCGATGAACGTGATCGGACGGTTCTCTTCTTCATGCGTGTGGTCAATCTGGTAAGCCCCGATGTGCTGGGTAATACCACCATGCTCACCACTGATGACGTTGGACTTTCGGATGGCATCCAAAAGCCGCGTCTTACCGTGGTCGACGTGTCCCATGACTGTGACCACGGGGGGTCGGGCCTGGAGTTCCTCGTCTCCTTCAGCCTCCAACTCGGCGTCAAGGTTGATGTCGAAGGAATCGAAGAGCTCGCGCTCTTCATCTTCAGGCGATACAACCTGGATTTTATAGCCCAGCTCTTTGCCCAGCACCTCAAAGGTGCCCTCATCCAGCGACTGCGTGGCCGTGGCCATTTCACCCAGATGAATAAGAACCGTCACCAAGGACGCGGGGTTTGCATCAATCTTTTCCGCGAACTCAGAAATCGACGAGCCACGACGCAGCCTGATAACGGTGTTACCGTCACCACGAGGTACCGACACGCCACCAGCCGACGGAGCGGACATCTGCTCCAGTTCCTGGCGCTTTGCCCGCTTGGACTTACGCTGCTTACCTCGGCCTGCTCCGCCCTTACCGAATGCGCCGGCGGTGCCACCGCGACCGCGGCCACCCTTGCCAAAACCGCCGCCAACGGGGCCGCTTCCGCCACCTCGCCGTGGCCCACCGCCTGGACGATCATTACCACGCGCCGGTGCCGGTGGTTCCGTACGGTTCGGCATCATACCCGGAGTGGCACGCTGTCCACTCGGAGTGGTTGGGCGGGGCGCTCCTGGACGTGGCGCCCCCGTACGAGGCGCTCCGGTGCGCGGCGCACCGGCAGCGGGTTTGGGCCCACCTGGACGTTCGTCGTCCCGACGGCCCGGCCTTGGCATTCCCTGTGAGGGTGCAAAGGGGTTATTACCTGGACGGGGTCCGCCGGGCCGCTGGTCATCCTTACGGCTTGGCCGCGGCATTCCCTGCGACGGGGCGAAGGGATTATTGCCCGGGCGGGCACCAGGCCTTGGAGCCTCAGGTGCTGCCGGTCCGGGCGTGGGCCGTGCGCCCGGCTTTGCTGCAGGCTTTGTCGTAGTCGACGGGGCCTGCGTGGCCTCTGCCTTCTCAGCCTTGGGCTCCGGCTCGCTCTGTGTCTTCGCTGCTGCGGGTTCAGGTGTCTCAGGCGACGCGGATGGTGCCGCCGCTTTACCCGGTTTTGGCGCCGAGGGGCGCGCCCCAGGTGTTGGGGCAGATTCCTTGTTCTCAGCTGGAGATGCAGCCGTCCCTGTGGCTGGCTTGGGTTTGGATGCCTGCGGTGGAGCCGCGGAAGCGGTCTTCACGGGGGCATCAGGGAAAGCCCCACGGAGTTTTTTGACTACGGGGGCTTCAATGGTTGAGGACGCGGAGCGAACGAATTCGCCCAGTTCCTGCAGCTTAGCTACAGCGTCCTTAGAAGTGATTCCGAGCTCTTTGGCGAGCTCGTGTACGCGGACCTTGGCCACTTTTCTCCTGTCTCGGTCCGCACCGAGCCAGGCACGAACCGTCTAATATTTGATGTGGGTCCCGGCTGTTCCCAGCCTTAGGGGACCCTCTGCGGAGCACAACAGATTAGTCATTGTTGGACGCTCATCGCTGGGTACTCATCGGGTTTCCATCAGTTTTCAGACCCGCTTTCACATTGGACGGTCAATTCACGTGCCGCCCCAGGATGGGGCTCCACGTTGTGCTGGAAAAATTCCTTCACTTTATCGCTTTCGACAGATGCCCGAAAGGCCCTGTTCAAAGAGCGACGCCTGACGGCCATTTCCAGACATTCTGGGTTTCGGTGCAACCACGCACCGCGCCCCGGCATGCGGCAATTCGGATCGACGAAGACGCTGGAACTGTCTTCACCCGATCTGACCAGCCGAACGAGAACGCTACGGTCATCCTTGCCACGGCAGCCTATGCAGGTGCGCTGCGGCACGTGAGTCGGCGGGTCACGAAAGGTCATGACTGTCCTCCAGACTCCGGCTGGCGTGGTGTGAATAACCCGGTCGGTGTCATTCTATCGCGTTTATGAAGCCTATCCGTCCATCCTGTACCCCACGCCCGCCGGATGGACTGCGGATCAGGGCTGCTCGATCGGCGCTTTCGCCGACACCGCGTCCGATACGATATCGATGCGCCAGCCTGTGAGTTTAGCCGCCAATCGAGCGTTTTGCCCCTCTTTACCGATGGCAAGAGATAGCTGGTAGTCGGGAACTACCGCCCTGGCCGAACGTGCGGCCTCGTCCGTGATCGTCACGGCTGACACCCGGGAAGGAGAAAGCGCATTCGCGATGAACGTGGCCGGGTCATCGCTGTAGTCAATGAGGTCAATCTTTTCATCGTTCAGCTCTGACATGACAGCCCGGACTCGCGCGCCCATTTCACCAATACAGGAACCTTTGGCGTTGATGCCAGGCTTTGTGGCCCTGACCGCAATTTTAGTCCGATGTCCAGCCTCACGTGCGAGTGAAACAATTTCGACAGATTTGTCGGCAATCTCAGGAACCTCTAGCTCAAACAACTTGCGGACAAGACCCGGATGTGAGCGTGAGAGCGTGATTGATGGCCCCTTCATACCGCGGTGGACATCGATGACGAACGCACGCAACCGCGAACCATGTTTGTAGCTCTCCCCCGGAACCTGCTCCGGCGGTGGGAGAAGCGCCTCCACTGTTCCCAGATTCACCTGCACCATGTGCGGATTATTGCCCTGCTGTATCTGGCCGGAAACCAGCTCGCCTTCTTTGCCCTTGAAATGTCCCAGTATGGTGTCATCCTCGGCGTCGCGAAGGCGCTGAAAGATTACTTGGCGCGCCGTACTGGCAGCGATTCGGCCAAACCCTGTCGGCGTGTCATCGAACTCACCGACACTGTTGCCGTCGTCATCGAGTTCAGCAGCCCAAATCGTTACATGCCCATTCTTGCCGTCAAGCTCCGCCCGGGCCTGCTCATGCGCGCCGGGAGTCTTGTGATAGGCCACCAACAACGCTTGCTCAATAGTGGGCATAAGGTCCTTGAGCGGAATTTCTCTTTCTTTTTCCAACAGCCTCAGCGCACTCATATCGATATCCATTTAGGCCTCCTCGGCTGCGGGCGATGTCCCGATAACGTGTCCGTCTTCGGGGTGAGCAAATTCAATGTCGACGCTTGCCTTGCGTATGTCGTCGAAAGGCAGATGTACTTCTTCTCCCTGCTTGGGCTTGACACCCTTTTTGACCGGCATCTGCGGAAGGATGAGCACGCCGTCGTCTTCTACCTTTAGTACGCGTCCGCTGAGGTCTCGGCCGTCCGTGGTGCGTACACTCACCATCCGGTTCAGGCTACGACGCCAGTGACGGTGTTCCGTGAGTGGGCGTGAGACGCCGGGTGAAGATACTTCGAGACTATACGGCTGGCCATCATCGCCCGGATCCTGGTCGAGCGCATCGGCCAGGCCCCTGGAAACTTCGGCGATCAAGTTCAACCCCACTCCTCCGGTCTGGTCCTCGGGGAGGTCAACGATTACGGCGACGGTACGATGAGCACCAGCAATTTTGACGTCAACACCCTCTAAGTACAGCCCGTGATTCTGGACCACTGGCCGGAGTAGGTCCGACAGACGCTGCGACTGTTCAACCGGCAGCCGACCTGCCGTTTGCTCTCCGGACTGATTCCGGTTGCCGCCCTGGGACCGCTCCCTCATAACTGCCTCCGACTCGATGATGTTGTGACACTAGCCTAACGACAATCAGTAGGTCCGGCGTAACGGGTACGGCCACACGCCCCTGGCGTGGCAGGATTGTGTGCTGTGGGGAGAGCTGGAGGAGGCGCGCGACGCCGAGTGCGCACGATCGCAGCGAGTGCAGGACGGTTCCTCCGACGATTTCTGGTTTTCACTGTCATTGCCCTGGTGGTTCTGGGATTTGGACTCATCGTGTCCGAACAGGGTGCGAAGCGCCCGTCCTTTACAGTGCAGGCACAGCATACGGCTGCGCAGGCCGCAGCTGAGCTTGCTGGCAACGCCCAGCTACTTGCCGGAAACGGCCGCCAAGATATCTTTCACTCCGCCTCCGAGGTCTTGAACCAGCACGCCGCGCTGCTGCGCGTACCCGGTCCAGCCGGTACGACTCAACCGTCCCCTCTTTCGACGCATACGCAAGGTACACCAGATGAAGGAAAATTCATCGCAGCGCTGAGGACAAGCGCCGAACGCAACCTAGCCGTTGCCGAACTGGCGGATCCAGGTATCGCCCGGTTACTTGCCTCTGTCGGAACAGCGCAATGGGTTCTGGCCAATGAAATATCACCTGCCCCTGAGTCTGTGCCAGCATCCGAAGCATCGCCCTCCACGCCCACGACCGATCCCCTTTGCCTTGAAGCAGATGGATCAGACACGGAAACCTTGGCCGTCCGATCACTTCGGCGTGCGGAGCACCTCGCCACCTATGCTTACGAAGTAGCCGCCGGGCGCCTTGGCGCTCCTGCGTTTGAAGACAAGATCGCTTTGCATCGCGCCGCGACGGACCAACTCGCGGAGTTTCTCAAGGCGCTGTGCGACGAGACACCTCCCACAGTGGAAGCCTACGCTTTGGACCCCGGCTACTTCACGGATCCGGCATCAAGTCTAGACACCATGGAGTCGCAGATCATCGTCGCCTACGCGGACCTGATAAGTCTGAGCAATGGCGCGGTTCGGCACTGGGCCATCTCCCGGCTCAAGTCCGCCACGCTCGCTCAACGTCATCCCGGAACCGCGCCTGACCCCACCCCCGGGATCGAGGGCCACGCCAGTCCAGGACCACCGCTTACTGGCAGAACCCCCTGACCGATGGTTATGTAGTGCCATGACGGACGTCCCGAAGCTACACGATAACGAACCACATCAAGGCGATATGGCGCAACGTCTCAACTGGCTGCGCGCGGCGGTTCTCGGTGCCAACGACGGAATTGTTTCCGTGGCCGCGATAGTGGTCGGTGTTGCCGGAGTGACGACGGCGACAGGACCTATTTTGACCGCTGGTCTCGCAGGACTGATCGGCGGTGGTATTTCGATGGCTCTGGGCGAATACGTCTCCGTGAGCAGCCAAAGCGATAGCCAACGGGCGCTCATAGACAAGGAGCGACGCGAACTCCTTGAACAGCCCGAGGAAGAGCTCGCCGAACTTGCCGCAATCTACGAAGCCAAGGGCATGAGTAGCGCGACTGCGTGGAAGGTTGCCGAAGAGCTGACGGACAACAACGCCCTAGAAGCCCACCTGTCGGCGGAGCTGAACATCGACCAGAATGATGTAGTCAGCCCATGGCACGCTGCCTATGCGTCCGCCATCGCCTTTACCATCGGCGGCATACTTCCCCTTCTGGCGATCCTACTGCCGCCTCAAGGCTGGCGGGTGCCGGTGACGTTCATCGCAGTCCTCGCCGCATTGGCGCTGACTGGCTGGGCGTCCGCCGTCATCGGCGGCAGCTCCAGGACAAAGGCATCCGTTCGGGTGGTCATCGGCGGAGCGATTGCGCTCGTCGCGACTTTCGCCATCGGTAGCCTTTTGGATGCCAGCGGAGTCGTGTGATCTGCTAATTCCCCGTGGACTGGAAATTCTCCGTCCACACATCATGTCCCAAACTAATAATCAGAACTGTCACGACGGTCAGAAAAATAATGCGGATGAAGCGGCTTCCACGAGTGATCGCCATTCGAGCGCCGAGATAGCCCCCGAGCATATTCGCCGCTCCCAAGATCAGGCCCAGGGACCACAACACCGTTCCGCTGGGAATGAACAGCATGAGTGCTCCGGCATTGGTAAACATATTAACGATCTTTGCCTTGGCGCTGGATGCCAGAAAGTTATAGCCAAGCAGCGTCACCATCGCTATCACCAAAAACGAACCGGTGCCAGGCCCGATCAAGCCATCATAGAAACCGATGACACCACCGATCAGCGCAGCAATCCAATAATGCCGCCTCCCCTTGTGCCGAAGTTGGGTTAGCGTACCAACAGTGGGCCGGAAAGCCGTAAAGATCGCTACGAGGATCAGGGCCACCACAATAATAGGTTTAAATACCGACTGCGGGAGTGAGAGCGCCATGAACGCACCGCCCAGACTGCCCACCAACGCGACTCCCGCCATCGGCAGCGCTGTCCTTAAATCCGGTCTGGCTCGTCGAAAATACGTGACGGCGCTCGTCGTCGTCCCAAAAATCGACCCCAGCTTATTAGTTGCTAACGCCTGAATTGGACTGATTCCGGGAACCATGAGCAGGGCCGGCAACTGTATGAGCCCACCACCACCAACCACCGCATCCACCCAGCCTGCGACGAACCCCGCGATCACCACGAGTAGCAGTGTCGCCAGCGTGATCTCGTCGAGGCCGGCCATCAACTGTTGCGACTATTCGCCGCGCACCACACGATTCAGGTGTTCGACGATGTCCTCCACAGCAACATTCTCCGCCGTTCCGGTTCTACGATCCTTGACTTCGACCTCTCCATCCACCAGCCCTCGACCAACGACAAGGATGGTCGGCACACCGATCAATTCGGCATCACCGAATTTGACTCCCGGTGACACCTTCTCCCGATCGTCGTAAATGACTTCTAAACCGGCCGCTTCGAGATCGCTGGCGATGGTGGCCGCGGCCTCGAAAACCTCATCTCCGCGCCCAGCGGCAACCAGATGAACGTCGGCCGGCGCAACACTTCGCGGCCAGATGAGGCCTCGGTCGTCATGGTTTGATTCAGCTAGCGCTGCCACCGCCCTTGTGACTCCGACCCCGTAAGAACCCATGGTGACAGTGGACAACTTACCGTTTCGGTCGAGTACGTTCAGGTGCAATGCCTCGGCGTACTTGCGCCCCAACTGGAAAATATGGCCCATTTCTATACCTCGTGCCGATTCCAGTGGCCCGGAACCGTCGGGCGCAAGGTCTCCCTCGCGAACCTCCACGGCCTCGATGGTGCCATCCCATTCGAAGTCACGGCCAGCAACGAGCCCAAAAACATGCTTGCCCCGAATATTTGCTCCGGTAATCCACGTTGTACCGTTCACGACGTGTGGATCCACGAGGTAAAGGATGCCGGTGCTGCCCTGAACGCCGAGGACGCGACTGTCCACGCTGAGGCCCGGACCGATATAACCCTTGACGAGGCCAAGATGGCGCTTGAGATCCTGGTCCGATGCCTGTTCCACCTGCAAATCACCGTCAAACGGCAGATGGGCTCCGATATTCGCCTCGACACGCTTGAGATCAACGCTGCGGTCACCCGGGACGCCGATAACAACAAGTTGCCGTCCGCCGTCGGGCAGGACAACCGACAACACAACGTTCTTCAACGTATCTGCTGCAGTCCAGACACGGTCACCTTTGGAGCGAATATCATTGGCCGCTGCAATCAGGGTGTCAATGGTCGGAGTGTCCGGTGTGTCCGCCACTTCAGCAGCAGGAGCGTCCGAAAAATCGATATCTTCCGGGACGATAGACGTCACTGCTTCGACATTCGCGGCGTAACCGCCCTGGGAACGTACGAAAGTATCTTCACCAATCTGCGTTGGATGCAGGAACTCTTCGCTCTTGGAACCGCCCATGGCACCAGACACCGCAGACACGATCACGATTTCCATACCTAGTCGTTCAAAGATGCGAATATACGCTGCCCGATGGGCTTGGTAGCTGGCCTCAAGGCCGTCGTCGTCCATGTCAAAGGAGTAGGAATCCTTCATGATGAACTCGCGCCCACGGAGCAAACCGGCACGCGGACGCGCCTCGTCCCGATACTTGGCCTGTATTTGAAAAAGGGTGACAGGAAGATCTTTGTAGGAGTTGTAAAGATCCTTGACCAGAAGCGTGAACATTTCTTCATGCGTTGGCGCCAGAAGGTAGTCCGCGTCTTTTCGATCCTTCAGCCTGAAGAGTCCGTCGCCGTACTCAGACCACCGGTTGGTCGCCTCGTAGGGCTCTTTCGGCAGTAGCGCCGGAAAATGCACTTCCTGTGCGCCAATGGCCAGCATCTCCTCACGGATGATTGCCTCAACTTTGGCCAAAACCTTCAGACCGAGGGGCAGCCAGGAGTAGATTCCGGGGGCGGCACGTCGGATATAACCGGCACGGACCAGCAATCTGTGGCTGGCGACCTCGGCTTCGGCCGGGTTATCGCGCAATGTGCGCAAGAAAAGCTGAGAAAAGCGAAGGACCACGGGCGGAATCCGTTCTACGAGCAACGCGACAGCCGCCGGGCGGGACGGCGCCGGGGGCATGAGGGACTCGTACCAATGTAGCTGACGACGGCCGTCGCACACGATTCCATCGGGGCATTTCACGTCGTTGGGCTGAACTTTAAAAGAGGATGGTCGCGAACGTTCCGGTCTGTTCAAATCCGGCAGCCCGATACGCTGCAATCGCCCGCTCGTTGTAACTGTTGACATAGAGGCTGACCAGCGGTGCGGTTTGTGCGGCGATCGCCGCGACGCCAGCCATATAACCCGCGCTCAATCCTCGGCCGCGGTAGTGGTGATTGATCCAGACACCCTGTATCTGTACGGCTTTTGTTGACACCGTCCCGAATTCTGCTTTGAACAAGACCGATCCGGCATCGTCCACATCCACGAGCGAGTGACGCTGGCGGATGAGCCATTCCACCCGCTTCCGGTAGTGTTCTTCCCCGCCCAGGTAGGGTGAATATCCGACCTCTTCCTCAAACATCGTCACGCACGCCGGTAGGAGCAGCTCGAGTTCGCTGGGGTCAGTGAAGCGAAGCCCAGCTGCCGGCTCAACTGACGGCGGATGAAGTGCCTGCATGAACGGCTGGTTGGGTCTGAGTGCGAATGGCTCCGGGGCATAAGGTTTCAAGGCCGACCAAATGGCAGCCACTGCCTCCGCTTGCCCGAAAATCGAGGAGAAACGTCTTCCGGAACGGCCGAGGTGGTCTCCGATCAGTTCCCCATCCCCCGACGATGGTCCAATCCCCACCGGGACAATGTTAGCCCCGGCCCAGCAGGCAGACCTGAGTGTTCCATCCGGCTCGAATACTCCCAGGATCTGGGCACCGATGAACGTCTGGACTGCTGCTGTACCTGCCATTTCAAGCTGGGAAGCGATGAATACATTGGTGGAAGGATCACGGTCCACCAACTCTGCCAGCTGCGGTGTGTCAGCGTCGACAAGATTCCTGACAAGCGGACGACGACGGCGGTCGTGCGTCCTCCTGTCCGGCCGGTGCCTCCACGGGATGTCCCCGGCAAGTATTTTTGCCATACGACTTGCTCCCTCAAGCTTTCGGATGGGCTGTCATGGCGTCGCTCAGGCTTTGTCTACGAATGCGCCTATAACCGGCTTCCACTTGGTAATTTTCACTCCAGCAATTCCACCTTCGATCGCGAATGGGTCCTGCTCAAGCAGCTCACTGATGGCCTCTTCTGATTCCCCCAGAAGGACTAGCAGAGCACCAGTCCCGTCTGCATATGCCCCCGCGCTGAGAACATGCCCCTCACCTTCTTGTGCGAGTAGCCAACTGCGGTGTGCTGGGCGATGTTCATCTCTAACCAAGGATGTTTGGGAGCTGTAGGTATACTCGACGGCGAAAACGTTCATGGTTCCACCATACTGAGCGAAACCCTTCAATGCAGTCTCTGTTACAAAAACCAGATCCGGACCGGCGCAGTCACGGCGACCGCCCATAACAGGGAGGCGAGGGTGCCGATAATGAAGCGCTCGGACGCCCCGGGAGTCTCCCTCAATTCGGGGTACCGCCCAAGTCCCTTGATCGCGATAACGTACGCGATGGCAACGGATTCGCCCGTCAATACTGCAAAGGCAACGCAAAGGCGTTCAAGTATCCCTATGACAAGTCCACCACGCAGGATGCTGCTGGCCTGAACCGGCGTTATGTCCTGCTCCCCTGCCGGACTGTCCTGGGCCTGACGCGGCGTGTGTTTCTCCGCATCTCTCTCAAGTGGGTTTGATGTACTCACGTTGCCCGCGCCCCGGAGGATCGCCGCAGCAACTGGCCACCCTCCTATCCCTGCAAACAGGAGAGCAAGGATAATGATGAGAATTTCCATTCAGCTTTCTCGGCTTTCAGTTTCGGCCCTCTGGAGGAGGTACTCGGCAGCAGGACGGGCTGCCCATTCTTCCTGCCAGCCCGACCTCCGGACAGCCTTGCTGACCGCCTGCGGAGAAATGCCGAGAGTTGCCGCTGCGGCAGTCTGACCCCCTCGAACACCCGGGCTGATCAGGTCCAGCACGCGCCATTCAGACTCACTCCTGTCAGTGACTAGTGCGCCGATCAGGACCAGAACCGCTTCGGCATCTGCCGCATTCTCAGAACCTGCGACTGCCAACGGAACTCGGTTTCCGGATTTTTTGGCACGCTCGACCGCTCCTCTTGCCGCAATGAACGCTGTGCCACCAGCTTCTCGGGTGTTCTCAGGCATCGGCAGGGAAATTTTTCCGACACCGATTCCAATATGCCAGTTCCCCATTCTCAGTGCAGTGAAAGCTGCTTCGATGACACTCTGCGCCGAATTCAGGACACCCTGAATTTCATCACCGACCGTGCGTTCAAAGTGCAAGATGGTCTCCACGGCGCTCAGTTTAGTCAGAAGGAGCGGGACGTCGTCCGACGAGTTCCGACTATTCTGTTGATCGATGGTCATGACAAACATAAGTAAACCTTATTAGGTTGTTTCATAAAACACAATCATTAATGGATGATGTTCGATCATCAACCAAAAATGTTCACCGGCTTCACGATGTCAGCATAAATCAGCAACGCACCCATCCCCAGAATCAGAATAGCCACAGCGTAGGTCAGCGGAAGTAGTTTCGCCATGTCAAAGGGACCCGGATCTGGCCGGTTGAAAAGCTTGGCGAAACCGCGTCTCACAGCCTCCCACAAGGCACCCGCTACGTGGCCTCCGTCCAGCGGTAGCAGCGGAATCAAGTTGAATACGAATAGTGCCAGATTTACTCCACCAACAAGTCCCACGAGATACGCAGCCCGAGACTCAAAGGGAATCTCCTCCATCGCAGAGACCTCACCGGCGATCCGTCCCACCCCCACCACGCTGATAGGCCCATTAGGGTCCCGAGGCGCATCTGAGAATGCCGCCTGCCCCACCTCTACAACCCGCTGCGGCAGATGAAGCACGACGCCGGTGACTCCAGCCAAACTCTCGCCCACGGCAGGCATGACCTTGCTGGCAGGCTGCGGAACCAGTTCCTCTTTGGCGCCCACACCGATGAAACCGACTTCTCGCATAACGGCCTGCCCGGCCTCATCCACGACCGGTTGGCCGTCACTGTCAGGAATGGGACGTTGCGTCAGCAGCGGCGTGATCTCGGTATTAATCCGCTGGCCATCGCGCACCACCGACAGAGCCACCGTTTCTCCAGCAGCTTCACGGATCCGCGCGGACATACCTTGCCACGTCTTCACAGGTTTTCCATCAAACGCGACAATGGTGTCCCCGGGCTGTAGTCCAGCGGCGGAAGCAGGCGCTTTCGGATCCCCGGGACCACACGAGGTCTGCCCTGTTTCCGTCTGCTGGCTGAGGGGAATCACACACTCCGACACACTGGAGATCGTGGTGGTTGCCTGAGGAGACCCGAAGCCCATGATCAATACGGCGAAGAGAACGATGCCAATCAGCAGATTCATTACGGGGCCACCCAACATGATGACGATCCGCTTCCACACGGCCAGCTTGTAAAAAACCCGGTTCTCATCGCCGGGCATCAGCTGCTCGGCGGCGACCGCCCGTGCGTCCGCACTCAACTGCTGAAATACACCGGTGCTGGACTGGCGGACCCTGGACTCATTGTCCCGGGCTGGCGGAAACATGCCGATCATGGAGACGTATCCGCCCGCCGGGATCGCCTTGATCCCGTACTCGGTCTCGCCTCGGCGCCGCGACCAGATGGTGGGACCGAAACCGATCATGTACTGCGCGACCCGGACACCGAACGCCTTCGCCGGTACCAGATGCCCGATCTCGTGCAGGGCAATCGACACGGCCACGCCGACAACGACAGCGAGGACTCCCAGAACAAAAAGCAATACGGTCACAATGATCCCAAACGTTCAGCAGCGCGAATTTGTGCCCGGTAAGCCTATCTCAGGGGCGGACGCGGCGAACGGTCGCTTCAGCATGGCGAAGAACGGGACCGTCAACCATCCGGCCATCCAACTGAAACACTCCCCCGTGACCTTCCGCTGCAGCCAGGATCCGCCGAGCATAATCAGCCTCATCCGGCGTCGGCTGGTAAGCATTTCTCACTGTCTCGGCCTGGCCAGGATGGATGCATGCCTTGGCCCCGAAGCCTGATGCAACAGCATCGCGGGCTTCTTCACCAAGCCCGTCGAGATCCCTGAAATCAAGATACACAGAATCGATAGCAACCTTTGCGAACGCCCCCGCGGCAAGAAGTACCCTCGAACGCGAATGCAGTGCAACGTCCCGGTATGCGCCGCTAGCGTGCCGACTGGAGGTTCCGCCGAGGGACGCGACCAGATCTTCAGCACCCCACATGAGACCGACAACATTTCTGACTTCAGCTATTCGCGGTGCAGCCAGGATCCCTGCCGCGGTCTCGCAGAGTGCGATAACCCGGTACCGCACAAGATCAGCAAGTGCTCCCGGGTCCTCAGCTTTGGCCACCATGATCGTGGAGTACTCAGTTTTCTTCAGTGCAGCCAGATCGAGATCAAAGTCAGGAGTTCCCTGAGCATTGACGCGCACCACGGTCCGCTCAGGATCAAGAGGGTTCTCCACCAGCGATTCTCTTGCCTGCGCCCTGTCCTCCGGAGCCACTGCGTCCTCTAGGTCCAGGATCACCGCGTCCGCTCGATCCATGGCCTTTCCATAACGTTCCGGACGGTCAGCTGGGCAGAACAACAGGGCGGGACCCATGCCGAAGGCGTTATGCATCATTTTTGCGCGCCTTCCACATGCGCCTCACGGGTCCACATCAGGCATGTGCGCGAAGCCGAGGCCACCACAGTTCCATTCTGGTTACGCCCCGTGTGGGTCATGGTCACAATCCCCTGCCCAGGACGCGAGGACGACAGCCGCTTAGCAGTAACTACAGTCTCCGTGTATAGCGTGTCACCTTGATAGAGCGGATGTGGAAACATCACGTCAGTCAGCCCAAGCTGGGCAACAATTGTTCCCTGCGTCAACTGTGCAACGGACTGCCCCACCATAGTGGCCAGCGTAAACATGGAGTTCATCAACCGCTGGCCAAAAGGCTGGCACTCACTCCACGCTGCGTCAAGGTGAAGCGCCTGCGTATTCATAGTCATCGTGGTGAACAGGACGTTGTCCGTTTCCGTCACTGTCCGCCCAGGCTTGTGGGCATAGACGGTCTCTATTTCGATCTCATCGAAATACAGGCCGCGCTCTTCAACAACCTTGCGAGCTTCGTTGTCCCGAGAGTTGGTACTCACGTCAGCTGAACCTCCAAGTCCGCACCCGTAGCCGCAATGACGTCATCTACGCTGACACCAGGTGCCGTTTCACGCAGGGTAAGACCGCTACCATCTGCCGCGACGTCTATCACGGCCATATCCGTAATAATTCGATTCACGCATCCCCGTCCCGTCAAGGGCAGTGTGCACTCCACTAAAATCTTGGGCTTCCCCTTGCGGTCTACGTGCTCCATCATGATGATCAGTTGTTTTGCACCGAATACCAGGTCCATGGCGCCACCCATCCCCTTGACCATTTTTCCGGGAACCATCCAGTTGGCGAGATCACCGTTGGCCGCAACTTCCATGGCCCCCAGGACAGCAACATCAACGTGCCCTCCACGCACCATCCCGAAGGATAATGCGGAATCAAAGAACGAGGCGCCCTTGTTGACAGTCACTGTTTCTTTGCCGGCATTGATCAAGTCCGGGTCTACGTTGTCCTCGGACGGGTAGGGGCCAGTGCCCAGAATGCCGTTCTCGGAATGAAGAACCACCTCAACATCACTCGGTATGTGATTAGGAATGAGCGTGGGCATTCCAATACCCAGGTTCACGTACTGGCCGTTCCTGAGCTCCTGTGCAACCCGGGCCGCAAGTTCGTTGCGCGTCAATGCCATGATCAGTTTCCTTCCCCGGAATTAACCGGTTCTGACACCGTACGTTTCTCGATACGCTTCTGACTCTGCGGAGTACCTGCAGCTACCGGAACCACACGCTGAACAAAGATCCCGGGGATGTGGACGTGCTCCGGATCGAGCTCCCCGGGCTCCACCAGTTCCTCTACTTCCGCAATGGTGATCTTGCCCGCCATGGCACACAGCGGATTGAAGTTCATCGCCGTAGCATGGAACACGAGGTTCCCATGGCGATCGCCCTTCCACGCATGAACCAGCGCAAAATCAGGGTTGACTGACTCCTCCAGCACGTACTCTGCACCGTTAAAAACGCGCACGTCCTTGGGCTCCGAGGCAATCGCAACGTTCCCCTCGGCGTCGTACTTCTGCGGAAGACCACCCTCACTTACCTGGGTGCCCACACCCGCTGTGGTGTAGAACGCTGGGATGCCCGCGCCGCCAGCGCGGAGCTTTTCAGCCAGCGTCCCCTGAGGCGTCAGCACGACTTCAAGTTCGCCCGAGAGATACTGCCTGGCAAACTCCTTGTTCTCACCGACGTAGGAGCTGATAGTGCGCCGGATCCTGCCATCGGACAGCAGGACACCCAAGCCCCAATCATCGACGCCGCAGTTGTTGCTGATGGTCTCAAGCTCAGAGGTGCCCTGGTCATGGAGCGCGCTGATCAGCGCAACCGGGATCCCGCAGAGCCCGAACCCTCCGACAGCCAGAGACGCGCCGTCGGGAATGTCAGCGACAGCGTCCGACGCGCTGGCTACAACCTTGTCAATCACTGTAACTCCTTTGTCAGTGGTCAGTACTAGGTGGCCTAGAGGCCCAGATCACGCGCGATCAACATCAGCTGAACCTCGGTGGTACCTTCACCAACTTCGAGAATCTTGGAATCGCGGTAGTGTCTGGCGACAACAAACTCGTTGATGAAACCATAGCCACCAAAGACCTGAGTGGCGTCCCTAGCGTTGTCCATCGCTGCCTCGCCTGCGATCATCTTAGCCATGGCCGCCTGGGTCTTGAAGGGCTTGCCTGCAAGCATCCGGGCTGCGGCATCATAGTAAGCGAGGCGGGCTGTGTGTGCCCGGGCATGCATGCGTGCGATCTTGAACTGGATGGCCTGATAGGAGCCAATATTGGTGCCGAAGGCGTGCCGCTCCTTGGCATAGCGCACCGCCTGCTCAACACAGCCCTGGGCCGCGCCGGTGGCGAGCGCCGCGATTGCGATACGCCCTTCATCCAAAATGGACAGGAAGTTTGCGTAGCCACGGCCACGCTCTCCCAAGAGGTTCTCCTCGGGCACATGGACATCATTCAATGTCAGGGGGTGCGTGTCCGAGGCGTTCCAACCCACCTTGTTGTAAGCCTTCTCAGCCTTGAAACCCTGCGTGTTGGTGGGCACGAGGAGGGTGGAGATCTCCTTCTTCACCGACCCGTCTTCACGCTCCGACTGCCCAGTCACAGCGGTAACCGTCACCAGCTTGGTGATGTCCGTGCCTGAGTTGGTGATGAACTCCTTGCTTCCGTTGATCACCCATTCACTGCCGTTGTCGCCGTCGACAAGCTTTGCCGTCGTCTTGGTCCCCCCAGCGTCTGAACCTGCCTCCGATTCCGTCAGACCAAAGCCGGCAAGAGCCTTCCCGCTGGCGAGCAGCGGGAGCCATTCCTGCTTCTGCGCGTCCGTACCGAAGCGGTGGATAGGCATAGCGCCGAGTGAGACACCTGCCTCCAGCGTGATGGCAACCGACTGGTCAACCCGGGCGATCTGCTCAAGGGCGAGCGAAAGTGCAAAGTAGTCTCCGCCCATTCCGCCGGATTCCTCAGGAAAAGGCAGACCGAAAAGACCCATGTCCGCCATCTGGGAGACAACTTCGTAGGGGAAACTGTGCTCTTCGTCGTGTTTGGCCGAGACAGGTGCAACGACCTCGTCGGCGAATTCGCGGACGGTGTCCACGAGATCCTGGTGGTCCTCGCTGAGTTCAAAGTTGGGCATGATCTTTCCTATTCTGTGACGGAGCCCACGAGAGCCCCTGAGTCCGGGACAGTTTCGTCTGCCGTTATCGTTGCTACGACCTGCCGTGCCTTCACGAGGTCCCCTGGTTTGAGAGAAACGGCCACAGTACCCGCGAGCGGGGCCGTCAACTGATGTTCCATTTTCATTGCCTCGACCGTAACGAGGGTCTGGCCGGCTTCCACGGTGTCGCCGTCGGCAACTGATACAGAGACGACCGTCCCCGGCATGGACGAGCGCACGTCCGGATCCACTGCCCCCTCCGCACGAAGGATCGCCGCCAGCTCCGATTGCAGCAGTCCTTGCCGATTCGGTGAATGGATCGGAACGGTCCAGCCGTCATCGAAATACCAGACGGTACGACCGCTAGAGGCTACGTTCAGAGAACGGCGGAGGCCGTCCACGGTTGTAAATAGGGCGCCGGCTTCCTGCTGCACCATGGTGAGGACGCCGTCGGGTGCGCGCACACGGTAACCGACATCTGAGATCTCTACCTCGAACGTCTGGACTTCGCCCTGCTCGACTTCCAGGGGCACCCGCCGACCACGTCTGGCACCGACCCTCCAGCCATCCCGTCGGCTCCAGGGAGAGCCGTTGTGCACGCTGTCCCGCTCCAGATCCGCATCCCTCTGGTGCAGGGACTCCACTGCGATGACGGCGAGCTCTGAGCCGACTAGACGACGAAACTCGAAATCGGGCATCTTACGTTCGATCATGGTGGTATCAAGCCGTCCGGCCCGAACATCATCGTCGTTAATCAGCAGACGCAGGTACTCCGTGTTGGTCTTGACCCCGAGGACCATCGTTTCGGCCAGGGCACGGTCCAGACGGTCGAGGGCTTGCTCGCGGTCCTTCCCCCAGGCAATGACCTTGGAAATCATGGGATCGTAGTTGGAGGAGATTTCGACGCCCGCCAACAGGGAACTATCCACCCGCACGCCCTCACCAGAGGGCTCTTCGAGCCGCAGTACAGTGCCTGTGGAGGGCAGGAACGAATTCTCGGGATCTTCAGCATAAACGCGGGCCTCGACAGCGTGACCGTGCAGCTCGATATCCTCCTGCCGAAGCGAAAGCTCTTCTCCAGCAGCGATACGGATTTGCCATGCCACCAGATCCACACCCGTGACCATCTCGGTCACCGGATGTTCCACCTGCAACCGAGTGTTCATTTCCATGAAGAAGAACTCGTCAGGTGCCGAATCCGCGACCAGGAACTCGACCGTACCCGCGCCGGTGTAATCCACACTCCGTGCGGCGTCACACGCCGCCTTACCGATACGCGCCCGAGTCTCAGGGTCGAGCAACGAAGACGGTGCCTCCTCAACGACTTTTTGGTGCCGGCGCTGCAGAGAGCACTCGCGCTCCCCTAGATGCACCACATTGCCGTGGTTGTCCGCGAGGACCTGGACTTCGATGTGCCGCGGAGTCAGCACAAGACGCTCCATGAAAAGCGTGTCATCGCCAAAGGCCGATGCCGCGATCCTCCGTGCAGTCGGCAGCGTATCCGCGAGATCCTCCTGTTTTTCGACCACGTGCATGCCTTTACCGCCACCACCTGCTGAGGGCTTGATAAGCAGTGGGTATCCGATGCCGGGAGCTTCAGCTAAAAGCTGCTCATCCGTCAACCCGGGTTTAGCGATACCGGGAACGACTGGGACACCATGGTCCATGACGTGGTTCTTAGAGCGGATTTTGTCACCCATGACATTCAGCGCATGAACGCCGGGACCAATGAACGTGATCCCTTCTTTATCAAGGGCGCGGGCGAACTCCACATTCTCACTGAGGAAACCGTAACCGGGGTGGACCGCGCTCGCGCCGCTAACGCGGCAGGCGTCCACAATGGCAGCGATGCTGAGGTAACTTTCTGCGGCCGAGGCGGGTCCAATGTGGACTGCCAAGTCTGCTTCCTGCACGTGTCGGGCGCCAGCGTCCGCATCGCTGTAAACAGCAACGGACCGGATCCCTAGATCTCGAAGGGTCCGGATGACGCGGCAGGCTATTTCGCCGCGATTGGCGACAAGAACAGTGTCAAAGAGTTTCATACCATCACATCCGAAAGAGGCCGAAGGATGTGTCCTCCAGCGGTTTGTTGGCGCAGACGTCCAAGGCGAGTCCAAGGACCGTGCGGGTATCCGCCGGGTCGATGATGCCGTCATCCCAGAGCCGTGCAGTCGAATAGTAGGGGTTACCCTGGTCCTCGTACTGCCGCCGGATGGGCTCCTTGAACGACTCCTCGTCCTCGGTAGTCCACTCATCACCGCGGGCCTCAAGTTGATCGCGCTTGACGGTGGCAAGGACTGAGGACGCCTGATTGCCGCCCATGACCGATATGCGACTCGCAGGCCACATCCACAGGAAACGCGGCGAATACGCGCGTCCACACATGGAGTAGTTACCAGCCCCGAAGGATCCTCCAATGATCACCGTGAGCTTGGGGACTCGAGCCGTGGCCACCGCTGTGACCATTTTGGCACCGTGTTTGGCGATCCCGGCCGCCTCATAATCGCGGCCAACCATGAAACCGGAAAGGTTCTGAAGGAAGATCAGTGGAATGCCCCGCTGATCGCATAGCTCGATGAAGTGTGCACCCTTGAGTGCGGACTCGCTGAAGAGAACACCGTTATTGGCTACGATCCCCACCTTGTGCCCGTGAAGAGTTGCGAAGCCAGTGACGAGTGTTGTCCCGTACTCCTTCTTGAACTCGTGGAACTCGCTCCCATCCACAATGCGCGCGATGACCTCATGGACGTCGTAGGACGCGTTCACGTCCGTCGGAACCGACCCATAGACCTCTTCGAGCTCAACGGTGGGAGCGACGCTTTCCTCGATTTCCCAGACCGGCTTCTGCCGCGGAAGGGTGGAAACAATGTTCCTGACGATCTCCAAGGCGTGCATGTCATTTTCCGCCAGGTGGTCGGTGACCCCCGAGATGCGTGAGTGGACGTCTCCACCCCCAAGTTCCTCAGCAGTGACGATCTCACCGATCGCAGCCTTGACTAGAGGAGGACCGCCCAAGAAGATCGTTCCCTGGTCACGGACGATGACTGTTTCATCGCTCATCGCCGGAACGTAGGCACCTCCCGCTGTGCACGAGCCCATGACCGCAGCGATCTGCGGAATCTTCCGTGCCGACATGTTGGCCTGATTGAAGAAGATACGACCAAAGTGCTCGCGATCCGGGAAGACGTCATCCTGTCGGGGCAGAAAAGCCCCACCGGAATCCACAAGATAAATACATGGGAGGTTGTTCTCAAGCGCGACTTCCTGCGCGCGCAAGTGCTTCTTCACCGTCATCGGGTAGTACGTCCCACCCTTGACCGTTGCATCATTGGAAATGACGAGAACGTGGCGTCCATGGACCAAGCCAATACCAGCAATGACTCCGGCTCCCGGAGATTCGTCGTTGTACATGCCGTTGGCGGCCAGAGGCGAGAGCTCCAGAAATGGGCTTCCGTCGTCGAGCAGCCGCTCTATCCGCTCCCGCGGAAGAATCTTGCCGCGGGCAACATGCCGTTCTCGGGATCGCGCAGGGCCGCCAACCGCGGCTACCGCCAGCTTTTCCCGTAATTCGTCCACGAGCCCGCGCTGGGCGGCGTCATTTTCCTGGAAGTCCGGGCTCGTAGTGTTCACCCGGGAAACAAGGGTCTCCATCGACGTCCTTCTGTGAAGCTGTCCATTGACCGGTAGCGGCTAGGCTGTAGCTAAATGATTCGCATCCGGTTAGTCTTTACTAACTGGTTTTAGGTTAGTGGCTATTAACCGACTTGTCCACAAAATGTGTGTTGTACGCCACATCACCGCGTAGGCCAATGGTGTACAAAGAACACGTCCTGCGGGAAAGGCTGGGTATGGATCCCGTGTTGAATGGTCGGGCTACGGGACGGAGCCTCGCCAAGGCCTCCCGCCGTGCCGCACTTCTGGAAGCCGCTGCGGAGCTCTTCGCGCAGCGGGGCTACAACGGCGTCTCTATCGAGGATCTCGGAGCCGCAGCGGGAGTAAGCGGCCCGGCCGTCTACAGACATTTCAGCGGCAAACAGTCGGTGCTCGGAGCCCTACTCACCGAGGTTAGCCAAAACCTGCTCGACGGCAGCATGGCCGTTGTGGCCGAGTCCACGGTTGCCGAAAGGACCCTTCGCGGATTGATTGAATTTCAAGTGGACTTTGCCCTGCGCAACGCCAACGTCATCAGGGTTCAGGACAAAGATCTGGGCAGCCTCTCTGAAGAAGATCGCCAAAGTGTCCGTTCGCTCCAACGCCAGTATGTGGAAGTGTGGGTCAATGTCTTGTCCGAGTTCAGCCCTGGCCAAGACCGCTCGCTACTGCGTCACCGCGCACATGCGGGATTTGGGCTCATCAACTCAACTCCACACACCACACACCGCAGTGCCAATAGCAGGGACACGGCAGCCCTGCGACAACTACTCGAGACCATGTCCTGGGAGGCACTCAATGCCTGAGAGTCCGCCGCGCGAACTTCCCTTGTACCCTGAAGTCTAAACATCCCCGCGCCAGACGACGCCGAGACGAAAGTGACGCCGTGATCACCCTTCGACCTGTAGACCCAACGGACTTGGATGAGTTCTTCAACCATCAGTTGGAGCCGACCGCCAACCACATGGCGGCCTTCGCCGCGAAGAACCCTTCTGACCGCGGAGTGTTCAACCACCATTGGCAGAACATCCTCATCGATGAATCCATCACTGTCCGCACCATTGAATCCGATGGAGACGTGGTGGGCAGCGTCTTGATGTATCTCAACGAAGGATTGCCTGAAATCAGCTACTGGATTGACAAAGCCCACTGGGGCCAGGGAATCACCACGGACGCAGTAGGTCAGTTCCTCAAGGAATTCCCGGAGCGTCCCATTCGCGCACGTACCGTGGTGGACAACCTGGGCTCCATCAAGGTTCTGGAGCGTTGGGGCTTTGCCGAAGTGGGTAGAGCCAAGGACTTTGCCAACGCACGGGGCTCGGTAGTAGAGGAAGTCATCATGGAGCTCACAGACTAGACGCAGCTGGACCTGTTCCCGTGGCTCTTCGTGGAGTCGCGCGCACAACGAATGGCTACCCGACATCACCTTTTAATGCTGAGGTCACCCGGTGCAACGGGTGACCTCAGCAACAAGGCCCGACGTCCGCAGGGCATGACAGCTCTGGAGGATCAGACCATAGTCAGGGCCATGCCGGGCTCAGCCAGGATAGCTCCGAGGTCCGCGAGGAACCGCGAACCCTGCTCGCCGTCCACCAGCCGATGGTCGAAGGACAAGCTCAGCGTCATGACCTGCCGTAGCGCGATCTCACCGTTGTGTTCCCACGGCATTTTCCGCACGGCACCCAAGGCCAGAATTGCCGCTTCGCCGGGGTTCAGAATCGGAGTTCCGGCGTCGATGCCGAAGACGCCCACGTTGGTGATCGAGATTGTTCCACCGGACAGATCTTTAGGACTCGTCTTGCCGGCCCTCGCTGTATCAGTCAGAGAAGTCAAGGCTTCGGAAATCTCCTTGAGTGAGAGATTCTGCGCATCCTTGATGTTAGGCACTGTCAACCCTCGAGGAGTAGCCGCGGCGATACCCAGATTCACATAGTTCATCTGAACGATCTCAGCGTTATCACCATCCCAACGCGAATTGACGCTTGGGTTGCGCTTGATGGCGATGCACACTGCCTTGGCAGCAAGCGTCAGAGGCGTGAGTTTGTAACCACGGAAGGCACGGCTCTCTTTCAACGTGGTCAGCAACTCCATAGTGGGAGTGACATCGACGGTCAGGAATTCCGTTACGTGAGGAGCGGTGAAGGCACTCTTGACCATTGCAGCGGCCGTATGCTTTCGCACGCCCTTGATGGGGGTCCGTACCTCGCGGTCCGTGCTCCCCTGTTGCGCTGCCGCCGGTGCGGTAGCGGCCTCCGTAGTGGTCTCTGTCCCACCCGAGGCGTTGTCGGCGTGCTCGAGAACGTCGCTGCGCGTGATGAGTCCCGCAGTTCCCGTACCCTCCACAGCCGACAGGTCCACGCCCAAATTCCTGGCGAGTTTGCGCACCGGCGGTGTTGAGCGCGGACGCTCTACAGACGACTGCACGCTTCCGGCCGGGTGATCTATTGGCACCGCCTGCTCTGCGGCCGACTGGTCAAGGCCCGACGACGGCGCCTCGTTGGATTCCGCCGACGCCAACTGGTCACCAGTCGCCGCCGCAGAGGACGTACCTGTAGACTCGCTGGCACGTTTGCGACGGGCTGGACGCCCGGATTTCTCAACGGCGGCTCCGTAACCCACCAGGTTTGGCTCACGTTTTGCCGGAGCTTCCGCTGCGTCTGAGGCCTCCCCACCGATGTCGAACGAGACGATCGGCTGGCCGACCTCCACCACGGTGCCCGCAGGGGCATGCAGGTGCTTCACCGCGCCAGCGTAAGGCGACGGCAGTTCTACGACGGCCTTGGCAGTTTCAACGTCGGCAATAATCTGGTTCAGTTCAACGGTGTCGCCCTCGGCGACCCGCCAGGTAACGATCTCTGACTCCGTGAGACCCTCACCGAGATCCGGCAATTTGAATTCTTTGATAGTCACAGCGCTAGCCTTCCAGTGAGCTCAGTGAATTGGCACGGCCCATGGCGCGATCCACACCATCGAGAATCCGGTCCAGATCCGGCAGGTGGTGGAACTCCAGCTTGGAGTAAGGGTAGGGAATGTCGAATCCGGTGACTCGTACCGGTGCGTGCTCAAGATAGTAGAAGCAACGTTCGGTAATGCTGGCGGCAATCTCGGCTCCCAGGCCGCCGGATTGGGCAGCCTCATGGGTGATGACCAAACGGCCGGTTTTGCGTACAGATGCCTCAACCGTTGCGAAGTCGATCGGTGCTAGCGACCGCAGGTCAATGACCTCCACAGACACTCCGTCATCCGACGCTGCAACCGCCGCGTCCAGTGCCGTGGGCACCAAGGGTCCATACGTCACCAAGGTGACATCCGAACCTTCCGTGACAACACGGGCTGATTCCATGGACTCGGCACTGAGATCCACGCCCTCATTAACCTCGCCCTTGACGTGGTAGCGCCGCTTCGGCTCAAAATAGAGAACCGGGTCATCGGACGCGATGGCCTGTTGAATGACGGTGTAAGCATCCTGTGGGTTCGAAACACTCACGACGCGCAAGCCGGAAGTATGCGTGAAGTACGCTTCCGGCGATTCCGAGTGGTGCTCGGGCGAACCAATGCCACCACCGAAAGGAACGCGAATGGTGAGCGGAACCTTCACCTTCCCCTGAGTGCGGTAATGAAGCTTTGCCACCTGACACACGATCTGATCGAACGCGGGATAAATAAAGCCATCAAACTGGATCTCCACCACCGGACGGTATCCGCGGTATGCCATACCGATAGCCGTTCCCATGATGCCAGCTTCAGCCAGAGGTGAATCCATGACCCTGTGCTCGCCAAAATCTTTCTGCAAGCCCTCGGTGATGCGGAATACCCCCCCGAGCTTTCCGATGTCTTCTCCCATGAGAACAACTTTGGGATCATTTTCCATCGCCTTGCGGAGGCCTGCGTTGATCGCTCGGCCAAACGTCATTGAGGACATCTACTTGCTTCCTTCCGCATCTGCAGCGGTATCGTCAAACGTCGCGAGATAGCGCGCGTAATGGTCCTGCTGCCGCTCCAGCCACGAGTTCGGTGAGCTGTAGACGTTCTTGAACACGTCCATGGTTTCTGGTTCTGCCATGTTCACGCAACCAGCGCGCATTTCTCGCGCTACGTCGTCGGCCTTGGCTTTCACGCTTGACTGGAAGTCTTCCGTGTACAAACCGCGCTCCTGGAAATATGCAGCGAGCCTAGCGATCGGATCCTTGGCCGCCCAGTCCTCCAGCTCATTGGCGTCGCGGTACTTCGTAGGATCATCCGCCGTCGTATGCGGGCCCATACGGTAGGTCAGGGCCTCAATGTACGTTGGGCCTCCCCCGGTACGGGCTCGATGAAGGGCCTCACGGGTGACGGCGAGAGTTGCCAGGACGTCATTTCCGTCCACCCGGACGCTCGGAATACCGAAGCCCGGTGCGCGGCGTGCGATGGGTACCTGAGCCTGAAGGCCCACTGGTTCGGAGATGGCCCAGTGATTGTTCTGGCAGAAGAAGATTACCGGCGCCTGATAACTCGCGGCAAAGACCATAGCCTCATTCACATCGCCCTGGCTGGTGGCTCCATCGCCGAAATAGGTGACAGCCACGGCGTCGTCACCGTCATTGACGATGGCCATACCGTAACCGACAGCGTGGAGTGTCTGGGCACCGATGATGACCTGAGGCGTGGCCATGTTGATACCGAACGGATCCCAACCTGACGATGCATTTCCTCGCCAAACCCGGGTCATGTCCGTCAGGTCCACACCACGGCAGTAGGCCACGGCATGCTCACGATAGCTCGAGAAGACGAAGTCGTCGGTGCGCAGTGCTCGCGCGGAGCCCACCTGCGCGGCTTCCTGACCCAGAAGCGGTGGCCAGAGAGCCAGCTCACCCTGACGCTGGAGCGCAGTTGCCTCAGCATCGATCCTTCTGACAACAACCATGTCCTGATAGAGCGACATCAACTCGTTGTCGTCAACGTCTTCAACCCAGCGGTCGTACTCGCCACTCGTCCTGGCTCCGCTTGGAGTCAGGAGCTGAACGACGTCATCCTCCTGCGCAGGGTTCATGTCATTGATGGGCACTGATACACGCAACCTTAATATTCTCGTCTTGCTGTCGCCGTTGATCCGAGCGACAGGGCCGGGCGAAATGCGGCCCCGGGGGTGCGAACTGAGCGAAAGCACCCCGGGCAACATTGCCCCGAATTATTGTGACGATACTCACAGAGCTCAATGAGCACAACCGGGAGCACGTACATTGAGCATTATGCCCTACTGTGGCGAATCGCACCGTGCTAGCGTTTCGCACTATGCAACCTCTGGACGTAACCGACACAAGACTACTCATTGCGATGGCAAAAGACCCGCGCCGAACCGTTGTCGCGTTGGCTCAGAAGCTTGGGCTGTCGAGAAACACGGTTCAGGCACGCTTGGCGCAGCTGGAGCGGAAGAACGTATTTCTACCGTTCGAAAGGACTATCAGTACGGCAGCCTTGGGCTATCCCCTGACCGCCTTCATCCAAGTGCACGTCCAGCAGCAGAAACTCGCCTCCATCGCCAATGAACTGGCGTCCATTCCTGAGGTCATCGAAGCGTTCGGACTGACCGGACAGGCGGACATCATGGTCAGAGTAGTCTCCAGCGATGCCGAAGACCTCTTCCGTATCAACGGGAAGGTCCTCGGATGTGACGGCGTCGTCCGTTGCGACACTTCCCTGGCCATGCGTGAGCTCGTTCCTTACAGGGTAGGCCCCCTGCTAGAACGCGGCCCCCAACATTCACGCTGATCCCACCCATCCGTCAGCGCAGTTGCCGCGAAGAACCCTTAGAAGCTTCAACAGGGAAGCATCGACGGACGGTCATCGCGAGGTGGCCGGAGTAGAGAAAGGCACAAGCCATGCGTACATCACCCAACCGACTCTTAGCCACCATTTTTGGAGCGGTCTACCTTCTGGTCGGCATCGCCGGTTTCTTCGTCACTTCAGGAATAGGCTTCTTCGCTACTGAAGGCAGAAACCTCATCATCTTCGAGGTCAACCCACTCCATAACATCATCCACTTGGCGATCGGCGCAGCGCTCCTGCTGGCGGGCCTCTCCTCGGTCGCGGCATCCAAGGGCGTAAACACCACCATCGGTGGCGTTTACCTGCTGGTGGGCGTCCTCGGCCTGTTCCTGGTTGGCAGCAGCCTGAACATCATTGCCCTGAACGGTGCGGATAACGTCCTTCACCTTGCCAGCGCCGTCCTACTCCTCGGCGTCGGCCTCTCTCAGGACAAGAACGTAGCCGCCTCCCATCGGGTTGCGGTCTAAGCGATGACTACTGCCAGCGCCGCACCCATAAGCCCACGTCTTCACGCCGATCTATCGGGCAGTGCAAGGCATGACGTCCACGTGGCCGTCATGCCTGAGGTCGTCCGGGTACTGTGCGGCCTGGCGGGTTATGGTGCCGCCCTCCTCTACGCCGGGGTGGGCAGCACCGCCTTATTGGCTTGGTCGGGGATCCCTACTCTCCGGATGTCCGTCGTTGTGTTCTCCCTGATCTGGGCCGTTGCACTGGCGCTGTGGGCCACCGCGGTCCTACGGTCCTCGCGGCGGTCGTGGCCGACGTTCGCGAAAATCCTTGTCCCTGTGGCGGTCACCGTGACTCTCGGGGCTACCTTAAAAAGCGCAATGTTCGCACCGCTCGGGGAGCGGTCATTGGATATCACGGCCCTCTGCGCCGTTGCCCTCGGGCTGATCATCCTCGCCTGCCGTGGCTACCTCCAACGACGTCCGACCACTTCATCGGCCGACGTCGGCAGGTCTGACGCACCGGCAGGCCGTCTATTGCTGGGGCTTGCAGCGGCGTCCGTACTGGTAGCTGCCGTGGCCACACCCGGACTCGCGGCCTCAACGGCGGGCGAGTTCGCCGTTCCGCACAGCGAACACGGGCAGAACCTTCAGCCCGTCCTGCCTGAACCCGGACATCATCATTAGGTAAACGCACCATGAAAGGAAGGGAGCGGACCCGCTGGGTTCGCTCCCTTCCTTTCATGAGCACAGTGCTCCAGCAGTAGCGCCGTTAGTGCTCCACTGCCTTCTCCGCGCCCACGCCTGTCATGGACCGGACTTCCATTTCCGCCTGTTTGGCCGGGTCCTCACTGCGCTTGTCCAACACGGTTCCCAACCAGCCAAGGAAAAACGCCAGCGGTATCGAGACAATACCTGGGTTGCTGAGTGGGAATACCGCGAAGTCCGTTCCCGGAATCATCGATGTCGGCGTTCCGGAAACAACAGGCGAGAACGCGATCAGGACGATTGCCGCGCCCAGTCCCCCGTACATACTCCAGACAGCACCCTGGGTAGTGAACCGCTTCCAGAACAGCGAGTAGAGGATGGTCGGCAGGTTCGCGCTGGCGGCTACGGCAAAGGCGAGCGCCACCAGGAATGCGACGTTCTGCCCCTGTGCTCCGATGCCGCCTGCGATCGAGAGAATGCCGATGACGACGACGGTGCGGCGAGCCACCTTGATTTCACCGTCAGGGTTGACGCGGCCCTTTCGGATGACATTTGCATAGATGTCATGCGCGAAGGATGCCGCGGCCGTGATGGTGAGACCGGCAACTACCGCGAGGATCGTAGCGAAGGCGACCGCAGAGATAATGCCGAGAAGGATGGGGCCTCCAAGCTCGAACGCCAGAAGCGGCGCAGCCGAGTTGACTCCGCCTGGAGCCGCCTGGATGCGCTCGGCCCCGATCAGCGCACCGGCACCGTAGCCGAGTACCAGGGTGAACAGGTAGAACGCGCCGATGAGCCAGATGGCCCAGACGACTGAGCGGCGTGCTTCTTTGGCCGTGGGGACAGTGTAGAAACGCATGAGCACATGCGGCAGCGCCGCCGTTCCGAGCACGAGGGCCAGTGCAAGGGAGATGAAGTCGAGCTTGGACGTCTCCGAAACCCCATACTTCAGGCCCGGCTCGATGATTGCCGGGTTGCCCGACGTTTCGATAGCGGCTCCGAGCAGCGTTGAGAGGTTGAAGTCGTGCAGGGCCAGCACCCAGATCGTCATGATGAACGCGCCTGCGATGAGCAGGCAGGCCTTGATGATCTGAACCCACGTGGTGCCCTTCATGCCACCTACCAGCACGTAAAGGATCATGAGTCCACCCACAATGGTGATGACAAGGGACTGTCCGAGTCTGTCGTCGATGCCCAGGAGCAGGGAGACGAGCGCTCCGGCGCCGGCCATCTGCGCGAGGAGGTAGAAGAAGCAGACCGCCAAGGTGGTGACGGCCGCTGCGATTCGTATGGGAAGTTGACGCAAGCGGAAGGACAGAACGTCCGCCATGGTGAACTTGCCGGTGTTGCGCATCATTTCGGCCACCAGCAGCAGTGCCACCAACCACGCCACGAGGAATCCGATGGAGTAGAGGAACCCGTCGTAGCCGTTGATCGCGATGGCGCCCACTATCCCGAGGAAGGACGCCGCTGAGAGGTAGTCACCGGCAATAGCTGTGCCGTTCTGCGGCCCCGTGAAGGATCGGCCCGCCGCGTAGTAGTCCGCAGCCGTTTTGTTGTTACGGCTGGCACGCAGGACGATCACGAGCGTAATGGCGATGAAGACCCCAAAGATGGTGATATTCAGCCACGGTTCGCCAACGTTTGTGGCCCCCGTTTGCAGCGGAAATGTCATTTGTCCTCCACCTCGGATTCAAGTTCTTCACGAATTTTTGTAGCAACTGGATCAAGCCGACGGTTAGCGTAGCTCACGTACCACATGGTGATTCCGAAGGTGCTGACGAACTGCAGCAATCCCAGGACGATACCGATGTTGATGTTTCCGACTACCGGCGTTGACATGAATTCGTGCGCGTAGTCGGCGAGCAGGACGTAGAGGAAGTACCACAGCAGGAATGCTGCGGCGAGCGGAAACACAAAGGAGCGGTGCCGTCGACGCAGTTCCCGGAATTCAGGGCCTTCCTGAACGTCGCGGAAGTCTGTGGAAATCACGGCTTCCGGCTCTGGTGGTGGGTGTGACATAGATCCTCCTGGATGGTTGTGATAGAGATCACTCTGCACGAACGGGAGGGTTCCTGGGATCCCTTCTAGAGCCGCCATCGCCCAACGGTGCAGAATCTGCGGTGACCGGCACCGCTAGAGTAAGAAAATGTCAGAGGACACGTTCGAAATCATCATCAGTTCCGGCGTCGTCATTTGTTGCCTGGCCGCCGTAGCCGCCGTGGGGTTCTATCTTTCGCGCTCCCATCGAGACCTCGGGACCGACGCGGACCTGGCCACGTACCGGACACTGCACACCGCGGCGCTCGCTTCACGGCACCTGCGCAACGGCCTCACCCGGACCGGTGCCCGCAAGGCTGCTCGCCACCTGCGCGAGATGCTCCACTCCGACGTCGTCGTCATCACCAACCTGAACGAGGTCCTGGCAGCGGACGGACCGCCCGCAGATTATCTGTCCACGGCGTTGAAGGCTATGGGCGCCGGTCAGACCCGGATCTTCAGGACAAAGATACCCAAACGTAACGGAACCGACGATGCGCCTCCCCACCAGTTGGTGTTTGCACCCATTCGGACAGGCAAGGGCATAGTGGGATCCGTTGGCGCCGGAGGCAGCACGGTAAGTGCCGGACTCATCCGAGCCTGCAACGAACTGGCAGGATGGATGGCGAGCCAGATAGACCTCGCAGAACTGGACACCTCACGCGCGTTGCTCATGGAGGCTCAGATGCGAGCCCTGCGCGCCCAGATCAGCCCACACTTCATCTACAACTCGCTCAATGCCATTGCCTCGTTCATCAACACTGATCCTCCCCGTGCCCGTGAACTCGTCCTGGAATTCGCGGACTTCACCCGTTACTCATTCCGTAACCACGGTGACTTCACCACAATCGCCGAAGAACTTAAGTCCGTGGACAGCTACCTCCTGCTCGAACGAGCACGCTTTGGCGACAGGTTGAATGTGACCTTGCATATCGGACCGGAGGTCCTGACCACGGTCATACCCTTCCTGAGCCTGCAACCTCTTGTCGAGAACGCCGTTCAGCACGGCATCGAAGTACGCGAGGGGCCGGGGCACATCACCATCACCGCACAGGACGCTGGCGCATATGCCGAAGTGATCATCGAGGACGACGGCGTGGGCATGGACCCGGATCATGCCCATGAAATGCTGGCTGGCCGAAACAGCGGCGGACATGTGGGACTACGCAACGTGGACCTTCGCCTCCGCCGGTTCTACGGCTCAGAGAACGGCTTGATTATCGAAACTGCTCCCGGCGAAGGGACGCTCATCGTCATGCGCGTACCCAAGTTCCAGCCCGAGAACCGTCCATGAGCGTACTCTTGTCAGCATGATATCTGTGGTGGTGGCCGACGATGAGCTGCCTGCTGTCGACGAACTGGCGTACCTCCTTTCACTCGAACCTCAGGTTGCTGCCGTGCACACGGCTACCCGCGGCGCACAGGTCCTGGAGCTGTTGAAGTCCGAGCACATCGACGCGGTTTTCCTGGACATTCACATGCCTGCAGTCTCCGGACTTGCCATAGCGCGGGTCCTGTCAGAGATGGTGCGGCCACCCGTCGTCGTCTTCGTGACGGCAGACGAGGCACATGCCCTGGCCGCCTATGATCTGGCCGCCGTCGACTACCTGCTGAAGCCAGTGCGGCCAGAACGCCTGGCAGAAGCAGTCCGTCGGATCTGCGAGCTGACGAATCCCTCTTCGACCGATCCGGACTCCGCGGAACTCATCACCGTCAACCAGGGCGGCGTGAGTAAACTGATCCGCAGGGACGAAGTCCGCTACGTACAGGCGCAGGGAGACTACGCGCGTCTCCACACGGCAGAGACGAGTTATCTGGTACGCGTCCCTCTAGCTGACCTCGTTGAACAGTGGGAAAGTACCGGGTTCCATCGCATCCACCGCTCATATCTGGTCTCGCTGCGAAGTGTAGACCGTGTGAGGACCTCCGGTGGAAGAGCCAGTGTCGACGTCGGCGGAACGCTCCTGCCGGTGAGCCGGCGCCATCTGCCGGCCTTCCGCAATGTCCTGAAAGCCACCAGAATCCGCTCGCGCTCATGACGGGAAATCCCCGACGGATCCGGGTGCAGTCTCCGAAGGATGACAACGGCGCTCAGGCACCTTACACGTCCTCCGCCCATGACGACGACGTCTCAAGCGAGAGTGACGCCTACGTCTCTTCACTCATGCGCTCCCAATTCCGGCTCGCCATCGTCGTGGCCTCCGGATTCATTCTCCTGCTCCTCGGCGTCCCCGTTCTCGTCTGGCTGTCGCCTGCGCTGGCAGCGCTCACTATTTTCAGCATTCCCCTGCGCTGGCTTCTGCTCGGGGTCTTGATGTACCCGGTCATGATCACCGCAGCATGGCTCTTCATCCGCGCAGCCTCGCGCAATGAAACCCGGTACCGCCAACTCACTGACAAATCCTGATGCCGGACGCCAGGTGAATCCGATAGCCGGCTACACGGCGCTTATTGCCGTTTCGGCGGCAACACTCCTGATTGGTATCTACGGCCTCAGATTCTCTCGCACTACATCAGACTTTTACGTGGCCTCGCGTTCTGTCCGACCATGGTGGAATGCCTCGGCAATCGGCGGGGAATACCTTTCTGCAGCGAGCTTCCTTGGCGTTGCCGGGCTGATCCTTGTCTCCGGCGCCGACGCCCTGTGGTTCCCGGTCGGTTACACCGCCGGCTATCTGATGCTGCTCCTGTTCGTCGCGGCACCGATGCGCCGGTCAGGGGCATACACTATCCCGGACTTCGCTGAGACTAGGCTGAAATCTAATCTGGCCAGAACAGTCACGAGTTTCCTGGTCATCGCCGTCGGCTGGCTCTACATCGTTCCACAACTTCACGGCGCCTCACTGACCATTACCGTGGCCACCGGGCTACCGGGCTGGGTGGGAGCCGTCGTGGTGGTCACCGTCGTCGTCGTCACGACCATGGCCGGTGGGATGAGGTCCATCACCTTCGTCCAGGCTTTCCAATACTGGCTCAAACTGACCGCCATAGCGGTTCCTCTGGTCTTTATTATGCTGCGGTTAGGATCCACCGGACAGGATTGGGCAGGAGACGGCGCAGCGTTTCTGACCAACGGAGACAACGGAAACTGGTACAGGAACATTTCCCTGGCACTCGCGTTACTGCTCGGAACACTCGGGCTTCCGCATGTCCTTGTTCGCTTTTACACAAATCCCGACGGCGCTTCAGCACGGCGCACAACGCTGATCGTGCTGGGCCTATTATCAGCATTCTATGTATTTCCCACGCTCTATGGAGTTGTGGGAAGGACCTTCGCCGAAGACCTGGCCTCTGGCTCGAATGCCGACGCGACCGTACTGCTCCTCCCCGGACGGATCTTCGACGGCGCAGCCTCGGACGCGTTGTCAGCGCTGGTGGTCGCAGGCGCTTTCGCTGCCTTCCTCTCCACCACATCGGGGCTGGTTGTGTCAGTTGCCGGAGTGCTGAGTCAGGACTTCTTCGGAGGCAGTGTCAACGGCTTCCGCCGGGCGGCACTGTTATCTGCAGTAGTTCCGCTCATAGTGGCGGTGGCAACCGACTCCCTAGCACTGGCCGGTAGTGTGGGTCTCGTCTTCGCTTTCACGGCATCAACGCTGTGCCCCATGCTGCTGCTCGGAATCTGGTGGCGTGGCCTGACCGATATAGGCGCAGTCGTCGGCATGGGCGTGGGTACGGTTTTGTGTGGAGGTGCGATCCTGACATCGGCCCTCTTGAACGGACCTCCGCCGATGCTGCTGCAGTATCCAGCGGCTTGGACAGTACCAGCGGCCTTCACCGCCATGGTCCTTGCGTCCCGGCTGACGGCACACCGCAAACCCTCAGGAATCGAACGGATTCTGGCACGCCTCCACGTGCCCGAACACCATTAATCGATGGAAGCCATCAGCTCCACTACACGGTCCAAGAAAGCATCCACCTGGTTCTCTTCATAGCCGGCGTGGCCTCGCGCTTCCCGGAAAGCAGCGCGTCGAATCACATCCACACTCAGGGCTTGGTCCTGCTCGAAATACTCAAGTAGCTGATTGCACAGTGCATCGACGTCCCTGACGTTATAGCTATAGGCCTTGCGTGCCGAGGGTCGACGGAAACGTTCTCCCAAAGGACGGTGAAGCCGGGCTCGCAGAACCGTTGACATACGACCGATTTCAGCGAGCCACGCTTCCTCGCCCTCATCCCGGATGAGCTGGTCCCGCTCGCGTTGGGCAAAAACGTCCTCGAGCCGATCTAATGCCGCATCCACTGCCTGCGCTTCATATCCGCCCTTGGCCGGGTCAAAGGCCATAGAACGTACCGTCTTACTCGTGATGGGGTCCGCGTCCTGGTCCGGGTCGTTATAATAAGCCCTGGCTTCGGTAAGGAAATCGTCCACCTGCCGGATGTTGTATCCGTACTCGCGGCGTCCCACCCTTTCAAAGGGTGAACGCCCCCGCCGCAGCTCTTCCATCCCCAGGTACGATCCCTTCCCTTGTCCACTTTTGGCAGTCCCTGCATAGGCCGAAGCCTGCCCGAGACCACAGCCCGTAAAAACTACATTGCTCCTGGAACGAGCGTACTGGATAGAACGTAGGCAACAGGGGACGCGAACACGATGGAGTCAAGCCGGTCCATGACCCCCCCGTGACCGGGCAGCGCGGTCCCCATATCCTTAATGCCGAGTTCGCGTTTGATCATGGATTCAGCGAGATCTCCCCCGGTTGCTGCTGCCACCGTTGCGATGGCCAGAACCAACCCGAACCACCAGGGCAGGTCGAGCAAAAACAGAGAAGCCATGACGCCGATCAGCACAGCTCCGCCCACAGATCCTGCGAATCCCTCCCATGACTTCTTGGGACTGATTTTCGGAGCCATAGGATGTTTACCGAAGAATGCCCCCAGCAAGTAGCCGAAGGTATCATTGGCGACCACCAATAACAGCAGGGTGACGACCTTAAAATTGCCTTGGGGCTGCTGGAACAACAACAAGGCAAAACTAATCAGGAATGGCACCCACAAAATAACGAAGAGGCCGCCTAAAATGCTGCGCGTTGCGTCCTCTGTTGGATCAAGACTCCGCCACAGCAGAACCGCGACAGCCGATGCCACGAGAGCGAAGCCCAACGCTTCAGTTCCGCCTAGATAAGCCGCGAATGGGAGCGCCACGCTGCCAGCAACGACCGGAACCAATGGAACATGAATGTTCCTGACCTGAAGCGCGCGGCTTACCTCCCACACACCTATGACACCGAACACAGTGGCCGTAACGACGAAGGCCAGCGGCATGAAGAACAATCCAATAAGGACCGTGAAGAGCAAGGCCAAGCCCACGCCGATGGCAGCTGGAAGGTCCCGGCCAGCGCGCGACGTGCCAGCTGCTCGGCGTTGCTTGCGATTCGACGGTCCGGTGGCCGGCGACCCTATCGGGTTCCCACTGCTGGCCGTCAGCGGCCCACGGTCCGGCGCAGGAGGCTCAACATCACTCATCAGACCTCGAGAAGCTCAGCTTCCTTGCGCTTGAGCAATTCATCGACGGTGTCGGTATGGGATTTGGTGGCGGCGTCGAGCTCTTTCTCCGCCCGGTTGCCCTCGTCCTCGCCGGCGTCGCCGTCCTTGACGAACTTGTCGATGGCGTCCTTGGCCTTCCGCCGGATATTGCGGATGGAAATTTTGGCATCTTCCGCCTTTGACTTAACGACTTTCACATATTCGCGACGACGCTCTTCGGTGAGCTCCGGCATGACTATGCGAATGACGACGCCGTCATTTGCAGGGTTGGCTCCGATGCTCGAATCGCGCAGCACCCGCTCGATGTCCTGGAGGGAAGACTTGTCATACGGGGTGATGAGAAGTGTGCGCGCTTCAGGCACCTGGAACGCGGCCAACTGTTGCAACGGCGTGGGGGTCCCATAGTAATCCACTGTCAATTTGGAGAAGAGCGATGGGTTGGCCCTACCGGTACGGATTGTGGAAAAGTCCTCCTTGGCGACCTCGACCGCCTTATCCATCTTCTCCGCTGACTCCTGCAGGGTTTCCTGAATCACTGTGTCTCCTTAGACGAAAATTGGCCGCTGACGACGGCGGCTGGGCTCGGGTCCATCCTATACGGGGACGCGGTTCCTGCCCGTACAGTTGGCGGGCGAGCCGGTAATCAGCGAGCTCAGACGGTCACGCGGGTACCGATTTCCTCACCGAGGATCGCACTGGTGACGTTACCTTCGCCCTCCATACCGAAAACAAGCATTTCGAGGCTGTTGTCCTTGCACATTGTCATGGCCGTTTGGTCCATGACCCGGATGTCCTGGCGCAAGGCATCATCATAGGTGAGCGCTTGGAGTTTTTGAGCCGATGGATCCTTGCGTGGGTCCGCGGTATATACGCCGTCGACACCGCTTTTGGCCATCAAGACAAGATCCGCGTGCACTTCGAGCGCACGCTGAGCAGCCACGGTATCAGTGGAGAAATATGGAAGCCCCGCGCCAGCACCAAAGATGACGACACGCCCCTTCTCAAGGTGTCGGATAGCCCTGCGAGGAATATACGCCTCAGCCACCTGGCCCATGGTGATCGCGCTCTGCACCCGGGTTTCAACACCAGCCTGTTCCAGGAAATCCTGAAGAGCGAGACAGTTCATCACCGTACCAAGCATGCCCATGTAGTCCGCCCGAGAACGGTCCATTCCGCTTTGTGACAACTCTATTCCACGGAAAAAGTTACCCCCGCCGACAACAATGGCCACCTCCACCTTGCCCACTGTCGCCGCGATCTGCGTCGCGATGCCACGAACGATCTCCGGATCCACACCTAGCTTGCCACCGCCGAATACTTCCCCAGAGAGTTTGAGCAGAACTCGCCTGCGCGGGTTTCCTTCTGGCTGCGCGTTGTTTTCCATTGGTGCCTCCCATGGCAGATAGCGGCCGTTGTGACCATCATTGACACTTCTGGACTTCGAGAAGTGCTTGTTCAGAAGATTAGGGCAGGAAAAAGGAGCGGCCACCTGTCGGTGACCGCCCCTTCATCTCTCAATGCCTGAAGACCGTTTGGTCGATAGCTTTACTATGCGCCTACGCGGAATCGTGCGAAGCCAGTAGCTTTCGTTCCGGCTTCCTCCAGCACCTGTGCAACTGTCTTCTTTGCGTCTTTTGCAAACGGCTGGTCCACGAGGACGATTTCCTTGAAGAAGCCGGTCAGCCGCCCTTCGACGATCTTCGTTAGCGCAGCTTCAGGCTTGCCCTCAGCTCGCGCGGTTTCGTCGGCGATACGGCGCTCGTTCTCTACGGTATCCGCAGGAACCTCGTCCCTCGTGAGAAACTTGGGCGCGAACGCTGCAGTGTGGACGGCGATATCATGGGCAGCTTCGCTGGGGCCATTGCCTGCACCATCGACAGCGAACAGGACACCAACCTGAGCGGGCAGGTCCTTGGACGTTTTGTGCAGGTAAGCATCCACGGTCTTTCCTTCGACACGCGCTATGCGACGGACAACAATTTTCTCGCCGAGGATCGCTCCCTCTTCAGTGACGAGCTCGGAGAGCTTCTTGCCGTTGACATCTGTTTCGAGAAGCGCATCAACGTCGGCGGCAGCAGAGGATACGGCTGCTCCCAATACCGTTTCGCTCAGTTCGATGAACTTTGCGGATTTGGCAACGAAGTCCGTCTCACAGTTGACCTCAATCATGACGCCTACGGTTCCGTCCACAATGCGGGCTGCAACGAGACCCTCCGCCGTTGAACGGCCCTCGCGCTTGGTGGCACCCTTGAGACCTTTGATGCGAATCAAATCCATGGCCTTGTCGGCGTCGCCGTTCGCCTCGTCAAGAGCCTTCTTGACGTCCATCATACCGGCGCCCGTGCGCTCGCGCAGAGCCTTGATATCAGCGGCGGTGTAGTTCGCCATAGTTAACCCCTTCAGTGAGTATCTGCAGTATGTCTTCGTCCGTGATAGTCCCGGACAAGAATCCGGGACTATCACGGACGCTGGTTCCAACCGGCCTGTGGCCGCTATGAAACTGAGCTTTACTTTGCTTCTTCTGCCGTTTCCGAATCCACCGGGGCTTCAGTAACGTCTGCCTCGGCCGGAGCTTCGGTCACTTCTGCCTTGGCCGGAGCTTCAGAAGTAGCAGCCTCAGCGGGCGCTTCCGTGGTTTCGGTCCCGGCGTCCCCGAGAAGCTCGCGTTCCCACTCTGCCATCGGCTCGGCAGCCGCGGAAGAATCAGAACCGGAACGGTTGTGACGGGCTACGAGGCCTTCTGCAACAGCATCTGCGACAACGCGAGTGAGCAGGTTGACGGAGCGGATGGCGTCGTCGTTGCCCGGGATCGGGAAGTCGACGTCGTCCGGGTCACAGTTGCTGTCCAAGATGGCGACAACAGGGATGTTGAGCTTCTTGGCCTCGTCCACGGCCAGGTGCTCCTTCTGGGTGTCAACGATCCAGATTGCGGACGGAGCCTTGGTCAGGTTGCGGATACCGCCGAGGTTGGTCTCAAGCTTGGTCATTTCACGTTTGAAAAGAAGAAGTTCTTTCTTGGTGTGACCGGAGCCGGCGACGTCGTCGAAATCGATTTCCTCGAGTTCCTTCAAACGCTGGATCCGCTTGGCGACAGTCTGGAAGTTGGTGAGCATTCCACCGAGCCAGCGCTGGTTCACGTAGGGCTGGCCAACTCGTGTAGCCTGCTCGGCGATGGTCTCCTGAGCCTGCTTCTTGGTGCCGACGAACAGGATTGTTCCACCGTGTGCAACAGTGGCCTTCACAAACTCGTAGGCGCGGTCGATGTAGGACAGCGACTGCTGCAGGTCAATGATGTAGATACCGTTGCGTTCCGTGAAGATGAAACGCTTCATCTTCGGGTTCCAACGACGGGTCTGGTGACCGAAATGTACGCCGCTGTCGAGCAGCTGACGCATGGTAACGACTGGCATGTCGTCACTCCTTCCGGCAGGCGGGCAAATATGCCCGGCAACTGCCACTTTGACGGTTGATAACTATCTGCCCGGGTTGGGCAGGAGTTCCTGGTGCTCATCAGCTCTGCAATGGAGAACTGCATGTCCATCCGGCAGAAACCGGACCGCAGGAGATGCACCCGTTCACACCCCGCAAATAAGCGAGATTGGGACGGGATTCAGAACACGCGAAGTCAGTCCGATGGCCTCCTCGAATACTGTTACCTGAACAGAAACTCGTTTAGGACACCGAACTGCTTGACTTAGTGTACTACAGCACCCCTTCTCTATAACGCCGGAGGCGACCGTTCCTCCACATCAGGCCAGGCCCGGGGCTGACTCCACATAGAGGCATGCCAGTCTCACATCCGGCAGCCAGAGGGCACATGGTGGATACATGTCAAAACTCCGCGGCCCCGCGCTTCGTCCACTGGCTTTGGCACTTCTATCGCTCTGCTGCCTTGGGATCGTTTTTCCTGCGCTGACGGCACAGGCCGATTCACAAGAACCATGGCAGTGGCCACTCCAACCTACGCCTGACGTCAGTCGCCACTTTGAGCCCCCACCCCAACCCTGGGCGAGCGGGCACCGGGGCGTCGATCTGGAGGCAGCGCCAGGAACAGAGATAGTGTCCCCGGCTGACGGTCGCGTCCTGTTCGTCGGCACCGTCGTCGACCGTCCCGTGATCACAGTGGATCATGGGAACGGAGTACTAAGCAGCTTTGAGCCAGCATTGGCTATTGTCAGCGAGGGCGACGTCGTCGTTGCCGGAAAACGGCTAGGGGCCATAGGTGCCGGAGGTCACTGTGAGTCAGCCTGCCTCCACTGGGGAGTGAGGGTTGACAGTAAGTATGTGGACCCGTTGGATTTCATCAGAGACCGGCGGCCGTCCATCCTGCTCCCCCTCCCGCGGTAGGTTGCCGTCCGCGAGGCGGACTACACGAAGGCAGCGATGCCGGTAATAGCGCGGCCGGTCACCAGAGTATTGATTTCGTGGGTGCCTTCATAGGAGTAGATGGCCTCAGCGTCAGCGAAGATCTTTGCCATTTCGTAGTCAACGACAATACCGTTCCCACCGAGAATCGCACGCCCATGCGCGACACTTTCGCGCATCCTCGCGGTGGTGAAGGCCTTGGCCAAGGCAGACTGCTCATCCTTGGCTGCCCCGGCATCTTCAAGCTGAGCAAGCCGGACCATCATGCCCATGGAGCTGACAGTATTACCGAGGATCTGAACAAGCTTGTCCTGGATGAGCTGGAAGGAAGCCAGCGGCCGACCGAACTGCTGACGTTCAACGGCGTAACGACGTGCGACGTCGAACGCCGCCATCTGCTGGCCCACGGCCTGCCAAGCCACCGCCAGGCGGGTAACCTTCAGCACCTTATTGGTGTCCTTGAAACTATTGGCTCCCTTGAGATGGAAATCGTCGCTGACGATTACATTGTCGAGAACTATGTCCGCGTTCTCCACGGACCGAAGGGAAATCTTGTTCTCGATCTTCGTAGCTGAGTAGCCTTCGAGAGTGGTATCTACAAGGAAACCCTTGACCTGGTTATCCGCGAGATCCCGTGCGTAAATAACCACCCAGTCAGAGAAGGTGGCGTTTCCGATCCATCGCTTTTCCCCGTTCAGGATCCAGTTGTCTCCATCGCGCTGAGCCGTCGTCCGGGTGCCGCCTGCAACATCCGATCCGCCGAGCGGTTCCGTGAGGCCAAATGCGCCGATCTTCTTGAGCGAGTAGATATCAGGCAACCAGGCCGCCTTCTGCTCTTGTGAAGCCAGCGCCTCGATGGATCCTGTGAACAGGCCGTCATGGACACCCATGAACGTAGCGATGGACGTATCAGCCCTGGTGAACTCCGCATGCACCAGGCCCGCGAACAAGCTTGAGTGGCCCTGCCTATGAACCGGGCTCATGATGTCGATCTCAGCGAGTTTAGGAATGATGGAACGGGGGAAGACTCCCTGGTTCCATGCCTCGGCTGCAATCGGCTTGACCTCGGCCTTCAACCACGCCCGGATTTCATGGAGGCGGTTACGCTCGGCCTCAGACAGAAGCTCCTCGAAAGCGTAGAAGTCGCCGTCGCCATACGGCAGGTTGTCGGGATCGATAACAGGTTTGGCCATGACGTAGTCCTTCGTTGCCGCGTGCACAATGATGTCGAGGGTCGGTTCACCGACCTAGAAGCATGTTACCAATGAGTAACTTACGGATACAATCCACAACACGAAAACCCCGGTCCGAACGACATATTCGTCCGGACCGGGGTTGACCGTAGGGCTACTCGGACTTGAACCGAGGACCTTAGGATTATGAGTCCCGCGCTCTAACCAGCTGAGCTATAGCCCCGTGGAGCATTACTGTTCAGGCAACTCAAACATACTAGTGGACGCTCCTGCCGCCATGGCAACCGGAACCTATACCGTTTCCGACGACCGCGACTCCCCGTAATAGAGAGCCTCGAACGTCTTGAGTGTCTTTTCGTGACTGTGCCGGTCCACCATGCGCCGGCTGGCCCGACCCATGGCGTGGAGCTGATCTTCCGGAAGGGAAAGGATGCGCGTCATCTTTTCCGCGAGATCAGCACTGTCATTCGGTGTGAAAAGGAAGCCATTGACCCCGCCATCAACCAGGTGCGGCAGCGCCATCGCGTCAGCGAGAACAACCGGAGTCGAGGCCGACATGGCTTCCAGAGTGACCAGCGACTGTAGTTCCGCTGTTCCCGGCATGACGAACAACGATGCCCGAAGATAAGCCCTTCGGAGTTCGTCATCGTCCACCAGACCAAGGAATGTCACTCGGTCACCGAGATCAAGCCTAACCACCTGGGCTTCGAGGCTGGAACGAACCTCACCACCGCCAACCACTTCCAGACAAACATCAAGATCGGGAGCAACCCGGGCCAACGCATCAATCAGCACATTGATGTTTTTCTCCTCCGCCAACCTTCCCGCAAACAGCACTATCGGCCGGGGAGGAGGCTGAACAACCTCACCGGGCAGCAGCTCATAGACGCTGGCATCAATGCCGTTGGAGAGCGGGAGAACCTTTGTCAGGAATGCGTGCTCGTGCATGGCTTTTGCGGCCAGGGGTGTGGGCGTGGTGACAACATCGGCTCGACTCATCACCTTGCCCATGTCACGCCAAGAATTCCGCGCGATAATGTCCTTGAACCACTGGGGGAAGGGCAGGAACGGATTCATATTCTCAGGCATGAAATGGTTCGTTGCCACAACACGGATACCACGACGCACCGCCTCGTACAGCACTTGCTCACCAATCATATAATGGCTCTGGACATGAACGACGTCCGGTTGCACGCGATCAAACAGCATCCGAATGTGAGCCTTGATTTCCCACGGCAGACAGATGCGGAAGTACTCGTGCGTAAAGACTCCTCGGGATCGAAGCCGATGAACCGTACCTTCCTCCCGAGGCTCCGTGAAGGGACCACCAGCGCCTCCTCGGGGAGCCACCACATGAACATCGTGGCCGCGTGCGCTCATGCCGCGGGCCAGGCGATAGCCGAACTGGGCAGCACCATTGATATTGGGATAATAGGTATCAGCAGCAATGAGAATGGTCAGAGGTTTGCGTCCGGCCGGTTCCGTCACAGGGCGTTCTTCCAGTTAGGCGTTGGGGAAGCGGCTACTGCCGCCGTCGTTCATTCCGTCGCTGCAGAACATCAGGATGATGTCTGGATAACGCGATGACTCCAACAATAGCAACGATAGCAGCGGCCCCCATGGCCACCGCCGTCACGGGCTGTACCTCCGGCTGAAGTTCTCCCAGAACCGCCATTCCGACGGCGATTCCCACGATCGGATCGATGACTGTCAGACCGGCTATCACCAGATCCGGAGGTCCCGAAGAATAGGCGCTCTGCACGAACCACGACCCCAGTGCCGCAGCTGCCGCAATGGCGAAGACCGAATAGATGGGGACGTTCAGGAGGAACCTGCCATTGGGGTCAAGCAGATGCGTCGCAATGATCTTCGTCAACACCGCGACGAATCCAAACAACACGCCAGCGCCGAAGATGTAGCCGAAGGCACCCAGACGGAACCTAAACGACAGGGCAAGAGTACCGAAGAGCGCAACAGCGCAGCCAACAAGAAGCACCGTGGTGACTTCCTCGGAACCACTCACGCTCGCATTGCTCCGCGTCACATTCACAGCGAGGACCACGAACGTCGCACTGCCAGCCACGCAGGCAGTGATCGCCACGACCGTGATCCGATTCAGCCGTAACCCCAGCTCCCGGGAGTTGACCACCGTCGTGATGACCAGAGCGATGGCCCCGATAGGTTGAACCACCGTCAAAGACGCCGTTGCCAAAGCGACGATATTCAGCGCCATTCCCACCCCAAGCAGCAATAAACCCAATACCCAGCGCGGATTACGTAGCAGGCGCAAGAACCCGGAAGAGGTCAGTGCAAGCCCGCCACTTGAGGCTCGGACCGCGCTCCCCTGCCGCTGTGCACCAAAGGCCAAGAACACTGCACCAAGGAGCGCACAGCCAATAGCCAACCACACCATCAAGCGGACGTTTCCTCAGGAGGCGACATCAACTTCAGTTGACGATGCTTTAGCGTCACCTTGCGCAGGTAGTCAACAAACGCCAAGAGGTGGCCCGCGCAACCCAGAGCAAGAATCACGGTTGCCGCAGTCAACAGCGCGTCGTTATCGAAGCCAGGTACCCGATGCAACAGCAGCAACGGAGTGCCCAGTAGCAACAGAGCCGTACGAACCTTCCCAATTTTGCTCACGGGAAGGTCCGGACTTCCATGGAACAGGAGTAACCCGTACGAAACCAGAATCACGTCCGGAATGACGATGATGTATACAAGCCAGTTGGGTGCAATCCCCTGAACGACAAACGTCGCCGCAACCACGATCAGGGCGAGCCTGTCGGCCACGGGGTCTAACCACCGCCCAACCACCGACACCTGGTTCAGGAACCGGGCGACATACCCGTCTACCCAGTCCGTCGCGCCCAAGATTACAAGCGCGATGACGGCCCGACCATAATGTTCCTGATCCACCAACCAGACGAATACCGGAACAAGCAGGAATCGCACCACCGTGATCAGGTTGGGAACGGTCCAGAACACCGTGAGCAATCTTGGCTCAACGCCTGGTCGTTGCCCGGCGCCAAACACTCTCATCTATGCCGCCTCCCCTCGGATAACTCCCCTCCTGCCATACCCGTGCAGCCGCCCTCGTTAGACGGCGGAATTTCGCCTCACTTCTGAAGCAGCTTCCGAGCCATGACCACCATGGCACCAACAGAGATAGCCAGTACCATAAGCGGCTTCCAACGAAGAGATGAACCCTCTTCCGACGCCGACCGATGGGCGCCACTTCCCGATGCCGTGAAATGGGCTTTGAGGTTACCAACGGATGACTCCGCGCTACGCTTCAACTCAGCTTTGCGGGCTTTGGGGTCCAGCTCTCGGCCAAGCCCATCCCGTACGGCGGCAATATGTTCACGCCGCTCACGGGTGCGCGACTTCAACTCACCAAAGGATGGAGCAGGCGAAGAGGGCTTGCCGTCTTTATCCTTCTTTTTGTCTTTCTTCTTATCCTTCTCTGGCTTTTCGCGGTCAAGCGTGGACTCATCAAAGCTCTTGCCGTCCTTCAAAACGCCGATGTCGTGGCGCACGCCGCGAATGGCGTCTTCGGGCATCAATGGAAGCGCCTTCTTGAGTTTGGACAATCCAATCAGCGCCGAGATCACCAGGATGATGAGAAAGAGACCGCCGACGGCAAGCGCGGCCAGCCACGTGTCCATGACGTTGGACAGCCCGGCGATGGCCGAGACTATCAAGGCCACGGCAAGAAATCCCAGGAAAACCAACGCAACTACAAAGAAGGCAACGGCAACACCTGCCTGGATGCCCTTTTGCTTCATCTGCGTCATCGCCAATGAAACTTCATCAGTGACTTGACGTGGTGTCAGCCTGATCATGACCTTGAACAGTCCCAATAGTGACGTCCGTTTGGTCTCTCGGTTACCGCGTGTTCTAGTCGAGGTGCTCATGTACCCCGCCTCCGTCCGGTCTCTTTAGTGGTGGTCGATGATGGGCGGCCATCGTCTTAGTACCTAAAATTACCATTCCTCCGCAGGCATGGAACCTTTCGGCGCACACTCGAGGGCTACCCGTTCCTCCCGGGAGACCGCCCGATCCTTATGGGACCAGCCCAGCGAGCGCTTCCCCTGCTGCGGTGCCGCTGGCCAGCGCCCCTTGTATGGAAGCCTCCCTGCTGTCCCCAGCCATAATGACACCAGGCATCGTGCTGACCAGGGGTTGGTGCCCGGGCCTGATGGCTGGTAGCGCGTCAGAGATGTCATGACGAACCAATAGCCGCCAGTCAGGATTGTGCACCGCCAGGATGTCTGCTGTCTGGGCCAGGGCCATAGCGTCATCCACGCCGTGTTCACCAACGGCCGTGGCTTGCACCAGGTGACTGCCAGCCGGGGCATAGGACGGGCAGACGTTGGAGACCACCGACGCGTGGACGAGCCGGGAACCATCGCGCACGTCCACATGCAGAAAAGGCGAATCGCTGGGACGCCGTGACGTGGCGAACCACCACGTTGTCAGGGAGTGCATGGCGGGCTCAACTTGCCCAGTCAGCCGGGCACTGGCCCGAGGACCAGCAGCGAGCACCACCCGATCGGCAGCTAGCCGATCCCCCGAAGCACAGGACACGACCACCTTTCCATCCGCGCTCGTCAGTGAATCTACCGTCTGACCAAAATGGATCTGATCCACCACGGGTTCCGCCAACTGATGCGCAATGGCCGACATCCCTTGCGACGGCAGCGATGGGGTTCCCTTCACGAAGTACCAGCCAAGCCGCCGGGCGAAAGGTGCAGAGACAGACAGCTCCGTTTCCCCCACCACCCCGGAGAAGAAACGCTCAATGACCTTGCGCAAAGGACTCGAAAAACCAGCATCTTCGATGGTCTCGCGCAGCGTTCGTGATTTGTCGCCGGCGAGACGATACCAACGCACGACGGCGCTAAGATCGCTCAATTCTAAAGTGCCACCCAATAGTCCCCGGCCCAGCAGAGGGTGCCGGGAGGGATCGGCCAGCACATTGACGCCGCCGTCGCGTCGCACTGCGACGCCGCGCCCCCATGCATGCAGGTCCAAGACACCGAGGTTCAGAGCCCGCTGGGCATCAGGGTAGCCGGGGTTCAGGAGTTGAAAACCACGATCGCAGCGGAACCCGTCAATCATCTCGGTGTCCACGCGTCCCCCGACCCGTGTGGATGCCTCTAGGACCGTGACGTCGTGCCCCTGCTTGGCGGCCAACCCGGCTGCGCGCAGCCCTGCCAGCCCCGCACCGATGACGAGTACTTCCATGGTGTTTCCCTTCCTCCGCGGTGCGCCCTAGAGTGCGTTGTGCTTTCTCAAGGGATATTCGTTTTAGTGCTGATCGTTGGTGGTGCAGAACTGATTGAGTTCGTCGATCAGATCTGAGATTGATCCGAGGTCCACCGCCCCACTGCCCCCTGCGCGCTCGTCTGCCGCCGGTAGAAGAGCGTCGTACGCCCGCCTTCCAGCATCCCGGTTGCCGGTGTCGATGGCAGCAACGCCGATGAGGAACCACGATACTTCCAGCATCAGATCCTGGGGTGGGTCTGGAACCGTGTCGAGAGCTTTCATGGCATCCTCGGAGCGCCAGTTCGGGTAGCCCCATCCTGAAGCCGGGCATCTCTTCTCCTTCAAGGGGTGTGGAGCCACCGGTGAAGGTCCACCGAAACCAACCGGTGAAGACAGACGCGAGGGGCGGGAGAAACGTACGGCAAGTACGTCGATACGGTCGGCCTCCTCTGAGGCTGCGCCAATGTCGTCGAGGGCGCAGAACGCCTGCATCCTGATCAGACGCCCCTCAATTTCGAAAGTCGGCAGCTCCGCTCCCACGGCTATGGCAGTGATCTCTGCACCGATCCTTTCTCTTGAACTTGCTTGCCCTGTCGTCCCAAACGTTTGAAGATAGCGTGCGCTGAGCGCGAAGCACAGGAGCGAGGCGTCGCTCAGGCGCCGGGCGATTCTTTCTGCTGCGACGGCCTCAGCGAGTCGGTTGACGGTACCCCGGGATTCCATGGCTATGGTGGCCAGAAGCCGTGCCCGCAACCGATCCGAGGCCTCAGGTGGAAGTGTGGAGACAGTCCGTAAGGCTGCTTCGACGATCAACACTGACTGGGCCGGATCATCTGATCGAGTCCAGCTACCGGGTACCTCGAACCCGCCGATGACGCGCGCGGCCAGTTCTGAGTCACCAAACTGTTCGGCAGCGGTAATGGCGGAGATTCGTTGTTCGGCCGCGAACTGCACCGAGCCCGATACCGCCAGTAGAGGCAAGAGAAGCGTCACGCTTTCGAACTGGGAACGCGCCCCAGTTCGGGCAGTGGCGTTAGCGGTTCGCACCAGGATCGACTGGCCGTCTTCGTTGATGTCAAGCGAAGGATCATGACGCCTGATGGCGCCCTCGAGCTCCGTCAGCCTAATACTTGGCTCCAGTTCGAGATGATGGAACAACGTGGAGCGGGCTTGAGATAGGACGGCGAGGGCGTCTCCCTGGCGTGCGGACCGGTAGAGAGTGAGTGCGAGCAACCGCCAGCTTTCCTCTCGCCAAGGATGGACGCCAACTTGAGTATCGAGTAGCACGATTGCGCCCCCCGGCCGTCCTAGTCCAAGCCGGGTTTCGGCCAAGTCCTCGACTGCGCCCGCACGGAGTTCAGCTATCCATGCCCTTTCATTTTTGGCCCATGGGCGCGCGCTGAACTCCTCGAAGGCTTGCCCACGCCACTCCTCCAACGCGGCAGTCAACAGCGATTCGCGCGTTTCCGGGTTCACCGCTCCTTCTGCCGCACGAATTCCTTGCTCGGCCCGACTGAGATCGACTGTGATCGATGCGGGTTTGAGTACATAACCGTCGCCTGTCGTGACAAGAATTGCCGAGGACGAGCGGGGACGACGCTCCGGTTCAAGAATTCTTCGAATTTCACCGATAAAGGTGCGGATGGCACCGATCGCGCCGGCAGGAGCGTCCTCCCACAACTCTTCGATAAGTCGGCCTGTGGACACCGTTCTGCCGTGGGTGGCTATCAGTATCCCGAGGATCTCACGGTGTTGTGCTTTGGCGAGAGGCAGCTGACTGCCAGCGTGCTCCACGCTGATCGGACCGAGGACGCGGATTCCAAGCTTGCTCACCTGCTCATTCTAGTTCGTGGGCCTGATGGGCTGATTGGGAGCTGATCCGCGTGTGGGATCGTCGCTTTGAATCAGTGCCGGTATTTCTAGCGCATCATGAAGTCGCAGTTTTTGTATGCGACGAGAAGGAGAGAATTATGGATCTGCAGCTCCGCGGCAAAAAAGCATTCATCAGCGGTTCGAGCCAGGGAATCGGTTATGCCATTGCGAAAGCGTTGGCTAAAGAGGGTGTGGATGTGGCAATCAACGGGCGTGATGCGGTGAAGTTGTCCGCGGCTGTCGAGTCGCTGCGAGAGAAAGTGCCTGGAGCATCCGTTGCTGGCTTGGTCGCCGATTTCGCTGACCCCGATCAGGTGGCCCAACTTTGTGCCGAACTTGCCGACGTCGACATGCTCATCAACAACGTTGGACTCTTCGAGCTGAAATCGTTCGATCTCATTTCTGATGAAGACTGGTGGTCGTACTTCGAAGTGAATGTGCTCAGCGGAGTACGACTCGCCAGACATGTGATCCCGACCTTATTGGAGCGGGGCTGGGGCCGAGTAGTTTTCGTGAGCAGTGAATCCGGGGTCAACATCCCAGCCGAAATGATCCACTACGGCACCTCAAAGGCGGCGATGCTAGCGGTTGGAAATGGCTTGGCGAAGCTCACCCGAGGCACCGGCGTCACCGTAAACTCGGTGATTGGAGGCCCCACGTACTCCGATGGTGTTGCCCAAACTGTTGGGGAGCTCGCTCATCAATCAGCCGCATCAGTAGCGGACATGAAAAAAGCTATCATCGCTACGAATCAAACCTCGCTACTTGAACGATTCATCGAGCCAAGCGAAATCGCGAACATGGTGGCGTTCTTGGCAAGCCCGGTAGCGTCCGCGACAAATGGATCAGCGGTGCGCGTTGACGGCGGAGTCCTGACACATATGTTCTAGCCATATTTCGAGCTTAGCTAGTTCCTTTTCCCCTCAGCTCCAAGGAGACTGGCAGTATGTCCTCAACATCCCATGCAGCGTCAGTAGCAGGCAGCGCCTCGGAGCCTCACCGAAGTTTCGGGGTGCGCCTGGATCCCGGTCGTGCGGCAGCAGACGCAAATAATATGGAGTTTCTGCACGATCTTTATGAGACTGCCCAAGGTTGCAGAGCGGATATCACGGCACTGCTTGAGCTTGCTCGGAAACTCGGGCACAGACTGCCCTTTCCCCAGCATGGGAATGTCGTGCAGCTTTGGCAAGCGCTAGCCACTCTAGGCGCCGCTGATCTCACTGCTGCGCGGATCATCGAACCGCATTTGGATGCCCTGGCTATTCTCGATCAGGCCGACCAAAACGAATTATGGCCGGAAGACTCAACGTGGGGAGTCTTTGCAGCCCACGGTCCTGGAGAACAGCTGACGGCCACGCCCCAGGGAGGAGGCTGGCGGCTGAACGGCCCCAAACCGTGGTGTTCTCTAGCGGAGGACCTCAGCCATGCTCTTGTGAGCGCGTGGACCGAGGACGGCATGCAATTGTTCGCGATTGATTTGCACCACCCTGGTGTTTCCACCAGCGGGCGCCCTTGGACCGCACTTGGCTTACCAGAGGTGCCAAGTCGGGGGTTGGTGTTAATTGATGTTCCAGCTGTAGTAGTGGGTGGCCCAGGATGGTATATCCAGAGGCCAGGATTCGCCTGGGGCGGTGTGGGCATTGCAGCCATTTGGCATGGTGCGTCGACATCTCTGGCCAGGCGCTTTCATCGACATTGTCTTTCCCGTGAACCGGATCAAATCGCGTTGTGGCACCTAGGCAGTGTCGATCAGGCACTCTGGTCCTCACGGACGGCGATTCAGGCCGCGGCAGCCGCGGCCGACTCTGCCACGGAGGGCACTCCCAGTGCCGAAGCGCCAGCGCTTATGGCCGCACGGGTCCGGGCTACGGTCGTCGCAGCTTCAGAGTCCGTCCTCTCACTCACATCTCACGGCATGGGTCCCGAACCGTTGGCGTTCGAACCCGAACATGCCCAGCGCGTGGCGGATCTGCAGCTCTACCTCCGTCAAGACCATGCCGAGCGTTCCCTCGCTGTGCACGGCAAGGCGGTTCTCGACGCAGCTTCCGCGGTCGGCGTCGGGATTGCGCCATGGTAACTTTCACTCACGATCAGGAAACAACGGCCGAAGCGGATTGGCTGAAGAGTCCTCGCATATCCGGCATGCTCGCTCTGGATATCGATTGGACCTCTGTGGAAAAGCTTATAGTGGTCGCCGCGCATCCAGACGATGAGACACTCGGTGCCGCGGGGCTCCTGCAACGGGCCACCAGCCACAATGTGGCCATTGACGTGATCGTGGCTACTTTGGGAGAGAACTCGCACCCCTTTTCTCCCACCCATACTCCGAAGCAGCTTGCTGTACGACGCGCCGTCGAGTTTGAGGACGCGGTGACCGTGCTCGCTCCGCTGGCACACCACAGGGTGCTTGACCTACCCGACGGTCAGCTCGCCGAACACTTCAGCCAACTCGAGCATGAGCTCACAGCTGCCGCTGGGGTGGGTGGCACGTCCACTGTCATCGTGGCGCCCTGGTCCGCGGATGGCCACACCGACCACGACGCCGTCGGTGCTGCGGCAGCCAAAGCGGCAGCAGCGACAGGCAGCGTACTGTTGGAATATCCCATCTGGTGGTGGCATTGGGGCTCCCCCACAGACGATCGCATGGCTTGGCCAGCGCTGCGGAAGTTAGAACTGAGGGAAAACGAGCAAACTCTAAAGGCCGTGGCGATCTCCAAACACACTACTCAGATGAGCCCGCTTTCTGACGCCGTCGGGGACGAAACCCTCTTGTCCTCTGCATTGATATCGCATTTTGAGCGCAGCTTTGAAACGTTCATCGACATGGCCGGGTACTTCACGCAGGCCGGGACTGATACCCCCGACTGGATCTGCACCCAGTTCGACGCCGTTCACCTCGACGGTGCCGAACCGTGGGATCCCGAGTCCTGGTATGAGCGGCGCAAGCGTGCGTTATTGCTGGGCGCACTACCCCGTGACCGATATCGCGCAGCCTTGGAACTTGGCTGCTCTACTGGCGCACTGACAGCCGAGCTAGCCCCCCGGTGCGAACAGATCTCCGGAGTCGATGCGAGTGCCGAAGCTGTCGCCACGGCCACCAAACGGCTAGCCGACGTCTCCAATGCTGGCGTATCTCTCTCCACGCTGGGGAGAGACTGGCCGCAGGGACGCTTTGACTTATATGTGCTCTCCGAAACTGGGTACTACCTCACGGCTGCAGGGCTGGAGGAGGTAGTGGCACGAATGGTTACCTCAGCATTGCCGGACGCATTTCTGGTGGCCTGTCACTGGCGACATCCCATTGACGGGTGGCCACTGGGAGGCGACGACGTCCACCGGCTGCTCCGTGCAAACGAACGGCTGACGTTGCGGGGAGCCTACGCTGAAGAGGACTTTCTGCTCGAGGTATTCCAGGTGCAGGAGAGCCTGTGAGCATGACTATAGAAGAGATCGCCATAGTCGTTCCGTCAAGAAACGAAGCTCGGTTGTTACCGCGCGCACTTGTGGCTCTCGAAGAATCAATGCGTTGGCTGGCACTGAAGTTTCCCGACGTCCGGGTCTCGCTCACAGTGGTTTTGGACAGCTCCACTGACACATCGGCAAGTATTTTGGCAGACCATCCCAACACGCGAGTGAAAAGTATCGGCGTCGGCAGGGTTGGCGCAGCACGGAATACCGGGATCACAGCAGCGATGTCGACATCCCGTTTTCCACCTTCACGGCTGTGGATCGCCAATACCGATGCCGACAGCGCCGTCCCGCCGCACTGGTTAGAACGCCAATATGCTCTGGCCGTTGCCGGATCGGACGTGGTGGTCGGTACGGTTGAACCTTTTCGCGTGGATCTCTCTGAGCCTCGGCTGGCTCACTGGCACGCCCAGCACCAACTGCGCGAAGGCCACTCATATGTTCATGGCGCCAATCTGGGATTCCGCGCGGACGTTTTTACGTCCTTGGGAGGCTTTGCCGACATAGGACTCCATGAGGACCGTGCTTTCGTGACAGAGGCCCACGCGTGTGAGTACTCAATTGTGGCCACTGATTCTTGCCGCGTCCGTACCGCCGGTCGCTTGCAGGGGCGGGTCGAAGGTGGTTTCGCTGGGTTTCTGGCAAAGTTAGACATTTCCGGCGACCCCGATACCCAAGCGCTCCGCGCAGACCGTGAACAGCATGCAGGGTCGAAGACGCACACGGCAGGGAGTCGTCTGCCGCGCAGTTAGGAGCGGAAGAGCCCGCTGTAGGCATTGAGGGCGAGCTGGCCGCCCAGATGTGCGTAGAGCACATTGCTGCTTGCAGGGATCTCCCGGGTTTTCACCAGGTCAATAAGCCCCGCAAGGGACTTTCCTTCATAGACAGGATCCGTGATCATCGCCTCGAGAGAAGCACCGAGGCGGATTGCATCAAGGGCGGAATCCACGGGGATCCCATAGAGGTCACCGGCCCAGCCTTCCAGGACGTTGATTTCGTCGTCGCGGATATCCCGGCCCAGCCTGATCAGCTCCGCGGTGTTTCGGGCAATGCGTGCGACCTGGTCGCGGGTCTGCTGCAGGGTTGCAGAGGCATCAATGCCAATGACGAGGCGAGGCTTGTCCTGGCCGGCGAATCCCGCAATCATGCCGGCGTGCGTCGAACCAGTAACCGTGCAGACAACGATGGTGTCGAAAAAGATGCCGAGTTCGCGTTCCTGCTGTTCCACTTCATAGGCCCAGTTCGCGAATCCCAACCCGCCGAGCCGGTCATCTGACCCACCGGCGGGAATCGCGTAGGATATGCCACCGGCGACTTTGACCTCCTCGATGGCGTTCTCCCAGCTGCTGCGAATGCCGATGTCGAATCCGGCGCTGTCCAGCCGAACGTCGGCTCCCATGATGCGGGAGAGCTGAATGTTCCCTACCCGGTCAGAAAGTGGGTCCGGCCAGTCGACCCAGTTTTCCTGGACCAGACGGGCCTTCAGACCCAGCTTCGCAGCTACTGCTGCGACCTGGCGTGTGTGGTTGGACTGGTATCCACCAATGGACACGAGCGTGTCTGCTCCCTGCGCGAGAGCGTCCGGGACGAAGTACTCCAGTTTGCGGGTCTTATTTCCCCCGAACGCGAGCCCGCTGTTGACGTCTTCGCGCTTGGCCCAGATCTGCGCCGCTCCAAGGTGTCCACAAAAGGTCACTTCTCCGGGACAACGTCTTTGGATCGATACGGGACGCAATCGTTGACGGCACGTTCGAGCCCGGTGAACGTCTCAAAGACACCGACTTAGAGTTGTGGTTGGGAGTCAGCCGGACCCCCATCCGGGAGGCGTTGCTGCGATTGGAACGTGCCGGTCTGGTGATCGCCGTGCCAGGGAAAACCACCATCGTTGCCCCCTATGACCTAGCTTCCACCGTTAACGCCCAACAGGTTGTGGCCGCAATTCATGAACTAGCGGCACGGCTAGCCGTTCCCTTGATCACGGAAGATTCAATCTCTAGGATGGTGACGTCGAATATTCGGTTCGAAAAGGCCCTCGAACAACTCGATATTGAAGCAGCGCTGAGCTCCGATGACGAGTCCCATTCTGTCTTCGTCGCCGTCTGTGGCAATCAGGTGATCCACGAAGTTCTAGAGCAGACGACGCCCGTGATCCGACGGGTTGAACGGATGCGGTTCGCATCCTTTGCCGGCAGAGACTCAGTCTCTCAGCACGCGCAGATCATCAAGCACACCCGGCGCGGCGATGTTGAGGCCGCTGCTATAGCCTGCCGTGAGAACTGGCTTTCTCTGCGCTTTACGCTCGGCCAGTAACGTAGTACGTGGACTCAGTGGCTCTCGAGGGCCACAAGCCGTCGTTGTCTCGTGGGCTGTGCGGTCAGTTGTCGTCGAGCAATGCGGCCGCGTACATCGGTCGCGCGGCGTCGGCGGTTGGCGGGTGGAACAGCCCTGCCGTGGCATCCCGGAACAGGCGACTGAGCTCCTCCCCGTTGTTGAATCCGCTTCCACTCGCACACATCAGGGCAGTCTCGGCCGCCCGCCGCGCGACGTTCGACGCGTTAATGCGTGCGCTGACCAGCCGCAACGGCCAGCCCGCCCCGTGATCGACAAGGTCGTCGAAGTCACGACTGTAAGCATCCAACTGCGCCGGCACCGCCATGTACTCCATGAGCGCATCCGCCAGGCGTGCCCGGAACTCCGGCACTTCGGCGTAGGTCGTGCCGCTCTTGGCCGACTTCCGGCTCTTCAGCCCTTGGGCGCCCAAGTCAAGCGCACGGCGTGCGACCCCGGCGTACACCGCACCGATAAGCAATTGGAAGTTGCTCGTGATCGCGAACGTCAACAAATCGGGGTGGCGCCCGGTCGGAATCTTTCGGGCGACCCTCTCGGGCCGCATTCGCGCATTCTTCAGAGTCGTTGCCCGACTCTGCGACGCGCGCATCCCGAGCACGTCCCACCGGTCCGACGTCGTGATGCCCTCAGCGCTCCGCTCAACAAACCCGTACACGAGCCTCGGGTCCTTGGCATCGGTGCTGTCCAACCCGTGGGTGATCAGACGTGTCCACACCGGCGACAACGATGTAAAAGTCTTGACCCCGGTCAGCTGATAACCGCCGTCCGCCAGCGGCTCAGCAACCGTGTTGGAGCCCTGCAGAACCCAGTCGTTGGCAGGCTCACTGACTCCAAAGGCGAAGATCTCTCCAGCCATCGCCTCGTCGAACACGTATGTCAGCGACCGGTCGCCCCGCTCGAACATTGCACGCACGACGCCGACGCATATCTGGTGCATATTCACTGCCAGCGCCGTCGCGGGCGCCGCCGTGGCCAGACGTTGCTGTAGTCGGGAGACCTCGGTGAGGGTCAGGCCCGCGCCGCCGAACTCCTCCGGCACGAACACGGTGAGATACTCCCGCTCGGTGAGCTCGCCAAGATCCTCGTGAAAGAAGCGGTTCTCCCGGTCGTAGACGTCGGCACGTTCACGGAAGCGTTCCAGCAGATCCTCAGGCAGGTACTTCTCGGCCAACTCTGCGTGTCGCGTTTCTTGGTCTGGCATAAATGCTCCTTCGTTATCCATTCCCACGGGTGATCAGGACCGCGCCATTGTGCCCGCCGAACCCGAAGGAGTTCGACAACACGGCGCTGACGGGCTGCTGACGGGCCTCGCCTGTCACAATATCCCAGCCGTCGAACTCGGGGTCGTCGAGGTTGCACGTGGGTGGCAGCAACCCGTCGCGTAGCGTCTGCACGGCGATGACCGCCTCCACTACTCCCGACGCACCGAGCAAATGCCCCATGCTGGACTTGGTGGCACTGATCGGGATGCCGCGGGCACGGTCGCCGAGCGCGGCTTCCAACGCGTTCAATTCGGCGGCGTCACCGGTTGGGGTCCCAGTGCCGTGGGCGTTGATGTGGTCGACGGCATCCGCTGTGACGCCCGCGTCGGCGAGGCAGTCGCGCACGGCCTGTGCTGCTCCCCGGCCCTGCGGATGCGGAGCGGTCGCGTGATAAGCGTCGCTGGCTGCCCCGAACCCGGCCAGCTCGGCCAGTGCGACAGCTCCGCGGGCGCGGGCGCCATCCGCCGATTCGAGCAGGACGGCGGCTGACCCGGCCGACATCACAAAGCCGGATCGCGCCCGGTCGAACGGCCGGGAGGCTGCGGCCGGGGTTTGCTCGTATCCGTGTGCAAGTGCGCGCATATTCGCGTTTGACGCGAGATTCACCGGGTTCAGGCAGTCCTCACTACCGACCACCAGGACGGCGTCGGCGTAGCCGTGGCGGATGCGGCGGGTCGCCTCGCCGAGAGCGATCGCCCCGCTCGCGCATGTCGCCGACACGCCCTGAGTGGGGCCGAACGCCTGGTAACGCTGGCTGAGCACAGCGGCGGCCGCGTCTATCGCTCCGTAGATCGCGAGCGTCATCGGCACCGCCCGCGGACCCCGCTGGTCCAGAGCACGGGTGGCACGCTGCATGGCATCGACCGGTCCCGATACGGTAGCGGCGATTATCGCGAACCGTTGCGGGTCCCATGGCATGTCGCCTGCTGCGGGTGTCCAGCCAGCCTGTGCCACTGCCTGGTCGGCGGCCGCGACAGTCCAGTGCTGGCTGCGGCTGAGTCGTCGGGCGAGGCTTGGCTCCAGAAGAGTGGATGCGTCGAACCCTTGCACCTGTCCGCCGATTCGAACGGCCAGGTTCGCGAACTCGGGGTCGTCGAGCGTCGTGATGGGGCTGCGTCCGTGGATGACGGAATCCCACATCGTCTTTACGTCCAAGCCGCTCGGGGTGATCGCCCCGAGCCCCGTGATAACAACGCGGCGGCGGTCGCTCACAGCCGCACCGCCTCTCCCCGCGCGATAAGCTCAGCGACGGCGGGGCGGCGGATTTTGCCGCCGACGGTGCGAGGCAGTCGCTGTGCCCGATACCACTGACGCGGCACAAATTGGGGGGCCAGCTTCTGACGTGCGCGGGCCAGCAGCTCGCCCTTACTTGGCGGATTTCCCTCGATGATGAGTGCCACGACGGTGCCGAGCCGATCGTGGGAAAGCGCTACTGCGCAGACTGCGCCGAGGCGCGGCATCCCCTCGAACGCGCGCTCCACGACCGGCAGCGCAACCTTATGCCCGCCGGTCACGGCGATGTCTCCAGCGCGACCCGCCAACACCAGCGCACCGTCAACCAGCCGACCCTGATCGTGCACGGTCGCCCAACCATCCGCGCCCTTCAGCACCGAGTCCGTCGTTCCCGGTAGGTATTCCTCGGAGCATGCAGAAGCCTGGACCCACAACGTGCCCAGCTCACCGTCGACCACCTCGGCGCCATGGTCGTTTCGGATGCTCACGCCGATGCCCTCGTAGACGCTGATGCGGGTGCCATCGCCGCCGCGGCTGTCACCGATGAACCCGATCTCGGCCGCCCCGTAATAACTGATCAGCCGCACCTGCGGTAGCACTTCGGCGAGACCGGTGCGAAGGATCGAGGGAAGGTTTGCTCCGCCGGTGACAACCAGCTCTAGCGTCTTGAGGCAGTCCGGGTTGCGGCGGGCGACATCCACCAGTGTTTGGACAATGGCGGGTACAGCCACAACTCGGGTGATCTTCTCATCGCGGATACGGTGGCCCAGTGCGAGCGGATCAAACACGTCCGCCACGTGCGCGCTGCCGCCGGAGGCGAGGCACTCGATGAGCGCGTAGAGGGTGAGACTGTAGGACACCGGCCCGGGCGCGAGCGTGGCGGCACCGGTCCTCGGCTCCAGGTGCGCGCTGGAGACCGCAAAATTCTCGCGGTACTGATGCCGCGTCTTCAGGAACGCTTTAGGGTTGCTCGTTGTACCCGATGAAAACAGCAGGAGGAACGGCTCCTCATCATCGCGCACCATCGGGCCGACCGCCGGAGCGGCAGATGCCTCTTTCTGCATGAATTCGGCGAGAGTGATGATTGTGCCCGTCCACCCACTCACCGTGAGGGCATCCGCAAGGTCGGTCGGGTCACTGATGACCACGCCGATTCCCGTGGCGAGGATGACCCCGATCCGGTGCTCCAGTGGCCACTGTGGGTCGACGGTCGCCGACACGGCTCTGAACCCCGCGAGCCCCGCGATGACGCGCGACGTGTGAAACGCCGACGCGATGCTCACCGCCGTGATCGGGATGCCGGCGGTTTCGGCGGTCGGTGCCGGCGGCGTGGCCTGTGCCCGGTGCAGGGCATCCACGACGGCGAACATCCGCCGAGAATTCTCGACGACCTGCGCATACGTCAGCTGGCCGTCGTCCCCGACTATCGCGGGCTGGTCGGGATGGTGTTCGGCCATGTCCAGCACGGTCCGCGTGATCGGCACCCGCGGCCCCCTCCTGTAGATCGAGAATCCATTAAATTCGTGTTTTCACGCCGGAATCCATTTTAGTGGCTTCCCGGTTCGAAGGGAATTGGGACCGTGCCGTTGATCGCAGAGGTCTCTAACACTAAAAGGTCCCGCACTCAGAACGAGTACGGGACCTTCGATAATGTGCTCCCCCGACTGGACTCGAACCAGTAACCCTTCGATTAACAGTCGAATGCTCTGCCAATTGAGCTACGGGGGAAAGCGGCAGACACAACTCTACAAGGCTTCTGAGTGGAAGTTAAATCGTGGCCTACGCGGGCTAGGAAAGCTCACTCCTCAACTCACGACGCTCCATTTCCAACCGCATCAGGTCCCTGTTCAGCTCCTGAATACGAGCAGGATCAGCGGCCGCATCCAGCCGCTGCAGCTCCCCTAGTTTCTCTGCCTTCTGATGCGTGATATCCAGCTCAAACAGGCGGTTGAGAATATCCCGGCAGTAGGCAACCATGGCGTCGGCATTCCGTGCCGGGATGGGCGAAACCGCAAGTTCGCTGACCAGAGGTCCAAGAACCTCGGGCACTTCCCGACGGATCTGCTCAACCCACCCGGCCGGAGTCGGGCCTGCCTCTCCGGCCGAGCGTACCGCCGCATGCACGGCTAAATAAGCAGGAACCGTAAATTTGGCCGCTGCGAACCTCTGCCACTGGGAATCATCTAGTAGCGCCGACTGCTGCACAACGACTTCCAGCGCCTCCTTTTCCAGCTTTGCTACACGGTCGTTCGGGTCCGGGCGGCTAAATCGCAGCTGATCTGCTGGGGTTTGCTCGGGCGGTGGCGTCTGACTGTTGGTCGCTGAAGCCTGCCGGGAATCCGGGTGCGTACCAGCTGATGCAGACAGACGCTTGGCCGCGGATCCAACAGCCCGCAGAACGTCCTCCACATCCATTCCCAACCACTTGGCCAGCTCCCGCGAATAGGCAGGGCGCATAGCGGCGTCCCGAATCTGCGCGACGACGGGAGCAGCCGCACGTAGTGCCTGGACTCGCCCCTCGACTGTCGTGAGATCAAAATTCTTCAACGACGCCTTGATGGCGAACTCAAAAAGGGGACGCCGAGAAGCGATGAGTTCCCCGACTGCGGAATCGCCCCGACTCTGACGCAGTTCGCAAGGGTCCGCGCCGCTGGGCTCTACCGCCACGTAGGTCTGAGCGACGAACTTCTGGTCTTCCTCGAACGCTCGCAGGGCTGCCTTCTGTCCTGCCGCATCGCCGTCGAACGTAAAGATGACTTCCCCGCCTGTGCCGTCGTCGGACAGCAACCGGCGCGCAATTTTCACGTGATCTGGGCCGAACGCTGTCCCGCAGGTAGCGACCGCCGTCGTGATTCCAGCCAGGTGACAGGCCATGACGTCCGTGTACCCCTCCACCACTACAAGCTGCCTCTTGCGGGCTATATCCCGCTTGGCGAGGTCAATCCCGTACAGCACCTGGGACTTGCTATACAGCAGGGTTTCGGGAGTATTGAGGTACTTGGGCCCCTGATCATCCTCGAACAGCCGGCGGGCACCAAACCCAATGGTGTCGCCGGTGATGCCGCGGATTGGCCAGACCAGCCTGCCCCTAAAGCGGTCGTAAATGCCTCTGGATCCCTCCGAAAACATTCCGGAACGTTTCAGCTCATCCTGTGTGAATCCGCGGTCGCTCAGATGCCGCAGGAGTCCATCCCAGCCTTTCGGCGCAAACCCAACTCCAAAATGCTCCGCAGCGTCACGGTCAAAGCCACGCTCCTGCAGAAACCGCTGAGCTTCCGCCGCGCCAGGCTCTTTCAGCTGGCTACGGAAGAACTCGGCAGCGATCTTGTGCGCATCCAACAGCCGCTGGCGTTTGCCGATGTCCTCCCGCTTTGGACCGGCGCCATCCTCGTAGTGGAGTTCGAACCCGATCCGACCCGCCAGCTTTTCCACGGCTTCAACAAAGCTGATGTGATCAAGCTTTTGCACAAACGAGATGACGTCTCCGCCCTCGCCGCAACCAAAGCAGTGATAATTCCCGATCTGGGGCCGCACATGGAAGGACGGCGAGCGCTCATCATGGAATGGGCACAGTCCCTTGAAGGACCCAACGCCAGCCGAGCGGAGGGTGACATAGCCGTCGACCACTTCCTTGATGTCCGTGCGTTCGCGGACTTCGTCGATGTCTTCGCGTTTGATCAACCCGGCCATGCTCAGTGTCCTGCAGCCCGGCGCAACGTAGCCTTCACAACAGGGTCCTGCGGCTACCAGCCAAACGTTCGTGCCAGCTGTTCGCGGAGGCATCCGTTAGCGAGGCAACCTGATCGATGACGACCCGCAGCCGTGCGTCATCGCTTTCGGCCGCGCGCCAGTCGCCCGCAAACATAGGCTCCAAATGGGAATCTCCGGTTGCGGCCAGGATCGCGACAAGTTCCGAGAGGATCTCACGCTGGCGTTCGTAGATGGGCTGCCTGTAGTCACTGGTCATGACGAAAGTGGTGGCCAGACCCTTCATAACCGCGATTTCGGTGTGTGTCTCCCGCGGAACAATGACTTCGGCAGCGTAGCGGGTTAGCGGATCCGTACCGTAGATGTCCCGTGTTGCTGCCATTGCGCTGAGGCAGAAACGCCCTATCAGCTGACTGGTCATGTCCTTTAGTGCCGCCATGGATTTGCGGCTGCCGTCTGCTTCCGGGACCCAGACGTCAGTTGCCTGAAGCCGGTCAAGTGCTGCCTCTACCTCGTCGGGATCACTCTGCGGCAGATACCACTGTCGGGTATAGCCGACTACGCGGGCCCGGTGGTCCCGGTTGTCCAGGTATTTCAGCTGAAGGTGGCCCGCGACGATCGCGTCTTCGACGTCGTGGACGGAGTAAGAGATATCGTCTGCAAGGTCCATGACTTGAGCCTCAATGCAGGATCGTCCCTCTGGTGCACCCTCGCGCAACCAGTTGAACACGGGGAGATCGTCCTCGTAGGCGCCAAATTTGGTGGTCCGCTGGCCGCCGATGACGGGAGCATCTGGAGCTGACCACGGGTACTTGCACGAAGCGTCGAGGCTGGCACGGGTCAGGTTCAGACCGGCGGGAGAGCCGTCGGGTGCCACCATTTTTGGTTCGAGCCTGGTCAGCAGTCGAAGGGTCTGAGCGTTGCCTTCGAACCCGCCGATGGCGTGCGCCACGGCGTGCAGTGCAGATTCCCCGTTGTGGCCGAACGGAGGATGCCCGAGATCGTGGGCAAGACAGGCTGCGTCCACAACATCCGGGTCACAACCCAGAGAGCGTCCGAGCTCCCTGCCTACCTGGGCGACCTCCAGGCTGTGGGTGAGCCGCGTCCGGACGAAATCGTCTGTGCTGGGCGATACCACTTGCGTCTTTGCGCCGAGCCTCCGAAGCGCAGAGGAATGAAGCACTCGCGCACGATCCCGCTCAAAGGAAGTTCTGAAGGTACTCTTTTGGGGTTCCTGCGCCCACCTGAGGCGATCCACCTCTGTGTAGCCGCTGGTCACGGGCGGTTCATCTGTGGGCATGTGCTCATCCACCTGATACGTCAAGTTCAGCAGCGGAAATTCCGGCCTTCTGCACGTCATTGAGACGACGTTCGTTCAACCAGCCTTCCGGCAGCGCCGTGCGCTTGGGGGTACCCGCCCGTCCACGCGGCCCTTCAGCATCCGCACCCGGGTACGGAGCGTCCGGGTCCAGTTCGTCCAGTAGTTCGCGGAGGACTTCAAGAGTTGGCACAGTAGCCAGTCTGGCACGAAGATCCCCGCCCACAACATAACCCTTGAAATACCAGGCCATATGCTTGCGGATGTCCCGAAGCGCCTTACCTTCGTCGCCGAAAGTGTCGATGAGTAACTGAGCGTGGCGGTAGACGCTCGCCGCTACCTCGCCCAGGCCGGGCCGGTGCCGCTCGCTGCTGCCCTCAAAGGCCGCCGCAAGGTCCCCGAAGAGCCACGGCCTGCCCTGACACCCACGACCGATGACGACGCCGTCGACACCGGTTTCATGTACCATCCGCATGGCATCTTCAGCACTCCAGATGTCCCCGTTGCCGAGGACCGGAATATCCGGCAAGGCCTCCCGCAGCCGGGCGATGGCGCTCCAGTCTGCCTTGCCGGAATAGAACTGTGAAGCCGTGCGCCCGTGCAGGGCGACGGCTGCGACTCCGCTGTCCCGTGCCATCCGCCCGGCCTCAAGGTAGGTCAGGTGATCGTCATCGATCCCCTTGCGCATTTTGATGGTCAATGGCACGTTACCTTTAGATGCCTCATTGACGGCTGTCTGCACGATCGCGGTGAAGAGGTCCGTCTTCCAGGGCAGAGCAGCACCGCCACCCTTGCGCGTCACCTTCGCAACAGGGCAACCAAAATTGAGATCTATATGATCTGTGCGGTCTTCCTCCACCAGCAACCGCACGGCTTGGCCCACCGTGACAGGATCCACGCCGTATAACTGCACCGACCGTACGCGCTCGTCCGCGTCATGAGAGATGATGCGCATGGATTCAGGGGTCCGTTCAACCAGCGCCCGGGACGTCACCATCTCAGACACGTAGAGGCCACCACCGTATTCTCGGCACAACCTCCGGAACGCGGTGTTGGTGATGCCTGCCATCGGGGCGAGGACCACCGGTGTATCAATGGTCAGCGGCCCGAGCTTCAGCGGGGGCAATTGAAGCTTGGCGGGCGCGTCCCACGACGACTCGGTGGAGGGGGCATGGTCTGCTGCGATGGTACTCACCGTTCTATTCTCGCAAATCTGCGCAAAAACGTTTACCCACTGTGGACGAAACGCTCCATCCGTGCGGGTCAGGACTATATAGTCGTGGGACCGGCGTCTCATGGCGCTCGGCAACGACGGAAGGACTGGCCTGTGACATGGAAACCCAGCCCCAACGACCGCGTGTATCGTGCCGTCGTTTACAGCGGAGTGCTGTTTCTCAAAGTGTTCCGTATGAAGGTGATCATCAGTGGCAGGGAAAACCTTCCCGCCCGTGAAGCGATGAACGGACCCTCACGTAAACCCGCACCGGGCAATGGTGCGGTGATCGCCATCACCCATTTCGGCTATCTGGATTTTGTCTTCGCGGAGTGGATGCTCTGGAAAGAACTCCGGGCACAAATGCGGTTTCTGGTGACCAAGCGCGCCGCTGCTCACTGGTTCACCGGGCCGATCGTCCACGCAACCGGTCACGTCATTGTGGACCGGAGCGCTGGCGCCGACGGTTACCGGGGAGCCCTGGAGAAACTGCGGCAGGGCGAGTACGTTGCCGTTCTGCCCGAGGCGGGGGTCAGCCGAAGCTACCGCGTCCGCGAGCTCAAAACGGGCGCCACCAGGCTAGCCGCCGAAGCCGGGGTACCTATCATTCCCGTCTCGATCTGGGGTGCCCACCGGATGCTCTCCCGCGGCCATGGCTTTTCCGCCCGCCGTGCGTGGCGTGCACCGGTGAGAGTCCATATCGGCAAACCCATCAGGCACGATCAGCAAGTTGCTGATATGGACGTCGTCGGTGAAACCAATCTTCTGCGCGCCGAGTTGCAGAACGGCATTGACCGCGGAATTGCAGACTTCCCACTCCAGCCTGAGCCCGGAGCGTGGTGGATGCCAGCTCACCTCGGAGGCGGCGCCATGACCGAAGAGGAGCGGATCAAAGCCGACGATGTAGACCGCGCCGAGGGTCGCCACCGTCGCGGGTAATGCCGCCTGCCCAACGGCCGATTCAGTCGCTGACGACGAGCGTCTCCAGTTCGTCCTGACGCGCTGATCCAGCAACCAGTAATGGCTCCACTATCCGGCACAGTGCTGTCATCGAGTCATCAAGTTCAAGCTGCACCGGGTACTCGTGAACCAGCATGGCCAACAGCGTTGCCAATGCGGCATCCTGTTCCGACTGTGGCAGCGCCGTGTTGCAGCCCACCAGGACATCTGCCGGGCCGTCTGTCCGGGTCTGTGTATAGCTGATGGCGAACGCCGCGATAGCACCGCCATCGGCCTTTGGCCTGTCCCGAAGAACGACGGCTCCGGAGGCTCCGGTGAGATCCGCCAGCAGGTACTGTTGCGCTTGCCCCAGGGTCATGTCCGCCGGGTCCCATGAGTGAACGGCGTTGTACCAATCGACGACAGCACGGGTCAGTTCCACCGAACCCGTAGCGGCCTCTTCAAGCTGTGGGCCTTTGGGGTCCTCGAAGGCAGGCGATGTCAGGGCGCCAGGCAGTACCGTGACAATCCGCGACCGTTGGATGGGCGACAGGTCAACCGCGGCCGCGAAGTCTGCACCGGATGTCTGCGGGTTGACCTTCGCCCGCAATGTAGTGACCCCCGACGGCGAGTTAGCGGCTTCGTGCCGCAACATGGTCAGCAGTGTGGATCCGACGCCGGAGCGGCGGTGATCTGCAGCGACCTCGATGTAGGTCCACAGCCGTTCGCTGTGCAGTTTTGCCTCAAAGACACAGCCGGCCGCCACAGGTACGCCGTCGTCCTCGGCCACAATGCAGCGAGACCAGGGATCTTCGGAGGCAGGCCGGAGGAGACTGCGGGCCTGCTCCGCCTGAGGGCCGTCCGGGGCGCCCCACATCTGCAGCAGTTCCAGGTCATCTCCCTCTCGCCACGGACGGTACTGCAGCGCCATCAGGCGCCCGCCAGACGTGCTGCGAGGTAACCTTCGACCTTATCCAGGGCGACGCGCTCCTGTGCCATGGTGTCGCGTTCACGAATCGTGACGGCCTGGTCATCGAGCGTTTCAAAGTCCACAGTGATGCAGAAGGGCGTGCCGATCTCGTCCTGTCGGCGGTACCGGCGACCAATGGCTCCGGCGTCGTCGAAATCAATGTTCCAGCGTTTGCGCAGGGCAGCTGACAGATCACGGGCCTTGGGCGAGAGATCCTCATTGCGGCTCAGCGGTAGGACAGCGGCCTTGACGGGTGCCAGGCGCGGGTCGAGGCGCAATACTGTTCGCTTGTCGACGCCGCCCTTAGAGTTGGGAGCCTCGTCCTCCGTGTAAGCATCGACCAGGAAAGCCATCATGGCACGGGTTAGCCCAAATGAGGGCTCGATCACGTAGGGAATGAAGCGTTCGCCGCTCTGCTGGTTGAAGTAGCTCAGCTCCGTGCCGGAATTCTTGGAGTGAACGCCCAGATCATAATCCGTGCGATTTGCCACGCCCATCAGCTCGCCCCACTCCGAACCCTGGAAATCGAAGCGGTACTCAATATCGATAGTGCCCGCCGAATAGAACGCGCGGTCCGCTGCGGGAACATCCAACCGACGCAGATTATCCGGATTGATGCCGAGGTCGGTGAACCAGTTCCAGCACTCTTCAACCCAGTGCCCAAACCACTCATCAGCGTCAGCAGGGGCTGTGAAGAACTCAATCTCCATCTGCTCGAACTCACGAGTGCGAAAAATGAAGTTTCCCGGCGTGATCTCGTTACGAAATGCTTTGCCGATCTGACCGATACCGAACGGCGGCTTCTTTCGGGATGTGTTCAGCACGTTGTTGAAATTCACGAAGATGCCCTGGGCGGTCTCGGGGCGCAGATAATTTAAGCCCTCCTCATTATCCACCGGGCCTAGGAAGGTTTTCAGGAGACCGGAAAAGTTCTGCGGCTCCGTCCACTGACCCTTCGTGCCGCAGTTGGGGCACGCGATGTCTGCCATGCCGTTCTCCGGGCTGCGGCCCTTCTTCTGCTCAAAAGTTTCAATTAGGTGATCCTGGCGGAGCCGGCGGTGGCAGGAGAGGCACTCAACGAGCGGGTCCGAGAAAGTAGCGACGTGTCCCGACGCTTCCCACACCTTGCGGGGAAGAATGACCGAGGAATCCAGACCGACCATGTCCTCGCGCCCACGGACGAAGTTCTGCCACCACTGCTGCTTGATGTTTTCCTTCAGCTCAACGCCCAGAGGACCGTAGTCCCATGCTGACCGGGAACCGCCGTAGATCTCACCAGCCTGGAAAACGAATCCCCGCCGCTTTGCCAGCGAGATAATCGGATCAAGTGCAGATGTTTTCTTGGCCACGTTTGCCATCCGTTTCTGTGCGTTTTGGGCCGCTGGGTGCGGTCCGATTGCCTGCTTGAGAGCCCGAGCAAAGCCATGCCTGTAGACGCTGTTACCCGGGGAAGATTCAACACTAGCGTACGGGCGGTTCGGACCGGCTCTCAGCGGCTGCAGGTTGCAACGGGCCGGGCAGGCTCAGGCAGAATGGACCCATGAAAGAATCCGAATACACTGACATTCCAGTCCGGGACTCCATGATCAGATTGGGCCAACTGTTAAAGCTGGCCAATCTTGCCGAAGACGGCGCAGAAGCCAAAGACCTGATCGAAAATGGCATGGTTCGCGTCAACGGAGACGTTGAGGAACGTCGAGGCAGGCAGCTGCATCCGGGGGACGTGATATCAGCCTCAGGCCAGACGGTACGGCTAGTGCCGTCGTCGTAATCTCCTACTTGCTACTGAACCTGCGGCCAGTTGCGGTCAGTGGCGCACGGAACGCAGAACCGAATACGTCAGGAACTCGGCAACGTGCGTCAGCTCTTGGGCATTGATGCTGTGCATCATGCCGGCGTAGAGAACCTTGGTCAGGGCGGTGTGCTTTCCGATCCAGGAGTGCGTGTACTCGATCTTCTCGGCAGTGATAACTGGATCCGCTTGATCCCGTCCCCAGAAGAACGGGATTTTTGTGGCGGCCAGCTCAGTGTCCTGGAAGAACGGGTTGCCCTCATCCTTGATGGCAAACCCCGAGAGCCCAACGACGGCGGCGAAATCGTGGGGACGGTGGCGCAGGAGGTTTGTGGCCATCGTCATGCCCATGGAAAACCCGAGCAGGCTAACACTGCTGTGCTGCTCACGAACGCCGTCTAGCCATGCGAGCACGTCCATGGATGCGCTGATGACCTGATCCATCGGGTATCGCAGGTCTTGTGACAGTGGGAACCACGCAAAGCCTGGCCCCACGGCCATTGGCGCGCGAACCGAGGCCACCGTGAACTCGGCCGGCAGCCGGTCAACAAGGCCCATCAGATCTTGCTCATTGGACATATAACCGTGAAAGAGCACCAGCAGGGGCGTCCCGGCACGCTCGCCCTCGGGCTTGGACCAGAGAACAACAGGGCTCCAGGATTCAGTGTCAGTCATGACCACAATTCTGGCACGTTCAGCGCAGCTCCCCGCGAAATGTCAGAGCCGCCGCACCTGTGGAGCCGTTACGTGGCCCCGGGTCAACCGAAAATGCTGCGCCGGAGCACAGCGTCGAGCTGGGAAATGCTGGTCAGAAAGCCGTCATGGCCCTCCGGTGTCCGGATAGTGCAGACCTCCACGGGACCAGGCAAAGCAGCGGCAAGATCGTAGGACTGTTGCGGAAAATACAAACGGTCCGAGTCCACGGGAGCAATCACGAAGGACGTTGCAGAGCCGGCGAACGCCTGCTGAACTGTGCCCCTGTTGCGGCCGACGTCGTGACTCATCAAGAGCTCGGTCAAGACAACGTAGCTGTTGGCATCGAACCGTGCGGCTAGTTTGTCGGCGTGGTGGTCCAGGTAGCTCTCCACGCGGTATCGGCCCCGGTCTTGTGGTCGGTCTCTTATCTCCGGGGGTTCGCCCGGTTGTGTCTGCCTTCCGAAGCGGCGTTGAAGTTCCGCTTCGGATCGATAGGTGATGTGTGCAATTCGTCGGGCCAGGCCCAGCCCCTGGAGTGGGTGGGGCCCGCCGTAGTAGTCGCCGTTGTTGAAATGTTGGTCCATGCGGATCGCGGCGATCTGGGTTTGGGCGAAGGCGATGTGTTCCGCGGTGCTGGCAGCAGTTGCGGCAACTACCAGGCAATGCGCCAACCTTTCGGGATAGGTGGCTGCCCATTCGAGGGCGCGGGCACCGCCCAGGGATCCCCCGGCGACAGCGTGCCAGCGGGTGATGCCGAGACTGTCGGCCAGCCTGGCTTCGACATTTACCGAATCCCGGACGGTCACCGAGGGAAAGCGTGAGCCCCAGACCTTCCCGTCCGGTGCGTACGACGACGGACCGGTAGATCCATAGCAGCCGCCAATCACATTGGCGGCCACGACGAAATACCGGTCCGTGTCGATGGTCTTGCCCGGACCAACCAAGTCCTCCCACCAGCCGTCTTCGCTGCTGGCGCCACGGGCTACGTGGCTGCTGCCGGTCAGCGCGTGCTGGATCAGGACGGCGTTGGAGGCGTCCGCATTCAGTGTTCCCCACGTCTCGAATGCGAGCGTGACGGACGGAAGCGTTCCCCCATTTTCCAGCGCCAGATCGCCAACCCCGATGAAGCGCAGCATGCCGTCACCGGGGGCAGCGAAGCAGCCGGCGGTGTCCTGGACAGCTGGAAAAATGGTCAAGGCTACTCCTTGCTCGTGGTGGGCTAGAGGCCCTTGGCCGCCCGGAATCCGGCATCCAGGTCCGCGAGGATGTCATCGAGGTGTTCCAGACCAACCGAGAGGCGAACCAGGCCTGGACGGACGCCTGCTGCCAACTGCTCGTCGGCGCTGAGTTGGCGGTGCGTCGTCGACGCCGGATGGATCACCAGCGAACGGACATCGCCCACGTTCGCCACATGCGAATGGAGTTCGAGACCGTCAACGAACCGCTGACCAGCTTCTAAGCCACCGCGGATATCGAACGACACGATGGCGCCGGCACCTTTACCGCTGTATTTACGCCCCCGCTCGTACCAGGGGCTGGACGGGATGCCAGCGTAGGCGACCCTTTCGACGGCGTCGTGCGTTTCCAGCCAGGCGGCAACGGCTTCGGCGTTTTCGACATGCCGATCCATCCGCAGGCTGAGCGTCTCCAGGCCCTGCGCGATCAGGAACGCGTTGAAGGGCGACACTGCGGAGCCCAGATCGCGCAGGAGCTGCACGCGTGCTTTGAGGATGTAGGCAAGGTTGGCACCCAGCTCAGAGCCGACGCCGAGGTCCCGTGCGAAGACCAGGCCGGCATAGCTCTCATCCGGTGTGTTGAATGAGGGGAATCGTTCCGGTTCTGCCGCGAAATCGAAGTTGCCCGAATCCACGATGACGCCGGCGATGGCTGTACCGTGACCGCCGAGGTACTTGGTGGCGGAGTGCACAACGATGTCAGCACCCCATTCGATAGGCCTGATCAGGTACGGGGTTGCGAGCGTGTTGTCCACAATGAGCGGCACGCCCGCCTCGTGGGCAACGGTGCTGACGCCCTCGATATCCAGAACGTCCTGACGCGGGTTCGAGATGCTTTCACCAAAGAACAACTTGGTGTTGGTCCTCACCGCTGCACGCCACTGCTCCAGATTGTCTGGGTCATCTACGAACGTTGCCTCAATCCCGAACTTTCGCAGCGTGTTCTTGAACAGGTTGTGCGTTCCTCCGTACAGGCTCGGGCTCGCCACTATGTGGTCTCCAGCCTCCGCGATGTTCAGGACGGAGAACGTGGTTGCTGCCTGTCCAGAAGCCAGCAGCAAGGCACCGACTCCGGCTTCCAGATCGGCGATGCGGTTCTCGACTGCTTCTTGGGTGGGATTCCCGATCCTCGTATAGATCGGCTCAAGCTCGGCTAGGGCAAAACGGTCTCCGGCACTCTTGGCGCTGGGGAAAACGAACGACGTTGTCTGATAGATCGGCAGTGCACGTGCACCGGTGACGGCGTCTAGTGTCTGGCCAGCATGGATCTGACGGGTTTCAAACGACCAATTATTGGACATGGTGCTCCCTGTGACTGGGGTGCACGGACGGAACGGATGACCGGTTTCGCGTCTGTGACCTGCGCTTGCACCGCATCAGTTGATGCGGAGCCTGGTCTTCACCCGGGGCACCCCACCGCGGTTGGAGGGTTGCCGGCCAGCAAGCCGGGGCAGGCGGTTTCTGGAGAAACCTTCGCTGGCGCTCATGACCTGCTATTACATTGGCCGACGACGACGAACGCGGCAAGAATGTGACGGTCCATGACTTTTCTACGAGGGCAACTTAGGGTCACCTTAGTCGAGACGCACATCACAAAGTGCCAAACTAAAGCCATGCGCCTCGACCATGTTTCTTATGCCTGCGAACCCGACGGCCTGATGGCCACAGCCGAACGCCTTTCTGCCTCCCTCGGCATGGAGTTCGTGAAGGGAGGCATCCACCCGAGATTCGGAACACGCAACATCATTTTTCCGCTCAACAACCATCAGTACCTTGAGGTTGTTGAAGTGCTCGACCACCCCGCGTCGGACAAGGCCCCTTTTGGCCAGGCAGTGCGGGCGCGTTCGGAATCCGGTGGCGGATGGATGGGCTGGTGCGTTGCGGTGGATGACCTTGCCCCCTTCGAAGAGCGGCTCGGCCGTGCCTCTGTCCCCGGAAACCGGAAATTTCCCGACGGACAGGAACTGACTTGGCAGCAGATAGGGATCAAGGGGCTCATCGCTGACCCACAGGTGCCTTACATGCTCCGCTGGGACGACGGTGTTGACGGCCTACATCCCTCAAACGCCTTCGCGTCCGAGGTAGAGCTCGATGCCCTCACGATTGCCGGTTCCGCCGATCGCGTGGCCGACTGGCTCGGAAACCCCGTTGAAACCCTGCTGGATGACGTTGACGTCAAGTGGACCGCGCCCAATGGGACGCCGGGAATCATGAGTGTGGAGTTCAAGACCGCCACGGGCACCGTCGTCATCTAATCGTCCCGGCAGCGCCGGTCATCGCGGCTGACGGTACCAGGGATAGGGTGTCCGGTAATGGACGAACAGTGGAAGCCCGATGGGCTGGGCAAAGACTTTGAGCAGCTCACCCTCCCCCTCACCGAGACAGGGCCTGCAACACTGGTGCGGTACCGGCCCTCGGCGGAGCCAGTCATCGACATGGCTGCGGCGGGGTCTAACATCTTGTACATCCACGGCTGGTCGGATTACTTCTTTCAGGCCAACCTCGCGCGGTTCTGGCACCGACACGGCGCGCGGTTCTACGCGGTTGATCTACACTGCTATGGCCGAAGCCTGCGTGTTGGCCAGACCCCGGGCTACGTTGCTGATCTGATCGAGTACGACGACGACATCCAGGCAGCACTTGACGTTATCGCCGTCGAACCGAACAACGATTCGACTTCGGGCACCCTTGACGGCACTGAACGTCCACTGATCCTGATGGGGCACTCTGCGGGCGGTCTCACTCTGAGCTGGTGGGCGCACCGGAATCCGGGCCTTGCCTCAGCTCTCGTCTTGAACAGTCCGTGGCTGGAATTCCAGGGCGCCGAATTGGGCCGGCGCGCCATCGCTCCGCTTGTTCAGTTGCGCGCCAGGTTCAATCCGTTGGCACCGCTTCCGGCCATTGACCCTGGCATTTACTCGAGAGCTGTATCGTCTGGGTTTGAGGGTACTTGGACCTATAACGAGCAGTGGCGTCCAGCGCGCGGATTCGCCGTCACGCCGGCATTTCTCAACGCCATCTTTCAAGCACAAGCAGCGGTCGCAACCGGCTTGTCCATCGATTGCCCGGTACTGGTGATGCTATCTGATAAGGACTATCTACAACCCCGATGGTCCGAGTCAGCAACCCGGGCTGACGTGGCTCTGAACGTCCATGCTGTGGCACACCGGGCCCTGTCTCTTGGAGATACCGTTACCATCGTGCGAATAAAGAACGCTATGCATGACATTTTCTTGTCCGAAGACTCGGTGCGACAGGAAGCCTACGCTCAGATTGAGCGATGGCTCAATGGGTACGGTGGGCGACCAGTACAGATTGCCAGCGCCACGAGTCCGTGAAGTTTCCACTCCACTGCTAGACTAAATGATAGATGTATCAAGTAGTCAAGTAGAGGAATGAGCTGTCGATGGATCAAATGCCCGCAGTGAACGGGTTTGCCGATTTTCGGGCGCCACTATACGAGGTGAAAGCAAACCTTTTCAAAGGGCTCGCCCATCCAGTTCGGATCCGCGTGTTGGAACTACTCTCTGCCGCTCCGGAAGTAGCGGTTTCTGATCTCTTATCCGCGACAGGGATGGAAGCCTCGCACTTGTCACAGCACCTGTCGGTACTTCGCCGCTACCACCTGGTGAAGTCTGACCGACGAGGACTCCAACAGTTCTACTCATTAGCCAGCCCCCAAGTTGCCGAATTGTTGGCCGTTGCCCGAGGGCTCCTCGAGGAAATGCTTCACACCACCAAGAACGACCTTGAGTACTCAGCGGCACTCGGCCAATCCCCCGGGGCCGGCGGCTCAGAGTGAGATTCCTGTCTGCCGTCCAATCACTGCTGCCAAGCGGCCAAGACTACGCTCAGGTACCTCGCACGTGGAGAGGTGATCTCACTGCTGGCCTCACTGTAGGAATAGTCGCCTTGCCCTTGGCCTTGGCCTTCGGCGTCAGCTCCGGGGCAGGTGCTGCGAGCGGTCTCATTACCGCCGTCGTAGCGGGATTGGTCGCCGCTATCTTTGGTGGCTCCCATATTCAGGTTTCGGGGCCCACCGGAGCGATGGTTGTCGTGCTGGGGCCGGTCATTGCCATCCATGGAATTGAGGCATTGGCGGTGGTGAGTATTCTGGCGGGCTTGATGGTGGTCGCGGCAGGAGTGCTGAAGTTAGGCCGAGTGGTGTCTTTCTTGCCGTGGCCGGTCATTGAGGGATTCACTCTGGGAATCGCCATCATCATCTTTCTGCAGCAAGTTCCGGCAGCGATTGGCCAGAACGCTGGCCCCAGCAGTAACGCCGCGGTCTCCGCCGTCCAAGCCATGCGTATGTCCTCCGTGACTGAGTGGTTGGCGGCACTTGTCCTGGTCACAGTCGTTGCCGTCATCATGATCATTGCTCCGAGGATCCATTCTCGAATTCCCGGATCTATTGTTGCTATCGTCATCGCCAGCGTCATGGCAGAGGTACTGGCTATGCCCGTTGCGAGAATCGGCGCCCTGCCCGATTCTCTGCCGATGCCAACAGCGCCCGGGTGGGATGGGACATTGATCATCACCCTGGCAGGCCCGGCGGCAACCATCGCCGCGCTGGCCGCCATCGAATCACTGCTCTCGGCACGCGTTGCTGCCTCGATCTCGGACACCGGGCCCTACGACGCAGACCGTGAACTCTTTGGTCAGGGCTTGGCATCAGTAGCGGCTGGGTTCTTTGGCGGTATGCCTGCCACCGGAGCGATCGCCCGCACCGCAGTAAACATCCGTTCAGGTGGACGCACCAGGCTTGCGGCCATCACCCACGCTCTTGTTCTCCTCGTCGTGGTTTATTTGGCAACCGGCCCTGTATCACGCATTCCGCTGGCCGCACTGGCGGGTGTCCTGATGGTGACTGCCGTGCGGATGGTCTCGTTTCCAGCCCTGCGGAGCGTGTTGGGTTCCACCCGCGGTGACACCGTAGTCCTGGTCGTGACCGCGGTCATCACCGTCTCCTTTGATTTGATCCAGGCAGTGGGTATCGGCGTCCTGGTGGCGGCGTTCTTTGCTCTGCGGGCGCTGGTGAAGTCCAGCGGAGTCCACCGCGAAGAGATCTCCGGCCCAGGCCAGGACGGGGACTCTCGCATAGCAGTCTTCCGCCTTGACGGCGCACTCTTCTTCGCGGCTGCTGAGCGCGTGCTGGAAAGAGTCAGCGAAATACGCAACGTGGAGGTGGTGATCCTCCGGATGTCCCAACTGCAGTCCCTGGACGCGACGGGTGCAAGGGTCATCGCTGATATCGTGAACACACTCGAGCGCCGCGGAATCACCGTGCTCGTCAAGGGCGTCCAGGACCGTCACCTGCGCCTGGTCACCAAGGTCGGCGTCCTTGAGTCCCTTCGCCACCGCAAGCACCTCTTTACCGCATTGGAACCGGCCGTCGAACATGCGCGCAGCCACGTTGTGCGGAACCGGGGCACCTCCGCTCAGCACAACTAGCCGGGTCCTAGCTACCGATGCCGATAGCCGCCCCGAACAGGGCAAAGCCCACAAAACCTGCAATATCGAGAAACGCGTGCGCAATAACAAAGGGCATGACGCGCTTCACCTTGGTGTAGAACCACCCGAAGATGATGCCCATGAGCAGGTTTCCAAAAAAAGGACCGATTCCCTGATACAGGTGATAGCTCCCTCGGATGACTGCACTGAGGACAATGATGGACCAGATGTTCCACCCGAGTGCGCGAAGCCGATCAAACAAATATCCCACCATAATGACTTCCTCCAAGATGGCATGGCGCAGCGCGGACAGCATCAACACCGGTACAGTCCACCAGAACGCATCAAGGGCAGCCGGCACAATCGCCGTCGTCAGCCCCAAGGCCCGACCAGCCGCGTAGACGCCAAGGGTCCCGACGCCGATGACGGCCGCCAACCCGAATCCCAGACCAAAGTCGACGCCGGGGCGGCGAAATGTGAATCCGATACGTCGAAATGCATTTTCCCCATGCTGGGACAACAGCAGCAACACTAGGGCTACGGGAACCAGCGCGAAAGCAATGTCCAACAATTGGTAGGTGAGATCGAACCACTGACGGTCATTGAGCACAGGATTCAGCGTGGTGGTTTGTCCCTTCAACGGCGCACGCGAGAGCTTGTCCAGCAATTTAACGATTGAGTAGACGGCAGACTGCCCCAGTGAAAGCCCAAGAACTATGAAGATCTCAATCTTTAATCGGCTGCGCCCGCGCCCGTCAGTGATGCGCTCTGAATCCATTCCTACATCCTGCCATCGCGCGACGACATCCGGCCGCTAAACGATGCGCTCGCCGGCCCGCCAGACCGCGTGGGTCAAGGGCATCCCCGGCCGGTACGCCAGATGCGTGGCCGATGGTGCGTTGAGCATGTGCAGATCTGCCCGATGTCCGACGGCGAGGGAACCAACGGCGCGCTGGCCATCGGCGTCGTCCCCGGCCTGCCGGTGGAGCGCCAGCGCGCCGCCGTAGGTGGCTGCCCGCACAGCTTCATGCACGCTGAGTCCCATCTGGAGCACCGCCGTGGTGACACAGTAGTTCATCGAGGATGTGTAGGAGGTCCCCGGATTGCAGTTCGACGCCAGGGCAATCTGTACGCCGGCATCCAGTAGTCGCCGCCCCGGAGCCAGTGGCTGGCGCGTGGACAAATCACAGGCAGGCAAACAGGTGGCTACGGTGCCAGGTTTCCCGGAACCGGCGGCGCTATCCCAGGCTGTCCAGCTTCCGACAAGCGCTTGGACGTCGGCATCGTCCAGGTAGTTCACGTGGTCAACGCTGGCGGCCGCGAACTCGACGGCGAGGCGCACCCCCGGACCTTCGCCCAGCTGATTACCGTGGACCCGCAGGCCCAGTCCGACGTCGCGGCAGGCCGTGAGAACCCGTCGGGATTGTTCTTCGGTGAAGGCGCCTCGTTCGCAGAAGACATCGGCCCACTGGACGTGGGGGCGGACGGCGTCGAGCATTGGTCCGCACACCAGGTCTGTGTAGTCCTCGGCGTCCATACCTGCCGGTACCAGGTGCGCTCCGAGGTACGTCACCTGATCGACGACGCCGGCGGCGATGCGCGCGCTGCGGGTTTCGTGGTCTACATCCAGGCCGTACCCGGTTTTCGTTTCGAGGTAGGTGGTTCCGCCGGAGGCTGCTTCGGCGACGCGCCCCAGCAATAGCCGGGTCAGGTCGTAGTCCGAGGCCTCACGGGTTGCTTCAGTGGTGCCGGCGATTCCGCCTGCGGCGTAGGACTCCCCCGCCATGCGGGCCTCGAATTCGGCGGTACGGTCGCCGGCGAAGACCAGGTGGGTATGCGAATCAACCCAGCCGGGCAGGACTGCGCGGCCGCCGGCGTCGACTTGCTCGTCTGTTGCCGGTGCCTGCGCTGCGGGCCCGATCCAGGAAATACGTTCGCCCTCCAGGACGACGGCGGCGTTGTTCAGGACGTTGTGTTCCAGGTCCTGGGTCATCAGTTCGGCAATGTTGGTGATGATCGTACTGGTCATCGATGGCCTTCCGTTGCGGAGCGGTGTACGGCGGTGCGGTGTACGGAGTGGTCGACGGCGTTGACGGCCTGGGCAAGCAGCGCGGCCGGATCGCCGAGGGTGGCATGCTGCCCGTTGCGGGCCCGAATTCGGCCGCCGACGACGACTGTATGGACATCCTGGGCGGTGGCACAAAAGGCCAACTGGGCAGGCTGCGAACCCGCCGTCCGGATGGTCAAGGGGTTCACGCTCATCAGATCGCAGACCTTCCCGACCGCCAGCCCCGGTGCGGGCCGGGATTGTGCGTGGGAACCGGCGTCGGACGCTGCGTGATGAAGATCCGCCGGCGTGAAGTGGCCTCGCTCCCCCGAGCTGAGGCGCTCGCCGTACTCGAGGGCCCGCATTTCGAGCCAGGGGTCGACGACGGCGTGCTGGTCCGTCCCGAGCGCGATGGTTGCCCCCGCGGCGCGGAGGCGGGCGGCCGGGCCGATGCCGTCTGCGAGGTCCGCTTCGGTGGTGGGGCACATGACCACGGTGGCACCGGCTGATCCGAGGGTGTGGATGTCTTCAGCGGTGAGGTGGGTGGCGTGAACCGCGGACAACCGCCGGCTGGTGAGCCCATGTTTCTTCAACAGCATGGTCGGGGTGAGGCCGGTCGATTGAAGGCAGGCTTCGTTTTCGGCAGGCTGTTCGGAAAGGTGGATGTGCAGGGGAATCTCCGGTGGGAGGGCGTTGCCGATCATTGCCAGGTCCGCTTCCGGAACGCCGCGTACGGAATGCAGGGCAGCTCCGACGCTGACCTGCGCCGGATCGAACTCGGCTGCGAACGCTGCCCGCAGGGATGTCAGACGGTCCAGCCAGGCGTGGACGTTTTCGTCGCCGAAGCGGATCTGCTGCTCATTGAGAGGCGTGTCGAATCCGCCTGCCAGGTAGCAGGTGTCCAGCAGCGTCAGCCGGATCCCGGAGGCAACGGCGGCCCGGGCGAGGGCGCGCTCCATGGCGTGCTCGTTGTCGTACGGCGTCCCGTCCGGGCGGTGGTGAACATAGTGGAACTCAGCAACCGAGGTCCACCCGGTCACCACCATCTCGGCAAAAACGGCGGTGGCCAGTTCCTCATACAGCTCAGGAGTCAGGGCGCCGGCCGCCTGATACATCTGTTCACGCCAGGTCCAGAAACTACCGACGCCCAAGTTGTGCGTCCGGCCGCGCAGAATCCGGTGAAAGGCGTGGGAGTGGGCGTTCGACGCTGCGGGGAACGTCACGCCGTGCAGTTGGGTATCGGAATCGGCTGCCTCCACCCCGGTTTCAACAGTGGTGACTAGTCCGGCGTCGTCCACTGTGAGACGGACCTTATCGACGACCGCCCCATCAACCCAGCCCTGCTCGCACCAGAGAGAAAAATGCACACCCGCCGAACCGCTAGTCGTCACAGCAGGTCCTGCAGCGCGTCAACGAGGGCGTCGACGCCGAGCTGGGCGTCATCGTCCTCCACATACTCCTCGGGCGAGTGGCTGATGCCGGAGGGGTTCCGGACAAACAACATTCCCGTGGGGACGCTGGCGGCCAACACACCGGCATCGTGCCCCGCACCGGTGGCCAGCACCGGAGCACGGGGAACCGTCCGGGCCGTGGACCGTTCCAGAGAACGCTGAAGGGCAGGGTCGAAATGGACCGTGCCCGAGTACGATTCCTCGGTCAACCGGACCGTGCAGCCCTCCATGGCGGCGATCTTCTGAGACTGCCCATGAATGGACTCCACCAGAGCTGCGGTGACGGCGTCGTCGGGGTGGCGGACGTCCATCCACAGATCCACGCTGGAAGCGATGACGTTGGTGCCGCCCGGCAGCGGTTCGAGCCGGCCAATGGTGGCCCGGGCATCGACTTTCGCGGCAGCGGTCTTGCGCACGGCAAGCACCAGCTGGGCGGCGGCCACCATGGGATCGGCGCGGTCTGCCATCAGCGTGGTGCCGGCGTGGTTGCCTTGTCCAGAAATACTGAATCGCCAGCGGCCGTGACCGAGGATGGAACCGGCGACGGCGACGGCTGGCCCACGTCCGGCATGGTCGGTGAACTCCTTGGTGTTCAGGCCGCGGCCCTGCTCCACGTGGAGTTCGACGAAATCGCCGATCGTGGCCAGTGTTGCCTCGTCGCGTCCCATGAGGTCCGGGTTCAGCCCGTTGGCGCGGGCGACGTCGGCGAACGTGTTGCCCTCAGCGTCACGCAGAGACAGTGCCCTCGCCGGTTCGATCGCTCCTGCCAGCAGCCGTGATCCCAGGCAGGCAACGCCGAACCGAGACCCTTCCTCCTCTGGGAACACTGCGACGGCGAGCGCCCGGTTTCGCTGCAGGCTGCCCTCTTTCTCGCGGGTCTGGAGGACGTCCACTGCGGCGAGCGCGCTGGCAACTCCGAGGGGACCATCGAACGCCCCGCCGCCCGGGACGGAGTCCAGGTGTGAACCGGTGACGAGCGCGCCTCGACGTGCTTGCACGCGGGGGCGGCCGTCGTCGGGCATGTCCCACCAGGCCCAGAGAATGCCGTTGCGGTCCTGTTCAACGCCGAGCCCGCGCTGCTGCGCCTCGGCGGTGAACCACTCGCGGAGGTCCAGTTCGGCGCTCGAGTAGACGGGGCGCGTGTAGCCGCCGCGGCGCTCGTCACGGCCGGTGCCCTGGATCGCGGCCAGAAGCGTGTTCACGGTGTTCATAGTTACTCCTTTGTGAGACCCGTACGCAGAAATTGTTGCAATAGCACGGTTCTTGGCCCTATTCCAACCACAACTGCGGACGCGTCGGAAGGGTGCGGCTGGGGCACAGCTACTCCGTCATGGGGATACGGACGCCGCGTTCGGCTGCGACGTCGGATGCCCGCTCATAGCCGGCGTCGACGTGGCGGATGACGCCCGTTCCCGGGTCGTTGGTGAGTAGCCGTTCGAGTTTCTGCGCGGCGAGGTCCGTGCCATCGGCCACAGATACCTGACCGGCGTGGATGGAGCGCCCGATGCCGACGCCGCCACCGTGATGCAGCGAGACCCAGGTTGCTCCGGAGGCCGTGTTGAGCATGGCGTTCAGCATGGGCCAGTCGGCGATGGCGTCCGAGCCGTCCGCCATGGATTCGGTCTCGCGATACGGGGAGGCCACGGAGCCGGAGTCCAGGTGGTCGCGTCCGATAACGAGGGGCGCGGAGACCTGTCCGTCGGCCACCAACTGGTTGAACAGCACACCGGCTTTGGCACGGTCGCCGTAGCCGAGCCAGCAAATACGTGCAGGCAGGCCTTCGAACTCCACGTGCTCTGCGGCCGCGTTGATCCAGCGGTGCAGGTGCTTGTTCTCCGGAAAGAGCTCCTTGATGGCCTGATCGGTGACCTCAATATCCTTGGGGTCACCGGAGAGTGCAACCCAGCGGAAAGGGCCCATACCCTCGCAGAACAGCGGGCGAATGTAGGCCGGGACGAAGCCGGGGAACTCGAATGCTCGAGCGTAGCCACCGTGGCGCGCCTCGTCACGGATGGAGTTTCCGTAGTCGAACACCTCCGCTCCAGCGTCCTGGAACTCCACCATGGCCTGTACCTGGCGTGCCATTGATTCGCGGGCTTTCTTGGTGAAGCCCTCGGGATCACCCTTCGCCTCGGCGTCCCACTGATCCAGGGCGAACTCGGTGGGTAGGTAGCTCAGCGGATCGTGCGCGGATGTCTGGTCGGTGACGATATCGAAGGTGACCTCACCTGCGCGATGCCGGCGGAGCAACTCCTCAAAGACCTCGGCGGCGTTACCCACTAGCCCCACTGAGAGCGCACGCTTTTCCTTCTTGACTGCCTTGACCTTGGCGATGGCGGCGTCGAGGTCCGTCTCGACCTCATCCAGGTAGCGCTTACTGGCCCGACGACGGAGGCGTGCCTCGTCGACGTCGACAATCAGCACGGCTCCGCCGTTGAGGGTTACGGCCAACGGCTGGGCGCCACCCATCCCGCCACAACCACCGGTCAAGGTCAGTGTGCCGGCGAGGGTTGCGTTCTCGTCGTTGAACAGTTTGCGCGCAATGGCGGCGAACGTTTCAAACGTGCCCTGCAGGATGCCCTGCGTACCGATGTAGATCCACGAACCGGCGGTCATCTGCCCGTACATCATCAGGCCTTCAGCTTCGAGCTTGCGGAATTCCGGCCAGTTGGCCCAGTCCCCCACCAGATTCGAGTTGGCGATGAGGACACGCGGTGCCCATTCGTGGGTCCGAAACACGCCGACGGGCTTGCCGGACTGCACCAGCAGCGTCTCGTCGTCGGCGAGGGTTTCCAGCGTCTTGACGATCGCGTCGAACGCCTCCCAGCTGCGCGCTGCTCGGCCTGTCCCGCCGTAGACCACCAGATCCTCGGGACGCTCGGCGACCTCCGGGTCCAGGTTGTTCATGAGCATCCGCATGGGTGCCTCGGTCTGCCATGACTTCGCAGTGAGTTTGGTCCCCCGGGCTGCCCGGATGCTACGGGAGGGATCGTGCTGGGTGAAAGTCAAGGTGTCTCCTTGTTCGATGATGTGTCGTGAGCGATGCTGGCGCTGACCGTTCAGGCAGCCGGCCGGGTGGAAAGAATGGTTTCTGCCTCCGCTGCGACCAGTGCGCCGATACGGTGCGCTTCGTCGTCGGAAATCCGGTAGCTGGGGGCCACAACGCTCAGTGCTGCGACCACCTGGCCCCCCACCAGAACGGGTGCTGCAACCGCCGTGACGTCCGGTTCAACACCGTTGCTGACCACCACGTAGCCGGCAGACGGAGTCTGTCCATGGAGGACTTGACCAGCAGCGGTGCCGCGGAGTTCGATGCTCCGGCCCACCCAGCTGGTGTGCCGGACCGAATGTGTCCCCTCCTGAACTGCAATGTAAATCCCGTGCCCTGAGTCCGGACCGCCCGACGCCGGTACGTTCAGGTACGCCGACTCGCCGGTTTGTGCCACGAGCCGTTTCATCGACTCTGCGGCCAGTGGCACGAGGGATTCGTTACTGAGCGCCAGGGCACCTAGCTGGACGATGCGCATTCCAGGCCGGTAGCCGTCGTCGTCCTTGCGAACGAATCCGGACGCTTCCATGGTGCGCAGCAGTCTCAGCGCAGTGGAGGTGGAAAGACCGGCTTCGCGGGAGGCATCCGTCAGGGAGACTGCGCCACCGTCACAGACGACGCCGAGCAGTGCCAGCGCGCGTTCCACAGTGCGGGTCGACGTGTCTGTCCGTGAGGCAGCCTGGGCCATATCCACGCCTTTCGGTCTTGCATACCGGGTTGATTTGTATTTCACTTATTGAAACGCGCTTTTCACCACTTGGCAACACCATCGACAGAACGAGGTCTCCATGGAACAGAAAATTACCGTCGGCACTGGCCCGCTAGCCCCCGAGGAGGTCGTTGCTATTGCCCGTAACGGAGCGCAGCTGGAACTCAGCGCTGACTCGTTGAAGGCCATGGAAGACTCGCGGGCCACCATCGATGCGCTCGTCAATGACGACAAGCCGCACTACGGTGTGTCCACCGGCTTTGGCGCTCTGGCCACCAAACACATTCCCGTGGAACTGCGCTCTCAACTGCAGCGCTCACTGATCCGCAGCCATGCGGCGTCGTCCGGGGCCGAGGTGGATCGCGAAGTGGTCCGCGGCCTCATGCTCAACCGCCTCTCCACCATGGCAACCGGCCGCACCGGCATCCGGACCCTCGTGGCACAGACCTATGCCGCGATGCTCAACGCGGGCATCACTCCCGTGGTTGGCGAATACGGTTCCCTGGGCTGCTCAGGCGATCTTGCTCCCCTCTCGCATTGCGCGTTGGCGATGATGGGCGAGGGCGAAGTCCGCAACTCTGCCGGAGAGCTGGTCCCGGCCGCCGATGCCCTAGCCGCCGCCGGTCTCGAGCCGGTAGAACTGCGCGAAAAGGAAGGCCTGGCGCTGATCAACGGCACTGACGGCATGCTGGGGATGCTGATTCTGGCCTCCGCGGACCTGCACAAGCTTCTTCGCACCGCAGACCTCTCGGCCGCCATGAGCGTTGAGGGGCTGCTCGGCACGGATGCAGTCTTCGCCCAGGACATTCACGCTCTGCGCCCCCACCCGGGACAGATCACCTCAGCGGCTAACATCCGCAATATTCTGGCCGGATCGCCGCTCATTGAAGCACAAAAAACTGGGGACCACGCCTTCACCCGCGTCCAGGACGCCTACTCGCTGCGCTGCGCGCCCCAGGTCCACGGGGCAGCCCGCTCAACACTGGCCCACGTGGAGTCCGTTGCGAGCATTGAACTCGGTTCTGCCATCGACAATCCCGTGGTCATGGTGGACGGCCGCGTTGAATCCAACGGCAACTTCCACGGCGCCCCAGTGGGTTACGCCCTCGACTTCCTGGCCATCGCCGTCGCCGATGTGGCCTCCATGAGCGAACGCCGCACCGACCGTTTCCTGGACCACTCCCGTAACCACGGCCTGAACGCGTTCCTCGCCGACGATCCAGGTGTGGACTCCGGCCACATGATTGCTCAGTACACCCAGGCCGGCATTGTCTCCGAGCTGAAACGTCTGGCCAACCCGGCGTCCGTGGACTCCATCCCCAGCTCGGCCATGCAGGAGGACCACGTGTCCATGGGCTGGTCGGCTGGTCTGAAACTGCGCAAGGCCATCGACGGACTGACGCGGGTACTCGCCATCGAACTGCTGACCAACGCCCGTGCGCTGGACATGCGCGACGGCGGCGTGGAAACGTCCCAGAGCGCCGTTGCCATCACCGCGGTTCGGCGGGAGATCCGCAAGGTGGTCGAGGGCCCGGCAACGGACCGTTACCTGGCGCCCGAGATCGAAGCCGTCCGCGTGCTGGTGGACAACGGTTCGCTGCTGACTGCCGCGGAATCGGCATTGAGATCCTCTGTGGCCTAGAGGCAGAGATGTCCCATTTGGGGCTGAGCGAGGTGGGGTGTGGCGGTGAGGTCAGGAAGGCTGCAGCTCAGGAACCGCGTCTGTGTTTCCCGAGATGATGCCAGCGGCAAGTTCGGCAATGCCCGACGATGTCTGGAAGCCATAACCACCCTGACCTGCGAGCCAGAAGAAGCCCTGCGCCTCAGGATCGAACCCGACCACGGGGACGCCCGAAGCATTCTGAGTCCGCAGACCGGTCCAGGCGCGCTGTACGGTGGTGATCCCCAGAGTGGTCAGGGCATTGATCCTGGTGATGAGCGCCTGAATCTCTGCCACGTTCGGTTGCGCGTCCTCAGGGACACTGGGGACGGACTCGGCCGGAGAAATCAGCAAATCGTCACCTTCACGCCGGAAGTAGAAGCTCTCATCCGCGGCCGCCACCATGGGGGCGCCGTCGTCGGGTAGGTTCTCGGCACGGACGACGGCGGCGCTCCTGCGATACGGACGCAGGCCCTGAATTCCGACACCGGCAATGACGGCCAGACTGTCCGCCCAAGCACCAGCGGCATTCACCACTATTCTCGCCTCAAACGCATGGGAGCCTGCGCCGATGCTCCAACCGGCACCCAGCTGCTGAGCAGTGTGGACGCCAGCACCGGTGAAAATCTGCGCCCCAGCGTCGCTCGCACGTCGACGGTGATATTCAAGGAGCGCATCGGTATCCACCCCCACCGCCGAACGGTCGATGCCGGCAGCTTCAAAACTCTCACCGCGCAGCTGCGGGCCGAGTTCCAGCGCCTCAGCGTGGCTGAGCCACTCCATGTCGTCGCTGAAACGCCCTGCGACGTCGTCGTGCGTTCCGACCAACATGAAACTGCGGGGTTTCAGCACCTCCGGAAGCTGGGCATCAAGGAGCTCCAGCGTCCGTCGGGTCAGTTTCTGCACCACCGCGGGACCATAACTGGGAATCAGCTGCCGGGCCGAACGTGACGACGTGTGATAGCCAAGCCGCTGCTCCGCTTCCACGAGCACAACGCTGCAAGACGACGCCAGCTCCGACGCGAGCGACAACCCGGCAATCCCACCACCGACAATGAGGACATCACAGTTCATAGCCATGACGCCATCGTACAGTTACGCCCGTGGCCTCAGTTGGCTACAGCAGCCCGTGAATCAACGAACGCTCGCACGCAGGCTTCGACATCCTCGGCGTTGTGCGCGGCGGAGAGCTGAACCCGAATGCGGGCCTGTTCCTTCGGCACCACCGGGTAGCTGAACGCGGTGACATAGACGCCGCGTTCGAGCATCTGGTCCGCCATTTTCCCCGCAAGGGCGGCATCGCCGAACATCACCGGGACGATGGCGTGTTCGCCGTCGAGCAGGTCAAAACCTTCCTCTGCCATACGACGACGGAACAGGGCAGCATTCTCGAATAGCGTGGCTCGGAGGTCGGCGCTGTTTTCCACGAGGTCCAGAGCCTTCAGCGTTGCCGCGACGATCGCCGGTGCCAGGGAGTTCGAGAACAGGTACGGCCGTGCACGCTGCCGAAGCATGGCGACGATCTCGGCATGTCCGGCGACGTAGCCGCCCGATGCACCGCCAAGGGCCTTACCAAAGGTTCCGGTGTAGATGTCGATGCGGTCCGACACCCCAGCATGTTCCGGCGTTCCAGCGCCGGTGTCTCCCATGAAGCCCACGGCGTGGGAATCATCCACCATGACGAGGGCATCGTATTTCTCGGCAAGATCGCAGATTGCCTCCAACGGGGCGAGGAAACCGTCCATGGAGAACACTCCGTCGGTGACGATGACCCGCCGACGCGCATCTGATGCTTCCCGCAGCCGTGCTTCAAGTTCTGCCATGTCGCGGTTGGCGTACCGCAGGCGACGGGCCTTGCACAGACGGATCCCATCAATGATGGACGCGTGGTTCAGCGCGTCAGAGATGACGGCGTCCTCGGCCGTGAACAGCGACTCAAAAACACCGCCGTTGGCATCAAAGCAGGACGAGAACAGGATGGTGTCCTCGGTTCCCAGGAACGTCGAGACTCGCTTCTCCAGCTCCAGGTGCAGATCCTGCGTGCCGCAGATGAACCGTACCGACGCCATGCCGAATCCGCGCTCATCCAGAGCTGTCTTGGCCGTCGCAATGATATCTGGGTGGTCCGCCAGGCCGAGGTAATTGTTGGCGCAGAAGTTCAGGACAGACTTTCCCTCCTGCCCCAGCGCGCCAGCCGTGATGCGGTTGGACTGCGGTGAGTCGATGCGGCGTTCATGCTTGAACAGGCCGGCAGATTTGATGTCGTCCAGCTCTGCACTGAGCTGTTCCTTCATGCTGCTGTACATGGAAACTCCTTAGATTTCAGTCCAGTCGAGGACAACTTTGCCGCCTGAGCCCGAACGCGCGGCGTCGAACCCTTCTTCCCACCGAGTGGCGGGCAGCTTATCGGTGATGATGCTGGAAATTGACCGGTGCAGCTCCTTGTTCGACTGCAGCATGGCGCTCATGGCGTACCAGGTCTCATACATTTCGCGGCCGTAAATACCCTTGAGGGTGAGCATGTGGGTGACGACCTTGGCCCAGTCAATGGTGATGTCATCACTGGGCAGACCGAGCATCGCAATCTGCCCGCCATGGTTCATGTTCTCGATCATCTCGGGCAGCGCGGTGGGATGACCGGACATTTCCATGCCGACGTCGAACCCTTCCAGCATGCCCAGGTGCTGCTGCGCTTCGCGCACTCTGGTTTTCGAGACGTCGATGGCCAGATCCACGCCGAGGCTTCTGGCGAGTTCCAGTCGAGGAGCCGATACGTCGGTGATCGCAATGTGGCGGGCACCAGCGTGGCGGGCGACGGCGATCGCCATCAGTCCAATTGGCCCGGCTCCGGTGATGAGGACGTCCTCGCCCACCAACGGAAAACTCAACGCCGTATGTACAGCGTTGCCGAACGGATCGAAGATGGCACCGAGTTCGGGGGTGATACCAGCGTCGTGATGCACCCACACATTTGTTTCCGGGATGGTCACGTATTCAGCGAAGGCGCCGTCGCGCTGGACTCCGACCGACACTGTGCGGATGCACATCTGGCGGCGCCCGGCACGGCAGTTACGGCAGGTGCCGCAGACAATATGCCCTTCGCCAGAGACCCTGTCACCGACTTTGACATCGTGCACGCCCTCGCCGAGCTCCAACACTTCGCCGTAGAACTCGTGCCCGGGAATCAGTGGAGCCTCGATCATGCCCTGCGCCCATGAATCCCAGGACTGGATGTGAAGGTCCGTTCCACAGATGCCGGTGGTCATGACTCTGATCAACACGTCACCGAAACCGGGTTGCGGTGTGGGACGGTCTACCAACTCGAAGCCGGGGTGTGCCCCGGATTTGTAGAGTGCTTTCACTGCAGTGTTCCTTCCGCACTGGGCCCCGGGATGCCGCGGCCGTTATCCACCAACTGTAGTAAAGAGCCGACGTCGGCCGACTAGGCGTTGACGTCGAGGCGCTCCAGGATCAGCTCCCGGACGCGACCGGCGTCTGCCTGACCACGGGTGGCCTTCATGACACCACCCACAATTGCCCCAACGGCCTGAACTTTGCCGCCACGGATCTTGTCAGCAACCTCGGGCTGAGCTGCCAGTGCGGCGTCGATCGCTTCAAGGAGCGGTCCGTCGTCGGACACGACAGCCAGTCCACGCTGCTCGACAACCTCTGCGGGCGAGCCTTCGCCGGCAAGAACGCCGTCGAGAACTTCGCGGGAGAGCTTGTCGTTGATCTTGCCCGCCTCGATGAGCGCGTTGATCTCCACGATCATTGCTGGAGTCACCCCAGCATCTACGGGATCGACGTCGGCTACCTTGGCACGGCGGGAGATTTCGCCCATCCACCACTTACGCGCCACAGACGGTGAAACACCGGCGGCAATAGTTTCACCGAGGGCTTCAAGAACGCCAGCGTTGACGACGTCGCGGAACTCGGCATCCGAATAACCCCACTCGGACTTCAACCGCTTGCGGTGTTCGGCTGGAGGCTCCGGCAGACGGCTGCGCAGTTCCTCGATCCACTCGGTGGTAGTGACCATGGGCACCAGGTCAGGTTCTGGGAAGTACCGGTAATCATCGGCGTCGGACTTGGGACGTCCGGATGTGGTGGTCCGGGTGTCCTCGTGCCAGTGACGGGTTTCCTGAGTAATGGTCAGCCCTGCGTTGAGGAGGCCGGCCTGCCGCTCGATTTCGGACCGGACCGCGTGGTCCACGGCGCGCAGCGAGTTGACGTTCTTGGTCTCGGTTCGCGTTCCGAACTTCTCCTGACCGTAAGGCCGCAGCGACACGTTGGCGTCGCAGCGCACATTGCCGCGCTCCATCCGTGCGTCCGAGACACCGAGATTTTTCACAATCTCGCGGACAGCGGCGACGTACGCCTTCGCCAGTTCAGGAGCTCTGTTTCCCACGCCCTGAATGGGTTTGGTGACGATCTCCACTAGCGGAACCCCGGAGCGGTTGTAGTCCACGAGGGAGAAATCCGCGCCCTGGATGCGGCCGCTGGCGCCACCCATGTGCGTGAGCTTGCCTGCGTCTTCCTCCATGTGGGCGCGTTCGATCTCTACTGTGAAAACTGTTCCGTCTTCCAGCTCGATGTCGATGGAACCGTCGTAGGCAATCGGGTCCTCGTACTGGGACGTCTGAAAGTTCTTCGGCGTATCCGGATAGAAGTACTGCTTGCGGGCAAAGGTGCAGGACTCGGCAATCTTGCACCCGAGCGCGAGCCCGATGAGGATCGAATACTCGACCGCGGTCCCGTTCACCACGGGCAGGACGCCGGGAAGTCCAAGACATACCGGCGTCACGTTGGTGTTGGGATCATCACCGAAAGCGTTGGGCGCTGCCGAGAACATCTTGGTTTTGGTGTTCAACTCCACATGGACTTCGAAGCCGAGCACTGGATCATACTGTTCTATGGCCTTCTCGAAGGGGACCAGTTCTGTCATGAGTGTGTACCTCCGGAAGTCTGGACGGGAGTCTGCTCCTGCAACGGCGGTGCCTGGTTCAGCAGCGGCCCACCCCAGGTGTTCTCGAGCAGTGCTTCGAGCGCTGCTCCTGCGCGGTAAAGGCGTGCGTCTTCTCGGGCAGGTGCCAGGAACTGGATGCCGACCGGCAGCCCCTCGGACAGGCCACCCGGAACGGTGATGCCCGGAATACCGGCAAGGTTTGCCGGAATAGTGGCGATGTCATTGAGGTACATGGCCAGAGGATCGTCCAGCTTCTCTCCCAGCTTGAACGCCGTGTTGGGCGAAGTGGGCGAAATGAGGACGTCTGCCTGAGCGAAGGCGGCATCGAAATCGCGCTGGATCAGAGTGCGGACCTTCTGCGCCGAGCCATAGTAGGCGTCGTAGTAGCCCGCGCTGAGGGCGTACGTCCCCAGGATGATGCGTCGCTTGACTTCCTCACCGAACCCGGCTGCTCGGGTCGCGGCCATGACACGTTCAATGGTGAGCGGTCCATCTGCTGGCAGTTCGCGCGTGCCGAACCGCACGCCGTCGTACTTGGCGAGGTTCGACGACGCTTCCGAGGGCATGATCAGGTAGTAGGCGCCGAGGGCGTACTGGAAGCTGGGGCAGGATACTTCCACGATTTCCGCACCGGCATCGCGCAGGAGGTCCAGGGTTTCGTTGAAGCGTGCCTGGACACCTTCCTGATAACCCTCCCCCTGTAGTTCCTTGATAACGCCAATCTTCATTCCGTTGACGTTGCCGTTCCTTGCTGCCTCAGCCAGTTCTCCCACTGGGTCCTGGAGCGAGGTTGAATCGGCCGGATCATGGCCGCCGATGACTTCCTGTAGCAGCGCGGAGTCCAGAACAGACCTTGAAACAGGGCCGATCTGATCGAGCGACGACGCCATGGCGATGGCGCCATAGCGTGAGACGCCGCCGTACGTTGGCTTGACGCCGACGGTTCCGGTGACAGCGCCAGGCTGGCGGATGGAGCCACCGGTATCAGTGCCGAGTGCCAGTGGTGCTTCGAAAGCGGCGACGGCGGCCGCGGAACCTCCACCTGATCCACCCGGGATGCGGTCCAGGTCCCAGGGGTTGCGGGTGGGACCAAAAGCGGAGTGTTCCGTGGAGGAACCCATCGCGAATTCGTCCAGATTGGTCTTGCCGAGGATGGGCATGCGAGCAGCGCGGATCTTGCGGACCACGGTTGCGTCGTAGGGGCTCATCCATCCTTCAAGCATCTTTGACCCAGCGGTGGTGGGCTGGCCCTTGGTGACGATGAGGTCCTTGACAGCAATGGGTACACCGGCCAGAGGGTGCAGTTCCTCCCCGGCGGCGCGGGCACGGTCAACGTCTGCGGCGACGGCGAGCGCGTCGTCAGTGTTGACGTGCAGAAAGGCGTTGAGTGAACCGTCGACGGCTGCGATGCGGTCCAGGTGGGCCTGGGTCACTTCGACTGCGGTGACTTCTCCAGCCGCGAGCTTTTCAGCGAGGACCGCGGCGGTGTGCCGCGTGAGTTTGGATGATGACATGCGTTTACTCCTGATCCAGAATCGCGGGAACCTTGAATCGTCCGTCGGCGGAATCGGGCGCTCCTGAGAGGGCCTCTTCTGCGGTCAGGGTTTCTCCCACCACGTCTTCTCGGAACACGTTATTCAGGGGAATGGGGTGTGAGGTGGCCGGGATATCCTCGCCCGCAACTTCGCTGACGGACTTGATGGCGTCCACGATGACGCCGAGCTCCCCCGCCATTTTTTCCAGCTCTTCGGCACTCATCTCAATATGGGCCAGCCGCGCCAGATGCGCGACGTCCTGACGGTCGATGGCAGACATACAACTCCCCTGCAGATGGTTTGGGTTTCGGTATCCAGTCTACGGCTTCGCTCCCGTTTTCCCGGAGGCAGGAGCAGCTAGACGGCGTAGCGGTAGACGACCAGCTCGATCGAGGTGCCAGGGACGTTCCAGTCACGTTCCGGGACCCTGGTGAAATTGAGCGCCCGGTACAGCGCGTGAGCGCTCTCCCAGGTCTTTCCCGTGGAGAGGCTGACGGCGTTGACACCTTCGAGTCCACGGGCATGACCCAAGATGGCCTCAACCAGTGCCCGGCCCGCCCCGCTGCGCTGTACTTCTGGATCCACCACGAGCATCCGAAACTCAAGTTCATCCTCATAGGCAACCTCGGCGTAGCGCTCCCCTGCCTTTGCCAGGGTTACGGAGGCGATGATGCGATTGCCGCGTTCGGCTACCCAGATGAGGGCGTGTTCAGCACGATGCGCTGCGTCTCGGATCTGCAGCAGGTAGGGATGGTCGGCGGTTTCGAAGTAGCCACCGTGAAGGTAGGCCTCCACAGTGATGCGACCGATCGTGTCATAGTCGCCGTCGCGGGCCGGGCGGATAGTCAGGGACATAGTGGTGCCCTTCCGTGTTGCTTGTGAACCGGCTGATGGTGGATGAGGCTGGGGCTGCGGACGCTTAGTCCTCGGCCGATTTTACAGGCCCGCTCTTCAGCAGCGTGCGGAAGTCATCCTCGTCGAGAATCTTTAGGCCCAGCTGCTCGGCCTTGTCCCGTTTGGTGCCTGCGTTCTCGCCAGCGACGACATAGTCTGTTTTCTTGGACACAGACCCCGATGCCTTACCCCCGCGGCGGATGATGGCTTCTTTGGCTTCGTCACGGCTGAAATCGGTCAATGTCCCGGTGACGACGATGGTCAGGCCCTCCAGGGTTTTGGGAGTCGACTCGTCCACCTCGTCTTCCATCCGCACACCCGCGGCTGCCCAGCGGTCCAGGATCTCGATATGCCAGTCCTCGGCAAACCAGTCTCTGGCTGCCGCCGCGATGGTGGAGCCGACGCCGTCGACGTTGGCCAGGTCTTCCTCGCTCGCCGCACGGATGCGGTCCATGGAGCCGAAGGCCCCGGCGAGGGCGCGCGATGCCGTCGGCCCGACATGTCGGATCGAGAGGGCGACCAGAACCCGCCAAAGCGGCTGGGCCTTGGCTTTCTCTAGTTCCCGAAACAGTTTGCGGGTGTTGGCGTTGGGTTCTGAGGGTTTTTTCTCCGTTCCCCGGCTGTAGAAGTAGGGCACGAGCTGCTGCCCGGTAACTTCACCGTTCTTTTTGACATCGCGCAGAATACGCACGTTCGCCAGATCCTCAGGGGTGAGATCAAACAGTCCTGCTTCAGTGGTCAAGGGCGGCTCGTCTGGTTCTGCCGGTGAGGTAAGTGCGACGGCGGCTTCCCACCCGAGGGCCTCAATGTCGAACCCTCCGCGCCCGGACAGGTGAAACACGCGTTCGCGCAGTTGGGAGGGACAGGAACGCGCGTTCGGGCACCGGAGGTCCACGTCCCCTTCTTTAGAAGGCGCCAGCGGAGTACCGCAGGACGGACAATTGGTGGGCATCACGAAGTCCCGGACCGGCGGGTCCTGCTGATCGCGCAGGGCCATGACTGGACCCACAATTTCCGGGATGACGTCGCCCGCCTTCCGCAGGACCACGATGTCGCCGATTTTCACGCCCTTGGCCTTGACCACGTCTTGGTTGTGCAGCGTGGCCATTCCTACCGTGGAGCCAGCAACCTTGATCGGTTCCAATAATCCGAACGGCGTGACACGTCCCGTGCGTCCCACGTTGACCTGGATATCCAGCAGCTTGGTGTGCACTTCCTCGGGAGGGTACTTGTAGGCAACGGACCAGCGCGGAACCCGCGATGTGTGGCCGAGCGCTCGCTGCAGGTCAAAACTGTCCACTTTGACCACGATGCCGTCGATTTCGTGCAGCAAGCCGTGCCGATGCTCGCCGTAGTAAGAGATGAAATCGAGCACCTCCTCGTGGCTTTCCAACACTTTGAAATACGGCGATATGGGCAGGCCCCATTGCTCCAGCAGTGCGTACGTAGCTGACTGGCTTTCGGCGTCGAGCCCTGTGCGTGCCCCGATGCCGTGAACGTAGACGCTCAAGGGGCGCGACGCAGTCACCGCCGGGTCTTTCTGACGCAGGGACCCCGCGGCCGAGTTGCGCGGGTTGGCGAAAGGCGGCTTGCCATCCGCCAGCATCCTCTCGTTGAGCTTGATGAATTCCTCGGACGGGATGAACACCTCACCGCGGATCTCAACCTCGGAGGGAAGATTCTTGCCCTTGAGGGTGCGGGGCACGCCGTCGATCGTGAGGACGTTGTGGGTAATGTCCTCCCCCGTGGTGCCGTCGCCCCTCGTAGCCGCCCGGACCAGTACGCCGTCGCGGTAAAGCAGGTTCACAGCCAGCCCGTCGATTTTCAGTTCGGTGAGCCAGTGAACTTTCGTCCCGGGGCGTATGTTCTCCACGCTGGCCTGTGCCCGGTCAACCCATGCTTTCAGCTCGTCCAGCGAAAAGACGTCCTCCAGGCTATACATCCGCGCCAGGTGCTTTACCGGCGAAAACACGACTGAGACTTCACCGCCAACCTCCCGGGTCGGCGAGTCATTGGCAACAAGTGCAAGGTGTTGCGCCTCGATCTCTTCAAGCCGCTGGTACAACCGGTCAAACTCGGCGTCGGCAACCAGCGGCGAGTCCTCGTTGTAGTACGCGAACCTGTAGCGCCGCACATTCTCCACAAGGTCCGCATACTCGGCCTGCAGGTCAGCACTCGGCTGATCCTCGGCGGGAAGCTCGACGTCGGCCCCGGCTGAACTCTCGCTGCTGTTGTCCCTGACTTTAGTCACAGGACTATCTTGCTATATGCCGTCGACATTATGTCCCTAAGGTTGGCGTCCTGGGGCGAACGAGATCCGGACTTTGATTCTTGCGCGACGTCGGAGTCTGCTTTCGTGGGTAGTGAGAACCCATGTGAGTATGAACTCATGGATATCCGCTACCCCCGACCGTTAACACTCGGCGATACCGTGGGCGTTACATCGCCGTCGAGCGGTATCAGTGAAAAACACCAAGGACGTCTGGACTTTGCGACACAACTACTACGTGATCGCGGCTTCCAAGTGGAAGTTGGTGTATGCATGGACGGTGCGAGGCACGTCAGCGCACCCGTTGAACAACGCGCAGCGGAACTCATGCGCATGCTGCTGGATCCCCACATTCGAGCTGTCCTTCCTCCGTGGGGAGGCGCGACGGCCATCGACATCATTCCGCATCTTGATTTCGATGCGCTGGCTAACGCCGAACCGACGTGGTTCATCGGATACTCCGATATTTCGACGCTGCTCACACCCATCACACTCCGGACAGGGATGGCGACGATCCACGGAAGTAATCTGATGGACACCCCATACAAGGTGCCCGAGTCGCTGATGTCATGGATTGATATTGCTTCGATGCCTGCAGGATCATCCTTCCGACAGTCCTCACCTGGCGTTTACCGTGTCAATGATTGGAACCCTTGGGAAACCACACCCGGCGTTACACAACACTCGTGGAACGGCGAAGGTACGTGGGAACGTCTCGACCAGGGGCAAGACGAAGTGGACGTTACCGGTCGCTTGATCGGTGGGTGCATAGAGACACTGACCAATCTCGCGGGAACTCCCTACCTTGACACCATGCGACTCCGTGGCAGCGCCGATGAAACGTTGATCGTCTATATTGAAGCTTCTGGGGCCGAAGCAACAATGATTTGTCGTCACCTTCACGGGATGCGCCTGGCAGGATTCTTTGACGGCGCCAAAGCCATCCTTGTTGGCCGCACCGGAGCCCCCGACTCTCCAACGCTCACGCAGTCCGAGGCTGTACTCGATGCGCTGGGAACGCTTGGTGTACCCATCATCGGCAATGTGGAATGCGGGCACGTTCCGCCGCGCCTACCCATCGTCAACGGGGCCCTCGGGCATCTGGTGTTCAATGAGCAAGACCAATTCCTCGAGCAAACACTCCTATGAGTTACGTAGGATCGTACGTTTGGCAGCTACGTCAGCACCTTGGATCCCGCCTCCTACTCTTGCCAGGTGCCCAGGTTCTTGTCCTGCGCACCGATGGACACGCATTGTTCCAACGTTCTAGTACCTTTTGGAAGCCTCTCTGATCCGAATCTGCACACTTTGCGCTATCCCAATGGAGACCTGACTCACGCCTTCGCCATGTGCTTCTACCTCCCCGTCTGGGAGGGAACCGTGACGCCCGAAGCTTCCGAAGTCGCGGAGATCGAATTCTTTCCCCTCGACGCCGTCCCGGCGCCCACTCACAAGCCAACCCTGGAAGTGCTTCGACTCTTTGAGCTGTACCGGCAGACGGGAAATTTCCAGGCCAACTAGCAACCGGCGCTGGGGACTACGATCAGGAGATGCCGCTTAATTGGGAACAGGTAGTCGTTGATTCGAGAAATCCTCAGGCCCTCGGACGCTGGTGGGTTAAAGCCCTGGACTGGGTTGTCACTATCGACAGCCATGAAGAATTCGAGATTCGCCCGACGGCGGATTCGATGCCGGGGATGATTTTCGCACCGGTCGAGGATGTCAAGGCAGCAAAGAATCGGGTACATCCCGATTTTCGGCCTCAGGATCAAGAAGCCGAGGTGGAAAGACTGCTGGCGATGGGCGCACGCCGAGGCGACGTTGGCCAGGGCGAGCAACCCTGGGTGGTCTTGCTCGATCCCGAGGGTAACGAGTTCTGCATCCTCAGCGGTCGCCCGCTCTAGATGGTCTCCTCCGGTGGACAGCATCGCGCAGCGCCAACAGATGATGATTCCGTGCATGAACCGGGTATGGGAGGGTGATGGCATGATTTCTCCGCAAGCATTGAACGAGGCCGATCGCCGTGCCGTAGCAGCTTGGGCAGCGGACTGCGCAGAGCGAGTTGTCCACATGTTCGAGTCAGAGGCTCCGGCAGATCGGCGACCGCGTGATGCCATTGAGCGGGCCCGGGGCTTTGCTCGTGGTGAGCGCGGAGCCGCAGACGAGATCCGCCAGCGCTTTGTAGCGGTCCGTGCCGCGCAAGCAGCGACTTCTCCTGCAGCCGTGTCCGCTGCCGAGGCTGCCGCCCAAGCCGCTGCCGTCGCTCATATGGGGGCACACGCTCTTGGCGCGGCTGCGTATGCTGCGAAAGCAGCTGGGCTGGCGGCTCACGATGATCCCGCGGCGGTAGGAGATGAAGTGTGCTGGCAACTTGAACACATGACTGTGCGTGTCCGGTCCGCACTTCGACTCTTACCGCTGCTTGGCGAAAATTCATCAGGTCCACTCGGTCCTGGGCTTTTCACCTCAGGCATCCTTGCGTCGATCATCCGCGATATTCAAACCGACGTAAACGGTCCGGGTGGATGAAGTTACGGGACGATCTTGACGTTTTCACCCACGAAGTTGGCACGGAAGCCATCGCTCTGGACAGTGACACTCTGGAGCACTAAACCCTCTGGCAACCCCTCGATGTCGTGCTCGATGGTGACGAGCTTACGCACGACGTCGGCGTCGCTGACTACAGTCCCATTACCGAGCTCGTCGGCAACGACCGCGAACGGTACCGTCGCATCCACAACGAGCTGTGCAGCGACCAGCCCGTCCGGCCCCGTGGACACGCCCTGCCCGACCGACCGGACGTCACGGAGCGTCGAGCTCTCAGTCATGACTGTCCCCGCGTCTAGCTCAAGGTCGGCGAGCCATACCTCGTCCTTACCAAGCGTGGCTGGCGGCTCTACGTCATGCGGGCGCTCAGCACCGACCGTCGGCGACGGCGGGACAGGCCCCGACTCTCCCCTACCAGCCGGGTCACTCACCACCCACCAAAGAATTCCAACCACGAGCCCCAGGACAAGGAGCATCCCAATAGCACCGATCAGCCAATCCTTTACACGCGTCCGCTCCATGAGGACAGTCTGACCCAACAGTCCGCTAATCGTCACGTGAGACAACGTTTGAACAGGGTCGTCCCGAGGAATCATGTCAAGAGGTCCGGCTGAGTTGATTCGCGGAATCATTTGATTCTGTCCGGATAGCTAGTTGCGTTTTTGGTCCTCTTTTTGAGGTGGTCAGGGTGAGAAGTTCAGCTGTGAGCGCTTGGATTTGTCGTTGAATCGCTGCCGGGTTCAGTGGTTTGTTTTCCCGTGTCAGCTTCGTTTTGGTCTTCTTCAGAACGGTGCCTTTATCAGCGAGGACGCGCTGGTACGGGGTGGAGGGCTTGTCGTACTTCTTGGTGAGCTTCGAGCCGTGGCGTTCCTTCGAGATGAGTTTCTGCTGGGGCGCGAAATGGTTGGTCGCCAGCCGCTGCAGCATCCAGATCCGGTTCAGCAGGTCCAGTTCCCCGGCGGTATCATAGCGGTGGTAACCTACGGTCTGGCGGACGATGTGCCAGTTCTTCTGCTCCAAATGCGCGCCATCGTTCTTGTTCCCTGACCGGGACCTGGTGAAGGTCAGTTTCTCCTGCTCGCACCAGCGCAACAGCTCCCAGTTGATGAATTCGCTCCCGTTGTCAGAATCGAGTCCGAGGATCGGAAACGGGAACGCGGCGGTGGCGTCTTTGATCGCTGCGAAGACCCATTTCTGCGCCTTATTGCGCACTGAGCGGGTTTCGGTCCAGCCGGTGGCGATGTCAGTAATGTCCAGCGTGAAACAGAACTCTCCCTTCGAATTTCCGCCTTCGTGACCGACCAAGTCAATCTCGACAAATCCCGGCACGGCATCGTTCCATTCGGCCCAGGTCCGCATCGGGATCGAGTCCTTCAAAAGCGTGCCGGGCTTGGTATGGGACCGGCCTCGCGGATCCATTTTCGCCCGGTCGGCTTTGAGCCGCCGGTCGATCGTGGCCGGGGAAATCCGCAGCAACGCAGCCGCCGTGGCATCATCAACGTCAAGCTCTCCGAGCCGGCGCGACCTTGGCACCACGTCCGGCAGCGCCGCCGCCAGCAACCGACCGCAGGCGGTTCCCTGCACCGCCCAGCAGAACCGTAAGGCGTCGATGACCGCATCCCCGTAGACCGGTGGCCGCGGTGGCCGTGCTTTGACGGCTCTGAGCACCAGCGACTGCCGCAATACCCGGCGGGCGTGATCGCGGTGCCAGCCGGTCGATGCGCATAACTCATCCAGAATGATCTTCTTACCCGCCCGATCCGACCGTCCGTAGCGGGTGGCGGTTGCTTTCGTAAAGACCCTGCGTTCGCTCAATGTCAGCTCCATAGCTCACAGGGCCCGGGACGGCGGTTCCCGGCCCGGCAGACACACCGCTACGCGGACCTTCTCGAATGATTCTTCGATAGCAGCTACGCGGGCATCTTCTGTGAGTCAACGCGCGTAGTTGGACAAACGCCAGTCAGCTCCCGATGATGAAGTCATGGATGTGCGCCAAGAGTCTGTCGGTACAACGTTCCGCGCTCGCATCAGGGTTGCTGGCGTCTTTTCGACGACGATTTCCTACGGCGATATCTCTGAGGTTGCTTCTGCGAAAGAGACTGGAATCGTTGAGAGGATGAGATTGCGCATACTTCCGAACAGCACAACCGGATACTTGGTTGGCGGTCCATCAGTGCGCATCACTACTGGCAGTTCAGCGGTACTCGTCTCATCATCCGCTCCGGACAAACTCGTGGAGGCAATTGAGCGTCGGCGGATGCATACGGCTCCCTGACCTGAACTCGCTTCAGACAGTGGCGAGGCCTTGCCGGATATAGGGTTCCCACGATGCGTAACAGGGTTTACACGCTTGATTGTGTCCTTTGTCTGGAAAGTCGAGTCATTGACCAGATAAAGAGCGCCGACCAACCCTAGATTCGTAGTAGCGGCGTGCGCTTCCGTCGACGATTTCTTCGCCGACTCGGCGAACGCTCCCATCCTGTTCCAGTCGTTCAAGCGTGGCGTAGAGCGTCGTCACTCGCGACGAGAGCTCAGCCACCGTGAGCTGTTCAGCATCGCACGGAGTCAGTCATCCTCGTTATGGTGTTGGAGTGCCGCCGTTCACGTTGAGTGTCTCTCCGACAACGAAACTTGATTCACCCGAAGCGAGAAAGACATAGGCGGGAGCGAGTTCCGCCGGCTGTCCGGAGCGGCCAAGCGGGGCGTCTTTCCCAAATTCGGGAAGTTTATCTGGTGGATACCCTTGGGTCACCTGCAACGCACTCCACGTTGGCCCTGGTGCGACCGCGTTCACCCGGATACCACGTGGCGCAAGTTGTTGGGCCAAAGCCTTCGAAAAGTTATTGATCGCTCCTTTTGTCGTTGCATAATCGAGCAGGAAGGGCAACTGGTGGTAAGCCTCCAGCGACGCGGTCGCGATAATCGTGGACCCTGGTTTCAGGTGTGGGACGGCGGCCTTAATGATCCAGAACATGGCAAAGACGTTGGTCTGGAAGGTCTCTTCGAATTGCTCATCGCTGAGATCCTCAATCTTCTCGACGTACACTTGCTTGCCAGCGTTGCTCACGACAATATCCAGGCCCTCGAGCCCCTTGACGGCAGCGTCAACTAGAGCCAGGCAATAATCCTTGTCCTTGAGATCACCCGGAAAAGCGACTGCCTTACGGCCTGCGTTCTCGATCTGCGAGACGATATGCTGGGCATCCTCTTCTTCCTCAGGAAGGTAGGAGATAGCCACATCCGCGCCCTCTCGGGCGAAGGCGATGGCGACCGCTCCACCGATTCCGGAATCCCCTCCCGTGATGAGCGCTTTACGACCGGTCAGGCGTCCCGAGCCACGATAGGTCGTTTCGCCGAGATCGGGTACAGGGTCCATCTTCGACTGGATGCCTGGTTCCTGCTGCTGTTGCACAGGCGGGGAGATTGATGGGTAGCGGGTTCTCGGGTCATTGAATGCATACTGGTCGTGGGTCATCGTGATTCCTCTCAGATTGTGGCTACTGAACCGGCGTCGACCCGGTAATTTGAACCGTTGACAAAACTCGCGCGGTCAGAGCAGAGAAACCCAATGACATTGGCGACTTCATCCGGTTCCCCTCGGCGGCGTAATTCGATGTTCGGGCGCTTCTCGGTCAAAAAGCTCTCGATCGCTTGCTGAATGCTGACGCCGAGCTCATCGGCTCTTTTTTGCATCATCGCATCCGTCATCGGTGTGTGGATGAAAGCAGGAGACACTGTGTTCACGAGCAGCCCCTCCAGGGCATAGGTCCGGGAAAGACCTTTGGCGAACGCCAGCACACCAGCCTTTGCTGCACAATATGGCAATTCGTCATCATAGGGTTGTACGGCGTCTTCCGACGTCATCAGAACCAACCGGCCCCAACCACCAGTGCGAAGATCGGGCAGAAATTCCCGAACCAGACGAACGGGACCGATCAGATCCACGAGGATCGTGTTTGTCCACCCTTCATCGCTGATCTCGTGGAACAGACCTTGGGCGCCGGTAATGCCTGCCGATTGCACCAGGATATCGATATCACCGACGGCTTTGTGGACACTCGCATGCAGGGCGGCAAGTGATTCGACACTGGTGATATCGGCTGCGAAAGCATGCAACCGGCCAGGCTTCGCCTCCAGCTTCTCAGCCGCATCGTTCAACTTCTCCTGGTCCCGGCTGCTGATGACGACCGTGGCACCTTCATCCAGCAGCAGCCTGGCCGTGTGCCACCCGATCCCAGAATCTGCGCCGGAGACCAATGCTTTCCTACCCTCAATTCCCAAATCCATACCATCCACACTATGGCGAAGGTCCAAAGTTTAGAAGACCCTGTTACTCGCGGTAAGAGATCTCCGTGACGGCGTCACGGCCGCGAATGGTTTGGAGTGGTCATTGGACGGCTGCCAAACATTTTCAGCTGTGATGGGTGAGATTCACCGAGGCGCGAGCTCGTCGATTGTGATTGCTGCGTTAACCAGTGCAAGGTGGCTCAGCCCCTGTGGGAAGTTGCCGAGAAAAGAGAGGTCTGCCGGATCGATCATTTCCGAGTAGAGCCCTACGTCATTCGCCAGACCTATGAGTTCGTCCATCATCTCGACCGCCTCGTCGTGCCTGCCGACGCAGGCAAGAGCGGACGCCATCCAGAACGAGCACGCGACAAACGCTCCCTCCTCCGCCTCCATGCCGGTGTATCGATATAGCAATGCGCCTCTGCCAAGCTCTATGCGAATAGCATCGATAGTCGCCGACATGCGCGGCCCACGGTCGAAACCACTAGTGGCATGCAGCAGGACGGCTGCGTCCAGCTCATCACTTCCAGGGTGGGTGACATAGCTTTGTCTTGCCTCAGACCAACAGTTCTCCTCCACCCATGTTTTGATGCGCTCGCAGACAGAACTCCAACGAGCCGGTTCGCCGCTGATTTGGCCAAGCTCGCAGAGGCGCAGAGCGCTGTCCAGCGCCTGCCAGCACCCCATTTTTGAAGCGGTGTAGTGGTGCAAATCAGGTAGCTCCCACAGGCCAGAGTCAAACTCTTGCCATACCTCGCACACGTGATCCGCAACTGCCGCCAGCATGTTGCGCGTGTGCATGTCGAGCACGTTACCTGCTTCAACATAGACGCGCATGACGTTCATCAGGTCGCCAAAAATCCCAAGTTGAAGCTGCGTCCTCGCGTCATTGCCGACGACGACTGGGCCGATTCCACGCCAGCCCGGCAAATCCTGAGCCTCCTCCGCGTCAGGAGTTGAACCATCAAGACGATAGAAAATATGCACCTTCGAATCGTTCTCTTGGATCGCTTGGATGAGCCAGGAGATGGCCTGATGGGTTTCCTCGCGCAGACCAAAGCGCACCAGAGCATGAACTGTGAACGTGAGGTCACGCACCCACGCGAACCGATAATCCCAGTTCTTTCCACCCTGCATGTTCTCCGGCAACGACGTTGTTGCGGCGGCGGCTATCGCGCCACTGCGACTGTGGATCAAAAGTTTCAGTGCAAGGGCGCTGCGCTGCACTGCTTCTGCCCAGGGGCCGTCGTAGCTGAAGTCCGTTGACCATTGCCGCCAAGTATCAATGGTGCGTCCGAGGCCGATGGCGGTCAGATCCGGGATGGGCAAGTGCAACGGCTCGTTTCTGGTGCCCGCAACGACCAGCATGTGGTGTGAGTTCGCTGACGCGGTAAAAGTGCCGGCGAGGTTGCTCTCACCTTCTGCTGGTCCGTGGTTGCTGCCCTCCACCGCGAGCATGAGTTCACCGGCCCGGATAATCTTGCCGTGGGTGGTCATTTCCACCCGCGGAGAGGTCGTGGCGAAGCATGTGCCTGCAGTAACCTGCCAACGTAATTCCACGGAGCCCGCAATGCCATCAACTCGACGAGCCAGTTCTACCCAGGGCAACTCGCCTGCAAGACCAGTGACAAGGGCATCCGTCACACGTGCGACCCCTCCAGCAGTCGTGTAGGTCGTTTCCAGCACGTTGGTCTGCGGCAGGTAACGGCGCGTGAGCGTGAACGCGTCCACCGGTGCGAGTTCAATGGAACCGCCTGCCGCTGCATCCAGCAAGCGTGCGAACACAGGCGTTGAGTCGAGGTCAGGGATGGGCAGCCAGTCGATGGAACCATCCAGTGCAACAAGCGCAACTGTGCGCCCGTCGCCGATTGCAGCGTACGACCGAAGCACCACATAACCATTACGACGTTCCTGATCGTCCATGAGCTCACCCATCTTGTCTCCCTCGGTCGTTTCCCTAGTAGATGAAAATGTCTAGCCAAGATCGGTTATGCGCATGAATCAGCACCAGGAATAAGACGAAGTCGAACAGGAGGTGCACACACACAATGTAGGACAGCGACTTGGTGAGTTTAAAGATGTAGCCCTGCACCAAAGCAAAAAGGTAGATGAAGGCCGGACCCCAGCTGTGAAAGCCCAGCTCCCACAAGAACGAGGTGAAAAGCACGGCCTGCAGCACATTGGCCAGCCAATCGGGAAAATGGCGGCGCAGCAGCGCGAAAGTTGTGCAAATGAAGAACAGCTCGTCCCAGATACCCAGCACGTTGGTGCCCAAGAAAAGTCGGGCGACGCCGTCGGGCTCGGAAACTGCCGGCCAATTCTCATAGACGCCAGTATTGATCATGTAGACGGGCAGAAGAAGGTAGCCAATGACGACGACGGCGGGCAGATACCACTTCTCCAACCGCGTCCAACGCTGCCCTGTACGGACTGGGAACCGAATTGCGTGGTCACCGTAGCCATAACGTGAGACCAGGTACGGCACTGCGACGGCGAGCGTCATCGCAGTGCCCATAATTAACATGTGCGACATCGCGATGTCCGTGGTGATGGGCACCAAGCTCATCACCGTGACCCCAAACGCGATGAGAGCCAGATCCCGCAGCAGAGCCCGGTCCGCGATACCGGCGAGCACCAACGCGGCGCCGAGCATGCTGTAGCCCAGAATCGGCATTTGCAGAGCAAAGAGGGCAAACCCGGCCGCGGAGACCAAAATCGCAGCGGTCAGTTTCAGCACAGTCACCGGCCCGCTGGCGGTCGAACCGTCAGAAACTATCCGCGAAGCCGCAGGTTCGTTGATACCAGTGGAGACCGGTTGCTGATCTTGAGCCATCGGACCGCCTCTTCTCATTTCTCGGCATCCTTCGTCTGAGCCTGTCGGGGCGCATCGTCGCACGTCCTCAATAGCTTAGCTCGGGGCAGTGGACGCTGACCTATGATGAAGCAATGTCTCGGGGAGGCCTTTGACGTTGGCACCGCAGTAGCGGCTGGGCTGATCGTGTCAGTTCTGGCACGGCCGGTTGCCGACTCCATGGCTATCGCCTATGCGGCCGCTGTACTTGGAGGTGTGGGAGGAGCCCTGCTTTGGGTTTCACTTCGTGCCATCATCAGCGAGCGCCTCGACTCGGATTCCGGAGTTTTCGCCCGCATGATGTCGGTGCAGGAGACGGGCACATGGGTGGCCTTCGTCGTCGGCCTCCTTCTACTGGCACAAACCGACCTCTTCACGACTGTGTTTCTGGCGTGTGGGGTAGCCTGCGTCATTGGCGCCCTTGCGTTGTTGATCAGCCCGCCACGGGCAGTCAATGCTGAATCCGGCCGGGAAGCAACCGGGTTGAGCGGCGAACGTTCCCGCGCCTTGGCGCTGCGGCTACGGCTACGGCTACGGCTGCGGCTACGGCTACGGCTACGGCTACGGCTACGGCTACGGCTACGGCTACGGCTACGGCTACGGCCAATGCTTATCACCGTTGTGATCACCGCGTTGGCCGAATCGGCAGTAGCCATCTTGCTTCTGCTGCATCTACAACGCGGATTCGGCCTTGGAGTCATTCAAACTGCCTAAGTATTCCTACCCGGGGCGATTGCCATGGGAGTACTCCCGCCCTTCCTGCACAAAGCGGTCCTGCGGATCGGCCGGCGCCAGGCGATGATCGCAGCCTCAGTGTTCAGCGGCGTCTTCGCACTATCACTTGCCTTGGCACCGAATCCGGTGGTGATCGCCGGGCTATGGATCCTATGCGGAGTCGCTTGGGCGGTGCTGATGCCGATAGAGCAATCGGTGATTACGGAAGCGGCCCCCGAACAGGTGGGCGGGGCTATGGGCATATACACCGCCGCCGGGCTAGTCGGTGCCGCCATAGGTGCTTTTGCCGCAGGACTTTTGTACGAGTTCAGTTCCTGGCAGGCAGCATGCCTGATAGCCGGGGCAATCATTCTCTCCGGAGCAATCCTCGGCCCATGGGCCATCCGCCGGCTGGGCGTACAAAACATCCCGACCGAGCAACCCGCAACAATTCCGAATTCTTAGTTGAAACCGCTGCGACGCGGGTCCGGTTTTAGACCGACATCAGGGACGCGCCTATGGAAGAGTGGCATCAACGGTCAACATGGGGGTGGAAAGCGATGGAATATAGACGTTCGCGAGGGATGGCAGTTGCCGTCCTCCTTGCAGCAGTCTTGCTCACAGGATGCAGCACTCAGGATCAGCCGGGGAGCGAGAACCTGTCAGCATTCAGTTCTATAGACGGAGTTTACGAAGCCGTCGATCAATTTCTCGACTGTGAAGCCGATCCCGTCGGCGAGCCGATCGTACCGATGGGGGAAACCGGCCAACTGACGTCTGAGCAGAGGCTCTGCTCCGAGAATGTACAGGTAGACCTTTACCCGGATAAGAAGTCTCTTCAGGAGAGCTACAAGATCTGGGCGGATTCGAGTCAGGGCGAAGTTCATCTCGTGTGGGGCAAGAATTGGTTGGTTGTGGACGTCACTGGCGCGGTGACAGGCGAGCCGACAGGGTGGGACATCGAACGCCTAGCTGAGGAGCTGAATGGCGAGTACGCGGTTGTCGGCTAGTAGCAGACAACGATTCGCCCTCAACGGTGCCCTAGAGCACAGGTTCGTAGTTCAATCCGTCACTGAACACGAGTAGGGGTGCCACAGAGGTTTGCGATCAAAATTTGTTACCGCGAATCTACAGCCCGTTGCCTCTGAACAGTTCCCTAATTGCATCACCAAGGATCGGCTTGTACTGATGAGCGACTTGTTGACATTCACCCCCGCGGACAGTCAACACTAGTCTTATGGCAATCCGAGTACTTACCGAACAGAACTGCGGCAATGCGCCTCGCCACGAAATCAGCCGCCGCCTCGCCGTCGCACTGGCAAGCATTGACGCCACAGAACTTGAATCGCTGTTATCTGCCGACGCGGAATGGAACGTTCTTGGAGAAGTGCCGTGCAACGGCATTCCTGCGATTCTCGAACATGCGGCATCAACTTCCGCAGCTATCGAACTTCGGGTTGTCTCGGTGATTACGCACGGAAGGGAAGCGAGTATCGAATGTGCAGTCCGGTACGACGACGGTCACATCGTAAACTTCTGTCACGTACTTCGGTTCGCAAACACCGCCAAGACTGCGGCCATCACGAAGATTCGCACCTATCAGGCGTCTTCAGTCCCCTGATTGTCACTGTCGCAAAATTGAGGGCGTGCAAGGCCGGTACACGTCCATATTGGCTGGCCCAACGATGGTGCCCCTTAGCCGGTGGTTGACCCTGACGTAGCGTCAGTCTTTACTGTCGGCGTCGGAGTCTGCCTGTCTCCAGAACGGGTAAATCGATCATCGTGCCGTAATCCTGCTCCCACCCGTAATCCACGCTCTTCACTCGCAACACCCTGGGGCTCGCCTCGACAATCTGCACATTAATCGGCTCGTCCCGCTCCTCAAGGGACAACAGCCAAGTATCTGCGAGGTAGCTCAGTCCAATGTTTTCCAGAACTTGAGCGGCGTCGTCTTCACTTGCCGCATCATCGAATGGATAACCGCACACAGACACAGGACTGTACGCGTTGCCCTCCGGCACAAGGTATCCAAGAAGCTCCCCATCGTCATCTCGGTGGTACGGCACCCAATCTTAAGGAATCATCAGTCGATTCTACTAACAGCAGATTGATCATCACCAGATAAGCGTCCCGCAGCGGAGTCCCCCACCGGTCACCTATTTGATGGGCTCGGCCGCAGGTATGAAGTGCTAGCCCATCGTTCCGCAGGCTGCCAGCGATGGACATACCCTGGCGGTTGTATTGGCATCGGTACGGAACGGATCGCTACCTGTAGGGTATCGGTGCAGTGAATACTCGACCGGGGGAGATCAGACTATGAGTGGAATCGAAGACCTTATGGCGGAATCCAACGACCGGTGGGGTAAAGCAACTCGATTGGCACAAGGTATAGCTGACAACGGCTTGGGCACAGCAATGAAGGTTTATTATTTGCTTTACTTCCCGATCGGAATCGTCGTCCTCATTCCGCTTGGCGCGACAGCGGGGGCGCTTGCTTTCGGTCACTCTTGGATGAATCTGCAGAACCTGCGATTCGGGATGATCATTGCCGCCGTGGGCGTTCTTGTTGTCGGACTGATCTACAACGCAAAAAAGGTCGCTCCGGCAGCCAACATAGGAAGCGTAAGTGTCCTGATGCCGCTTGAAAGCCACGAACAAAAGCAGGTGAGGAGACAGATATCAGGCAAGAGTCCGGTCGAGGCGAAACACCTTGAAGTCACCCATGGCGTTGCAGTTCAACAGAGAAAGAACGCTGCTACTCAGCTTGTTATCATATCGTCGCTACAACTGGCCTTCATCGCTCAAGCTTTACCGGAAAGTAGTTCCATCTGGTGGCTAATGGCCTACCTGGTCTTCTTCAATTTCGTTGCCATAGCGGTGCTTATGCATGAATTTCGGCAACCCGGTCGCTTCCTTGTGAACACAGCAGACCAAGCCAGCGAGCAGAGTATCTGATCAAGAATAATTTTCAGCACGACAACCTTCACCAGGGCCGATCGGCTTCGTTCGCGATTTGCTTTGACAGTCCGTCGTCAGTCCTAATCTTTAGCTCTTCAGATCCTCGTCCTTCGCTTGGCGCTTCCGGCGTCGCAGCAGGAACGGCAAGATACCGAAGATAGCGATCGAGATTCCAACCAAGGTCGAGGGCCCACGCGATATCCAATCCTGGCCTAGTTCGAGCCAGAATCCTGGGTCTGGGTCAGACGGCAAGAACAATGAAAACCCGATTGGAACTGGCCTTGACCCCGGATGGCGGACAGGGGTTAAGGCCAATCGAGGACCGACATCCTGATCTCGACGAATATGCACCGGCCCAAGCAAACTAGTCAAACTAGTGAGTTCTTGGGCAGGCACCATCGCTATGTCTGACTCTGACCACAGAAGCGAATTGCACCTGAATGGTCTGCCCATCCCACGTGGCAGTCAAGAGCCTCTGCCCAGAAGGCTCTCTGACGAGATTGAGTGCCCGACTAACCGATAGGTCAAGTTCCCCTGCACAGATGGTTGTGACGCCGTCGTCGCTGTCGGAAACTACCGAGCAAATGATGGGAATGCTAGTCCCGGACGTTCCCATGCTCTGCAGGTGAACGGATTCAGGAATTGCTTCGAGTCTCCCGTCGCGCTCGAAGGATTGGTGGGCCTGTGGCTGGCCGGTCAGGATGGCGGCGGCCAACGCGGACGCATATACAGGGTCACCGGTGGCATCATAAACCTATCTCTTTCCAAGGAACGAGTGCTCCAGAGTGCCAATCAGACACGGGTCGGCATCTTCAAGAGGGCAACTTCTATACGTCAGCGGAACCTGAAAAACTGCGCTCTCACTTTTAAGGATGAGTGTTTCGATGCCGACCTCACCGTCTGGATCATCAAAACGGAAGGAGCCGACACGCCCTAGGTTTGTTGGACCGCTCTTCCTGAACCACGGTTGATTGGGCAGCCAATGTGCGAGGAGTTTCATTTTCGACGGAATCAACGTAGCTCTATGAACGATTGCCATGCCGCCCAGCCTATGGCCAGACGACTCCGGCGCCGTCGGCTTCATACGCCACTTTGTAAATTGTCGGTCCCTGGCGGGTGGCCTCTGATTGACTAGTCGTGTGATCAGGGAAGCGCGGGGAGAGGGCCTCCCTAGAATTCGGGACATCGAAGTCGCAGCAGGCGAAGCATTTCGAACCATCAACATGACAGCCATCGCTAACGACTCGCCACCAGACTTGGCTGACCTAGACGTGTACCAGCGAGAAGGCAGATCATGGGTCGCTACGGATTCGGGCAATGAATCGGTAGCTTACATTCTGGTTGACGACGTTGACCGACACGCCCACATCGAGCAGGTGACCGTCCACCCAATGCATGCCCGCCAGGGACTTGGCCGGTTACTCATCGAAGAAGTGGCGCGCTGGGCTGTGGCACAAGGACTCGAGGGTATGACGTTAACGACCTTCGAAGAAGTTCCGTGGAACGCCCCTTACTACACCCGCTTAGGATTCGTTCGGGTGCCCGAATACCAGTGGTCGCAGGGTATCCGTCAGATGGTGCAAGTAGAAAGTGCCCATGGTTTGGATGCCTGGCCGCGCGTAGTCATGAAAAAAGTGTTGACGACAGCGTAGCCGCGGGCCCCGTAAACCGATGGTCTAAATTCGCCGATCCGTCGCTGGACCCTGTGCGCTTTCGCATGGCGCGAAGAACGATCCCACACCGGACGCTAAGAGTTCCGGTATCGGGCCTTTGATCGATGGAAATGAGTTGAGTCCCTGTTCGGGGCTGGGCGCAGTGGCTACTGAGAGCCGTCTTGAGGCACCACATTCAACATGGTGAAGGGTGGAGGATCCAGACGGGTGTAGTTGTAGCCTAGGACCGTGTCGAAACATACGAAACCGCTCATTCCCCTTGATGCCTTAGTCGTCGGCACGAGCACAATAGTCCCGGATGCTACCCGGCCAGTCGCTGCGATAATCGACGACGACTCGACAGTCAGGTGGGCTGTATGGCCCACAGCTCCGCTGCCTGAGCGTGCAATCGGCCATGCGAGCCTTTGGCCGGCGCCGAGGGGGGCTTGGGTCATCTACGAGACCGAAGACTCAGAAGAACCCGACGACGTGGTTCAGCGATCAGCTGTGTTTGTCACACCTCACGGCGTCACCGTGGCCTGCGATCTAAGCGCACGCCGCCCTGTAGGCGCCGATTCTGGCGGCTTGTGGCTTGGTGACCCGCGAGACGCGTCGACCTGGATGGAAGCACCGGATCCTCCTGAGAAATCCACGGAAATCATCGACTTCGAGCATCTGAATCCCGACGATTTGGAGTGGATGACTTCAGAGCCGTTCTGGCCTGGCGACTTTCCTGCCCATAGACGTAGTACTGATGACGATGGCGCGGAAACCGGTGGCGCCGGTGACGATCAGATGGATGAGGTTGAGCCCGCTCTGCCGTTGCCAACCCCTGCAACCGAACTCGTACAAATCCATGCCGACGGCGGACGCTCTGTGATCCTCGTCGATCACCTCGTACACCGAGTGGACCTCGACGGAACGCAGCTCACGCTACACTACTACCCCACTGGACCACGGCAGGTCCTCGATGATCAAAGGCTCGGCTGGATCGTCTTGTACGAAGCTCGCCAAGTCACCATCGATGTTAGCAACGGGCTACCTGACACCGTCGAGACGGAACAGCTCCCATCACAACCCGTGATCCCCGAGGATGAGGACGCGTGCGAGTACGAATATGAGCGGCAGCGGAGCGCGATCGCGGTGTGGCAGGACCGCCTCGACCTAGACGGAGTCAACAGCACCGAGTGGCCTCTGGCGCACTTGACCGATGCGACCCGCACTATAGCTATCGGGAAGCTCCGCACCCAATTCAACGACCTCGAGATCCCAAGCATCGTATGGACGAGAGACCACCCAACACTTCGCCGAAAGAAAAGCGACTATCGGAACGTGAAAATCACAGAAGAGGGGACCTGGCCCGCGACGGTCATCGTCCTGTCGTTCGAACACCGCACTGTACCCAGCCTCCGCCTGCGCCGGAGCTACCGAGTGTTCGATGACGCAGGACATCCACGTGCCTGGGCCCACGTCACCGTTCAGCTAGATGAGGACCTCAACACGGGCAATATCCCGCCCCACTCCACCGCTCTCAACGGCGTTCTCGACATTTAGACACCACAATGAGGTGCACTAACCTCGAACTTTCATGAGGCGGGGTTTCTTCTGGGTCAGGGCTGACCGGCTGCCTGAGTGTTCTGATTGTGGCATGTGGGTGTGACATTGTGTCCGCTAGCTTGGTGGCGGTTCTCGGTGACGGGTTCCACGCCGGTCACGGCGATGCTGTTTTTGCTTTCTGGTTGAGTGCGGTCAGGTGGCCGTTTCGGCTATGGCGGGCTCAGTGCCGCGACACGTTTCATCCCTTTGAGCAGCAGTTGCACCTCCGGTGCTGTAGCGGCTAGGTGCAGGGTTGTCCGGCGGGCATGGATAGCGATTCGGCCGCCGATTTCAAATAGTCTTGCCCGGAGTTTCTTCGGTTCCCAGACCCTGGCCTTCGTGCCTGTGAGGGCAACCATTTGGGTCCAGGCCATGATCTCGGCTGCGAGCATGACCACGTGACACCAGAGCTCATTGCCAGCGAAGACGTGAAAGGGCAGGTTCGCCAAGCCGGTGTCTTTGGCGTTGCGGATCCTGTCCTCACAACGGGCCCGGAGCCGGTGGCGGACCTCGAGCACGGAGAGCTGCCCCTTTTTTTGGTTGGTGGCGATCGCTGTGTATCGGTGCCCGTCGATATCGGTGATGCGCAACTGCGCGCCCACGTGCGGGACTTCTTTGCCGACGATGACCCGCATCCCGGCCGGCCAAGACGAAAGGTTCAGCATGCCGGTGATATCGGCGACCCACGCACCATCGCGTTCGAACCCGTCACTGTCGTAGGCCTTACTCCAGCCTTCCTTGGGAACCAACGGCAGCACATCCGCGACGGCGCCGTGAATCGGGAACCCGACAGAGTAGGAGAAGTTACGGTGCCGGGCGCTCAGCCAGTCCAGGAAGCCGTGCGTGCCACCGGCAGAGTCCGTGCGGATCATGATCTTGCGCCCGGAGCGGTACCCTTTCGGGAGTTGCTTCACGGAGTCCTTCACGACTTGGATGTGCTCGGAAACAGTGTTGGATCCAGAATTGCCGGGCCGCAGCAGGACCGCCAAAGGTTCCCCGGTACCGTCGAGGCCGTGAACAATGAAGGACATCAGTGGGTGAAATCCGAAGCCCTTCTTCCAGGTAGGGCGTGCGTCTTCCTTCTCCGAGTGGGAATTCAACAATGACGCATCAAGGTCAACGACCAGTGGGTTCTCATCACTGACCCCGTGCAGGGGTGAGTCCTTGCCGGCTTGAGTCCAAACATGGGCCCGCGCCGCGGCACGGGCACTGTTGATCGCTGCCAACGCCTTGGCCGACTTCACCTGCGAGAGCGTGGTGAATAGCCGGCTGATCGTAGGATCCGAGGCCACCAAACCGTAAACCTCTGGCTGGTTACGGAGCCGGTCAACATCGGATACGCAGTCCCCGCCCGTCGCCAACGAGAGCGCCAGATCGGTCAAGATCTTGCCCGGCTCATGGGTAGCGAACGGTTTTCGCCACGGCTCCAAAGCCTCCGACAAGCCAGCCGCGAGTCCAGAACCCTTCGCCATCGACGTCAGGATCGCACCGCCGCCCTGCGACACTACGCCATCCCCGGCGGAATCAACTCTGACAGAGGGATAAAAACCGGTAAAGTAGTTCACCTGCAGGGTGCTCCTGATGTCTCTAGAAAATGCTGTGTCGTAACTACATTTTCCCACGTCGGAGCACCCTTCAGGCTTTAAAACGCCGACGCGCACACACCCTCATGAAATTTCGAGGTTAGAGTGGTCAACGCAGTACAGAACTAATTTACTTTGTGCGCTTCCCAGTCATGCCCAAGCGCCAATTCAGGATGGCCACGAGCACGGCTGTCCCGGCGAGGGTCCCGAGCGCCATCAGAATCGCACCCACTGGCCAGAGGCCGGAATCATCCATGCGTGCCGCCGTAATGGCAAAAGCCGTAGTGAATGCCGCCGGCATAATGATGATGACCAACAAGGGTTGCAGCAACTTATTGCCGATCCAACCGAGCACGATCCACGATGCAGCACATCCAATAACCTGCCAAAGCTCGTAGGGCCCCGAGGACGAACCCGTTACCGGATCAACAACATACTGGTTATCCCAAGCGAACCAGCCCCACCACAGCCCTGCGCTGAGGACGATAAAGCCAACGACCGCGAGTGTGAACTGGGTCCTGCTGAGGCGGTACTTGCGGGCGGATCTCATAGATCATCCTTCGAGTTGGAATTGCGTGATGCAAAGGTTATGGCAAGCGACTCACGAGGCGCTTCTAAAAGGATGAGGAGACCGACATCGGTGCGGAAACGGCCCGACATGTCGCCAGGAGCATCATGCCGGGTACCTTTGGTCCCGCCAACACGCTTGCTCGCTCCGGTGTCCTCTCCGTTGAGGACTGGGCGTGGTGGCGAGCGAACAACGATCGGTGCGATGCTGCCGACTTGAACGCGGCGACCATAGATTCCAGCCTTTTCGATAAGTCACAAAATCCACAAGTCCCTTGCTGGCTCAAAGCGACAGCGGGGCACCTAATTACCATCCTGCTACTTCTTCTCGTAGACCATCTTCGCTTCGTAACTGACATTTGCGTCGCTGGTCCTGACCTCGAAGGAATCCTGCCCTGACGACAGCAGAAGTGACCAATAGGCAGTTACACCCTTCCCGTCTTCACATATCATGCGCCCATAGAGCACAGGACTAGAGCGATGCGCTAGAGATGCTTCCCAGAGTCGGGCATATTCATCAAGCGCTTTCCGAGCACGATCGTGGGGCCACCTCCTTGCGCGGTTGCGCTCCGGGTCTAGGTTGGCCTCATTAGCGTCGCTTGAACCGGCTGGGATATCTGCCGCCTGCTGGCTGGTTATCGGCTTGGTCGCTCAGAAAGGATATCTCCAGTAACCAGCGAGCGGTCGTAGGCGACCTTGCCCTCGTTCTCGAGCAGAAGCTCACGGGCTAGAGCGTTTCCGGTGCGTTTATCCCGCTGCGTCCTGTAGATGCAATTGTGGCGATACACGTCGCCGTCGCGCTCGTAGAAATAGGCGTCGTCTTCGCTGATATGGAACTTCGTCGGAAGTTCCGCGTCAACCCGTAATTCGCCACACAGGTGTTCGTGCGTGGTGTGAACCCGGAACTGAAACGTATACGGGGTGGAGTTCTTTACCTGATAATCCAGATAATTGAAGACGATGGACGTCCCGGTGCCCCAAGGGATCTGACGGTTGAAGTCTGGGAAGAGATCCAGACCGTTGTGGTGATGATGCTCGACGACGGTGAGTGGACTGTGCAGCACCATCCAGTGCAGCAGGTTCGTGAACTGGCACATGCCCCCACCCATGCCGCGCGCCGGTGCGCCGGTGCTGATTGTCATGCCCTCGCGGTATCCCTCCTTTTTCGAGCAGCGACCGGCAAGGGCTCAGAACGAGAAGACTTCTCCAGGCCGGATAAGGATGCCGTCGATCTTCGGTGCGGTTAGTCCGAGGCTGATGGCTTTGTTGTCTTGGAGCGCGGGATCCACAGCGCCAAGACGACGTCGAATGAGGCTGTTGTGGCTGGACACCAGAACAGGAAGGGATGACTGCGCCCGCCGTAGAGCCGTCCTCCGTCTGGACGCGAAGTTCTGCACATGCCGCTGCAGGATCATCCGTTCTGACGCGATCCGGTGCGTCATTGGCGATATCTCACCGAACAGCCTCCGTACCATGCGCCCCCCCCTGTTTTGATACTACGCCGGTACAAAGACCATCTACGCAGCTTTAACGAGGGCAGGCGTAGAGCGGTCAGTCGGTAACGAAAAGGGACTCGTCGTGAACGCTGCCTCCGGCGATCGGTTGCTCACTGGAGGGAGCCAAGTCTTCGTAATATCCAAGCTGGTTTCCCCAGGGGTCAGCTAAATCAACGAAAGCAACTACGCCAGGCAGGGACGTCACGGAAGTAACCTCGACGTCGTTCTCGACGAGACTAGCGTGCGCTGCCCGGACATCGCGGACGCTGAAACGGATCCGGTTCAAAAGCGGCCGGACTTCGCCTGTCACGCGAACGGCTTGGATCCAGACCTCCGAGCCCGCGACCACCGGCCATTCCAGAAAGTCATCGTGCGGCTCAAACAGAGGCTCTCTCCCAAGAAGAGAACTGTAGTACCGGCGCGCCTGCTCAACATTCCCTACTTGGAGTTAAAGGGTCATGCCATAGGGAGATTCGAAAGAAGCCATGCATTCACGCTTCGGCTGAGCTTGCAACCCTGTCAACCATTGCTGACCGTGCACGCACCAGGTCTGGGAACGCCTTCGGCGGCTACCAGAAACTCACCTGCGGCAACCATGTTCCTTCCGCACATTCGACGTGCGGCGAGCAGTCAGGCGTCTTGCGCCAGCCATGTTGCCTCTGGAAAGCTGTCCAACATGATCGACTCCAATCCGAAGGCAGACCTTCATCGATACCTACAGAGTGGCCGGGAGGATGCATTGTGGAAGCTCGAAGGGCTTTCGGAGTATGACCTCCGGCGTCCCCTAGTTCAAACTGGCACCAATTTGCTCGGTTTGATTAAGCACTTGGCTGGCGTCGAAGCTGGATATTTCGGCGAGACTTTCGGACGACCGTTCGATGAGCTGCTGCCTTGGACAGATGACGATGCCGACACGAACTCTGACATGTGGGCAACTCGTGATCAATCCCGTGACTGGGTCGTGGACCTATATCGCCGCATCTGGGCGCATTCCGACGCCACCATCAAGGCGCTGTCATTGGACTCCGCTGGTCACGTGCCGTGGTGGAGCGATGCCCGTAAAGAGGTCACACTGCACCAGATCCTGATACACGTGATCGCTGAAACTCATAGGCATACCGGACATGCCGATATAGTCCGCGAGCTCATCGATGGGACCGCTGGACTGCGAAATGGCAACGACAACATGGCACCAGGAGACTCGACTTGGTGGAAGTCGTACAGTGAACAGGTCGAGGATATAGCGCAGGGGTTTAGGGAGTCGTGAGAGCGCCTACCGAGACTAACCCGCGCACCGCATTCGACGGGCTAGGTCGTTGCCCGGAAAAGAGCGGCGCCGGCGCGTGAGAGCATGCCTTCGATCACTTCGGTCTTGGCCGCAGCGTAGGCATTCATATCAGTCCAGTCATGGGTTAGGAGTTCACGTTTGGTCCGAGCATAGAGCTCTCTGTCCGCGGGTTCGTCTCGTAGCTCATATCCAGCTTTCAGAAGGGGATTGAGATAATCTTCCTCTGCGGTGATGTCTGCGACCGTCGCGAGAATGTCAATAATGGGTTTTGCCGCCAGCCCTGGGACCGACGTCGATCCGGCATGTTCAATTGATAAAGCTTCGTTGCCCAATGCTCGTTCAATGCGAACCAGCTGTAGGTCAAAAATGGATGGCAATTTGAGTCATACTCCACGACGTTGGGCCTGCGTTTTTCGATGCCGCCTACAAGTTCGGTTTCGGTCACATCGGGACGACGGGGCTTGGATTCTGGCCGGGTAGGCATCGGCTTAGCCTATCGCTTGATGTCGAGTCGTGAGTCGCTCTTCCTGCGGGACGGCATCCGCGGGCGCCATGCCCTCGTGCCGCAAGGGGACCGTTGTGATAAAGCTATGCGAGCTCGATCCAGTACCTTCTGACCTTCGGATTCGGTGTGCCAGACTCGTTCTCTAGTACTCCACCTCGGCTTTCTATCATCCCGGCGGAAGCTCGATTATCGACTTCGCATACGAGGAGAACTCGCTTCATGCCAAGATTATTCGCGGCAGTCAACATTTTTTCGAGTGCCCACGACGCAAAGCCTCGCCTTCGCGCGGAAGGTTTGATGCCATACCCGATATGACCGGCGACCTTGATGAAGTCGGTATAACCATGTCGTAGCGCAATCCCTCCATGTACTTCGCCGTTCTCCACAATCCAGCGATAAGTGCACTGGGCCGATTCATTCATTAACCGTCTGATCCAGGCGTCGAACCCGGCCGACGTGTTGACGTCGTCGGCTGACGACAGCCCGAAACCATCTTCGTGATTGCCGACTCCCCATTCTTCGTGTGCCTGGAGCCAAGCTTCCTGAAGCGTGGGCGTCGGGGCAATCAGTTCAGGCATGAGACAACACTAGCGATTCGGGATACCTCAGGAGCCGGGAGGAGACCTGCTCAACGGACTCTCCGAGCGAACTCCTCCGGGGTACGGATACCCTCATCGAGAACGGCTTTATACACGTCATAGCTCGGGAGCCGCGATCCATCGTCCCGGATTCCGAGAGTCGCCCTCTTGATGGCCAAAATATGGGCTTGCGTTACGGGAGTGATCCACGCTCCGATGCTCTCAAGATGTTGAATATCCGGCTGCCGCGCGGGTTCATCGACGAACCATAGATCCATTGTCCAGAGCTCGCCCCGCTCATCGGTGCACTCAAGGCGCAGATACAGGCCGTCGGGATATGTCGGCTCGGTGTTCCATTTCCCTGTGTCGTTGCGGAAGATGACTTCGCGTACATCAGGGCGTACGGAGAGCCTTGCCCCGATGGCTACGACGGCGCCCCGCGTTTCCGCGTCGAGCCGAGGTACCGCAATTATCACGTCTATGTCGCGCGCCACCATTACATGCAACGCGGCGCTGCCGGTCAACATTGGCTCGCCCAGGCGACGAAGCTCCTCGTCGATTCCAAGCTGGTCGCGTAGGTGCATCGCTCGCCCTTGGAGGATTGCCTGTTCCATATCCCAACGTTCGTTCATTTCGACAACGCTAGTGGCACTCGCCGCTGTCCGAATTCACCGCAACTGATAGAACCACATCACAACCAGTTACGTAGTTATCGCTGAATGTTCCTGTAGCCAGAGCTGTCGTACCGCGTAGCGGACGCATCCTGCATGAGGGCGCCGAACATCTCGGTTATATAGACAGCGACATTCGCATGTTGAGCAATCAGGTCAGCACCCCGGCCAAGTACCACACGAACTGGATCCAGCGCTGGTGTAACAGGGTCAGCGGCGGCAGCACGCAACAGTGCCAGGCGCTGCGGACCGGAGGTATAGCCGAGTTCGAACAGCGTCCAGTGGAACAGATGCATCAGGGCAGTATCACGGTCGAAGCCATCATGGGTGAGCATGGATACTTCTTCCTCCGGAGTGAGGTCGAACTCGCGATGAAGCGCCAGGCCAAAGTCCGTGAAGAGCAGTCTGCCCTCTCGTAGGAGGATGTTCCCCGGATGTACATCGAAGTGCTGAAACCCTTGGCTGTTCATCCATGCTGTGGCTTCAAGGAGCTGATCGACCACATCAGGGAAGACGATTGCCCCAGTGCCACCAGCTACACTCCTGCGCACCCATGCGCCCAGCGTTTCGGGCACGTACTCAAGGAAAAACACCATGCTTTTCGACGCGTCCCTCATCGCCGCGAGTTTGCTCTGAACCTGAGGCCAATATGCACCCCACTGGAGTGGAGAAGCATCGCCGTCGAACTCGCTAAGGTCTGCCTCACACTTCAGATCGACGACTCGCCACCCGAGCAGAAGCGGGAAGAAATCCACCGCTCCCATCTGAACCCACTCGGAGGTCACCTGATGTGCCGCCAATTCTCGCCCGACTGCGTGGGTAGGGCTTCCGATCCCATAGTGGGAGGTAAAGGGAAGCTGGACTCGACTAGCAGTGGCGGTTAGATTCGCCTCTTCGATGCTTGTCAGTGGAAGCAGTTTCACAAAGACAGTCGTTTCATCGATGCGGGCTGTCTTGGTCGTTCCCCCAATGCCTACGCCCATCGGCTCAGCAGCATCGATGAGCCTCCGCACGCCGGCATCATCGAGCCCAGCGAGCACGTCGGAGAGACGTCGGGCCTTATCTATACGTGCCGTCATCACTACACCCTACGGGCTTGCTCTTGCTGCGCTCGACGCATCAGTGCGCTTCTCATCCCCCGTTGTGGTGTGTGGCGACGTAGTGGTCAATACTGATTTAGCTGAGTTCGACGATCACATTTCCGCGGTACTTACTCTGCATGAGTGAGATGAGGGCTTCCCGAGCAGCGGACAACCCACCCTCAATGGTTGTGTGGGGAAAATGAAAATCGCCCTCGGCTAACCACTGTGCGTAATGCAGGGACCACGCGTGTATCTGTTCTGGCGTGTGGTACGTGCTGAACGGAAGAATCTGCAGTTGCTTGCGAATCCCCGTCATGATGTCGAATCGGGGCCGTTGATCCGCCCCATTTTTGGCGAATTGCTCGGAGAGCGTGCCGCAAAGGGCGAATCGCGCATTCTGGCCGGCATGACGGACCGCCATCTCAAACTGCGCACCACCTACGGTGTCGAAGAAGACGCTGAACCCCGTAGGGAACTGGTCCGTGAGCCACTCCTCGATGCCGGGGGTTTTGTAGTTGAAGGCTGCATCGAAACCCAGCTCATCAACGAGCCATGCGACTTTCTCATCGGAGCCCGCCGTCCCCACAACCCGATGGGCTCCACGCTTGCGCGCAATCTGGCCGGCAAGTGAACCAACACCGCCAGCAGCCCCGGTAACGAACACCGTATCCCCCGGTCCGACCCCTGCGATATCGACCATCCCGTGATAGGCAGTCGGGCCCTGACAGAGCAACACCTCCGGGCCCGGGAAGTGACTGGTCGAGACGGGAAACAGCTCGTCGGCCTGAGCCACGAAGCGAGTCCTCCATCCATTCATGCTTTGAACCGCGTCACCTGGGGCGAACCGAGGACTTTTGCTTTGCTCAACGACGCCGACTGCCGCGCCCCACAGCGGCTGCCCAACGGAGTAAGGGGGCATGGGGAGCTCCTCGCCGCGTATCAGATCGGCCATGACCGATGTCAGCTGCATGGCCGTGTTCTTGACCAGCACCGTCCCATCGGTGAGCGCAGGCAGCTCAACATCATCTACTTGAAAATGATCAAGCCTGACCTGCTCGGTCGGGCGGCTGGCAAGGCATATTTGTGTTGCTTTCATGTGTTCCTCATTACGAGATCGGGGTGGCAGTATCGCCACGTTAACAACAGATGCGGCGGCGGATCGTCCGGGTCTATTACTAGAGTGAGGTCGTGACTGAATACTTGGCGCGAAGTTTTGAGCTGCTCGAGGTACTCCAACGCACCACTGTTCCGGTTGGCTCACGCGAACTCGCGGATCGCCTAGGGGTCAATGACCGCAGCATTCGAAGGCTCATTTCCGCGTTGAGAGAGAGAGCGGCTTCGGAATCGAATCCGTCCCCGGCCCACACGGCGGATACCAGCTTGGTCCCGGCAGAAGGGTAGCGCCGCTGCTGCCAACCGAGGCCGAAGTTGTGGCACTTTTGGCAGGATTGTCGTCGTCGGCGGCTATGTCGATGCAACCATCGTCAGTTGACCGTGAGTTGCTCGCCCAAAAACTCTCCCGGCTGCTCCCCGCTAGGCACAAGGCTGCGGTGGACGACATCAACAACTACGTCGCCTCGTACCAGTCCGCCATTCCGACGACGTCGGCCCGGACCATACGAGACCTCGCGAAGTACTGTCGCCTGCGACTTCAAGTCAAAATCACTGAGTCGGCACATGGCCACACGCAACCTGCTCAGATATTGGAGCCTCACCAGGTCATTCAGAATGACTACCTCTGGTACCTCGTGGCCTGGAATCAAGACGCCGGTGAATGGCAGACTCTACGCATTGACCGTATCGGCACCTACTCACCGACGACGAGGCACTTTGTGCCTCGTCAGCCTCCCGGAATCGACATGGCCCAATACACAGCCAACAGCATTGCCACCGCACCATACGCATACCGCGTTGAAGCGGTCTTCAAGGCGCCGGCTTCCGACGTGGCGCAACGGTTTCCGATCGACGCAGTCTACGTTGAGCCTCTGGATGAGCACTCTTGCGTCGTTCACACAGGAGCGGATACCTACGAAACGGTGGCTGTGTATTTACTGGCTGCGGATATTCCATTCTTCATTCGCTCGCCGGAAGCAATGCGCCTCAAGATGAAGGAATCAGGTCACAGACTTCTCGAGGCAGCAATCATCAACCCGGCCGATGCGATTGACGCCCCGTGACCGAAGCTTCACGCTCGTCCGGCGGCACCCTTATCGCACGGCTGCAACGCCAGGCTGTTCGTTCGACGACGGTCAGGCCTAGTTGTGCCAGGTTCCGAATGCTCGGCGTTCCGGGAGCTGCGGTTGCCGTGGACAACGGCATGCCCATATCTTCCGCTAATCGGAGCCGATGCGTAAGGAGTGCAGTCTGTGCTCCCGCGCCTCGCGCTTCCGGGAGCGTGGCAGCGCCGCCAAGTACGGCTCCCACGGCGTGCAGGGACATGGCAGCCGCAGCCAGGGGTTGCCCATTGCGCGAGGCGATAAAACCACGAATGGCCGGAAGGGCGTGCTCCGTCCGGATCAATGCACCCACTTCCCTTGACGCTCCGTAACCGGCGTCGATTAGATCCCTAAAGACTGCAGCGTCCGTTTCGGTTGAGACTTCACGTATCTGCCACTGCTCAGCGCTTAATTCCACAGCGTTGAAGTCAGCACCCGAGCATAGGTAGGCAATAGGCCGAACGGGGGCCTGTTCGTAACCCTCGTCAAGCAGCCACTCAACGAGGTTCCGAGATGGAAACGTTGCGATGATGACTGGCTCGTGCGAGTCCGGAAACCTTCTGAGCACATCCGGCAGAGCTTCGGCTGATTGATCGGTGACGCCTTCAATGGTGTTGAGGAAACCATAGTGATCGGCGGTTGCGATGCTTGCCCGCAACCCTCCCGTGCGGATTGATTCGAATCTGCCCGTCAAACCCGCCTCTGCCGCCGCACCCAAAGAAAGCTCCTTGCGCGCGAATACCGCCAACTCCGCAGCTTCGACATTCTCTTTGACGGTTCGCGGCATATTTGAAGCTTATCTCGCGATGGATGTTGCGAATCTACTCCATTAGAATGCGACAGCGACGATGACTGCGGCGGTGGCCATCCCTGCGCGAACGGTGTTCCAAACTGTCCACCGGCGTCGGTAAGTGGGCCAAGAGCTCTGGCCCACGCGGTCGAGCTGGCGGTTCAGGGGCACATTCACCAGGACGGTCACTGCTGTACTTGCAAGAGATGCTCCAGCCGCGATGAGTTCGCGAGCATCTCCTCGTGGAGCAGCCTCGATGACGAGTCCTACCGCCGCGAGTGCAGTCAACGTAAACAGCGCTAGGAAGGGTCCTCGTTCTGCTGCTCGATTTATCCCCGCCATTGCGGTTGTCGCTTCTCGGTCGCTAAGACGACTGAGTGCTGGCATCACCATTACTGAAAAAGATGCGTAGACACCGGCGAGCAGTCCAGCGCCTACGATCGCGATGGTGAAAATCACGACCAGGCCCCTGCTGCGGCGGCTCGTCGTGCATATGAGCTCAAGGATGAAGCTGGCCGTGCTAATAACTGCTCAACCCCATGCACTAGATGTGCATTACGGCCGTCCAAGATGTCGGTAAAAAGGTGTGCAAGGGGTTCGGCTTCCTCCGCCGGTATTCCGTCAGTGGCCAGATCTTCCACGAAAGTGGAGACATCGACGGCTTCGAATCTCGCGGGGACTCCGCGGGCTTCGCTCAAAATCGCTGCAGCGTCGGCAAAAGAAAGAAGCTCAGGCCCAGAAAGCTCGTAGGTTGCGTTGCCAGGCCCACCTCGTGTCAAGGCAACGAAGGCCGCGTCCGCGACGTCGTCGAGGTCGACGAAAGCTTCGGGGACGTCGGGGGCAGGTAGGCGTAGGCACCCGCGCTGAACCGGACCTGCGAGAAAGTGTTCGGAGAAGTTCTGCTGGAACCACGAGCATCTCAGCACGTTAGTTGGCACCCCACCTTCGCGAAGCGCTGCTTCACTGGCGCGCGCACCTTCCTCGCCTCGCCCCGAAAGTAGAACAAGTCGCTCCACACCGCTGGCGGCAGCCAACCGTCCGAGTGCTGCCAACTTCTCTGGCACCCCTGGGAACGCCAGGTCTGGGGTGAAGCAAACATACGCGGCGGTGACATCACGAAAAGTGCCACCCCACGTCTCGTCGTCGTCCCAGTCGAAACCCGTGCGGCGTGACGCCGAACGGACAGGCAAGGTAGCAGTTGTCAGGCGATCAAGGACACGGGAGCCTGTGCGGCCGGCGCCTCCAATAATGAGGTAAGTCATGAGTCAAGTACACCCGAGCGGCATGAGACGGAGAATAGGTAGAACGCCACATTGCCTTTGTGAAGCTCTAAGCTGTTGAGGGTGGATCCGATAACGCACTTTCTGGATGGGCCTCGCGCGACGCGAGCATTTGCGGTGGCGCTCGAAATGGCGTCGCCCTGGGGCCTGGACGTGGCCGACGGCGCAGCCCTGACGGTACTCGCCGTCACCCACGGGCAAGCCCGAGTGGACGGCCACCTGCTGGAAGCGGGTGACTTGACTGTGGTGCGTGGGCCAGAGCCGTACCTGGTTTCGGACGCAGCGGGTAGTGCTCCATCGATCCGGATCGATGCCGGGCAGTGCTGTACGAGCCTGGATGGACGCGATCTCCGGGACGAATTTCGTCGCGGAATTCGTCGATGGGGCAACGCCTCCAAAGGAGACACATCACTCCTCGTCGCTATCTACGAACGACCTGACGAAATAGGCGGCCTGGTCTCCCGCGCGCTGCCACGCACCATAAACGTACCGAGCCAGCACACCGACATCGGCTTGGTGGATCTGCTCACGCGCGAAGTATCAAAAGGCGACCCCGCAGCCCAAGTCATGATCGATCGTCTACTCGACATGCTCGTCATCAGTAGCGTCCGACACTGGCTGAACGACTCTCAGAGCACACACGAAGCCACCTGGCTCACCTGCTCCGACCCATTGATCGTGCAGGCACTCGAGCACCTGCACGCGGAACCAGCTGCGTCATGGACAGTGAAAGCGCTGGCCGAGCGCCTTCACATTTCACGGGCATCACTAGCCGCGCGATTCCGCGAAGGTGTAGGCGAGCCTCCAATGGCCTACCTCACCCGATGGCGAATGACGCTCGCTGGTGATCTCCTCTTGACGCCAGGTTCCACGGTGACGACAACCGCTCGCCGCGTGGGCTACCACGATGCTTTCGCTTTCAGCAACGCCTTCAAACGAAACGTGGGGATGACGCCAACCGAATGGCGCCAACGGCAGCCGCAGAGAAAAAATTGACTACCGGATGTGGGTGCGGATCCGGAGCATTCCCAAGGCAGCGAAGACGATGAGAACCACTACCATCGCAGCTATTGCCATCGGCACAGTTATAGCGAAATCAGCCACGGAGATATCCACTCCGTAGAACTTATCCATGGCCGAAACCGCCTGACTTTCTCCGTCGGCTAAAGTGCTGATGCTCTGCTCGGTTAGCGGACCCCTGACAAGCATGGCTGCCTGCGAAAACGGCAGCACATTGATGGCATTCGTCACCGTGATCGGGAGGGTCCCCAGAGGGATGTAGGCCCCTGCCAAGAAACCAATAATCGTTCCGACGATCGTTCCAAGAGAGGAGAAAGCCCCTGAACTTTTGATGAAGGTCACGGTGAACGAACTAATCGCTGAAAAGGACGCGGAGAGCAGACAGATATAGCCAAAACTCTTGAACAGGTCAGCCCATGCAGCGGGAAGGTGGCCCGCAACGATCAAGTAAACCTGTCCGACGATGAGAATGACTGTGCTCACGAGCACTGCTATGACAAAGCTCGACAGAAGATATCCGCCAACAAGATGCCCTCGCCGCACCGGAGAGACCAAAAAGTCCTTGAAGCGGCCGGACGTTCGGTCCTCCACGAACACGTTTAGCGCGGACAGGCCGGTTGTGAGGGTCGTGATCATGATGATCCCAGCCAACACCCACGAGTCGACGAATCCTTGAATATCGTCTGAGCTTGCCGCGGGAAAATTATCCTGAAGATTCTCGATCTGCAGATTGCCCAGGAAGAGGGCATACAGGGCGAAAAGAATGATCGGAGAGAGTAGGGACAGAAAAAATCCCATTCTGTCCCGAAAGAACAGAGTAAGATTTCTTGCCACTAAAAGCCTAATTATCCTCATGTCGACTTTCCATCTGAAGTCAGCGCCAAGAAAACATCATCCATGGTCCCGTGTCGTAATTCGAAGTCGCACATGTACTCGCGGTGGGCATCGATGACGTTGAGTGCGTCGGCGGTACTGGCGACGCCGATTTCGAAGACATCAGTTTTCGCTGCGAAACTAAGTCCTAGGTTGGTTAGGGTTCGTGCAAGGCGTTCGTGCGCTTCGGTCTTGATGGTCAGAACACTCCTGCTGTAACGTGCCCGAAGCTCGGAAGGAGTCCCGGTCGCTACCTGCCGACCCTTGTCGATAATGACGACTTCATCCGCGTTTTCCGTTTCCTGCATGTAGTGCGTGGTGAGGAAGACGGTGAGGCCCTGCTCCTCCCTCAGAGTATCGATGGCGGCCCACACCTGCTCACGGCTCTGCGGGTCAAGTCCTGCAGTGGGTTCGTCCAGAAACAGGACGGAGGGGCTGTGAAGGAGTGCTCGGGCAATGTCGACCCGGCGTTTTTGTCCCCCGGAGAGCAAACCGTAACGACGACCGGAGAAGTCCCCCAGATCCACTAGGTCGGTGAGCACCCGAATTCGCGACTCGGTGCTGTTCCCCAGGCCATAAAGGCCAGCCCGCATTCGAAGATTTTCGATGGGCGTGGCCAACGGATCCAGAACGGACTGCTGAAAGACGACGCCGATGTCTCGACGAATCCTCTCATCGTCTGTTCTGACGGTGTTCCCGTTGATGACTATAGATCCCTCGTCAAAGGGAAGATTTGTAGTCATGCAGGAAATCGTGGTGCTTTTTCCTGCGCCATTGGTGCCAAGAAAGGCGAAGACACTACCTGTAGGGATCTCCATGGAGAGACTGTCAACCGCCGTGATGTTTTGATAAGTCTTTTTCAAGCCCGCAACGCGAATCAAGAAGGTATCCCCCGAACACGCCTAATGGCTCCAAAAAGCTCTGCATCTACTGCAGGATGGCAAGCCCATTTTCAAACTTCATCGATTGGAAGTTCCGAGTCAGAGCATACAGGGCAGCAAACGACCGAACGCGAGCCTGCACTGTGCCAGGACACGTTGTCGTGCCTGCCCAGGGAAGGGCACGATGGCAGAATGGTCGGGTGGCCCTCTTCGACCTTCAACCCCTTCCCGCTGGCTGTGTCGAGATGCATGACGCTCGTCGTCGTCGCCGGTGGACAGTGGAGCTCAATCCATTCGAGCTATGTGTCATCCCTGTCACTGAGGCGCACTATGCAAGCGTTGTTGACCGTGAGGGGTGTGATTCACGACGCCCAGCAGGGGACATTAGCTGGTTAGAAGCGATCCAGTTCTGCAATGCGGCGTCGCAGAACGATGGGCTGTCGCCCGCCTACACTCTCGAGGAGAGTCAGGTGACGTGGCGCACTCTTCATCCGGTTATCGACTGCCCACAGAGGCCGAGTGGGAATATGCGTGTCGTGCTGGGGTCTCTGGCCCGCATTACGGCCCGCTCAACCAGGTGGCGTGGACGGCACTGGATGAGGTGGACCGTGCACAGGAGGTGGGCTCGAAGGTGGCGAATCCATTTGGCCTCTACGACACTCTCGGAAATGTGTGGGAATGGTGCTGGGATTTCTTGGACCCCGCCCGATATGGCGATTATCGAGTATTCCGTGGTGGAGGATACGCGGACCCTGTATGGAGCGTCCGAGCGTCCACCCGACGCGGCGGCGCCCCCGGCATGAGCCATCCCGATGTTGGTTTTCGCATCGCCCGCGGTGGCTTCACTCACACCGGCGTCGTCCAGGGCTGGTCTGCTGAGGCCGACACCGCGCGTAGTGACATGGGAACAGCGCTGCCGTCGGGATGGACGCCACTGAAAGAATCTGGGCGTGGAGGAAACCCCGATAGTGAGCGGTAAACGATGTGAACCGCGGTGGCTGTCGGTGCTGCCAGCTACGATTTGCACATGACTGATTTTATGGCGCCCGAGGGCTCGTGACGAACCTGCTGAATACGAAGGCAGCCATTATGTACCTGGCGCTGATTCCTCAATTTGTCGATCGAGAGGCAGGCAACGGCACGCACTGTGACATCCAACTCTGTGCGCCCATCAGCCTGCCTAGCGAACCACAGATCCGCGGGGTGGCGCGAACACGACGTTGTGACGGCTACTTCTTCTTGTAGTGTCGAAATGTGAGAACTCTGGACCTCCCCGAAATAGATGCCGGATCCTATCGGCTGCGATCGTTTACTTCATTCGATATCCCGCTTATTCAGGAAGTATCCAGCGACCCGCTGATTCCATTGATCACCTCAGTCCCCACCAACGGCTCTGAAGCGGAAGCACTGGCTTTCATCAAGCGGCAGCACCAGCGGCTCACTGACGGGTCAGGTTATTCATTCGCCATAGCCGAAGCAGTTTCCGACAAGGCCATCGGACAGATTGGCCTGTGGCTGAAGGACCTTGATCAAGGGCGGGCAAACATTGGCTACTGGGTTGCGCCCAGCCAACGTCGCAAGGGCGCTGTCACGCATGCCCTGAGCGGACTGACCAATTGGGCACTGGACCAGGCAGGTGTGCATCGGTTGGAGCTGTACGTCGAGCCATGGAATGAAGGGTCGTGGCGGGCAGCCGAGACTTGCGGCTTTCTCCGGGAAGGGCTGTTGCACAGTTGGCAAGACGTCGGTGGGAAGCGGCAGGACATGTATATGTACTCGCAGCTACGTCCTTAAAAGTAGAAAGGGCCCGCAGCCATGCTGCGAGCCCTTTCTCCGGTAAAACCCGAGACTAGGCGCCGGAAGTCTGTTCCTGCTGCTGCTTGTTCTTCATGACGATCTTGGAAACTTCACTGAGTTTGTTGGCGATCTGCGTCAACGAGCTGCGGTGACCTTCCCAGTCGCTACGGAAGTTCTTGGCGTCAGGGCCTTCCCAAGCGGTCTGGTTCAGCTGGCTCGTGAGGGTCTTGACCAGGGAGTTGATGTCCTGCTCGCCCTTGTTGAGCTGCTGGCTCAGCTGAGCCATCTGTTCCGGGTTATTACCGTGAGTGATGTTAGCCATATCTATCGCCGCCTTTCGGACTGCCGGTTAGCATTTCCAACCGCGCTTCTAATAAAAATCTATCCCTGCTGGGCCGTTCCGTCGATGGGCAGCCCTACCCATGCAGGGCCACCCATGCAGAACTGGCCATGGTGCGACGCCTCAAACAGACGTGGTTGCGACCTGCAGTTTGACGGCCTTTCCCCGGCCAATGAGGTAACCGCGGCCCGGGACAAAGAGTGGGTTGACCCTGCCCACGGACGTGTTGAGCAGCGTGTCCGAGTCCAGCTCCCCCGGGTTGAGCATGAGCCCACGCCTACCTGATTTGAAGGCACCCGCAAGAGTCCAAGCGCTCGACCACGTGGAGGTCTCGGCCTCGCCAACAATCCACTGGTTCGCTTTGACCGCCTGACTCACCAGAGAGTTGAGGTCCATTTCTGCGCCGGTGTCAGTGAATTCGGTGAGGCCCTCAATGAAGTAGGCGGCGCCGTCGGGCGCTAATTCCGTGTACTTCTTGATTCGCTCCAATGCTTCCTCCACCGCGTCTGTGCCCGCATAGGCCTCATCCCAGACCGGCAGTGACGCAATACCCGATTTACGCGAACCCAGATAGATTCGCTTAGTTCCAGGCGAACAGGCCTTGAGCGCGGCGGCCATGGTGACGAGGGCAACGGTTCGTCCCGAGCCGGGAGGCCCTGTGAGCATAAACGCACCAGTAGCGGCAACGGAAGCCGGTTCAAGGTTGTAATCGTCCACACCAATGACTGGGTGGCCTGGCTTCCCCACGGGCAGTACGTCCACGTTCACCGACTCTGGGAGACTGAGAACGCCAGCTGCTTCCGGAACGCCTCGACGGATCATCGCATCCCGTAATTTGTGCACTTCCCGGGCCTGGACCGCGAGGTTGGCGTTACCGCCGAGGATGGCCATCTGCATTTCCTGCTTGCCCAACAACGCTCGTCCGGGCGGTGATGAACTGTTTAGGACGTCGTCGGGCTGATCCATCATCATGTAGTCATCCGGCTTGGCCATGCGCAGCACCACACGACACTGAATGGTGGCGGACAACGACGCCGGGATGGCGTTGGGCCTGTCACCGGCAGCAACAATATGGACGCCCATAGGCCGGCCATCGGTGGCGATCTGCTGCAGCACGTCCATGTGGTTCATACCACTGCGGAACTCGTACTTTTCCCGGAACGCCCCGAGCCCGTCCACGAGAATCAGGATGCGCGGCTCGTCCGGTCTGCCAGCGGCCTGGCGATACTCGCCGATCGTGGATGCCTTGACCTGGGCAAAGGTATCGGCACGCTCGTCGATAATGCCCTTGATGTGCCGCAGCAGCCTTCCGATCCGCTCGTCGTCGTCCCCATTCAGGATCGCACCAACGTGTGGAAGTTCCTCGAGCATTTGCAGGCCGTTGGAGGCGCAGTCGATGCCGTAGATCTCGATTGGCCCACCCCGTACGGTAGCCGCGGCGGCAACCGCGACGGTGCGCAGGACAGCGGATTTACCCGAACCCGAAGCGCCGACGACGGCCATGTTTCCCTGCGCGTCCGGCTCGTAGTAGACCGTTGGCTGGTCCTGATGCGCCGGGTCGTCGACAACACCGAGCAAGAGTTTTTCGTCAGTCCGTGGATTAGGCAGTTTCGCGAGATCGTAGGTGTCCGCCAGCTCTTCCAACCACGGTTTCCTTGGCTTCCTAATCCCGAGTTCGACGGCGGCCATGGACACGTTGTCCACGATCCGGGCAATGTCGTTGGGGCCTCCCGGCTCATCGTCAGAAGCTGCCATCACCTGCGGTTCCCACTGTTGACCGGATCCGAAGTTCATTTCGACCACGTCAATTCGCGGCCGCGGTGGCGTCTTGGTGGTCCAACCACCGGCGTAGCCGGTCTGAAACCCCTGGATGCGACCCGGTCCCGTCTTTGCCGCGCCGCGGCCGGGTATCCCCGGGCTGAAGTAGGCAGCCATCTTGTCCCCGAGGATGTCCTCGGAATCATCGGCGTCGGCCATACGTAGGGCAATGCGCATGTTGGTGTTGGCCCGCAGGTTGTCCTTGATAACTCCGGAGGGGCGCTGAGTGGCGAGGATCAGATGCAGTCCCAGAGAACGTCCACGGGCAGCAACGTCAACCACGCCGTCCACAAATTCGGGGACTTCATTGGCCAGAGCGGCGAACTCATCGACCACGATGACCAGCGAGGGCGGGGTCTCAGGATCCGCTTCACGTTCCATGGCGAGCAGGTCTTTGGCTTTTTTACGGTTGAGCAGATGTTCCCGGTAGTGAAGTTCCGCGCGCAGGGACGTCAGAGCGCGACGAACCAGGTGCGGGGACAGGTCCGTCACGAGTCCTACGGTATGCGGGAGCTGTACGCAGTCGGCAAACGCGGCACCGCCCTTGTAATCCACAAAGAGAAAGGTCAGACGGTCCGGGCTGTAGGCGGCGGCCATCCCCAGCACCCACGATTGCAGAAACTCGGATTTACCGGCGCCCGTGGTCCCGCCGACCAACGCGTGTGGGCCTTCCAATTTGAGGTCCAGATACATCGGTTCCACACCGCGCGAGCCCACCAGTGCCCTGAGGGAACCCTGATGTTTCCGGTTGGCAACCGCTGTTGCCGCCACCGAGTTGTTCTCGTGCCAGCGATCCGCCACATGGGAGGTTGTTTCGATGATGTCGTGCCCGGCAAGGGTCACGTAGGACACCGCCCGGGGAAGGTCCGAATCGTCCGCAACAGGATGTCCGATGTCTGTAACCGGCGCCAGCATGCGTGCCAGCTGCGCGGCCACGTCCGCGTCTACGCTTTCGCAGCTGACCGGATAGGTCAGTTCACCGATGCGAACCTGTCCGGTGGTTGTTCCGTTCTCGCCGTCTACACTCATGAAATCGCGGCAGCAGGCCGGCAACGACGCAACACTCGTTGCGACCCACACCACGTGGATTCCGACGTCGGCCCCAACCTCTGTCATGCGAGTTAGACGCGGCCGGTCCACGCTGACGTCGTCCTCGACGATCACCAGCACTGAGGGCAACACCGGCGCAGGGATCTTGAGCGGGGATTCAGGGCCAGCCTTGCCACGGAGCACGCCCCGAGATTCAATACTGCGGCCCCGCGATTCGATGAGGTCTTCCAGCCGCGACAGTAGTGCGGCGGATGCTGCTGGACCAGCAGCGAGGTGGTCGCCGTCGATCGGGCTGTGCACGGAACCAGCGTGCGGGAGCCACTGTAGCCAGTCCCACCGTTTGCGCGATTCCACGCTTGTCATCGAGGTGACGACAAGTTCGGCCGGCGAGTGCAAACCCACGAGTTGGACCACGAGACCGCGAGCGACATCGTCGACGGCTCCTCGGGGACCGGCAATACCGAGGGCCCCGGAGCTGCGCAGCTGCGAAACAATCGGCACGTCGTGGATGATTCGGAACCTCTCGGCTGCTGCCTGTAGCCGCTCCATGTACTCGGGAACGGTGTCGTTGCTCGCGGCAGCCTCTATGGGGGTTCGTGACAGTGCAGTGCCCAGACCAAATCGGACGCCGAGGAACCCCTCGTGCTCGGGCCGGTGCGTCCACAACAGAGGTCCCAGTTTATAGATCGCGTCGACAGTTTCAGACACAGACGGTGCCTCAGTCAGCCGGACCGCGCGTTCAACTTTCTGCAACCGCTCCATGTCATGAGTGAAGAACTCCATGGCGCCCTCAAACTGCTCAATGGCCTCGCGCAGCGCGATCTTTGCCTGCCGCTTCTGGTCCATATACATGCCGATGTACATCAGGGGCATCATGAGCATGAAAATCATGGCGAACAGACTCCCCGTCACCGCGAACATCACACCGCCCATGAGGAGCGGCACAAACATCATGATCAGCGGGAAGTTCTGCTTCTGCGGTCGTTTAGGACCCTCGGGCAGCTGGCGGGCCCGAAGTGGGAAGTTGCGGATCACACGGGGTGAACGGTTGAATTCCACCAGTGGGTTGGTACTCGCGGAGGCGCCGGACCGGCTCAGGGCGACCACGCTGATCACGGTGTCGCCCAGGGTGATTTCATCTGATGAGGTCAGGGCAACCCGGCTGATCCGCGTGCCTCCCATGAGCAGACCGTTAGCAGAGCCGGTGTCGATGATCTCGATGGATTCGCCAATGTTGATGCGGGCATGGCGCTTGGACATCATGGGGTCATGGAAGCGGATATCGGCGCTGCGGTCCCGCCCGAGGTAGCTCGAACCAGCTGGCAAGGAAAACTCCTTGCCAGCGTCCGGGCCGGAGACTACGCGCAGCGTGGCAACCACCGGGCCACGGTCCTGACCGGGGACGTTGAACTGGTCGCTGACCTGACTGATAGTTACCGTTGACCCGGGGCGCAGGCCCGAATCAAACAGACTCATATCCGCGTCGAGCGTGCGGCCCTTCATGCCGCCTGCCACGTACGCCTCCTCGACGCTCAGTGACAGCCTTCCCGGAACCGATGTTGAGCTTCGCCCCGGATCCGCGGTGTACAGCTCGTGCGCAACGTCTCCCACAGTCGCCATTCCGTCAACGGTGACGGCGAGATCTTTGGGTTCCTGCGGCTCACGGCGGAGCGTGAGGCGAATTTTCATCCTTCGTCGACGCCCTTCATGGTGTCCAGCAGGTGGAGGTCTTCAGATGTAATCAGCTGGGATGTGACCGCATGCTCCACCAGACGCGCTCGCCTGTTGGTGGCGAGCTTGCCCCCGCCGCCACGCAGTCCGGCGACGCCGACGCGGTCCAGTTTGTCGCACACATTGTCTAACTTGCGGTTGAACCGGGTCAGGGCCCATCCCAGCCGTTTCGCCGCCGCAGCGGAGGACGGAATGGAGGTGAAGCCGGTGCCGTCGCGTTGCAACATGGGTTCAGCCAAGGCCACAATCAGCGCCTTCTGAGAATCGGTGAACTGGACCGGCCCAATGGTGGTCTCGCCGCCGCCATCCTTGTTCGGGCTGTCCTGCCTGAAAGCCGGCGTCTTCAAGTGGACGTCAAACTCATACGTCGTGGGACCGGCCGTGAAAACCACACGTGTCTGGCCGAAGACCAGCGGAATCCGAGAACCGGGGGCAACCCAGGCCTGCATGCCGCCCGAGACGTCGGCAACAGTTGCGGAGAGCATCGACCCGACATTACTCAGCCACCAAATGCCGTTCTGACGTTCAATCTGGAGGAACTTGCGGTGTAAATATGGGTTGTCATCGACCTCGAGCTCCCCCTCGCGCCCGATGTCAAAGACTGACTCTTCCTGTGGCTCGTACCATTCCCCACAGTAGTCAATGGCTAGTTCCCCCATGCCTTACCCCTTCTTTCTTTCGGGCCGCGCGCTGCAGCCTGTCGATCCGAACCACGTTTTAGAGACACTGTGGCGCCGGTTCGGAAGCTGGGCCGTCGCGGCGAGTTACCTGTACCTCGACGCACGTTTGTCCTTCGGGACTCTGGCGCACCTCCGCACGCGGTTTGTCCGTTCTGACCCACTTCCCGGACTCCGTGACTGAAACCGTGCGGTACCGAAAAATGTCTCCATCGCGCGGGTCGGGGTTCTTCCACGTGAACAATACAGAACCGTTCTTCTGGATAGCCCCTTTAAGCTCTTCCACGGGTGGAACGTTACCTTCGAGCCCGACCAACGGATCTGAAGGGTCCTGAGCAAAAGCTGTGGTTGCCTCCGGGGTGGGCTCACCCTGGCCATTGACCACGGCCAGGACACCAACAACGACGGCGGCCAGCACAGCAACGGATGCCGCGGCGATCAGAGCTGGGTTGCGCTTCTTTCGCTCAGATGATGAGACCTCTTCGACCCCGTCCTGTCTTTCCGGACGATTGATCGTGGTGTCGAGCCGGACCGAATCCGATTCGGCGTCGCCCCCGCGCATGACGGTCCGCTCGGACCAGCCATCCTCTGGTATTGGTGTAGCCGATCCTGGGCGGGATGCGGTGTTCTCCGCAGTGGGCTGTGCCTGCGCGGTTGGTTCGTTGCGGGCAGGAGCGGCGCTTCGATCAGGGAAGTTTGCTTTGGGAAAGGTAGGGGCGAACGTTGTCGAGTCAGGGTCAATAGAGGTGATGCGCCGTACCCGGGTCATGTCCTCGTCGTCGTCGTCGCGGTCTTCCAGGTACGGAGCGTCGTCAAGCACCTCGAACGGTGTGACGGACATGCCACACTCCGACTGGATACGTTGAAGTGCCAGCGCAAAGGCGTGCGCTGATGAATACCGGGAATCCGGTGACTTTGTCATGGCCGTGGACAGAGCCAACTCAAAAGACTGGGGAACGTCATCACGGCCGGTGTTCTGCAGCGGCATGGTCGCAATGCGGTCCACCAGGGTGCGCTGAGAATTGTCCATACCGGGGAACACAAAGGGTGACCGTCCAGCCAACAGGGTGTAGATAGTGGCGCCCAGTGCCCAGACATCCATACTGATGCCATTTGCACCGCCGCCGCGAAACGCCTCCGGTGGAGACCAGGGAATGGACATTCCGTGGTCCTCGTCCACCGCCGAGTCCGTGGTTCCAGAGATACCGAAGTCCGTCAGGGCCGGCCGATTGTAGTCAGTGACCAGGATATTAGCAGGCTTGATATCCCGGTGGACGATGCCGGCACGATGGGCTGATTCGACGGCAGAGGCTACCTGAATGCCGACGGTCAGGGCTTCAGCCACGCTGAGCCGCGCCTTGCGATACCGCAGGTCCAGGCTGGGCCGGGAGCAATACTCCATGGCCAGATACGAGTGCCCATCATCGGTAACGTCAGCCTGGAAAATCGTCACGATGTAGGGGTGTGAGGATAGCTGCGCCATGAGGTTTGCTTCGGACTCAAACGCTTTACGCGCGCCCTCGGTCCGCAGGTCCGAGATCAGTACCTTGACGGCTACTCGACGACGTGGACGGTCCTGTTCATACAGGTACACATCTGCGAAACCGCCGGATCCGAGCAAGCTGATATAGCGGAATCCTGGGATTCCCGGCGGCGGTGCTGCTGAGCGTTTTCGACTCATCGAAGATCCTCAAACCGCAGCGAAACGTCTTGGCCTAGCTGAGCGACGTCGCCGTCGAGCAAAATCGCCATCTCCCCTTCACCCAGACGCCGTGGCGGCTGACCCGACCGGATGAGGACGGTGCCGTTGGTGGCACGCAGATCGCACAGCATGACGTGCCAACCCTCAAGACGGATTTCCACATGGGAGCGTGAGATGTCCCCCGATTCGCTGGTGACCTGAACCAGACGAGGCATCACGCTGCCCTGAACACGGGAAACCGATGGTTGACGGCCCACGATCAAGGAGGAATCCAGCTCGTAGACCTCACCCGTGGATGCCCGCATCCGTCCCAGGCTTGGACGCCTGACCTGGCTGGTGTCACCGTCTACCGTCCGCCCGCATATGCTGCAGATCGAAACGGTGGGTGCGTTCGCATGTCCGGCCGGGCATAGGCGTGCCAGAACGGTGGGCCCGGTGGCCGGCCGAGATTCTTTCTGCTCCGCAGAGTGCCCAGATGCGTCGTCGCCCTGGTCTGTGGGGAGGTCCCTTTTCATAACAGTTTCGCCGTCGTGATCACCCAGCAGGTCCGACGTCGGCACAGCCCCAGTGTCCTTCGGGGGACGGGACGAAGGTGACTCCTGCGGCGTGCTTTCAGGGCGGCGCGCCCACGGTACGGAGTCGATGAGACCGGTGGACAGGCCTGCAACCGGCGCCGCAATTGCCGGTGCTACCGAAGCAGCCGGTGCGCCCGCAACGAGATCCGGTTCTGGTTCCACAGCGCCGTTGTCCTCCGAGTCGGTGCGCTCCCCCGCCGGCTCCACGTCGTCGTCTTCGGTTTCGTTTTCATCTTCGGGACGCACAGCAGCATCCTCGACGCGGCGCATGACCGTCTGGTCCCACAGATGGTCATAACCGGAGGTGTTCTCCACCGCATTGGAAACCTCTGCTGGCTCTTCGTCGGAAACCTCTGCCGGCTCTTCGGCGGGCGCGGCTGTAAAGAGACCCGGATGAATCGTTTCTTCACCGGCGTCGGCGTCGGCATCAGCCTCGGCGTCGGCGTCGGCGTCGGCGTCTGACACAGCCATGACCGCTGAAGCCATCACGACCCCTGCCACGAGCGGCAACGGTTCTTCCCCGGTGGACGACGCCGCACCAGGTAGGTGCAACGTCCAGCTGTCCTGAGGGTCGAGAACCCGCTCACTCCAGGTCGAGACGCCCTGGCCCGAGACATTCGCCTGAATGGTCCCGGCGTTAGCAGTGAGTTGCACTGCGCCCCTGAGTAGGACGTGGAGCCCGCCGGTATAGGAGACGACGGCGAAGGGCGGCACAGCAGACCAACCATTGCTGAAATCACCAGACAGAACAGAGAGGACGCGCTCCACCCCTGAACCATGAGCGAGCGCCTCCCACACCGTATTCACCATGTCACGGCCGGTCTCGGGTGGAAGCAAGACCACCGTCTCCGTGCGGACCAGGCAGTACCACGGCCCGGAAGCATAGGAGAGCAGGCTCATCGGCGGTCTCCGGCGTCATTGGACGCGGTACCGGACTCCGTGGGCTGATCCGCGGAGGAAACCTTCGGCGTCGAAGGCCTTCTCGGGATAGTGTCCTCTGAGTCATCATCCGTTCTGGCCGTGATCGCAGGATCCCGGTCAATCCCAGAGGCGTCAATGACAATGACACTCACATTATCGCGTGCACCAGAACGAAGCGCGGCGTCAATCAGCGAGTCCGTGGTCATCTGTGGGTCGCCGATATTGCTCAGCAGGTCCCGAATATGTTCAGCGCTGACCTCACCGGTGAGCCCATCCGAGCAGACCATGATGCGGTCGCCTTCCTCAACGGGCATCAGCCAGAAGTCCGGCTCCGTCTCGCTCCCCGTACCCAGCGCGCGGGTGACCACGTGTCTCCTCGGGTGGATCTGCGCCTCAGCCTCCGTGATTCGTCCGATGTCCACCAGCTCCTGGACTTCCGAGTGATCCACCGTGACCTGCTCAAAGACACCTTGGCTGAGCCGGTAGGTCCGAGAATCACCGACGTTGAAGAAAAGCCAGTACGGACTCTCAGATTCCTCGACAAGCATGACACCGGACACCGTGGTGCCTGCGCGGCCTCCCGTTGCCTCACGGATGCGCTGATCGGCAAGCTGCAGTAGGTCATGGATGTCCGCTGCCGAGAACTGCGGACACCGTGTCCCCACCACCGGGCTGTCCCCGAGCGTACGTACGCAGATTCCGCTCGCGACCTCGCCTGCCTCATGACCGCCCATGCCGTCCGCAACAGCAAAGACCGGATCCGAGGCGATCAGCGAATCCTCGTTCAGTTCCCGCTTCAGCCCCCGGTCCGTACCGTAGCCATAAGTCAGCGATGGCACCCGGCGTTTGGAAACACTCACGTCAGTACTCATCGGGGGCCCACCACAAAACTGCGGTCACCAAAGTGCACTGTGGATCCTACTTCAGCCATGAGCGTCTCCCCTCCAGGGACTTGATTACGGATGCCGTCGGTACCGCTAATGGACGTACCGTTGGTGGAATTGCGGTCTGTCACCCAGACTCCGCTCCCCTCACGTCGAAGATGTACGTGCGTCTTGGAGACTGACCGCCCCTGATCAGCCACGGCAATGAGTTGCCCGACACTTTCCCCGCCTTGATTCGATGGATTGCGGCCGATAAGCGCCTCGGCTGCCACTTCGACATCATCTCCATCATCGAACACGAGCACGAGGGCACTTGGAGCCGGTCTTTTCGAGGATACGCGCGTGGCATCGACGTCGTCGTCGGGATGAGCCTCCGCTGTGGGCTGGGGCTCCGGCGGCGGGCCGAATCCTGGCACACTGCTGATCACGGAAGTCGACGGCGTCCCATGGTGTTTGCCAGCCCCGTCTGACGGTGGTTCTGGGTCCGTGGTGAGTGACGCTGGGTCCGGCGTTGTCACGCTTTCGGTGACGGCGGAGGTCCTCCTCGGCTCGTGAACAGCGCCTGCAATGGGTGAGCCCACGTGCTGCAGCGGTGGTGAAGTTGGCTGAACCGGCGCAAAGGAAGCTGGTCCTTCTGCTCCCCCAGTGGTGAGCGGGTCTCTGCCGTTGCGGACGTCGAAAACGAGTGTGCGGGCGATGCGGTCGTGCCAGCCCTGCCGTTTGTTGTTGGGATCCCAGAGATTGGAGATCATGATCAGAGTAAATCCGACCACCGGAACAACTCCGCTGAGCCCAATGATGAGATTGCGAACAAAAATGGAGCCCCAGCCTGCGGGCAGGCCCTTTTCGTTAGCCGTTTTGATGCCCATGATCAGGTTGCCGAGAGTCTTTCCGGCTTTTGCTTCCCATCCCCACATCCAGATCCAGTACCCCAGAACCAGAAGGCTGGTCAGACCGGACATGACCAGAAATAACGTCAGATCAACCGTGGCATACGCCGCGGAGGTCTGAGTGGTGGAAATCGACGAAACGCCGATGCCCATGAAGATCACCATGATCACCGTTGGTGGCACTGAATCCAGGATCTTGGCCAGCAGACGCTTACCCGCCGAAGCGTTGCCCAGCATGTGGTTCATCCGCGCATCGCCTTCCTGATCATGGGGAATCACATCAGCGTTTCCTCGCCGTGGGAGCTGTGCACCGCATGCTACACAATAGGGTGCCTTTGCAGCCACTGTAGTACGGCACCGCGGGCATTCGACCTCCAGCGTCACTGTTCATCCTCCCCAGTTGGCTTCCCGGCGTCGCCCCTGGCCGACCGGTCACGACGACGCGCCGACGTTGGCCGTCGTCCGCGGACCGTCCTGTTCCGGGCGTCTTGAAACAGCGAACGCGGAGAATACCTGGCACGCTGACGCTTCCAGAATCCGACCGTACCGCTCATCTCGTCCAGGGATGATTCAACGTGCTGCCAGAACTCTTGGACTTCGGCCTCGGAGGGCTCACTCGCACCAAAGATCCCCGCGTCCGCGCGGTGAGCCAATCTGGTGGTGACGACAGAACTGGCAGGGAAGGATTCCTTGAGGTTCCGTGCGCTCTCCCGGCGGGTGGCCTTCGTATTAACGCTGGCGCCCATGTCCGTGGCGAAACTGAGAACTTCCTTCCAACCGCCTCCCACACGCTGGGACGGCATGCCCTCCCGAGAACGCCTCTTGCGACGTCGGGTTTTGAGCAAAAGGATCAGCAGCAGCGGGATCAGAATAATCCCCACAGGGATCATGGCAATACCGATCAGCCGCACCAGAGGACCCCAGATGGCCCAGAAATCCTTGTCGTTCTTGTCGGCGTCCTGTGGCTCGGGAGCCGAGTCCGGCGGCAATTCGGCCGGTTCCTGAGGCGGCGGTGGCGGCTGCAGAACCTGGGGTTTGGGCGTGGACTTCGGTTGCTGCTGCGGCGGGATCGGCTCGTTGTCCTCATCCGGCGTCGGGTCAAAGGGAATCCAGCCCGCGTCATCGAAGGCAACTTCAACCCACGCGTGGACGTCCTTACCCTTGATGGCAATGGTGCCGCCAGGGTTCTTCACGTCGTCCCAATCTGGATAGAAGCCCATCACCACGCGAGCAGGAATATTCAGTTTTCGGGCCATCAGAGCCATGGCGACGGCGTACTGTTCGTCATCGCCCACCATCTGTTCGGCATCGAGCAGGGTGGTCATACGTTTGGCACCGTGTCCGGGAAGCGAGGGCGGCTCGCCGTCCTTACCGTTGCTGAAATACCCCTGCGAATGTAGCACCTGCTGCAGCCGGCGCACCCGCTCAATAGGCTTGGAGGCAGCACCAACGTACTCCGTGGCACGGCTGGCAATGATCGGTGGCTCGCTCTCCACCCGCGGAAGGTTCAAGCCCGCGAAGTCATACTGAGCGAGCTGCTCGTCCGTCGGAAAATCAGGGAAAGTCACGTTGACCTGGTAGCTGTCGCCCTCCTGCAAACCGATCGTGGACAGGGCTGTGCGAGCGTCGTCGTTGTAATAGAGGGCCTTTTCCAAGGACCCTTCGCGCGGACCGCTGAGGGCGATGCCCTCCAACTGACCACCGGAAGGTAGCCACACGCCGTCGTACTCCTTAATGTTGATGTCCAGTGTGGCGCTGGTGCCATCGGTGGCGCGGTTGGAGGCCCCAAGCTGCTGAGCATCACCGACCCGCGCAAAATTGCCCGCCGCCTGGGGGTTCACGTTGTAGACGACGCCGTTGTAAGCGTCCAGCGCGGCGAGGCGAACTCTTTCGCCCTCTGGCAGACCGTCCACGGTGAACAGCGTCTTGTCCTCGTTGGTCTTCACGTACTGCCGGAAATCCATGAGCGGGCTGGGATAGTCAAAGAGTTCAACGGGAGGAACGACGACGTCGCGCAGCACTTGCCGTTGGCCATGGGAGGTGAGGAGCGGGACGGCCAGAACGGTGATGGCCGTTGCGCCGGCCACCATCGCGGCACCGTAGCCGAGCCGGCGGACCGTTCCACTTCGGGTGGCCGTGGCGTCGCTGGATGCCGGATTCCCCGATACGCGCGTGCCGTTGTCCGTTCTGGCGATGTCGCGACGGTAGGCGAGCCAGGCGAGCATGGCCACGATGAGCATGATGCCCCGAAGCTCGGGCAGACTGGCGCGGTTGGTTCCGAAAATGATGCTGGCACCGAACAGCGCGATGACCGGCAGGAGCACCCAGTATGGGGTGCGCACCCTCCACGCCAGGAGACCGGCGACGACGGAGGTCAGCAGCGCGCTCAGGAAGGGCACGATCAGCATCCCCCGCGATATGCCCACGGGCGCGGCCACGGTCAAGATGTCTTTCCACGAGGTGACGACACCGAGGATGAGAACCCGCAAAGACTCCAGAGTGGGCAGAAAGCCGAGGAATGATTCCGACGGCGCTGCCAGAGCATTACCCAGCAGCAGGTAAGTTCCACAGACGATGCCAGCAGTACTCCACAGACCCAGCCGGAATCGGGCGGAAGTCCACGCGATGGCAAGCCCCATGACGACGCCGCCCATGCCGGCGAGCAGATAGCGCGCATCTGAACCGAAGGCGGTTCCAAAACCAAGGACACCTAGGCTGAGTGCGAGGATCAGCACGCCGGTGTCGATCAGCTGTTGTCTACTGCTGGTGCGCCGCCTGCCCGTTCGCTCAGAACGCCGGCTGGTCTGCTTTTCCGGGGCGCGCGTGGCACTCATGCGGCCGCCTTCCGCAAAACCAGAGCAAGATCATCGAGTTCGCCGAGTGAAACGACCGTGAGGTCTCCGATGCTGGCCCGCGCCGGTTCCTGTCCACTTTTGCAGCGGACGGCGATACAGCGAATTCCTGGAGGTACGGACGCCGCAGCGCTGCGCAGCTGTCTGGGCGTGACCTGCGGACCCAAGACGAAAAACACGACGGACGCATTCGGCACGGCATCGGCTGTCATTCGGGCCAGATCCACCGCGGTGGTGCGGCCGGTGTGCCCGTCCACTCGGGTCAGCTCGTCAAGAAGATTCCTACCGGTTTCGGAGCGCAGGGGGCCGCCCTGCGTCAGCACGTTGAGGTTCCGCTGCTCACGGATAGCCTGCAGCCCGATCGATCCGGCCACTGATACGGCGAGCTCAAATTCTGCTGCGTCGTCATATTCTGCGGGTTGGGTGGACAGCGCGACGGCGAGATGGGACCTTCGCGTCTCCTCGAACTGGCGGACCATGAGCTTGTTGGTGCGAGCCGTCGTTTTCCAGTGAATGTGCCTGCGATCATCGCCTGGGACGTAGTCGCGCAGGGCATGGAATGAGACGTCGGCACTGGAGAGTTCGCGCGTGGGTAAACCCTCCAGGTCCTTGATGAAACCGGCTGCCGAACCCCCAAGTGGCGTGGTACGGGGGTGAACAAAGAGGTCCGTCGGTTCCGTCCACCGGACCTGCCGTCGCATCAGGCTCAAGGGATCCGAGCGCACGGAGCGGACCGGGCCAACGACAATGACGGCGCGGCGTTGCGTGGGAATGGTGAACAGGTCTTCGTGGACCTGTTCCGGTTTCATCCGCGGCAGGTGAAAGATAGCGGTTGCGCCGCCTACCGGCAGTTCGAGAGAGGCCGGGAGCAGTGCTTTATTGGAGGTGTTTGACACCGAGACGCTGCCTACCGCATGGTCGCCCACGGCCACACGGGTGCGTGCCAGATCCAGGTCCACACCGTAGGAGGACCGGCCGATGATGAAAACCACGGCAAGGATCAGCAGTGAGACACTAATGACGGCCACGGCGATCGCTTCCGCCCAGGTGAAGATCAGCCCGGGAACACCAAGAATGAGGACAACGGCAATCAATACCCATCCCAGGGGGCTGACGACGCCGATGAACGGTTGGAGTCGTCTAGTCCAGATAGCGGACGCTCTGGTGCCCGCAGGCTGCAGGTATTCCCTCGCAACACCGGCGCCCTCCGCCCACAGGGACGAGGGGTGAAACCGGCGCCGTGTATCCGTTGAAGTACTCATGGTGTGTTGGTGCTCGGCCTAGACGCCAGCGCGCTGCTGCGGAGCTGAGACGTCCGCCAGAACTCTCTTGAGGACAGCTTCGGCGGTAGCACCGGCAAATTCGGCCTCGGGGTCCATGACGAATCGGTGAGTCCAGACGTAGGGCGCCAGTTCCTTCACGTCATCTGGCAGGACATAGTTGCGGTCTTGGCTGGCAGCCCATACCTTCGCTGCACGGACCATGGCCAGGGCACCACGGACGCTGACGCCGAGGCGGCTCTCGGGAGCGTTGCGGGTTTCTTCGGTGAGCCGGGAGATGTATTCGAGAATGGCCGGGTCCACGTGAGTGGTGGCCGCGAGGTCAGCCATGTCGTTGACCGCCTGCGTGGTGATGATGGGCGTCAGTGCCAGTGAGCGGTCACGCGTAGCGGCACCACCGAGGAGCTCTACGGTTGAGGCGTGGTCCGGGTAGCCGATGTGCGTCTTGATGAGGAAGCGGTCCAGCTGCGCCTCGGGGAGGCGGTAGGTTCCCGCCTGCTCGATCGGGTTCTGGGTGGCGATGACCATGAAGGGACGCGGGTTGGAATGGGTGACACCGTCCACGGTGACCCGGGATTCCTCCATGACCTCCAGCAGCGCCGACTGTGTTTTGGGCGACGCACGGTTGATTTCATCGGCCAGCACGATGTTCGCGAAGATCGGGCCCTTGTGAAACTCGAACACCTGAGTCTTCTGGTCATACACGGTGATGCCCGTGACGTCCGACGGCAGCAGGTCAGGGGTGAACTGGATGCGGGAATGTGATCCCTGAACCGTGGCGGCGAGGGACCGGGCCAGCATGGTTTTACCGGTCCCGGGGGCGTCCTCGAGCAGGACGTGGCCGTCCGTGAGCATGGCTGTGAGGATGAGGCGTATCACGTGTGACTTCCCCAAAATGGCTTGGCCAACGTTGCCCACTAGCTTGTCAAAGGTTCCGGCAAACCAGGTAGCCTGCTCAGCGGTCATCGCCATAGTGTTTGTTCCTTCACGTCTTCGATGCGGCCGGGCCCGCGCCCGGCCACAATAGGGCCTTGAGTATTCTAGCGAGTAAACACCTACTCCTCGATGGGCAGTTGTCTCCTACCAAATCCTATGGTTCGACTCCCAGGACCGGTCTCCGGTGGTTACCCTGAAGAAGAATCCATTCCAGTCCTCGTTGTAGTTCTCCGAGTCTTCCCGCTCGATGAGACAACCGGAACCGATTTCGGCATAGCCACGCGAACTGGTTTTCACTGTACGGTCAGCACCGATGTCTCCGGTCCCTTCCGTGTAGCAATGGAAAGTGACCATGGTGTTTGGCGGAAGGAGCTCCGCCACCATGTGGTAGTAGTTGCACTTACTGTCGCCACAGACGGGGTCGCCGTCGGGATTCGGTCGCATGATGTACCCAGTGTCCTTCCCCTGTTTCAGGGTCAACGTAGGTGATGCCGAGCGCTCAGAGGCAGTGAAAGTCCGGCAGTCACCACCACCGCGGCAGACGTCGATCCGAATGTCGTGTCGATCCTCGGGGCTATTACCCCCGGACCAGGAGCCCGAGTTCGTTACAGAGTTGCCATCGACGCTTACCTTGACGGTGGCGCCGCCAGGTTTTCCGTTGGCATACGCAGATCCGTTCTTCTCCCAGGTGAATGTCACCTTGAACCCGTTGACGGAGCTGCCGATATTCGAGGCATTACGAAGGGGACCGAACGGGGTCACCGCATTGGAGGGGCCGCTGGCCGGCCCAGGTCCCGCTTCGTTTCTCGCACGGACCCGGAACGAGTACGAGTTGCCGTTGGACAGGCCATTGACCGCACTCCCCGGACCGCCATAGCCTTGCCAGCTACCGCCGTTGACACTGACCTGGTAATCCCTGATAGCACTGCCATTGGCCGCTGGGGCGCTAAAATTCAGTTTCGCGCGACCGTCCTCGCCCGTGGCCTTCGCCGATACCTGACCCACTGCGCCGGGAATGCCGAAGGGAACCACTGCCCCTGACTGCGCACTCGCCCCGGATGCTCCGGCCTTGTTCTTGGCAAGAACAGCAAAGCGGTAATTGGAGCTCTTGTTCAAACCCGTGAGTGTGAGGCCGGTATTGCCAGCAGCGACGCTGCGCGACTGACCGGAATCCAGGCTTCCATCCCGGTAGACACGCACATCGTAGCTCTGGAGCGGTGCCCCGTTGTTGGCGGGCGCCTTCCAGGAGACCACAATGGAACCACCATTGACGGCATCCGTATTGCGGTCTGCTCGCGGTGCCAGTGGCGCCGCAGGCGGCCCGGCGGGAGTTTCGGCGGCAGAGACCGGGCTCCAATCTGACGGTTCGGACGCATCGTTAACAGCCTGAGCCCTGATCTGGTAGGCCGTACCGTTGGTCAGCCCGCCCCACGAAACAGATGTCCCGGTGACACCGGTTTTCTGGGTGACTCCATTGGCCGGCGCGGGAGAAATCTCCAGGTTGTACGCCTTGACCGGCGACCCCTTGGATACGGGGACGTTCCAGCTGACAGCGATCTTGCTATCGCCCAATGTCAGGACCGGCGCCGCTGGCGCCTCCGGGCGAACGTCCGGGCGGGCAACGGCCGATGGCGACGACGGCTCGGACTCACCCAGCGCGTTGGCCGCGACCACGGTGAACGTGTACTCAACGTTGTTGGTCAAGCCTTTGAGCTCACAGGTGGTCGATGAACATTGCTGGCTAAAGTTTGCGGCCGTGACGGTGTAGCCGGTGATGGCTGAACCGTTGTTCGCCGGTGGGTCCCAGGAGAGCACCACCAGCTGATCACCGGTCCGTTCCACCACCGGGGTCAGCGGCGCATCGGGGGTGCTCTTGACCGTGAGCAGCACCTGTCCATCCACTTCACGCTCAGGATCACCGGTGCGGTCCTGGACCCGGTAGGTCACCGTCATGGTGCCAACGAATTCCTGCGCCGGCGTGATCTCAATGGACGAACCATTCACGGACGTTGATCCCTGACCGGTGCTCGTTGCGGCTGAAATGATCTTCAACGGCTCATCCGGGAACGGGTTGACGTCGTTCTCCAGCACGTTCACCGTCACGGGCTTTCCGGATTCGGCCTCCGGAACGACGTCGTCATTGGCCACCGGCAGCGGGCGGTCTGTGGCCAGGACAATGATGTCGACCACCGCTGAAACCGGCTCATTGGTTCCATCGGACACGGATACGGTCACGGATCCAGCGTTGCCCTTCGGAGCATCGGCATCAGCCTTCGCGCTCAGAACGCTGCCGTTCAGAGATACCTGCACACCGTCGATGGTGGACTTGGTAAGGGCAAATTCGAGATTCGGAACGTCCTCAGGGTTAGGGTCCGACGCCGCCTGCCGCAGGTCCAGTGTGGCCGCGGCTTCCCCCTGCGCGGCCTCCAGGGTGTTGCCTGCAAGGGTGGGCGGCAGGTTCTCTTCGGGATCCGGCAGAACAGTGATGCCTGCGCTCAGCGTCGATTTCAGACCGTCGGGATCATCGGGTCCGGAGCCGTCGGTGACTTCAAAGACCACCGATGCGGGACCGGAGTAACCCTCAGCCGAGGTGAAGACCATGGTATCCGCGTCAGTGGCGGACACCTCGCCACCCACGGCTGTGACGCCGTCGGCCGCGGTCAAACGAGGGGCTCGGCCGTTCCGGACCTTGACCAGGTCATCGAGTTCAAGGGTCAGTTTCTCACCCGACTGAACCTCCAGCGGAGCGAAATCCTTCAGGGTGGGATGTGGCTCAGCGGACCCAGGGACCATCATGAACGCGGTAGCACTCAATCCGTCCAGGTCCGTCAACGTGTAGGGAATGATCTGGGCTTTGGCCGTTAGCTGGACAACGGCCGTGCCGTCCTCTCCCAATGAGACATTGTCCGGGGTACCGGGAAGGCTTGCGCTCACGTCGGCAACGACGCCGTCCGGGTCCTCGTCGTTCTTCAAAAACGGTACAGTGACCTCTGTCTCGCCCACGGTCTCGGGGAACGGGAAACGGTCATCGCGGGCGATGGGTGCCAGCAGGGGTGCGTCAGCGCGCGCATCAACGGTGAGGGTGGCTGTATCGGTTCCACCCCTTCCATCAGAGGCGGTATAGCGAACCACGGTGTGGCCGGGAATTTCTGGCGCCGTGACCAGGACCTTGCCCTTTTCGATGCTTACAGGAACCGACTCATCGGCTTCCAGCCCACCCGGCGCGAAGACAATCCGGTCACCGTCGGCATCGGTATCATTTTTGAGGACATCCACCGCAACAGTGCGGCCAGGGCGAATGATGGTGGAGTCATCCAGTGCCACGGGAGGCTGGTTGTTGTTGGCCTTTGGTGCAATTCCCACTGACACAGTGGCGGTGGAACGCACCCCAAGACGGTCCGACACAACATAGCTGAACGTGTCCGTTCCCCCCGTGTTTCCGCCCGCCGTGTAGTCAATATACGACGCCCCGACCTTCGCCGCGCCCTTCGCCGGCGACTGCTCGATGCCGATCAGGGTGACCGAATCGCCGTCGGGATCAATGCTGTCCAGCGGAACAGCAATACGGGTGCTCTGACCTTCAAAGACACGCCCCGTGAGGCTCTTGGGCTGCGGAGGAGAGTTATCTTCAACATTCAGTGGCTGGATGTGGATGGTGACCTGGGCGGATGACTCCTGTCCGTCCGGGCCGGCCACGGCATAAATCGCTCGCACCGTCTTGGGCTCGGAACCGGCGCGGAACCGAAGTTCCTCCCCGGACATGGCCAGCAGACCGTCGGCGTCGTCCACGGTCTCCACCAGCTCCGGAACCAGCGTGATGGGAGCACCGTTGGGATGTTCGTCATTGGCAAGGACCGGGATAGTGACGACATCATTGACGCGGACCGTGACCTCGTCCGGGTTGGCGCGAGGAGGCTGTAGCTTCGCTGGCCGCGGCACGGGAACTATCGAGACCTCACCGACTGAACTTTCCAGGCCGTTTGAGACCGTGTACTTCACCACCGCAGGAGCCGCGAGACCACGTGTGTCCGTAATACGCAGGACGCTGTGATCCACCACGGAGACGGTGATCGCCTTTTCGCTTGGCTGCGTCACCGACTGGACCACCAGCACTCCGCCGGACGGGTCCGAGTCATTGCCGAGCACATCAACAAGCGTTTCCCCACCGGCCGGCAGCAAGGCTGTGTCGTGGACCGCGACAGGGGCGCCGTCGTCTTCGTTCGCCGCTTCGACGTCCACCCGAATCAGTCCCGTGGCGCTGGCCGGACCGTTGCTGACCAGATACGTGAGGTAAAAGGTGCCCACGGCTGCAGAGCGGAACGTGATCGTGCCGACGTCCGAGTTCATAGTGACCGTGGCATCCTCCACCTGGTCAACCTGGGCCAGACGCAGACGGGCATCCGTTGGGCTCGTGTCATTCTTCAACGGCGAGATCGTGGCGTCCTCCCCGACGCTCACCCGCACGTGGTCGGCGTTCGCCACCGGCGGCAGCTTCCCGGCCGGTTCCACCTTGAACGTCATGTTCGACGTCGTTCGTTCGCGGCCGTCCGACACCGTCACCGCAACCGTTTTCTCACCCAGACTGAGCCCAACATCCTGGAACGTCAGAACGCCGTCCGCCCTGGTCCGGACAATGTCTTGCTGGTTCTCAACAGCGGCGCCCACAAGCTGAAGTGGATCGCTATCCGGGTCAACCCAGTCGGTCAGGATGTTCTGGGTGATCTCTCCACCCTGCTCGACAGTGATGACGGACTTGCGCTCCTGAACCGGCGCCCCGTTACTCTCCGCGCCCACCACCCGGAGGCGGACGCTCGCGGTATCCTCTCCGCCGCGGCCGTCGTCGACCGTATAGCTGATGGTCTCGGACCCTTCAGCGTCCGGTGGCACAACGATCTGCAGACCCGTCTTGTTGTAGATGGATTGGACCGTTCCGATTTTTGGTTGGTCTTTGTCGAGTTTCGCGGTCAGGAGGTCGCCGTCGGGATCGGAATCGTTGAACAAGATGGGCAGAACCGTGGTTCGTCCGGGTCTGACGCCAAATTCGTCGTCTTCGGCAACGGGCTTGCGGTTTTCTTTGGTGCGGTCCGGCAGCGCAGTCTCACGGCTGATCTCGTTGGACTCTTCCTCGGACTTCTTGTCATCCTCACCGGGGGGCGGAATCAGGTCATCCCAGTTATCCACCACCTGCATCTGGTCTGTGACCAACCAGATGCTGCCGCCGTTCATGTCATTGAGGACGACGACGTCGCGGTTGACGCGGAACGATAGTTCAGACTGTGCTCCCAGGGACGGGATGGGCTCGTTCTTGTCCTGCGAAGGGTCCGCGCAGGAGCGGATGTAGGTCTGGCTGCCTGCCCAGGCGGAGTGGACGCACTGGTCCACAACCGCAGGAGCTGCGGGCTGGCCTCCCCCGGGTGCGTCAATCCGGCGAACATCTCCGCCGTCCAGCGGCACCGTGAACAGGGCGTCGGCACCGGCCACAGCCACGTTGATGGATTCGCCGCGACTGCTCAGCTGCAGGGTAAGGGCCGTTCCCTCTAGTTCGACGGCGGATTCACCGGGCAGGTACAGCCGCCCGGCGTCGGCATCGAGCACCACGGGAGTGTCGCCGGCGGCCGCTATCTGCAATTCGCTAGCTTGTTCGAAGCCGGACAACCCGTTCTTCGAAGATTTGGTGTAGCTTCCGTCGTCCTCGCGCACGAATGTGGTGAGTTGACCCGTTTCCGGGGAAACAGTGTAAATCGTGTCATCTTCCCCGACCGCAGTCACGAGCCCCTTGGCATCCTTGACCAACGGTTCGATGCTTTCGGGTGAAAATGAGGCAAGGGTGTCGGTGGTAACCGCCCAGAGAGAACCGGAGACCGGATCAGTGATCGCTACGGTTTCTGTTCCCAGATCGATGTCTGAACCACCGGGAACTCCGGTGGGCTGGCTCTGGGTCACGGTGGCAACGTCCACGGTGCTGATGCCGGACTGTTCCTGATCCGTCATGAAAACGGTTGCATCGTCCTGTATGACGTCGAAGGAAGCCGCTTTGGCGACGAAGCCGCCGTCGAGCACCTTGGACTGGTAATTGAGGTGACCGACCATGCCAGCCGCGTTATTCGTCACCCAGACGCCGCCGTCGTGCAGCTCCAGCTCGGCCGTTTTGAACCCTGGATACAGCACGGCACCGGTCACGGCCACACTGGCGGCAGCACCAAAGGCCAGCGCCGAGACCGCGCGAGACCTACCCCATGTGAACCTAATCCCCAAGAATGCCCCTCAGCAACACCTAACGAGTCCGCGGACGACGGACCGGATCCAGTCTAGCCGGACGAGTCAACACAGGCTCCGCGGGTCCGGACGCTGGCAGTGACGTCAGCAACGTGGGGCACCGCTTGACTGTGGCCGGCCAATGGATGTGTGGCCGGCGTCGACATAACGGCCCACATTCCTTGATGACCCTGGTTCAACCCGGTACCAGGGTCCCTTGACCCCATACCCGTCTTTATGATCGATCCAGCACTGGACGACGATCTTTTGGCCAGCGTAGAACCAAGGCGGTTGGTTTCCACCTTTTCCTTCGCAGGTGAACCGTTTGGTGTCGTAGGTGGCACGATTGGCGGGATCTGTGCAGCTTCGTTCCATTCCCGTGTTGAGCTGAGTAGTCCACTGGTCGCGGTCTCCGGCAAGACCGCTCACCTGCTTTCCACCGGAGCATTGCCCCGTGACGTCGCAGGTCTGGAACTCGAGGGTGACGGATTTTCCGTAATTATCAGCAGGGAAATCCGCTTTCCCCGATGTGCCGCCGTTGATCCATTCCTTGGTTGGCGCTAGGTGTCGGTAGCGAACATAGTCCACAGCCCGTCCGTTGGGCGAAGGTGCTGACCATGTGAAGTACACCCTCTTATCCCCCCGTTTGCTGGTACCAGAGGAAGCATTCGGTACGTGAGGCCGTCCGTACGGGACCACCGCATTGGAGCCGCCGCTGGGGGCCCCGTTCATCTTTGCGCCGTCACTGTTCACAACTGCGCGCACTGTCGCTGAAACGTTGCTGCCGTTGGCGAAGCCACCCACAACATCACCCGAGTTGATCCCGCGCCATCCGCCGCCGTTGAAGCTGGCCTGATAGCTGACTTCTCCGGCGCGTGCCCCGTTGCGTTGCGCCGCAGCGAGCGCGCTGAACGTGATCGACACGCTTTCTCCGGCACCACCAGTATGAGTGGGCTTCAGTTGTGGGGCAGCCGGTGCAGCCGGTGCTCCGACCGCGCGCCGCGGTGCTGACTGGGCACCGTATTCACTCCAGCCGGCCTTGTTCTTGGCCCGGACGTCGTAGGTATAGTCCTGCTCAGCATTGGGAACCGTGATGGTCTGCTCTGAAACGCTGGTCACCGGCAGAGTGCGCCGCAGCGTATTGCCCACGTACTCACGCACCTCGTAAGCAGCTACCGCTGCGCCGTTGTTGGCGACGTCGTTCCAGTCCACGCTCAATTGACTCTGTGAGCCAACCGACTCCACGCGCTGTGTATTTGGTGCCGCAGGTACCGCCGGCTTCCCCGCAGGAATCTCCGCAGCGGAGTAATCACTCCAGTCGGAGGGATCCGGAGCCTTGTTCTGTGCCTGGACCCGCACCTTGTATGCGGTGCCGTTCTGTAGCCCAGTCCAGGTCACCATGGTGCCCGTTGAGGTCTTCTGGCTGGCGCCGCTGGCCGGGGCCGGAGAAATCTGCAGCGTGTACTTTTCGATCGGTGAGCCCTCGTTCGCGGGCGGAGTCCACTTCACAGCCAGTTCGCCGTCGCCAAAGGTCAGGGCCGGCGGCTGGGGCTGCTCAGGTTTTGCATCTGGCCTGGCGGGAGCCGATTCCGGCGATGGATCCGAGGTCCCGTGCTCGTTGACAGCGGCTACACGGAAAATGTACTCGGTGTTGTTGGTCAGGCCCGTAAGAGTGCACGTGGTCGTGGCGCACTCCTGGCTGAAGCCGCGGTTGCTCGTCACTTCATAGGACGTGATGGCCGAGCCGTTACTCGCCGGTGGATCCCAGGCCATCACCACCGTCTGATTCCGCACGCTTTCCACCGCGGGTGTGCTGGGAACACCGGGTTTTCCCTCCACAGTCAGCAGAATCTGCGCAGAAACCCGTCTGGAATCTTCCTGGGTCTTGTCGCGGACCGTGTAGGTCACGCTCATGCTTCCCACGAAGGTCTCTGCCGGAGTGACGACGATGCGGTCGCCATCCTTCGACGCCGTCCCATTCCCGTCCGCCACGACATCAACAATCTCCAGCGGCGAATCCGGGAACGGATTGACGTCATTAGCGAGCACATCCACCGGGACGGATTTACCCTGCACTGCCTCTGGAACTGTGTCTTCGTTGGCCACTGGAAGCGGACGAGAGGAGGCCAGAACAACCAGATCTACGGAGGAGGTCACCTTTGCGCTGCGGCCATCCGTGACGGACACCGACACTTTGCCCGTGGCACCCACTGCAGTGTCCGAGTCAGCCTCAATACTCAGCGTGGACCCGTCCAACGAACCCCGGAATCCATTCGGCAGTTCACCTTCCAAGGCGAACTCCAGCTTGTCCGCGTCATCCGGGTTGGGATCATCTGCGAGCGCGCGAAGGTCAAGGGATACGGCGGATTCGGCCTTGGCAACCTCGAGTGAGCCGGACGTGAACGTGGGCGGGAAGTTACGGTCCTTATCGGGGATGACGTTCGTGAGCACTGTGAGAGTGGATTTCAGGCCCTCGGGATCGTCAGGTCCAGATCCGTCCGTGACCTCGAAGGTGATGGATCCGGTGCCTGCGTAGTCGATGTCGGCCTTGTAGCTCAACGTGTTTTCGTCGGAAACCCAATCTTTGGTAGAGGTGCCGATGGCTGAAACGTTGTCCTGCACGGTGATCCGTGGCGTACGGCCCTCGCGCACACGGACGTAGTCGGCAAGTTCGAGGGTGAGTTCCTGTCCGGCAGTGACGTCGATGGGGCCCTTTTCCGTCAGGACAGGGTGCTGTTGTCCACGCCCTGGTACCCAGATCAGTGCCGTTCCGAGGCCGCCGTCGATGTCCTCCACGGTGTAGGGGATGGTGCGCGGGCCATCGGCGAGCTCCACTTTGACAACCCCGCCAACGACGCTGACGCCCTGGTACTTGGCCGTGTCCACGGTGATGGCCAGGTCCTCGGCCACGCCATCCGGGTCTTCGTCGTTTTCGAGCACCGGGACGTCCACGGCTTCGCGGCCCATCGTTTCAGCCGGTTCCACCCGATCATCCCGGGCAATGGGAGCAATCAGAGGGGCGTTCTTGTCCACGGAGACCCGAATATTACCCACCGCGTCCGCGCCACGACTGTCCTTCACCATGTAACGCACGTTGTAGGTACCGCCCTGCTCGGGCGCGGTGAAGAGCACTCTGCCCTTCTTCACTTCTACGGCCATGGTTTCCGGTGTGGCTGCAACGCCTTCTCCGACCAAAGCGATGGGGTCGCCGTCGGGGTCTGAATCGTTGCGCAGAGCGTCAACGGCGATGGCTCGACCCGGTCTCAGGGCGACACCATCATCCACAGCGACGGGTTTCTGATTCTTCTCAGCGAGCGGGGCAATGCCCACCTGGACAGTTGCGGTGGCAACTGCGCCCAGCCTGTCCTGTACCGCGTAGGTGAAGGAGTCCGTTCCACCGGCTGTAGCGGAGGCCGTGTAGTCAATGTAGTGGGGCCCTGCAACGGCTGCGCCAAGCTCAGGGGCTTGGTCGATACCCGTCAGAGACACGGAGTCGCCGTCTGCATCCAAGCCCGAGAGCGGAATGGGAATACGGACGGTGGATCCGGCGATCACCCGCGCGTCGACGTTGCTGGGCGTTGGTGGCGTGTTCCGCCCGTCCTTGGGTCGAATGGTGATGCGGACCTCGGCTGAGTCCTTCTGGCCGGCGCTGTCCACCACCTCGTAGATGGCGTAAACAGTCTTGGCTGTATCACCGGCAACGAAACGCAGCGTGTTCTCGGAGACAAACAGTTGCCCATCCTTAGTGGCCACGTCCTGGGCGATGATCGGGTCAAGTGCCAGTTCGTCGCCATTGGGGTGAGTGTCGTTATCCAGTACAGGGATGTTCACCACATCGCCGCTCCTGACAATGGCCGTGTCCGCTTCGGCTCGAGGTGGAAGGATCTCCGCCTCGCTCTCGATGGAGAGGACGTTGACCTCACCGGTAGCCGACGTTTTACCGTTGGAGACCGTGTATTTGATGGTTTCCTGGCCGGCCAGGTCACCGACGTCGTGGATGCGCAGAACATTGTGTTCCAAGACAGCAACCTTCAGGGGCGAACCAGCTGCCACCTCGACCGACTGAACCACCAGAATTCCGCCTGCTGAATCGGAATCATTTCCCAGAACGTCTACCAACACCGCGCCGTGTCCAGGCAGCAGTGCCACGTCACGCACCGCAATCGGTGCACCGGCGTCGGCGTCAGCTTCCGCGTCCACTCTGATCAGACCGCTGGCGCTCTTAGGCCCATTGGTGGCCAGATACTCGATGTAGTAGGTACCAGCCTTGGTCGGGGTGAACTTCACGGTTCCAGTCTCGTAGTCCGGAACAGCTTTCGCGTCCCCGGTGAAGGTCACCTTCGCCAACCGGAGTTCGCCACCGGTGGCGTCAATATCGTTCTTCAGCGGTGCGATTTCTGCCTGTTGTCCCACTGTCGCGCTCACGTGGTCGAAATTGACCACCGGCGGCAGTAACCCAATCGCCTGAACGTCCATGGTGACTACGCCCGACGTCGTCTCTCGGCCATCCGAGACCTCAATCCTGACCTCTTTGGGTCCCAGCGTTTTCCCGATATCACGAAAAGTCAGCATGCCATCATACCGGCTCCGCACCTGGTCGCCAACATCGGTTGGTTCAGCACCAACAAGGAAGAGGTCGTCGCCGTCTGGGTCCGTCCAGTTGCTGAGGATATTCTGGCTGACGCTTTTGCCCTCTTCCACCAAAATGGTGGTGGCACGCTTGGCCTTGGGCGGTTCGTTACTGTCGATGCCCTTGATCCGCACCGTCACGTTAGCGGTGGCTTTGCCACCGCGGCCGTCACCCACCTCATAGCTGAACTGCTTCTGACCCGGTGAAGCATTTTCGGGCACAACCACCTGCAGGCCGCCACCGTCGTACACCGGTTGTACGCCCATGCCCTCCGGCGCGTCCCCCACCAGCTTGGCTCTGAGAAGGTCGCCGTCAGGGTCTGTGTCATTGTCCAGGACGGTGAGGATGGTGGTCTGCCCGGCGCGGGCACCGAATGAATCGTCTTCGGCTACTGGCGGCCGGTTCTCCTTGGTCCTGTCTGGGAGCGTCGTCACGAGGGACTCGTTGGCAGATTCATCCTCTTCGTTATCTGCCTCGTCCTGAGGAGGCATGATGTCGCCCCAGTTGTTGACCAGCAGCATGTTCTGGTTCACAAGCCAGATATCACCGGCGTTCATGTCGTTGAGGACCACAACGTCCCTGTTCACGCGAAAAACCAGATCCGCGCTTCCGCCAATGCCCTTGATTTCCTCTTGACGGTCACTGGAATCATCCGCGCAGTCACGAATGTAGCGGGCGCTGGCCCACGCTGCATAGATGCAATCTCCCTGCTGGACTGGAGCGGCGGGAGGCCCCGGTACGTCGAGGTCTGTGACAACCGGCTCTCCGCCGTCGAGTGGTTGCTTGACAAGCCCGTCAGTGGTGGCCACCGCCACGTGATCCGACGCGGCGCCGCTTTGCTGCAACCGGGCGTCCCGGGAATTCGCCACTGTCACGGCTTGACCGTCGGGCAGAATCAGGACGCCGGACTCACTGTCGAAAACCACGGGCTGATTCCCCACAGCGGCGATCTGCGCGTTACCGAAGTCCGATAATTGCTCAGCCTTAATGACAGAAGGTTTCGGCCAGCTGCCGTCGTCGGCCACGGTATACGTGAAAATGGAAGACGCCGACGGATCCGCGACCACCACGGTGTCCGTGGACGACACAGCGGCCACGGCCCCAGGGGATTCTTTGAGGACCGGATTCTCCGTCTTGTCACTGAATCCCCCGATCTCCCCAGCCTTCGTGATCCAGATTGTTCCGGTGGCTTTCTCCGTGATGGCCACAACGTCTGAGCCCATCGCGATATCCGCCGAGCCTGGAAGCTGTGTCTCCGTACCGCGCATCACATTGGCGATGTCCACGGGAGAGACCATCGCCTGATCCGTGTTCAGGTTCAACACGTTCCGCCCAGCCTGCGCCACATCGAAACCGTCGCTGTTAGCCGTGTAGCCGCCGTCGATGAGTTGCGACTGATAATTGAGGTGACCCACCATGCCCAGGTTCTGATTGGTGACCCACACGCCGCCGTCGTTCAGTTCAACATCCGCGGTGGCGAATCCCGGGTACAGCACAGCACCGGCAACCAGGGCAACGGACAGCGCGGAGACACCGGCGGTGGTGAGGACACGACGTCGTTGGCGAAGAGCCAGCAGGCCTTGACTGAAAAACTTCACAGAGGAGATCCAGGCGATTCGAGGGATAGTGGAGGCGGACAAAAAAGTCCCCTCTAAGAATGCCATGCGGGGTCCGTCCGGCCAACCCCTTGACATGGGCAGAACTCCCCTCGAATCAGACAGTCATACCGTCAGTCCACGACGAGTCCGGAACCCGTTCCCTGATACACCGTCACCGGGTAGATCTCACCGAAACCCCGAACGGACTTTACTTCCCCAGGCACCAACACAAACCTGTCATTGTCCTGCAGAGTCACGGCAGTTGAAGCATCCACAAGCACCGTTCCCGGCTCCGCCAGGGCCGTCAACCGTGCTGCCAGATTGACGGTAGGGCCGTAGATATCGCCCAACCGGGAAAGGATCCTCCCCCACACCATCGACACACGCGCCGAAGGCAGAAGCTCATCTTCGGTGAACGCCTTGGCCAGGGCGAGCGAAATTTGCGCACCCTCCACCGGCGTATCCGCGATGTAGAGGACTTCATCGCCGATCGTTTTCACCAGGCGCCCACCACCGACCGCAATGATCTCCGCGCACATATTCTCGAACCGCTGCACCAACTGGGCGAGCGTCTTTTCATTCATCTGCCGGGACAAACTCGTGTAGGACACCAGATCTGCGAATCCCACCGCGCGGGCCAAGGGCAACGGGGCGTCGTCGTCCGGCGTGGACGGGACATCACCCTCTGTGACCAGACCCGCCTCCGCGCGCAGTGCCAGCCGCTGCACCGCGGCATTCAACTGGCGCCGCCATGCGTAGACCAGCGTTTTCTCCAGCGGTTCGATGAGAGCAGGCAACCCAGCCACGAGCCGCTTGCGCGCGTCCACATCGGTGAGCTGGTGCTGGTCCACCAATTCCTCCACGAGGGCCTCGACCTGCCACACCACCATGCGGTCCGTCATCTGACCGATCGACCGGGCAATCGAGATGACAGCTTCCTCCGTGAGCTGCTCTGTGCGGACCATGCCCACCATGGTTGTCAACGCCTCCTGGTCATTCGGGGTGAACGCGACGTCCTCGTCCCCGAGGTTCGCGAAACCCATAGCACGCCAGAATTTGCGGGCAGACAACAGGGACACCCCTGCGCCGGCTGCGACTTCGCGTCGCTTAAGGGTGCGCTCTGAGCCTAGAAGTTCAATTTCCAGGTCGCGGATGGTGCGTCGGTTGACGTCTTCCGTGGACTCCTGCTCGGCAGGCTCATCCGCCGAACCACCATGCGGCGTCTGGGGCAGTTCATCCCACCCGTCACTACCGCCGGTCATCATCGATCCATTCCGTTTCGCGTCCGAGTTCCACGTCCATATCTACACCATCAAACATCACGGTCATGGGAAGTTCCTCAACGGCTCCCACAACATACTCCTTGAACGCGTGAATATGCGGCACGTCCCGATACTGCACGCTGCGGTCCCGGCCCAGATCCACGCTCAGCGTCCCGCCACCGAACATCCGGTCCGTCAGGGACTGGGAACTATCCAGCTGATAAATCACCGGCAGTGGCAGGTCATGTTCACGCCGGCTCAGGATGCCTCGCCTGAAAATCAGCCGCCTATTGGTCAAGACAAACCTCGTGAATAACCACGCCAGCAACGGGTAGAACACCCATCGCAGGAACATCAGCATCAGCACCACCAGAACGGTCGGCACCAGCACCGGAAGCCACTGCGCAAGCCCCGAGGGGTGGGCCGAGCGGCCCGCCCAGCCCAACCAATATGCCGCCGCACCAGTGAGAATCAGCCCCAGCAGGACCGGCCACAACAAACACCGACCCTGCGGCCGGGCAGCGACAATGACGTGCTCACCGGCATGTAAGCGCAACCGCATGGTGTGCCTCCTGCCCGGTAGAGTTTCGCTGACCAATATCCAGCCACCACCAGATTACCGGTGGCTAGGGTCCGGTCCGTCTCAGATGGACCACGTCGCCGGCTGACACTGTGTGCATGACGTTCTGGTTATCTCGAATCTGCAGGCAACCATCCCGGTCGAGACCGGTGGCATAGCCCACCACCTGTTCACCTCCAGGAAGCTCCGCACGGACGTGCTCTCCGATCGTGTTCATGACAGCAGCAATCTTCGCGGCCAGCGAGGTACCGTCCGGCCATGGTGTGAACGCGTCACCGCCGACATCGCAGAAGCTGCGGTAGTTACGCGCCAGGGCACGCAGATAGGCCTTGAGGAGAATGTTTCGGTCTGTCGTCGTCGCATACTCCAACAATAGGGAGGTTGCGCTGGTCACCGGCAGCTCGTCGTCGGTCAGGCAAACGTTCACTCCGGCACCGACGACGACGGCTGGCGGCGTGCCGTCCGGGCTGTGCACCATCTGCGCCAGCAGACCTGCGAGCTTACGGTCATCCACCTGAACATCATTGGGCCATTTGATGGTCGCCGGCACCTGCGCACGGTCACGGACAGCGTCAACAAGTGAGAGCGCAGCCAGCAGCGAGAGCCACGAATAGCTACGGGTGGGAACGGGAATCTGGTCCGCATTCGCCGGACGCAGCAGGACGCTGACAATGATCGAGCTGCGCTCAGGGGCGGTCCAGGTGCGCTCCAAACGGCCACGGCCGGCCGTCTGCATTTCCGCGGTCAGGACACTGAGATCGGGCCAAACCTCCCGGCCCTCCAGCGCATGGGCAACCAGATCCGTATTCGTGGACCCCGTTTCATTCACCAGCTCAAGGCGGGAAAACGGTCCCCGGGGAGCACACAGAGCCTCAACCAGCTCACGTTCATTTAGGCCCGGACGTTCCAGATTGGAATAACGATGGCTCATGAGCTCAATCCTAGGCGGGACTCTAGAGGAACATGTCGCGGACCAGCTGGTCCTCCGGCGCGCCCAGACTGTAGGTGGTGAAGTCACTGACGCCTTCCTCGCCGAGTGCCTGCTCATCGGTGTAGAAGTTTCCGGTACAGCTGCGCGGGTCACGGGTAAGAATTGCGTGTGCAGCATCGGCAACGATGTCCGCGCTGCGGGCGGCCTGGACCATCTTCTGGCCGCCAGGCATATTACGGATCGCCGCAGTATCAATGAGGGTGCAGGGCCACAACGAATTCACGCCAATGCCGTCCGGACGCAGCTCCTCGGCTAGACCAAGCGTTGTCAGGCTCATCCCATACTTAGCCATGGTGTAAGGAAGATGCGAACCCGCCCACTTCGGGTCCAGATTCAGCGGTGGTGACAGAGTCAAGATGTGCGCCGCCGTCGAGTTCTTCAAGGCCTCGATGGAGAACTTGGACAGCATGAGTGTCCCGCGGACGTTGATGTCGTGCATCAGGTCATAGCGCTTCATCGATACCTCGCTCGTGGAGGAGAGGTCGATAGCCGAAGCGTTGTTGACCACAATGTCGATCCCGCCGAATTCCTTGACGGTGCGTTCAACGGCGCCCACGACGTCGTCGTCGTTGCGGACGTCCCCCACGATTGCCAGAGCACGGCCGCCGGCCTGCTCAATAGCTGCCGCCGCGGTGTGCACGGTGCCTTCGAGCTTGGGATGTGGCTCCCCCGTCTTGGCCATGATGGCAACGTTGGCGCCGTCGCGGGCCGCGCGTAAGGCAATGGCCAACCCGATTCCGCGGCTTCCACCGGACATGAGGATAGTGCGTCCCTGAAGGGAACGCCCCGAGTGGCTTTGGGCGGTTGACGTGAGCGCATCTGTTGTCATGACACCAGCCTAAACCAGGGTCATTTATTATGTTACCCGTCAGTAATATGCAATTCGGGCCAACTCATATCGACCGACCTTGTAGGGTCTCCACAGCTAAACGACATAAAGAGCCCACTAGACTGAACTGGACACCGGGATTGTTGTAGATAACCTACTTAAGTCCCGAAACTAGCAACCGCGATCCGGAGAATTGATGAGCAGCGAACAGGCGATTGACCTTTCCACCACTGCGGGAAGAATCGCGGACTTTCGCCGGCGGGAGGCGGAGTCCCTGCAACCCTCGGGCGCCGCTGCCATAGAGAAACAGCACAGCCGTGGCAGGAACACCGCCCGCGAGCGCATTGACATGCTCGCGGATCCGGGATCGTTTGTGGAGTTCGATGCCCTTGCCGTTCACCGGTCCACCTCCTTTGGTATGGAACGCAAAAAACCCCTGGGCGACGGCGTCGTCTCCGGTTACGCGACGGTCGACGGGCGTCTGATCGCTGTTTACGCTCAAGACTTCAGCGTCTATGGCGGGTCATTGAGCAAGGTCAACGGCGAGAAAATTGTCAAGGTCCAGGAATTTGCGCTGCGCAATGGCTGCCCCGTCGTGGGCATCAACGATGGCGGAGGCGCCCGGATCCAAGAGGGCGTTGCCTCCCTGGCGATGTTCGCTGATATCTTCCGTAATAACGTCCATGCCTCGGGAGTGGTCCCGCAGATCTCTCTCATCATGGGTCCGTGCGCCGGTGGCGCAGCGTACTCACCGGCGCTGACGGATTACGTGGTGATGGTGGACAAGAGCTCACACATGTTCATCACCGGACCAGACGTCATCAAGACCGTCACGGGTGAGGACGTCGACATGGAAACTCTCGGTGGTGCCCGGCAACACAGCACGACTACGGGGACGTCCACCTATCTTGCCTCCGATGAGCGCGACGCCATCGAGTTTGTCCGTGAGCTTCTGGACTTCCTTCCCTCGAACAACCTCGCTGAAGCTCCTCCGGCAGAGTTTGACGAAGAGCTCGAGATCACGGACGAAGACCGGGCGCTGGACACACTCATCCCCGACTCCGCCAACCAGCCTTATGACATGCACAAGGTCATTGAGAACATTGCCGATGACGGCCACTTCCTGGAAATGCACGCGCTCTACGCACCCAACGTTGTAGTGGGATACGCACGCGTGGAGGGTCATACCGTGGGGATCGTCGCGAACCAGCCCATGCAGTTCGCCGGGACACTGGACATCAGTGCCTCCGAGAAAGCAGCACGCTTTGTTCGTCACTGCGACGCCTTCAACATTCCCCTCCTGACCCTGGTCGATGTGCCGGGTTTCCTGCCTGGCAAGGACCAGGAATTCAACGGGATCATCCGCCGGGGTGCCAAGCTGCTGTTTGCCTACGCCGAGGCGACAGTGCCCAAACTAACGGTTATCACACGCAAGGCGTACGGCGGTGCGTACATTGTGATGGGCTCCAAGAAGCTCGGCGCGGACATCAACCTTGCCTGGCCCACCGCGCAGATTGGCGTCATGGGCGCTCAGGGAGCCGTCAATATTCTCTACCGCCGGGACCTCGTCGCTGCCGCAGAAAATGGTGAGGACGTTGAGCAGAAGCGGGCAGAGCTGGTCCGTCACTACGAAGATGAACTCCTGAACCCGTACCAGGCTGCCGAACTTGGCTATATTGACGCCGTGATCGCCCCGTCGGATACGCGCCTACAGATTGTGCGCGGGCTGAGGGCGCTGCGCGAAAAACGCGCTTCGCTACCAGTCAAGAAGCACGGGAACATTCCGCTATGACCACGCTAGAGGACGACGGCGACCGCCCAGAACCGCTGCTGCAGGTGGTTTCCGGCCACCCGACGCCAGAGGAATTAGCTGCCTTGACCGCCGTCGTCGCCGGTTTGGGTTCAGTGCCGGAAGACTCGACACCGGCGGGAAACCCGCGAACGTGGGGTAGGCGGGAGCTGGCACGACGACGGCTTTCACCCGGCCGTGGAGCGTGGAAACGCGGCGCTCACTAGGTAACATTTCCTGCTCAGCAGCACGAACGTCCTGCTCGGCTTGGAATCAAAGGCCACGTTGCGGTTAGGCTTTGGGTGTGACCTACGAAACAGATTTTACGCCTCTGACCGACCTAGCGGATGACTCTGCCCGGCCTAAAACGGCCATTGACGCAGTGGCAGACGCCTACGCGGAATCCGCCCTGGAACTCGATCCTGGGTTCGCCACCAGCATGGGTATGCCGGGCCGTGAGACCGAATACCGGGATTACTCCCCCGCCGGCCACGAAGCCTTCGCGGAAGTGACCAGTGAGACTCTTCGGCGGCTGTCGGACCTTCAGCCCAGTGACGACGTCGATGCCGTCACCCTTGACGCGATGCGTGAACGTCTTGGTCTGGAACTCGAGATCCACGAAACTGGCCTCAACCTCGCGGACCTTAACAACATTGCCTGCCCTGCGCAGGACATCCGGGCGATCTTCGACCTCATGCCCACCGACACGGCGGAGCAGTGGGGCCATATCGCTGGGCGCCTGGCCAACGTGACGGAAGCTCTGGGCGGCTACATCACCTCGCTTCGCGAAGCCCGCGACCGCGGTATCGTCTCCGCTACCCGCCAGGTTCAGATCGTCATTGAACAGACCCGCCGCTACGCAGCCGCGGACGGCTTTTTTGCCACCATGGTGGCTGAGGCTTCAGCTGCTGAGGGCGAACTGAACGATGTATCCCGGGCAGATCTTGCATCCGGTGCAGAATCCGCCAGGAACGCCTACAACTCACTCGCTGACTTCCTCGAACAGGAACTCCTGCCCGTGGCACCGGCAAAGGACGCCGTGGGACGCGAACACTACTCGCTGATGTCCCGCCGCTTCCTCGGATCCGAGGTCAACCTCGAGGAAACCTACACCTGGGGCGTTGAAGAGCTGGCCCGCATTATTGCGGAGCAGGAGCAGGTTGCCAACGAAATCAAGGACGGCGCCACCGTCGAAGAGGCCATGAAGATCCTCAACGAGGATCCCTCGCGGCAGCTGCACAGCAAGGAAGAACTCCAGCAGTGGATGCAGAAACTCTCGGACAAAGCCGTATCGGAGCTCGCTGGCGTCCACTTCGACATCCCCGACATCATGCGCACCATCGAATGCATGATCGCGCCCACCGATGAAGGCGGCATCTACTACACCGGGCCAACAGACGATTTCTCCCGGCCCGGACGTATGTGGTGGTCCATTCCAGCCGGCGAGGAAACTTTCACCACCTGGAACGAAACCAGCACCGTCTACCACGAGGGTGTTCCGGGACACCATCTGCAGGTTGCCACGGCCACCTACCGCCGCGATATCCTCAACAACTGGCGGCGCAACATGTGCTGGACCTCCGGTCACGGTGAAGGCTGGGCGCTCTATGCGGAACGGCTCATGGAAGAACTGGGCTATCTGAAAGATCCCGGCGACCGGATGGGCATGCTCGATGCCCAGCGCATGCGCGCCGCCCGCGTTGTCTTCGACATCGGCGTCCATCTGGAACTCGATATCCCTGAGCGTTGGGGCCATGGCACCTGGACACCGGAGTCAGGCTATGAATTCCTGCGGAAGAACATCGCGATCAGCGAGGGGCAACTGAAGTTTGAGTTCACCCGCTACCTCGGCTGGCCAGGCCAAGCACCGTCCTACAAGATTGGCCAGCGTCTCTGGGAGCAGATCCGCGACGAACTTCGCGAGCGCGAGGGCAGCAGCTTTGACCTCAAGGCTTTCCACAGCCGTGCACTGAATATGGGATCTGTGGGACTGGACACACTCAGGCGTGCACTTCTGGACTGATGCAAGGGCTTTCTACCACCTATAGCTGCGAGATGACGGACATTTACGCTCATCCCGCAGCTATATTACTGTTCACCAACATGAGCGTCCGCGTAACATTTCTCAATCTAGAGTTTTCTTGCTAAATGTTCACCTTTACGGTTTCCAAGTGAGCACAAACATCAGCCCCCAGCCAACGCGCAGGAAAATTCCCCGGTGGATGACTTCCTTCGGCCCCCAGATCATCGCCGGACTACTCCTTGGCCTCGTCCTTGGACTGATCGCCAAGTACACCGGTCACACAACTGAGACCCCCAATGCCCTCGGCACCACTCTCTCGACTATCGGTTCGAGCTACGTCACTCTGCTCAAGGCAGCTGTTGTCCCGCTCATCTTCACCGCCGTCGTCAGTTCCATCGCTAACCTGCGGGAGGTCACCAACGCGGCGCGCTTGGCAGGACAAACCCTGCTGTGGTTCGGGATCACCGCATTGATCGCCGTAAGTATCGGCATGGTGCTCGGCACCGTCCTGCAGCCGGGAGCGAACTCCTCGGCTACCCCGCCCGAGGACTACACGGGCGGCACCGGCAGCTGGTGGGCATTCCTCGAGGGACTGATTCCCGCGAACTTCCTTGGTCTCGAAGCTTCAACGCAAGCCGTCGACACCGGTGACCTCACCACATCCTTGAGCTTCAACGTGCTGCAGGTTCTTGTCGTCGCCGCCGCCATCGGCATAGCCGCCCTGAAGGTCGGCAAGCCAGCCGAACCGTTCCTGGCCTTCAACGCCTCCGCTCTGGCCGTCATTCAGAAAGTCCTCTGGTGGATCATCCGGCTGGCACCGCTGGGAACCGTTGGGTTGATTGGACGCGCCGTCGCCACCTATGGCTGGGACACCATCGGCTCCCTCGGAAAATTCACCCTGGCCATCTACGTTGGTCTCGCCCTCGTGCTCTTTGTGGTCTACCCCATCCTGATCCGAATGCACGGCCTATCAGTGAAGCAGTACTTCTCGGGCGCTTGGCCCGCCATCCAACTGGCTTTTGTTTCACGCTCCTCCGTGGGAACGCTTCCACTGACGCAGCGCGTCGCAGAGCGCAACCTCGGAGTACCGCGTGCCTACGCATCCTTCGCTGTCCCCCTCGGCGCGACCACCAAGATGGATGGTTGCGCGGCAATTTACCCCGCAATTTCTGCGATCTTCGTGGCCCAGTTCTTCGGTGTGGACCTCGAACTCGTGCACTACCTGCTCATTGCCCTTGTGTCAGTGCTTGGCTCTGCCGCGACCGCCGGAACCACCGGCGCCGTCGTCATGCTCACCCTCACGCTATCCACGCTGGGACTGCCGTTGGCCGGCGTCGGGTTGCTGCTCGCCGTTGACCCGATCCTGGACATGGGACGCACCGCCGTGAACGTGGCCGGGCAAGCGCTCATACCCACCATCGTTGCCAAGCGCGAAGGCATCCTGGATCACGGCCTCTACAACGCGGAGCGCACCGGCGACCCGTTCGCCGATGATTCAGCACCAGTCGAACATGCCGTTCCTATGGAAGAATCCGGCGCCGTGCCTGCTCTGGTCGGCTCTGGTTCAGGCACTCGAGACGCCTGAGGCAATCCAGGGCAGGAGGAGCCGCATGCCATCATGGTGTGCGGCTCCTCTTCGTTAGGCTGGGTCTCATGACCGATTCCCCTCTCCTGATCCTGGCCTCAGCCTCCCCCGGACGCGCAAAATTGCTGGCCGACGCCAGCATCGGCTTCGATGTGCTCGTCTCAGACGTCGACGAAGCTGCCGTGGCAACCCACTATGGGACGCCCGAGCCCCACGAACTAGCGCTGCTGCTGGCGCGGGCCAAGGCGGAGTCCGTCGCCGCCCGGCCAGAAGCCGAGGGAGCAGTGGTGCTCGGCTGCGACTCCGTCTTTGAACTCGGCGGCGTTGCTTATGGAAAACCGTACGAGCCCGACGTCGCCCGCGAACGCTGGACGCACATGCGTGGCCAAACCGGTGTGCTTCACACCGGCCACTGGCTGATCGATAACCGCGACGCGGATTCAGGCGGGGCCGGGCTATCGGCTGGTTCGGGTGCCACCATCGGCGCTGTAGCCTCAGCCAGTGTCAGTTTCGCCCAGGTGAGCGATGAGGAGATTGACGCCTACGTTGCCACCGGTGAGCCCCTGCCCTGCGCCGGTGGATTCACCATCGACGGACGCGGAGGCGCATTCATCACGGGCGTGGACGGGGACCCCCACGCCGTCGTCGGCCTCTCCATCTCGACCCTGAGGGACCTACTCGGCAAGACCGGGCTCTCCATCGTCGACCTCTGGGTTTAGTCCGGACGGGGCGTCACCTTTTTTCGCGCTGCACCCTCTTCCGTGGAGATCAGTGGCTCCCACCACGCCTGTTCAGTGCCCGGCGCCCCTCTTCCGTGGAGATCAGGGGCTCCCACCACGCCTGTTGTGCACATCAAGGACTGCAGCCTCAAATGTTGTGCAGGTCAAGGGCTATCTTTTGCCGTCAGAGCCCCTGACCTGCACAACAGACGAGCTAGGGTGCGACGCCGGTCCGCGCTACCCCTGCCAACCACGCCGTTTCAGAGCGCGCTGCACCTTGGCGGTCACCCAATTTTCACCTGAACCCATGTCGTCCTTATTGATCTTCACCTGGATCCACCCAAGCTGCGCTGTTGTGTAGTCCCGCTCGTGGTCGCGGCTTTGCTGCGCGGTGGTGAGATGGTGCGCGCCCTCGTACTCAATGCAGATGCGGAACGCCGGACACCCCAGATCGGTCCAGATCTGTGGATCGCCGGTTTCATCAAAGATCGGGGTGTTCGGCACAAATTCGGGAAGTCCTTGGCGCTGCAGGATGAGCCGCAGACGAGTTTCGGGCGGCGAGTCCACGCCCAACCGCATCAGGGCCAGCGCTTTCCGTGCCTTGGACAACCCGGAAGTGGCTGACTTGCTGGCAATGTAGGCGTTGAGGTCTTCCATCGAGACTTTCGGGGTGCGCCGACGGCCAAAATTCCGCTGATGCTCACTGACGATCTGGTCCCCGGCAACGACAAGTTCGTCCAGCGACAGCTGCGAGGACAGATCCAGCCACGTCCTGGCTATAGACGTCACTCGAACTCCCTTCACCAGCACCACTTCATCCTGCTCCAGCGCCAAACGGTGCCCAATAATGTGTTTCCGCCTCGGTACTGCCTGCCCAGGACTTCGCGCCAGGTGAAGGCGCGGTTCGTCGTCGACCTCTTGGGGCAACACCAACTTGTGCAAACGGCCGGCCGTTCCGTGACTGATGACGCTACCCGGCAGTAATTGCACGTAGGGACTGCAGCTTGCGGCCAAGTCGAAGGCGCTATGCACTGACACTCGCACGGACCTACTGGGTGATCTGAGATCACCGGCGCGCAACCTGTCCCTGGACACTCCCATGGACATGGCGTGTTCGAGGATGAACGGCGAGGTTTCCAGGCCATTCGGTAGCGGTTTGGCGGCAGTCACCCTACCTATTAGGTCAGAAACGGACCCGGGGTGCAGAAGTTATCCACAGCCTGAGCAGAGGGGCCCTATTCTGTCGTGCAGATCGCGGGCCTAGCAGTATGTCTGTCGTGCAGATCGCGGACCTAGCAGTATGTCTGTCGTGCAGGTCAAGGGTTGTCTTTTGACCACAGAGCCCCTGACCTGCACAACAAACGGGAGGGTCGACGGCGAGGGCCACCCACGCACGTTGTAGCAACTCTACAAAAATTTAGCCGATGTCCCGCAGAACCGGCATAGATCATGGGCGGACACAACAAAAGCGCGCTAGGCTCCAAAGGACACAAAGGAGCACACGCACACCCATGAGCCATAGCAGCCCCGCTTCCATGACCAAGGTCCTGATCGCCAACCGCGGCGAGATTGCCGTCCGAGTTATCAGAGCCGCGCGCGATGAGGGGATCACCTCTGTCGCGGTCTATGCCGACCCGGATCGAGACGCGCTGCATGTTCGGCTCGCGGACGAAGCCTATGCGCTCGGCGGCGAGACTGCCGCGGACTCATACCTTGTCATGGACAAAATCTTGGACGTCGCTCTTCGTTGTGGAGCGGATGCGGTTCATCCCGGCTATGGGTTCCTCTCCGAGAACGCCGAGTTCGCGCAGAAAGTCGTCGATTCCGGCCTCACCTGGATTGGTCCGTCTGCATCGGCTATCAGTCAGCTCGGCGATAAGGTGCAGGCGCGCCACATTGCGGAAAAGGTTGGCGCCCCACTGGTACCGGGTACCGCCGATCCCGTGCAGTCCGCCGAGGAAGTTTTGGTCTTCGCGGACGAATTCGGTCTACCGGTGGCTATCAAGGCCGCTTTTGGTGGAGGAGGCCGCGGCATCAAGGTTGCCCGGAACCGCGAAGAAATCCCAGAACTGTACGAATCGGCTGTCCGTGAGGCCACGGCGGCATTTGGTCGCGGTGAGTGCTTCATTGAACGCTTCCTCGATGCGCCCCGTCACGTTGAAACTCAGTGCCTGGCGGACGCGCGCGGCAACGTAGTGGTGGTTTCCACCCGCGACTGCTCCCTGCAGCGCCGCAACCAGAAACTTGTGGAGGAGGCTCCGGCGCCATTCCTCAGCGATGACCAGAACCGGCGACTGTACGAAGCGTCCAAGGCGATCCTGCGTGAGGCCAAGTACCAAGGCGCGGGCACCTGTGAATTCCTGGTTGGTCAGGATGGTGTGATTTCGTTCCTCGAGGTCAACACACGGTTGCAGGTGGAACACCCTGTCTCTGAAGAAGTCACGGGGATCGATCTGGTCCGTGAGCAGTTCCGACTGGCCCGCGGTGAGGAGCTCGGCTATACCGATCCGGAGGTTCGCGGCCACGCTTTTGAGTTCCGTATCAATGGCGAAGATGCCGGCCGCAACTTCATGCCGGCTCCCGGCGTTGTCGAGACTCTCAAACTTCCTACCGGTCCCGGGGTACGCGTGGATTCGGGCGTTGAGGCAGGCGAGGTCATCGGCGGCAACTTCGACTCCATGCTGGCCAAGCTCATCATCACGGGGTCAACCCGCGAGCAAGCTCTTCAGCGGTCCCGGCGCGCACTGGCCGAAATGAAAATTGACGGCATGCCCACGGTTCTGCCCTTTCACCAAGCAGTCGTCTCCGATGTGGCGTTCGCCCCGGTCAGTGGGCCGTTCAGTATTCACACCCGCTGGATCGAGACGGAGTTTGAGAACACCATTGCCCCATTTGAGCCTGCCGCATCAGCAGACAGCTCAAACGGTGAGCGTCAGCGCATCACGGTAGAAGTGAGCGGCAAGCGCCTCGAAGTGGTGCTACCCGCCGGGTTGGGTGCTTCGCCGGCCAAGAACGGCCGGAAGCCCAAGAAGGGCCGTGGCCGGGCTGCAGCGGCTGCCGCGAACGGCGACGACCTGACCTCGCCCATGCAGGGAACCATTGTCAAAGTTGCCGTGTCCGACGGCGACACAGTTGCCGAGGGCGATCTGGTGGTGGTTCTGGAAGCCATGAAGATGGAGCAGCCGCTGACAGCACATAAGTCTGGCACTATCTCAGGGTTGATGGCAACCGCAGGGGCAACGGTGTCGGCTGGCGCTGTCATCGCCGCGATCCTTGACTAGCAGAGCCCTTGTGGGGACCGTCGAAACGTTGTCGTGACCCAGTACGTGGACACCTTAGAGGTGGACGTGAAGCCTTCGCGCCGCTTCGGAAATGGAGCCCGTCAATGACGGGTAGACCGTGAAAGTGTTCGCTAGATCGTCGACGTGCAGTTTATGCGTCACGGCAATGGCCACGGGAAAAATCAGTTCCGAAGCCCGAGGACCAACAACAACTCCTCCGATCACAGTTCCCGATCCCTTACGCGCAATGATCTTCACGAAACCATCACGCACACCCATCATTTTCGCGCGAGCATTGGTGTGAAGGCTCAACTTGATGATGTCGCCCTGAAACTTGCCTGATTCGACGTCGGCCTCGGAAACTCCCACGGACGCGATTTCCGGTGACGTGAAAATGTTGGATGCCACCTGGTTCAGCTTCAGCGGTTTCACGCTGTCGCCCAGAAGGTGGGCAATCGCGATTCGTCCCTGCATGGCAGCAACAGAAGCAAGGGCGAACACGCCGGTACAGTCACCGGCGGCGTAAACATTGGGCGCAGTGGTGCGGGAGACGCCGTCGACCTTGATGTGACCGGACTCGGTGAGGGCAACTCCAGCCTCCTCCAGTCCGATGTCTTGCGTGTTGGGAATGGCACCGACGGCGATCAGTGCATGTGAGCCGTCAACCGTTTTCCCATCGTCCAGCGTGACGCGGACGCCATCGGCCGTTCTTTCCACGCCTGCCGCCCGCGAACGAGAGAGCACAGTCATTCCGCTGTCGCGGAAAACCTTCTCCAGAACTTCGGCTGCATCCACGTCCTCCCCGGGTAGGACCCGCTCACGGCTGGACACCAGGGTTACCTTGGCGCCGAGTCCGTTGTAGGCGGAGGCGAACTCCGCCCCGGTAACGCCTGAGCCAATGACGATCAGATGCTCGGGGACCTCGGTGATGTTGTAGATCTGTGTCCAGTTAAAAATCCGCTCGCCGTCCGGAACTGCCGTGGGCAATTCCCGCGGATGAGAGCCGACCGCCAGCAGAACGGCGTCGGCCTCCACCGTTTCCGTCCCGGTCTCCGTCTCCACCTCAAGGCCGTAATTGTCGGTGAGCCGTCCGCGGCCAATGATGATCCGCACACCTGATCGTTCCAGAACCTGCGTGATATCCGCGGACTGTTCGCGTGCAAGGCCCAGCAGTCGTTGGTGGACCTGCCCCATATCAGCGAAGGCCGCATTCGGGTTGTCAAACTTCACTCCAAGGGTGTGTGCACTGGCCACCCCGTCCATGGTGTCCGCTGTCGCAATGAGCGTTTTGGATGGCACGACGTCGGTCAGGACAGCCGAACCACCGAGCCCCTTGTCCTCAACGATGGTGACCTCAGCCCCAAGGGCGGAGGCAACCATGGCAGCCTCATAGCCACCAGGTCCACCTCCCAGAATGGCGAGCTTGAGGGCATGGAAGTCAATTTGATTACTCACGTACTCAATTCTCGCCCATTGCGCCCAATGCATCAAAGAGGCGGGTACGGTATGCGAGTGACTATCGAACCTTTTGACCTTGCAGAGCAGGCCGCTTCAACGATCTCGGAGCTGACCGGCGTACCGTCGCACGACATCGCACTGGTGCTCGGCTCCGGCTGGGGTGGCGCCGCCGACCTCATTGGCGAAACCACGCACACGCTCAACGCCACGGACATCCCTGGATTCTCGGCGCCAGCCGTTGAGGGTCATGTAGGCACCATCCGCTCTATCCTTACCCCGCAGGGCAAGCGCGTTCTGGTGTTGGGGGCGAGAACCCATTTCTATGAGGGCCGCGGTGTGCGTTCGGTCGTCCATGGAGTGCGTACCGCTGCTGCCACCGGCGCCGGCATCATGGTGCTGACCAACGGTTGTGGCGGTTTGAACCCACTCTGGACACCGGGTACGCCGGTCCTCATCAGCGATCACATCAATCTGACGACGGCTTCGCCTCTGGAAGGTGCCACCTTCGTGGACCTGACGAATCTGTACTCGTCGCGCATCCGTGACATTGCGCGCACGGCGGACTCCTCGTTGGATGAGGGTGTGTACGCGCAGTTCACCGGTCCGCACTACGAAACTCCTGCCGAGGTGCGCTATGCGCGGACCATAGGCGCCGATCTCGTCGGTATGTCGACAGCGCTGGAGGCCATCGCAGCGCGCCATGCGGGCATGGAGGTCTTCGGCATGTCGCTGGTCACGAACCTGGCAGCCGGCATCAGCGACAGCCCCCTGAGCCACGCCGAAGTCATCGAGGCTGGACAGACTGCCGGAGACCGGATTTCACGGCTTCTCGCGGACATCTTGGGAAGGCTCTAACGGCTTTTGTCCTCATGTACGCGGTAGGTTTGAGGCATGTCTTCGAGCGCTAGCCACGACTCCGCGATTCTCGCTGCCGCCCAGCAGTGGGCTGAGGCCGATCCGGACCCGGCAACCCAACAGGAACTACTGGATCTTCTGGTCCAAGTCAGCGACGCCGGCCCTGCGAGCGCGGTCGCCCTGCTGGACATCGAGGACAGGTTCAGCGGGACCCTTGAGTTCGGTACGGCGGGCCTCAGGGCACCCTTGGGTGCGGGGCCCATGAGGATGAATCGTGTGGTGGTACGCCACACTGCCTCCGGTGTTGCCCGTTTTCTGACCGACGCTGTTCGCGAAGGTGGGCCGCCGCGGGCTGTGATTGGATTCGATGCCCGTCACAACTCGGATGTGTTTGCCCTGGACACGGCGGCCGTGTTTGCGGCTGCGGGCATTACCACTTTCCTCCTCCCTTCTGCCTTGCCGACGCCGGTGCTGGCCTATGCGGTGCGGGCACTGGACTGCGACGGCGGTGTCATGGTCACCGCCAGCCACAATCCGCCACAGGACAACGGGTACAAGGTCTACCTCGGCGGCCGTGCGGTGGAGGAGTCGGGGCGAGGATCTCAGATCGTTTCGCCCTACGACGCCCGAATAGCGGTTTGTATTCAGGATGCACGCGACGGCGGCAGCATTGAACTGGCCGACGACGGCTGGACAGTTCTCCCTGACGTCATCGTCACCGACTACGTGGCATCAGTGACCGCGCTCGCCCGTCCGGCCCTTTATCCCGAACGCGACCTGAAAATTGTGCTCACACCCCTGCACGGGGTGGGCGGTGCAACAGCCATACAGGTCTTGGAGTCAGCCGGGTTCGACGACGTCCTACTGGTGGCCGAGCAAGCTGACCCTGATCCGGACTTCCCTACCGTGGATTTCCCCAACCCGGAAGAACCAGGGGCCTTGGACCTGGCCCTGAAAGCCGCCGCGGATGTGGGCGCGGACATCGTCCTGGCCAATGACCCGGACGCCGACCGTGCAGCGGTGGCAGCCCTTGACACGGCCACCGCCACCTGGCGCATGCTGCGCGGCGATGAAGTAGGTGCCCTGCTGGGAGCGCATATGGTCGCCAGGCTCGGCAACGAACCCGGCTCAGCTGTGCCGGTGTTCGCGAACTCGATCGTCTCGTCCAGACTGTTGGCGTCGATCGCCGCGGAAGCTGGTTACGCGCATGTGGAAACCCTGACGGGCTTCAAATGGATCTCCCGTGTCCCGCACCTGTCCTATGGCTACGAGGAAGCACTCGGTTACTGTGTGGCACCGGACCTCGTCAAGGACAAGGATGGCATCTCCGCTGCACTGCTCATCGCGGAACTCGCCGCCCACACTCACGCCGCGGGGCGCACCCTGTTCGACCTGCTGGATGACCTGGCGCTCAGCCACGGTCTGCACCTGAGTGACCAGCTCTCCGTGCGCGTGGAGGATGTGGACCTGCTCGGCACCATGATGGATCGTCTGCGCAACGAACCGCCGTCGTCGTTCGCTGGATCACCGGTGGAAAACGTGGTGGACCTGGTCGCAGGAACTGCGCAGCTACCGCCGACCGACGGCATGCTGTACCTGACCCAGAACCGCACCCGCGTCATTGTCCGTCCCAGCGGCACCGAGCCAAAACTCAAGTGCTACCTCGAAGTCATCGAAAACACGGCCGACGGCGACGTCGGTGCGGCACGAAGCCGCGCCCGTAACACCATGGACACCGCGCTCGCGGACGTCCGCGCCGCCCTTGGGCTCACCAACCCCGCACAGTAGTACAGCCTCCACGAAAGGACCCCTGAACATGACGGCACAGCCGATCGCCTCCTACATCGACCACACGCTCCTGAAGCCCGAGGCAAGCCGTGAGGACATTCTCACGGTGTGCCGCGAGGCTGCGGAATACCGGTTCAAAGCTGTGTGCGTGAACCCCGTATGGGTCAGTACCGTCCGCAATGAGCTCAAGGGCAGCGGAGTGCTCACGTGTTCGGTCATCGGGTTCCCGTTGGGTGCCACGCCCACCGAGGTCAAAGTGTTCGAGGCCCGGGGAGCTGTTGCTGACGGCGCGGACGAGATCGACATGGTCATCAACATCGCGGCTGCACGCGCCGGGGATAGCGAGCGCCTGAGCGCGGACATTGCGGCCGTAGCGAAGGCAGTACACGAGAGTGGCGCGATCCTCAAAGTCATCATCGAAACATCACTGCTCAACGGCGAGGAAAAAGTACTCGCGTGCCAAGCGGCTGTCGCTGCAGGGGCCGATTTTGTGAAGACGTCCACCGGGTTCAACGGCGGCGGAGCCACCGTTGAGGACGTAGCCCTGATGCGTCAGACCGTGGGTCCGGACGTTGGGGTGAAGGCCTCCGGCGGCGTTCGTTCAGTAGAGGATGCCATGGCAATGATCGACGCCGGCGCCACACGTATCGGGGCCAGCTCCGGTATCGCTATTGTTAAGGGTGAACAAGGAACGTCAGCGTACTAGCTGGTCACGACACAAGGAGAATCATCATGCCCCGTCCCACTCACCCAACCCACTCCGGCGAAGGCTTCCTCGTGGGAAACCTCCTGGTTTTCATCCTCATGTTCGCGCTCTTCCTGGGTTCCCTCTGGGCTCTGAGTTTCGGGACCTTGACCAATGTATGGCCGTGGGCGCTCGCGCTGGTCCTGTTTGGCCTGGCGTTCTGGATTCCCCAGACCATCTTGGGGCGCTCGGACACTATGATGGGCCGCGATTCTTCCGGCGGCGGGCTAAACCGTATTTAGTCGATACTCACTCGCCGAAAACCGCATCAAGGACGCCTTGCGCCCAGTCAAGGACGGCAGCGTCCGTGAGGTCGCGCCCACCAACCCGGGCGGTTTTCGGTTTGGGTACCATCACCGCGTTGAGCGTGGCTTTGACCTGCGAACCCGGGTACATACGCTGTAGCCGCATGGCACGGGATTCGGGCAGGTCTGCGGCCGGGGCAAACTTGACGAAATTGCCTTGCAGGGCAACATCGGTGAGGCCTGCAGCGCGTGCGCGGACACGGAAACGGGCTACGTTGATCAGGTTCATGACGGTCTGAGGTGGCTCGCCGTAGCGGTCGTTGAGCTCCTCGACCACTTCATCAATGGCCGCATACGTTACCGCTGAGGCGAGTTTGCGATAAGCCTCCAGGCGCAGCCTCTCCCCCGGCACGTAGTCGTGCGGAAGATGAGCGTTGACCGGCAACTCGATCTTCATCTCCGCGACCTTTTCCTCGGTTTCGCCGCGGTAATCAGCCACTGCTTCCCCAACGAGCCTCAGGTAGAGGTCAAAGCCGACGCCGGCAATGTGCCCTGACTGTTCGCCACCGAGCATATTTCCGGCGCCACGAATCTCGAGGTCCTTCAACGCCAACTGCATCCCCGCACCAAGTTCGTTGTGTGAGGCCACAGCCTTGAGCCGCTCCAGAGCCACTTCGTTGAGCGGCTTGTCCACCGCATACAGGAAGTAGGCGTACGCACGTTCGCGGCCGCGACCCACGCGTCCGCGCAGCTGGTGAAGCTGGGACAGCCCAAAGTTATTGGCCCGGTCCACGATGAGGGTATTGGCGTTGGAGATGTCCAGGCCCGTTTCAATGATGGTGGTGCACACCAGAACATCGAAACGTTTTTCCCAGAAGTCCACGATGATCTGTTCGAGCCGTGCCTCGCTCATTTGTCCGTGGGCCACTTCAATCCGTGCCTCGGGGACAAGCTCTCGCAGGGTTGCTGCGGTCCTGTCGATGGAGGACACCCTGTTGTGGACAAAGAACACCTGCCCTTCGCGCATGAGTTCGCGGCGGACTGCGGCGGATACCTGTTTGTCGGTGTACGGGCCCACGTAAGTCAGGACCGGGTGTCGTTCTTCGGGCGGCGTCGCCAGAGTGGAGGTTTCGCGGATGCCCGTGAGCGACATTTCGAGTGTTCGTGGAATGGGGGTTGCGCTCATGGCCAGGACGTCGACGTTGGTGCGCATCTTCTTGAGCGCTTCCTTGTGTTCGACACCAAAACGTTGTTCCTCGTCGACGATCACCAGGCCCAGGTCCTTGAACTCCATCTCCTTGGACAGGAGGCGGTGCGTCCCGATGACGACGTCCACGCTTCCTTCTTTGAGACCCTGAACGGTCTCACGGACTTCTTTGGCATTCTGAAAGCGCGACAGTGCCCGAATGCGGACGGGGAATCCGGAGAACCGTTCTGAAAACGTTTCGTAGTGCTGTTGCGACAGGAGTGTGGTGGGCACCAGTACCGCCACCTGTTTGCCGTCCTGCACGGCTTTGAACGCGGCGCGAACACCAATCTCGGTCTTTCCGTACCCAACGTCTCCGGAGATCAGGCGGTCCATGGGGACTTCTCGTTCCATGTCTGCCTTGACCTCGTTGATAGTGGTCAACTGATCCGGCGTCTCCACATAGGGGAAAGCTTCTTCGAGCTCGCGCTGCCATGGTGTGTCTGGGCCAAAGGCGTGACCGCGGGAGGACATGCGCGCCGAGTAGAGGCGGATCAGCTCTCCGGCGATCTCTTTAACAGCCTTACGGGCCTGGTTCTTGGTTCTGGACCAGTCCGAGCCGCCCATCTTGGACAGGGCAGGCGCGTCCCCTCCCACGTAACGGGTGACCTGGTCGAGTTGATCGGTGGGCACAAAAAGCCGGTCCCCTGGTGCGCCGCGCTTGGAGGGCGCGTACTCAAGGACCAGGTATTCGCGCAGCACCTTTGCGGTACCGGCGCCGGTGGTCCGCTGGATCAGCTCCACGAACCGGCCCACACCATGCTGTTCGTGCACCACGGAATCGCCCTCGTGTAGCTGGAGGGGGTCGACGGCGTTTCGGCGGCGGGAGGGCATGCGCCGCATGTCGCGGGTAGAGCCGGCACTGGTTCGTCCCAGTAGATCTGCCTCGGTGAGTAAGCCCAGTTTCAGTCCGTCGAGGACAAATCCGCGGCCGGCAGTCGCCGTCGTGATTTCAATGATGCCCGGCTGCGGCGAGTCTTTCAGCTCGTCAACGCGCGCAGCGGGGATGTCTGAATCGTGGAAGAGTTCGGCCAGTCGCTGGGCTGGGCCGGGGCCCTCAGTGGCCACGACCACGCGCCACTGGTCCCGGATGCGGCTGCCGATGAATTCCATCATCTCCGCGACGTCGCCCTGATAACCGCGCGGTTCGCGCGCGTTCACGGTCAAGGAATCGATGTCCAACACCAGTTCGTCGTCCTGGGCGAAGGTGGTGATGGACCACCAGGAGACTCCGTGCGCCTGTGCAACAGTGCGGGTCTCTGCGATGGACCGGAAACTGGCCGTCTCCAGGTCCCCCTGAAGCGCCAGGTCCACCGGTGCTGCCGTTCCGTCCGACGCCGTTGACCATGCGGCGGCGAGGAATTCCTCGTTGGTGGTCTCCAGGTCATGGGCTCGGGCGCGGACCTTTTCCGGCTCGATCACCACGGCGATCGAGCCCTTCGGTAGCTCCTCCAGAAACGGAACCATCTGATCAACCAGAACCGGGGCCAACGATTCCATGCCTTCGACGGCGTTGCCTCCCGCGATCTTCTCGAGCATGTCTGCGGCCGCGGGCATCTGGTCTTTCAGCCGGGCGGCCCTGGACATGACCGAGGGCGTGATCAGGAGTTCGCGGCACGGCGGCGCGTAGAGTTCCTGCGGCGGGTTCTCATTGGCTGTGTCCAGCGAGCGCTGGTCTGCCACGGAGAACCAACGCATCTGCTCCACTTCGTCACCAAAGAACTCAATGCGCAACGCATGATCCTCGGTGGGCGGGAAGACATCAAGAATGCCTCCGCGGACCGCGAACTCGCCACGGTGCGTCACCATGTCCACGCGGGCATAGGCCGCTTCTGCCAGGGAACGCACGACGTCGGTGAACGGTACTTCCTGTCCCACCTTCAGCGATACCGGACTGAGATCACCGAGTCCAGAGACGATGGGTTGAACCACGGACCGGACCGGAGCAATGATGATGTCGATGGGGCTACTGCCGGGGTGGTTCAAGCGCCTGAGGACGGAAAGTCGTCGTCCAACGGTGTCTGACCTCGGGGACAAGCGCTCGTGCGGAAGCGTCTCCCAACTGGGGAATTCCTCGATGCCTGACAACGGCACATAGCTTCGCAATGCCGCGGCCAGATCTTCTGCCTCACGTCCCGTGGCGGTGACAGCCAGCACGACAGGCAGCGCGGCGCCGTCGTCGTGGGTGTGAGTTCTCAAGCCATCGATCATCTCGGCAAGGAGTGCCGCCCTCATGCCGGGTGGGGCCGATACCTGGAGATCGTCAGCGCGCGAATCTACTGGCCGAGAGGCGTAGGCGCGGACCCGCTGGTAGGACGGATCCTCGGCAAGGGCTGTGCGCAGTCCGTTGAGGCTCATGTACGCTCTCCTTGATTTCCTTGGCTTCTGGTCTCGCCCAACCGGGAATCGGGCACGACACAGCGCAATGCATTTACCCGAAGTTCTGGTGAACTCCGGGCCGCATGTCCAGCTTACCGGCAGATAGCGGGATGGTTACGACGACGTATTCGGTGGGCTCCCAACGCCTAGAATGTTCAGTGGCCCCCGCGCGCAGAGCGCCGCCGGGCCAACCCCAAGCCAGCCCCAAGCCAGTCCCTAGCCAGCCCCAGACCACCACCGGAGGATCCCCATGGCATTGAACGCCTCAACCACCCTGCCGTACAGCCCCGCCACCATTACCGGAGTCTTCACGGACGAAGCCTTCCTGAAGCACACCAGCGAGCATGTGGGCGGTGAGCTGCAGTCGTTGGAGGTCGAGGGCGCCACTGACGGTCCGTTCCGTCTGACCGTTGTGCGCACGCTTCCCACCGATCGGCTCCCGGACATCGCCAAGAAGTTCGTTGGCGCGACGCTGACCGTGACCCAGAAAGAAAACTGGTCCGCTCCCGCTGAGGACGGCTCCCGGCAGGCCACCGTTGAGCTTTCCGTTGGTGGCGTTCCAATCAACGTCAATGCCGTCCAGAAGCTGGTGGCCGACGGCGAAAGCACCCGCGTCGAGGTTGATGGCAAGGTCACGTCCTCCATTCCGTTCCTCGGTGGAAAAATTGCGGACGCCGCTGAACCTATGATTGGCAAAGCACTGAACATTCAGGCCGCTGAAGCCGAAAAGTGGCTCGAGTCCCGCTAGGGCATGCGTCCGTCCCATTAAGATTGCAGAGGTAACACCATGTCCATGCCAACCCCATTGGCCCTGATCCTCATTCTGAACGGGATCTGGACCATCATTGTGTGGCCGGCGTTCCTTCGCAGGATCCTCAAGGATCCGCGCGCACGCAACGAGAACGGCCAGCCAACTCGATTCATGACGATTCACCTGATGCTGATCAGCACGTCGATCATCCTCGGGGTGGCAACGGCCGTCATCGGCGTCCGTGCCCTCATGGGCTGAGCACGACCGGGCACGGCTTAAAAGCGGGTCCCATAGGGCCCGCTTTTCCCATGTGACACCGCTCACCGGTAAAGTGGGCAACCGGTACTGGGAAGACCGGGCATGCCGTGCCCCGGGCCGCGCCCCAGAAGCGTAAGGAGCCCTCAATGGCCAAGGAAGATCCGCCCGCTGGCACCGGAGCCGGTCCAGGCAACACCACTTTGTCCAGGGGCAGCTATGGTGAAACGCTGCGGATCAACGAGATCCTGCGCAAGGAAACCGTTGGCGGGATCTTACTGCTCATTGTTACGGTGCTCGCGCTTGCATGGGCCAATTCACCGGTAGCGGACAGCTATTTCGCCATCCGGGACTTCGAGTTTGGGTATGAACCGTGGCATTTGAAGCTCAGCGTGGGCGAGTGGGCTGCGGATGGACTCCTCGCGATCTTCTTCTTCCTCACAGGCCTTGAACTCAAGCGTGAATTCATCGCCGGGGACCTGCGCCGCATCAGCCGGGCCATTGTTCCCGTGGCCGCTGCCTTCGGCGGCGTCATGGTCCCGGCGATCTTCTACGTGATCGTCAACCTGACCTCACCGGAGACACTGCGCGGCTGGGCCATCCCCACGGCAACGGATATCGCCTTTGCGCTGGCCGTTCTTGCCGTCATCAGCTCGCATCTGCCAAGCGCCCTGCGGATCTTCCTGCTCACGCTGGCTGTCATGGACGATCTGATTGCCATCGCGATCATCGCGTTCTTCTATTCCGAGGACGTTGAGCTGGTCTACCTACTATGGATGCTGCTACCGTTGGCACTCTTTGCCTTCCTGGCTCAGAAAAATCCAAAATTCTTTGGAAAACGTATCTCCGCTGCCTGGTTCATCCTGCTGCCCATCGGCATGGTTGTCTGGGGACTTATGCACGCCTCCGGCGTTCACTCCACTGTTGCTGGGGTTTTACTCGGTTTCATGATTCCGGTATTGCGCCGGAAAGACGGTCGTGCAGTCACACCCAGGCCTAATAAGCCGGGTCTCGCGGAAGTCTTCGAGCACCGGTTCCGTCCCCTCTCAACCGGGATCGCTATTCCGCTGTTCGCATTCTTCTCCGCCGGTGTTGTCCTCGGCGGGGTTGAAGGCATGATCAAGGCGGCCACGGATCCGGTGACCATCGGTATTGTAGCGGGCCTGGTCCTGGGCAAGCCCATAGGCATCATGGCAACCACGTGGACGCTGACAAAAACCACGCGCGCCAATCTCGACCCCAACCTGAAGTGGGTGGATATTCTCGGTGTTGGCGTACTGGCTGGTGTCGGTTTCACCGTTTCATTGTTGGTCAACGACCTCAGCTTTGCGCAGGGAACAGAGCACAACAACCATGCCAAGCTGGGCATTCTCGCCGGATCATTGATCTCGGCCATTTTCGCCACCATCATCCTGCGGATACGTAACAGGCACTACCGACGTATTCAGGAAGAGGAAAAAGTGGACAGCGACGAGGACGGCATCCCCGATGTTTACGAGGGACGCTAGGACAACTTGGATGACCGCGACTCTATAATTCGAGGACCGCGGCGGTCCTGGATTCCGCAGGGGCTACTCGCCATGTATGGCGTTGCCCTCTTGCTGATCGCGTACTGGCCCAGTCCCGTGGACGCTGTTGGCGCACAGACCATAGACACTGCTCTCCTTTGGTTACACGACAATGGAGGGCTGGCTTGGATCAATTACGCGCTCATCGAGTCACTGTCGAACGTTGCTCTCTTCCTCCCGTTCGGGCTACTCGTGGCAGCCTCGCTCCCGCTGCAATGGAAGTGGCTCGCTGTGCCAGCCGGCATCGCGATCTCGATCCTGTTCGAGGTGGGGCAGGGCCTTTTCCTCCCAGACAGGGTCTCGACCAGTCAGGATGTGTTGGCAAACGGCTTTGGCGCGGCGCTTGGAGTTGTCATTGTTTACGCCTGGCTGCAGCGGAAGAGGACAACGCAGCCACGACCCTACTAGTTCGCTGCCAGAAGTGCCTCTTCGAGGGCAACCCAGGCCAGCATGGCGCATTTTACGCGTGCAGGAAACCGGGACACTCCTGTCAGTGCAGCCGCGTCTCCGAGCAGTTCTTCATCTGCTTCACCCTTGCCACGGGATCGCATGAGGTCCCGGAAAGCGTCGACGCGAACAATAAGATCATCGCGGGTCAGCCCTGGCCCCAAGTCCGCGAGGATCGAGGCGGATGCCTGCGAAATAGCGCAGCCGTCGCCCTCCCACGTGAGGGAGGTGATGGTCCCGTGGTCCAAACAGGTGCGCAACGTGATTTCATCGCCACATACAGGATTCAGCTGGTGGGATTCCCCGTGGCGGTGCCCGGGCTCAGGATCAATCAGCCCCCTGCCGTGACGTTCCTTCGCGTGATCGAGGATGATCTGCTGATAAAGCTGGTCGAGTTGTGCCATACGTCTTAGTTAACTCCAAAATAGGGTCGAACGGCTGCAACGCCTGCCAGAAAAGCGTCGACGTCGTCGCTCGTGTTGTAAAGGTACGTGCTGGCGCGCGTAGTGGCGCTCAGCCCAAGCCGCCGGTGCAGAGGTTGCGCGCAGTGGTGTCCAACACGTACAGCAATCCCTTCCGCGTCCAGGAACTGGCCGACGTCGTGGGCATGAACGCCGGCGACGTCGAAAGCTGCCAGACCTATTCGGTCCACGCCCGGAGCCGGTCCGAGAACGCGGATGCCCGGAAGCTGTTCCAGCCCCGCAACAAGCCTCTCCCCCAGCTTCGCTTCCCAATCGGCAACGCGCTCCATGCCCGTCTCGCTGAGATAGTTGGCGGCAGCAGCAAGCGCCACGGCCTGAGAGATCCGTTGCGTACCGGCTTCGAAACGCTGTGGTGCGGGCAGGTACTCAGAGCGCTCCATGGTGACAGTGGTGATCATGGATCCGCCAGTGAGGAACGGCGGCATGGCATCAAGGAGTTCCTGCCTGCCAAAAAGTGCCCCAATCCCGGTGGGACCAAGCATTTTGTGGCCGGAGAACGCCAAGAAATCGACGTCGAGCTCCTTCACGTTCACCGGAAAATGCGGCACGGACTGACAGGCGTCCAGAACGACGACGGCGCCCTTACGGTGAGCCAGTTCGGTCAACTCCTGAACCGGGTTGATGGTACCGAGCACGTTGGACGCGTGCGTGAACGCGACGACTCTTGTGTTGGCGTCAATCGTTTCTTCAGCTGCGGAGAGATCCAGACGGCCGTCATCCGTGACTGGCAGGTAGCGCAGCTGCGCGCCCGTGCGGAACGCCAATTCCTGCCAGGGAACCAGGTTGGCATGGTGCTCCATCTCGGTGACAACAATGTTCTCACCCGGGCCAATGACGAAACGTCTCGCTGCATCTCCCCCACGGCCCAGGGAGGCATTGGAAAACGCATAGGCGACCAGGTTGATAGCTTCCGTGGCGTTGGACGTCCAGACGAGTTCGTTGCTGGCGCACCCGATGAACGCGGCCACGGTCTCGCGGGCATCTTCGAAGGCGTCGGTTGCCTCCACGGCAAGGAGGTGCGCGCCCCGATGCACCGCTGCGTTGCGCTGTTCGTAGAACTCCTGCTCAGCTTCGAGCACGCTGATCGGTTTCTGCGATGTTGCGCCGGAATCCAGATAAATGAGCGGACGGTCATTGACCGATCTGTCAAGAATCGGGAAATCATTACGGATTCGCAGCACCTCGTCATTGCCGAGGGCAGGCACAGCCCGCTGGAGGTTAACAGGAGTTCCGATCACGGACACAAGGCGCTCCTAGCGCGTCAGGGACACAATTCGTCGTCGCCCGCGTGAAGTGAGCGACACTCAATTGTTTCACGCCCGCCAAAAGCCTTCGCTTCGTGCTCCGTGGGCCGCGGAGCCTGACCACATTTGAAGGACAGCATCGGCATCATGCCTTGTCAGCCGGGTGACACGCCGTCGACCCCTCCCATAGTGGGACGGGATCCGTGACGCGACGGCACGATGAGCCCGGCAGGCTGCCAGCTAGAGATCCGAAGTCTGCAGGATGAGCCGGCCCAACTGCGGCTTTGGCGCATCGGCCAGCAAGCCCAGCAGGTAATCGCCGTACCCGCTTTTCGCGTAGGCTGCGGCAGCGGTTTGTAGACCGTCGTCGTCCAGAAAACCCTGACGCCACGCGGTTTCCTCTGGGCAGCCGATGGAGAGCCCTTGTCGTTTCTGCACCGTGCGAATGAAGTCCGAGGCATCCAACAAGCTGTCGAAGGTACCGGTATCCAGCCATGCTGTGCCGCGGGGAAGGATTTCCACATGCAGCTTGCCTGCGTTCAGATATGCCATGTTCACATCAGTGATTTCGAGTTCGCCACGTGGCGAGGGTCGCAGATTGTGGGCAATCTCCACGACGTCGTTGTCATAAAAATAGAGCCCCGGAACCGCGAAATTGCTCTTGGGCCGGACAGGTTTTTCTTCCAGGGAAACGGCCATACCGAGCTCATCGAATTCAATCACGCCGTAGGCGGAAGGATCAGCTACCTGATAGCCAAACACCGCGGCTCCGTTGATCCCGCCGAACCGGCTCAGCTGCGTGCCCATGCCTGGACCATAAAAAATGTTGTCCCCCAGGACCAACGCCACCGGACCAGAACCAATGTGGTCGGCGCCCAGAACGAATGCTTGGGCAAGTCCCTCCGGCGCCGGCTGCTGCACATAGGTCAACGAGATTCCGAACCGTGAACCGTCGCCCAGAAGTCGTTCAAACTGATCGGCATCCTGGGGGGTGGTGATCACCAGGATGTCGTGGATGCCCGCGAGGATCAGCGTGGACAAGGGATAATAGATCATCGGTTTGTCGTAGACAGGGACAAGCTGCTTGCTGACGCCGTGGGTAATGGGGTGGAGCCGGGAGCCGGTCCCGCCGGCCAGGATGATGCCCTTCATGAGTCTTTCTCCTCTTCCTCTGGTGACGCGTCTTTCGGGACAAGTACCTGGGCGATGTGTGGAGCCAGGAACGTTGAATAGTCGATGGTCAGGTGGCTGGTATCCGTCCGGACAGGGATGCTTTTCACAAATCCAGGGCACTCTCCCGACGGGCTACAGAACCAGTTCAGGGTGTCTACGTACTCTGCACCAGCCTCAACGGCCGCGGCCCTCGAGGCCTCGTGGAACAGTTGCCAGCGCGGTGACACCCCACGCGTACAGTCCGACGGCGATCCAAAGTTGGTGACGCATTCCTGCAGGTTCTTGCCCTCCGGCGGCGGGGCAAGGACGACGACGCGGCTGCCGCTTGCTTCGATCTCGGCGATTGTGGCGCTCAAACCCGCTCCCACGGCCTTGGCCCCGGCTTCCCCTCCGTCACCCGACGCCAGTCGGTCGAGTGTGTTATCGGCATCGGCGAGGACCACGAGTTCCGGCTTCATGTCGTTGATGGTTTTCAGTGCCCATTGCCGATGGTCTCCGCATCCGGGGAAGGCAGTACCGCCATCTTTGGTCACGGTCACGTTTGCCGCTGGACACTGTCCCCGTGTGAGCGCCTGAACTCGATATCCCGCGGGTTCCAGTGCGGCTCGGATACCTGGCATCCAGGCGATGGCGAAGGAGTCGCCAAGGACAGCCGCTGTCTTTTTGGCATCCTTCGGCCCCGTGATGCATTGCGCAGCAGTCTCTGCGCTGACGTCTGCACAACCGGTCTCGTTGACTTTCCCAATCCATGATTCGGTGCCCAGCTCATCCACCGAGGGACTCAGGTCAGGAAAGTCTTGGGCTGCAAGGGCCGTTTTGATGGCAGCGCCGAGGGAATCTGCATCGGCAGTCCCCTGAACGTCCGGCTCACCTGCAGAGGCCACGACTCCCGCTACGGTCTTTGCCGTTGGTAAATTCCCACTGGGGTTGATCGCCAGTGCGGTCACCACCACCAGAGTCAACCCGCCATGGACCGCTATGCCCACATAGCCGAGCCGACGCAATGGCCTACGGTTTCGACTCATCCAAGATCCTTGGGCTGGCAGCGACTTCTCGAGCCAATGAGACCGTCTGATCGGATCCTCGACCCAATGGAAAGACGCCACCGATAGTCCTGTCATCACGGTCAGCGCCACCATCGCGTACAACGTTCCACGCTCCGGGAAGAACGCGGGTAAAAGGTAGAAAAACTGATTCGCCCGGTGGCTCGAAACTCGCGCAAGAGCAGTCCGGTAATGAGGAACCCGCTGATGACGAAGAATACGTCCACGCCCACAAAGCCGCCGGTCGGCCAGGCAAACAGGTGCGTCAGGACGACGGCGATGACCGCGACAGCCCTCAACCCCTGCACATCCCGACGTTGATGGGTCCTGCTCTGGGTAGGGACGGAGGTCATGATCCTGCGCTCCGGGTACTTCTCAAGGTTGCCGGTAGCGCCTCGTCCGGTTTTCTCAGCACCGCGCGGGCTATCCGGCGCCGGTAGACGGCCGGATCGTGCCGTACGGCAGCCGTTTCGGCGTCGGTGACGGCGAGCGCGCTGTACCGGGACCATTGCTCGCTCACTTCCTGGACGGCGTCGGCCAGTCCGTGGACGTCCGACGGCGGCACGAACCGTGTACAACCGTAGGGACCCGCGGCCTCCCGCAGGCCAGAGGTGTTGCTCACAATGACTGGCCGTGCTGCGAGAATTCCCTCGACGGCTGTGTTGCCAAACGGTTCGTCAAAGCGTGAAGGGATAAGAACGATGTCCGAGGTTGCCAGGAACGGCCACACTGGAGACTGAAATCCGTGGAACGTAACGTTGCGCTCAAGCCCGTGGTCCAGGACGGCCTGCTTCAGCCCCATTTCGAACTCTTCATTGCCGGGGTAAACGGCTCCGACGATGTCCAGTTGAGCACTGACTCCGCGCTGTTTGAGTTCGGCGAGCGCCTCGATGGCTACAGCCACGCCCTTGCGGTGGGAGAGCCTGCCCACGTACAGCAGCCGGATGCCGTCGCGCACAGTGTCGCGCGGGGGTGTATGGATAGCTGGCCCGGGTATGCCGTTGTAAATGAGGGTGTCCCTGCCGTGAAGTTTTTTCCAGCTACCCACGAGAGTTCGCGAACTGTAGCGGCTGTTGATAAGGATTCGGTGGGCGGCGAAGAGCGGCAGGTTAAGCGCCCTGCGGAGGATGCGTGGAGATTGGGCTTCGGATTCGTGGACATGGATGACCACGCGGCGTCCGGTCAGACGGGCCAGGACAGGCCAGAGGGGGATGGTTACGGTGTTGACGTAGACGGCGTCGGGTTGCAGGGCAGCGAGTAGTCGCAGGGATTTCACCGCGGCCGTCGCGCTCTGGCCGATGAGACCGATGAGGCCTGAGGGCGTCAGGTGACTTTTGCGCAGCACAGGGCTGGGGCAGATGCGGACCTGGGCTCCGCGGGCTTCGAGTTCGGCGGTGAGGGGTCCTGTTCCGGGCATGGTCACGACCACATGTGCGCCCGTTCCAACAAGGCCTTCAACGCTTTCGAGCAGCATCCGGTCGGAACCGTAGAGGTCTGCTGAGGGGTGGGCAACGAGGATGGTGTGGATGCTCATCGCTGGGCCCCTGCCACAGCATCTACTGAGGGCTGGCGGACGGATATCATGCTGAGTGCTTGGCGGAGCGCCGTGCTCGAGGTGTGAATGGTGTACGGGAAGTAGATGACTTCGACGCCGACAGCGCTGAAGCGTTCCTCCAGAGCCAGTCCTTTGGGGGTTCCGCGCCAGTCATCACCCTTGAAGAACAGGTTGAATTGGAGCTGTTCCCACATCTGGAGCTTGTCGGGCACGTCTTCGGCGACGGCTTGGTCCACACAGTTGATGCTGCGGACTATTTCAAGGCGTTCGGCGAGCGGAATCATGGGCCTGGTGCCCTTGGTCTGGGCGCATAGTTCGTCAGAGACTACCCCTGCAATGAGATAATCACAGCGGCTTTTGGCCTGTCGCAGGACGTTCAGGTGGCCAATGTGGAACAGGTCAAATGCGCCTGCGGCGTAACCTACACGATGCGCGGACATTGAATTTCCTCCGTTGATAACGATTTTGAAACAAAAGTGTGGTGTGATTTACTTATGCGCGGTCTCAACTGAATCCGCCCCAGTGATTGCTGTCTGTTGACGGCAACCGTGTTTTGAGAGCCATCCCATGCGTCCATTGACTGCCCCCGTGTCCCACCGACTGCCGCCTCTGCGCCGGTTCCTCCCGATTGCCTCTGTTGTGGGGGCCCTCATTCTGGGAGCCGCTCCTCCGGCCTACTCGCAGCCGCCGGCGGAACCTGCCTCGACCGTTCAGGACGCTGAAACGGCCAGTACACGAACCACATGGACCGAGTCCGGTGTCCTGCTCCGTGACCCGATGACCCGAAACGTCCGCTCCGGTTGGGGAAAGGCCCCCAACGGAGTCCGCTATACCTCCAGCTGGAATCCCGCGCTTTCCGTGGCATCGGGTACCGGCATCGTGGAGATCTTCAAGCCCGGAACCTCGCGCACCATTTCGGCATCCACCGCACCAGCAGTCGATGTGCGGGCCAGTGTGAGTACCAGGACAAAAAACATTCCGACCTCGGGTGGAGGTATCTACTCCTCGCTGCAGCTGCGCACTCATGGCAATGCGTACTATCAGAGCCGGTTGCGTTTCATGCCCGGAGGCAAACTCGGTCTGCTCGTCACCCGTGTATCCGGAGGAACCGATACAGTGCTCGCGGATACGTTGCTGCCTCTTCGCGTCCGTGCTGGTCAAAACGTTTCGGTGGAGTTCGAAGCATTTGGTACGTCGAGTGTGGGGCTCAAAGCCCGCGCTTGGGTGACCGGAACCACGAAGCCCGATTGGCAAGTCACTGCCCGCGATAGCTCGCGGCAACGCGTGACTAAACCCGGAACTACCCGAATCAGCACCTATGTGTCCTCCGGTAGTCAGGCTGCCACCGTGGCCTACGACAATCTCGACGTACGCACGTACAAACCGAAGACCGTGGTTCAACCGGTCCCGGCGCCCAAACCAACACCGGCCCCCGCACCGAGGGAGTTGAAGGCAGGATCGGCGCCAGTCGGTTCCACCGCGTACGCAGTACCGTCCGGTGCCGTCGTGGTTTCTCCCAAGGGGAGCGACGCAGGCAAGGGCTCGGCTGCCTCGCCGTACCGTTCCTTGGCCCACGCAGTCAGTGCTGCAACATCCGGACAAACGATCGTCCTTCGCGCTGGGACTTACCACGAGAAGGTCACAATTCCTGACGGGAAGCGCCTGACCATTCAGCCCTACCCTCGCGAGGCGGTCTGGCTGGACGGCAGCAGCGTGGTCGATGGATTCACCAGAACCGGCTCGGCGTTTGTTGTCAATGGCTGGAAACATGAGTTCGATCCGAGCCCCACCTACACGTGGGGCGCCGGCGATGGGCACGAAAATGGCTGGACGTTTGTCAACCCGAAGTATCCAATGGCTGCCCACCCTGACCAGGTGTGGATCGACGGGGCTGCCCAGCGGCAGGTCTCTGCCCGGGACAAAGTCGCCTCTGGAACATTCTTCGTCGACAATGCCTCCGACCGACTGTATCTGGGTAGCAACCCGGCAGGAAAGACGGTAAGTGCCAGCACTCTGGAGAAAGCCATGAGCATCCGATCGGCAGGCACCACGGTCCGCGGGATCGGGATTCGCCGCTATGCTCCGTCGGTCCCCCACATGGGAACTCTGACCGCAGAGCAGTCCGGCATCACGCTGGAGAACCTTGTCATCACGGACAACGCGACCACTGGTTTTGCCGTTGGAGCCGCGAATAACACGGTGACAAACGTGACTGTGGCACGCAACGGGATGCTCGGTGCTACCGCCACTTATGCCGACAACCTGAAAGTCCGAGGGCTCAGTGCCACCGAAAACAACCGCGAACACTTCAATTCTTCCCCTGTGGCGGGAGGGCTGAAAGTGGCCCGAACCCGCGGAGTGAATATCAGCGGAAGCGAGTTCGTCAAAAACGACGGCACCGGCCTCTGGTTCGACGAGTCCGTCTACAACATGCAGATCAGCGGGAACAACATGTTGGAGAACAGCAGCCACGGTGTCTCTGTGGAGATCTCCGCAAAGGCGGTGCTCATCAATAACGTTATTGCCGGCAACGCTGGCCACGGAGCCAAGATCAACAACACCAGTGACGTGCAGGTATGGAACAACACGTTCGCCGCCAACGGTCGCGCCCTCAATATTGTTCAGGATGACCGACGAGCAGCGAACCGCAGCACGCCCGGCCACGACCCGCGTCAGGCGTTCCCCGATCCAACCATGACCTGGCTCAATGGTCCCGCCACAGTACGAAACAACATCATGGCCGATGCCAAGGCATCCGCGAACTGCCTGCTGTGCGTGGAGGATTACTCGCACGAGTTCTCCGCCGAACAAATGAATGTCACTGCCCAGGGCAACGTCTATCACCGGGCATCCAACTCGGCTCCGAGATGGAGCGTGGTCTGGTCCAACGGAGCAGGCAACCCGTCCGTTTACACCACGGCCGCCGAATTCAGGCGAGCCACAGGCCAGGGCGGAAGTTTTCTGGAAATGACCGGACAGAGTCCGGTCGGCCCCGGATACACCCCATCGACGGCTGTGCGCTCCAAAGCCGCGTCCGTCGCAGTGCCACTGCCCGCGTCGCTCGCGCACCTGGCCGCTTTGACATCCGGTGTACGTCATCTCGGGGCCTTCTCCCGGTAGGACATATCCGTCTCGGCCCACGGGCCGAGACGGCCGGAAGCGGCCGGTTCAGAGTGCGCCGCCAGTTGGCTGTCTTCATGAGTCCCTAAACCGTATCTGGCCGCCGGCGGGCGTTCGACGGCGAGGGCAACCGTGAGGAACACGACGAACATCACGTTGTCGCCGATCAGTCCGTTCTCAAGGACGCTGCGGGCCAACACGAACACCAGAATTGGTGTCGTCAGTGATCGTAAGTCTCGAGCCCCGAGGCTGCGCAGGACCACCAACAGGCACAGCAGGACAAGCAGCGAGGCTCCAAGTGCGCCAGATTGCGCAAGCATGGAAATCCAGCTCGAATCGAGAACCTGTTCCTCCCAGTACTGACCTTTCACTGCCACCGTTTTGACGGCGAGACCGGCACCGATCCACCACTGCCAGGTGTCTCCAGGTGTGTTCAGTACGGCAGACCAGGCGATGGTGCGTGAGTTCAGGGTGCTGATGGACGCGCCGTCCTGCCGGATGGCTAGATCCTGCACCACGTTGCTGAACATGAGGACCGCGAACAGCACCGGAGCCAGAGTGATGAGCCATACCGCCACGGATACTTTCAATCGCCGCATATGCAGGAACACCATAAGGGAAGCCACCAACGTTGCCGCTAAAGCCGTTCTGGAGCCTGTGGCCAGTAAAATTAGTGTCAGCAGAGCGAACGCCACAGTGGTCCGTAAACGCATCCGTCCGAGCAGGATCGAATGCAGGCACGCCAGTGCTGGCAGTGCACAAAGCATGGCAATTGCATTGGGACTCAACGGAGGCACGACGCCGGCCAATCTGCCTCCTGCAGCCCACTCTCCGATCCCGCTTGTCGCGGAAAGGAGCCCAATGCCGCCCATGATGGTGAGCAGCGCCCGGATGACCAGGTCCGCCGGATAGGTCCGAATGAGTGCTGCTGTTGTCAGGGTCAGCAGCACTACGCGGACGGAAAGCACCCAGGAGGCTCCGGTGTCTCCGGCCGCTAGGGCTCCGACGCAGGAGATGGCGATGATCGCACCGATAAGCAACAGGACAGCACCGCCCATGGGCTGGCGTACCGGGCTTCGCAGCAGTGCTCGAACCGCAAGGTACAGGGCAGTCATCTGGCATGCCGCTTTCGCGATCACCACAAGATCAGCACCGCCATCGTAGAAGACGCCCTGTCGCCACGAAACAAGACTCGCGACAATGAGCAGCCACACCACGTACAGCCTCGCCGGTGTTCTACTTTCCCCCGTACTCATTAGTGCGCCGCCTGCTTGTGCTGTCCGACCGGCGGCATTCCGTAGGTCCGCTGCCGCAGGGGCACGTCGATGAGGACGACGCCAAGGGGAGTTACCCCGAGGGCTTTGAGCTCCAGGGATGCCCGGCCCAGTTGGGTGGATGTTGTGACCCCGTAACTGGCAAGAATCAATACGCCGTCGGCCACTGGGGCCACCAGCGCCATGCCGATGGGGTTCGGGTAGTAGCCAGCGTGAGTGATAACGATTTCAAAGTTGTCGGCAATTTCTTTGACGACGGTGCCGGCCCGTCGTGTGATGTGGGTGTCTCCTGGGCTGATGGTGTGGATTCCCCTGGGGACCACGGTCAACGGTCCGTCGTCGACCTTGTAGGAGGCCTCGGGTAGTGCCGCCTTCTCGGCAAGAACTTCAGTGAAGCCCAAGTGGTCAACATGTCCGGGAAAGGCTGGCTCTCCGGTCGAATCCAGATCCAAAGCGCATACACTGCGTCCAGTCGAGGCAAGGAACCGTGACGCACCGCGCAGCACCGGGCCGCTCCCGTCCGAAGGACTGTCTCCCGCCGAGGTCAGCAGCATCACCCGCGGCAGCTGACCCGATGTCCGCAAGAGGACGGAAGTCCACAGCTCCCGATAGGCCAGTTCGTTGGTGTCTTGATGTTTAGTAACTCTGCGATTAACCGGCTCTTCAGCTATTTGTGCCAGAACCGGTAGCCCAGTGGCACTCTCTACATCTGAGGGTGAGCAAATTCGCCTGCTATACCGCGAACGTGCAAGTGCCACTAGCATGCCTACGGACAATCCAGCCAGAGCACCGAGCGCCAGATTGACAGCGATGTTCGGAGATTTAGCCCAGCTGGAGGCAACCGCGGGGACAGCGACCACGGGCAGTACCGCGGTGGTCTGCGACGAGCCCGAGGACTCTACATCCTTGATGTGGTTAACCAGGCTGCTGGCGACAAGATTGGCAAGCAGCGCTGCTTTGTCGGCGTCGTTGGCGTCTGCTGTCACCTTGACATAAACGGTTTCCGTGGGGTTGGTGGCACTGACGCTTGCCCGGATCTCGCTCTGCGACATGTTCAACTCACGGTTGGCTTCCACCGGATTCAGAACTTCAGGACTATAGACGAGGTCAGGGTAAGACTTCACCCGCTGCATGCTGAACTGCGAGTTCTCGTAGGATGAGCTGGTGCGCGAATCCGCCGTGATGAAAACCATGGCGTTGGCTTCGTAGATTTTAGGCATCTTCCAATTCACCAGCGCAGCTGCATCCACGGCGAGAAAAATGATGAAAGCAATCAGGAGCCAGTGCCTGCGGAAGGCCTGAAGGTAGTCAGTTAGTTCCATGCCCGCACCTCCCTGTACCACTTGCCAAGCGCCAGAACCAGGAATGCCGTGTTCGCGAGAGCAAGCAATGTGTAGACGGTGATGAAGGCTGGCGGAAGCCAGAGCAACACAAATAGTAGGCACATGAGGCCAAAGTCCGTCGGGAGCACTGTGAGCGCGTAGAGGGGCGATGAATTTCCGTCGCCCTGCAGCAGCGTCCCATGATCGCGCCGTCGGCCACGCCGCAGCTGATCGGTGAGAATCATGGCGAAGAATTGGACTGTGACCACGGACTGAAAGAGCAGCGGAACCAGTAGCCACAGGTCCCCGACGTCGTAGTGCTGCCACCAGCACAGCAGCACAGCCACATGGAGCGTGGCGATTTTCACGGCGTCCACCACGTGGTCCAGCCACTCACCAGCCGGAGATCCAGTCCCGGTGAGCCGGGCGAGTTGTCCGTCCGCTGAATCCAAAGCGTAGCCGAGGGCCAACAACACCGCGATGACGAGGCCCGTCCAGAGTTCAGGGGTGTGCAGCGCGAGTAGGAGGATCGCTGAGAACGTACACACCGCACTAAGGAACGTCACCTGGTTTGGTGTCATCCCGCGGGCGTAGGCCGCTGCGGCAAGATACCGGCCCAGCCTTCGATTAACGTACCGTGAGTATGCAGGCGCGCCCTTGGAAGTCTTTTGCGAACCGCCAAGATCCAGTAGTGCCTGTCGGTACATTGGCGGAGCCCCAGCTCTCGTGGACATGGTTATTCCTTTCGTTGATTTCCTGCCAGCTGCCGACCCTTTACGGGGACGGCAACCGGTGACGGTTCGATGACTGGTTCCGCTGACCATGCGGATTCTGGGCGCCTGCGCGCGGACGGGTTTCGAGTGGAGGTGCCACTGACCAATGATTTGGCCAGCTGGAGGTAGCCTGCGGCGACCTCGTCCCAGCGGTACGTCTCACGCGCCCGTTCCTGCAGCTTCAGTCCGCGATCGGCGGCCAGCTGCGGGTCGGCGTCCAACGCTTCGAGCGGCCCAACAACCGTTGCCGCATCCCGGAAGTACGCTCCGGAGCCCTTGCCCAAAACTTCCCGGTTGAACACCACGTCATAGGCAATAACGGCAGTCCCGGCACCCATGGCCCTCAGCAGCGAGGGATTGGTTCCCCCAACTGAATGGCCGTGAAGGTACGTACGTGCATGGCCGTAAAGCTGGTTGAGCAGCTCTTGATCCCATACACCACCCAGGAGCCGCACACGCGAATCCTGTTCCGCTAGCGCCCTGATACGGGCGCTGTGTTCCTCGGCGTAGGGCGCTGACCCCACGACGACCAGGGGCAGCGTGGCTTCGCTGCGAATGTATCCTTCGAGAATCACGTCAACGTGATTCTCTGGTTCGAATCGGGCCACGACCAAGTGGAAGCTATCGGCTTCCAGCCCGTGTTCCTGGAGCTTGTGCGAGGACTGCGGGGGCAGTACTGGCGCCCCGTACGTGAGCAGTGTTGTGCCCGCTCCGAATTCGCTCGAGTAGTAGTCGGCGATTCCAGTGGCGTCGGCTATCAGGGAGTCAGCCCAACGCACCGCTAGTTCCTCGGCCTTCCGGTAGTACTTGCGTCCCTTTCCGCCCCATTTAGTCCGGCGCCATTCCAACCCGTCGACGTGCACAGCCACCGGGGTACGCCGAAGCCGGCACAGCGGGATGAAAGGAGCATTCGCCGCATTGAACATGAAAATTGCGTCATAGCGGCGTCCGACAAGCAGATGCAGAACCGAGAGCGCTGTGTGACTCAGCGTTTCAGCTGCTTTGAAGCGAAGAGCAGGCAGGTGCACCAACGTCATGCCCAGATATTCACGGCTTCGTTGCCCCGAAGCGTTGCGGCAGTAGACGGTGACCTCTGCCCCTTGAGAGACAAGGCGCTGCCCGATCTCCTCCACGGCGGTTTCGAATCCGCCATACTGCGCGGGCACCCCTCGGGTGCCCACCATGGCAATCCGCAGCGGACTGGCTTTTGCCTGACGGGCTCTCCTTCGCAGAAGGATATTCTTCATTGTGTGTCCCCTGTTCATGGTTGCGTCCGACCGGCCCACACGTTGTCCCAGAGGGAGTGCACGGGGGCGTTGGTTGAGCTGCCGGACAGATATGACTTGAAACGAATCCGGCCAGGAGCCTGCATTGCAGATGTGTTATCCGAGGCTGTCAGCTGCCATTGAACAGGCTCTGCGGCTCCTGCTTTCCAGATCTTTGCGCGCAGCGTTGTTGGTGAAGTGCCCACGGCCTGGACCCGAAGAGTCAGCTGGTCGCCCGGCTGGTAGCCCAGACCGGAGATGACCGTCTCGTTGGTCAGGTACGTCTCGCCCCGATTGAGGCTGATCGCAATGTCGCCGTTGGCCCGAAAACGAACTTTGGCTAGATAGGCACCCTCTCCGGTCACATCGCGGACCATCACGTAATCGTAAATTCCGCCTCCGGTGGCCGCCTTGTCATTGCCCAGCCCCACCCGAATTTCGGTGTCCGTCGAAGAGACCGAGTTCAGGTACGCCGATGGTCCGGATCCTGGACTGGCCATGCGGATTCGGCCCACGCCGCCGTCTACTGTGAACGTCGACGACGATCCGAAGTAGCCGTATGCGCCGCCCGTTTCCGCCGACGCCCAGCCGTTTGTAGCCGTTCTCGTAAAGGAGTCCTTCACGTAGGCCAACGGCTCCGGATCGGGGTCTGCCACTGTGACGGTTCGAGTGATGGAGTTGGTACCACCGGAGTTATCGGTGACGGTGAGGCTTACTTCTTGGTCTCCGGCTCCCGCATATGTATGTGCTGCCGTTGCTCCCGTGGCGGTAGCCCCGTCACCGAAGCTCCAGGTATATCCGGTTACTGTGCCGTCCGGATCACTACTAGCCGCAGCATCGAAGGTGACCTTGAGTCCGTTGACGGTGGAGGTAAATTCCGCAGCCGGTAGTGCATTGCTGATTTCGATGGGCGAACTTGTTGTTGATGTCGCTCCACTGGCGTCAGTCACGGTGAGTTGCACCGTGTAGGTTCCGTCCTCACCATAGGTGTGGTCCGCCGTCGCGCCCGATGCTGTGGTGCCGTCGCCGAAGTCCCACTCGTAGGAGGTGATGTTGCCGTTGCCGGAGGTGGATCCGCTACCGTCGACAGCGATGGATCGTCCAGTGACGACGGTTTCGATGCTGGCTACTGGTGCGCTGACGCTCTCCACCACCACTTCCTGGCTGACTGTCCCCTTGCCACCAACGTTATCGGTGACCGTCAGAGTGACGGTGAACTGGCCAGCTTCCGCGTACGCATGCGATGGTGTGACGCCGGTGCCGGCAGTCCCATCACCGAAATCCCATTCGTAAGCGGCGATATTGCCTGCTGGTGCACTAGAACCGCTGGCATCGAATACGGCTGTAGTGCCATTCACCGAAGAAGTGAATGCCGCTGAAGGTAGCTCAGGCGCAGGGGCGGTCACCGTGACGTCAACAGTGTTGGTTGCCGAAGCGCCTCGGTTGTCCGTTACCGTCAGGGTCACTGAAAAGGTTCCGGCGTCAGCGTAGGTGTGCGACGCCGTTACCGACGTAGCCGTTGCCCCATCACCGAAGTTCCAGGCGTAACTTTCGATCGTTCCGTCAGGATCGGTCGACCCCGCCGCATCCACGGTAACGGCCAGATCCTGAACCTCCGACGTGAATGCTGCTGCCGGCCCCTGGTTGGCGGCGTCAACAGTGATACTGGTGGTCGTTGAGCCCGTGGCCCCCAGTGCATCTGTGACCGTCAGGGCGACCTCATACGTTCCGGCAGCCGCGTACACATGATTCGCTGTCTTACCCGTGCCCGTGGTTCCGTCACCGAAGTCCCAGGCCCAGGCGGCTATGGTGCCATCCGAGTCCGTCGATCCCCCGCCGTCAAACGTCACGTCCAGCGCTGAGATCTCTGCTGTCAGAGACGCCGTCGGCGCCCCATTGGTCACGGTGATGTCCTGCGTCAACGACGTCGAATCGCCGTCGTCGTCACTGACCTGCAGAGTTACCGAGTAAGTGCCATCGGCTGCGTAGGTGTGCGACGACGTCGCCCCAGTCTCTGTAGCTCCGTCACCGAAGTCCCAGCTGTAGGCGGCAATGGTGCCGTCCGCGTCTGCGGAACCCGTTGCGTCAAACGACGCGGCCAGTCCAGTGCTCTGTTGTGTGAACGAAGCCGTCGGGAACTGGTTGGCCAACTCAGTTGTCACGTCCTGCGAGAGCGTGGTTTTGGCTCCTGCATTATCGGTGACCGTGAGTTTCACGGTGTACGTTTTGACGCCGTCGTACTGGTGCTGGATGTTGTCTCCTGTGCCGGTTGTGCCGTCACCGAAGTCCCACTCCCAATTGGCGATGGAACCATCTGGGTCCGTTGATGATTCGCCATTGAAGACCACGTTCTGACCGTCCACCGCTGACTCGAACGCGGCCGTCGGATTCTGGTTGACCAAACCACCAAAGGCGTAGTGCGCTTTCACCCGTTCATGGCTGAGTTCGTGGGTGTAGACAGCAGCCTCATCGATGGCGCCGTTGAACCAGGAACTCGCCGAACCCCAGGTGCGGTCTCCGCCGATCCGCCAGTAACCGGTGTACGGTTCAGCGCCGGTCTCCGGATCGGTGCCTTTAAGGACGCTGTCGACATACAGCTTCATACCGGTCCCGGATTGTGAGGCCACCACATGGTGCCAGGTGCCATCGTTGAACGCGCCGTCAGTGGTGATCGTGTGAGTGGTTCCCGTGTACGTTCCGAACACCAGCTTCCCGTCATCCTGCATGTAGACGTGTCGGTCGTAATTGGAAGAGAGGCCGGAGTTTGAATTACCGAAACCGATGATCTTGCCGCCACGGTCCGTGGTGGTTTTGAACCAGGCTTCTACTGAGTAGACGCTCGGATTCGTCACCGATTGAGTGGCTGCAGCCATGGCGTCGGAACCGTTGAAACCGAAGGCCGTACCGCCGGAGCCTGGAATAGCTCCTGCCACGGCCTTGGTCACGGTGCCCTCTGTCCGGGCGTCGTTATTGGACAGGCTGGTGTCCGCGGCGCCCGTACTGGAGGCAGCGTCGTCGAGCTTCCAGTAGATGGACGGATCATCGGCGTAGACGGCCTTGCCATACTCATCAGTGGGAGGAGCCGGAATGTCCGCTGTCCTACCGCTGGCGTTGTAGTGCGCAGCGACGGTACTCCGGTCCAGCACGGTCGGGTAGATGGCAACTTCATCGATGTCTGCTGCAATGCCAGTAGACAAAGGACGGCTTGGCCAACCGTTCAGGTTGTCGTGTCCGATCCGCCAGTAGCCGTCGTAGGCCTGACCCTTGGTGGTATCCGCACGCTGGCCCACCCGCACGCCGTCAATGGAAAGTACCATTCCCTCAGCACCCATTGACGCAGTCACCAGGTGCCACTCATTGTCGTTGTACGTCTTGGCTGTGTTCAGAGTCGAGGCCTGTCCGGTCCACACTCCAAACCAGATCCGGCCCGAATTATCCATATATACATGCCGGTCATAGCTGCCGGAGGAGCCGGTGCGCGAATTCCCGTACCCGATGATGCGACCACCAAAATTGGTGCCGGTCTTGAACCAGGCCTCTGCTGTGAACGTGTCCGGTGCTGGCTGCGAGGTGCGTCCGGTGATACTGGCCGACGACGATCCGCTGAGAACCGAAGCGGCATTGCCTTCAACAGCACCGCCTGCCCCACGGCTCACGCCGTTGCCAGCATCCGCATCCGAGAAGCCTGCATGATCGTAGACCACTGGCCCGGTTGGTTCATCAAGGCGGTAGTAGGAGGTGGCGCCATCGGTCTTGATCATGGTGGCATAAGGCCCCGTTTGGGCATCGCTAATTGTCAGAGGCTCTGAGCGGGGACCAATGTACTGGTTACCCGAGGGGTCGCTAACCCTGATCCGGTAGGTGTGCGTTGAACCAACAGGAAGGTCCTTGTCCACGATCCCGAGGCTCTTGCCCTTCCACCAAATGGATGCCTGCTCTACCGAACCCACGGGCGTCAGACTGTTGTCCCTGAGAACGTCGTAGGTGAGCGTCTCATCGTCGTAATCCCAGGTGGTAGGCCATGCAACGCGGGCCGTACCGCTGGAGAGCGAAAGTACTGATGGCTTGAGGTCAGGGGTGTACTCGGGCCGGACTTTGTTCGGTGCCGTGTCGCGGTTAGCGAAAACAGCCAAGCCCTGTTGATTTGCACCGTTGACCCTGGTGAATTCACCGGCTGTGACAAGGTACGTGCCGTTGTTGTCCATGGCCCAACCACCCTGATATTGCCCGGTGTAGAAACCGGTATTGATGCTGGGATACCAATGCAGCAGTGTGGGCACCGGCTGGCCCGAATACGAGCTATTATTCGACGGCGGCGCCTGATCCGTTCCGGTGGGATAGATGGTCTCAGCGAGCGCGCGCTTCCATACCTGCGGATTTTCCTCGGGGAATCCCCCCACTGAGGTGCAGTCGTGGGCGTGGGAAACGCTGTACATGACCTTGCCCATGACCGTGATGTCAGTGCTGGCTCCATAGCAATTATCCAGCCAGACGAGGTCGCCGGTATCGAATTTAGCGGCGAAGCGTCCGTCAAACCAGTGTCCGCCCATGCCGTTTGCGGAGGCGTAAACAACACCGTCGCGGAGAATCATGTTCGTGACCCAGGAGGTGTTGGTCCCCTGCGTGGCGGGGATAGGTGTGCTGGCCCACGCAATCGTTGCGCCGCTTGAGCCATCCACGGCACCGATCCCGATCTTGCGCGCACCGTTGAGATTCTGGAACCGGCCACCGACTACCACTCGGCTGTTATCCGCCGTGGCCAGCACTCCGTGGACAATATCGTCCGTGGTAGGAGCCCACGGCAGCCTCTCGGCATTGGAGCGTTTCAAGGCGGCAAGGTTGGAGCGGGACTCCGCCCCTACGCTGCCGAAGGAGCCGCCGATGTAGACGGTGTCCGCGGTGATGGAGATGGCCAGGACTGTGCCACCGACGCTGGTCTGAAAGTTCGGGTTCAGCGCGCCGTTGGCCATGCTGAAGGCTGCGATCTTGCTACGAGCTTGACCGCTGGCTGCCGTGAAGTCGCCACCGACGAACAGTTGGGTCTTGTCCGGGCTGATGTCCACGGTTCGGGCCTGCGCATTGAAGTTGGGGTTCCAGGGAAGGATCGTGCCGCTGGGGATGTCGAAAGCCATGGCGTTGTTCCGGACAACTTCCCCTGCTCCGCCGACAGCTACACCAGATGGCCTGGCCCGGGTGAAGGCTCCCACTGCGTAAGCGGTGTTGCCGTTGACCGCAACGCTCCAGACGACGCCGTTGATCTGCGGCGTCCGCAGGAGGTCGGCGCTAACGGTGGCTGGCAATGGCGCGGCGGCTTCTGGTTCGCCAGCGGCCATGGCCGGCATCGCCGTCGCGAACGTTGCGACGAGGGAGAAGGATGCGAGCACTGCCAGTGCACGTTTGAGCAGAGTGCCGCGTCGAGTGCGGGTGAAACCGGGTGCCGGATTCTTATACATGGGTGCCCAACTGCCTTCCGTGCAGTGATGTGGTGAAAGTGTTGTCCTCGTCGACGCGTGCGAGTGGCGCCAACAGGAAGAAGCGGAGAGCGATGCCACCGGCGACTGAACCGATAGCTGCTACAAGCGGTGCCAACTCGAAGGCGCCGGTTAGCTGTAGGACCACGACGACGGCGCCCAGAGACACTGTGGTGTCCAGTAGCCGGATCGTGAAAACCCGCCGCGGACTGGCACGGACTGCGGCCAGGGCGCCATAGGGTGTGACGGCAGCGGCGGAAGTCGCATAGGCGAGCCACCCGAGGACCGCCATGAAGTCCGGGTCACTGCCTGTGAGCAGCTCTCCGGTCACTGGAAGTGCGGCCAGCGCTACAGCGGTGATCGCCATTGTCGCGAGCAGCAGGATCACCACTCCGCGGTCGGCTTGAGCGAGCATACGGCGCATGGAAGACGTCTTGGCTCGTGCGAACGAGGCGAACAGATAGGAGGACATTCCGCCTACGCACAGCATGGCGGGCGCTGCGTAGATCCTGGCGATTTCCAGTTGACCTGCTGCGGCAAGGGCCACGATGAAGACCAGACTGAGGCGGATGCCGGTCATCAGTGCCGGTCGAAGAGTTGCCTGCGCCGCACGCCAGCTGCCGTATGCGGCAACGGCGCGCCAGTCGGCCTCCCGCAGCGGGACGAGGAACCGTTCAGATGCAGGGATGAGCAGGATCGAGCAGACGGTCGCTCCCAGGCGCCCCAACCCGAATCCGAGGAGGAAGGCGGCCAGACTGAGTTGCCCAGATCCGGCCCAGAGGACGATGACGACAACGCCGATGACCAGCGACACGGTGTCGGAGACGACGATGCGGGGGAAGAGAAGGTTCGCCATCAGCACTCTGCGCATGATCTCTGCACCGACAAAGGTTGCGATCAGCACTGAAAGGAGCAGCGATTCCACCGGCGATGTGAAGCCCGTGATGAGGCAGATGAAGGGCACGACGACGGCGGATCCGCCGCCCAGGATGAGGAGCCAGAGTTCCAGCCCTGCACGCAGCGGGCGTGACGCCCGATCCAGGACGGTCAGGGAATCTCCGACGAAACCGCTGGCTAGCGCTGCACAGAGTACTAGCACCCCGTAGAGGACCGCGAGTCGGCCGAGTCCTTCTAGGTCTAGTGTCCGGGCAGCGATGGTGAGCATAACGAAGCTGCCGGCCGCTTGACTGGACTGTGCGCCGAGGGCACCTGCGGCTCCCCGAAAGCTGAAAGGCAGCGTTGATTTCACGGTAGGTCCCCGGTGAATACCGCGGGCTGGTGAGTCCCGTTGAGATCGAGGTAGAGCGTGCCCTTTGCTGCATCGGCCGGAACCTGGAATGCGTAGCGGGCTTTCTGCTCCTGGCCAGCGGCGACGGTCCCGGACAGATCCTGTACTTCGACTCCCGAGTACAGGGGTGCCGCGGCAATACTGGCGTCCCCATAGACCATGGTTGGAACCACAGTTGAGACGTCGAACGGCTTCTTCGAGCTATTTCGCACGGTTACGTCGATGACTACGTAGGGAGCTCCTTGGACAATGCCAGCGCCCTCTCCCTCGATGGTTCCGTGCAGAAACCCGCCGGTGCTGACGCTCACGCCATCGGTGAACTTTACTGGCTTCCGAAAGTTCGCCTCGGCTGCCTTGACTCGATTTTTGGCCGCTGACTTACCGCGCTCCACGGGTGCCGGGGCGGATTCTTTCGCCTCAAAAGCCGGCCCCCCTTTGGGTCCTGTCGGATCGCCCGGCTCCGGCGTCGGCTTGGGGTCTTTTACTTTGTTGCTGTTCTGCCCTTTGATCTGACTTGCTGCCTGATCATTGGCTGTCGTGCCGGGCGACGCTGAACCTTTCACGGACGGATCGGTACCGGCTGAGCACGAGCTCAAGAGTGCAGCGGTTAATAGCACCGCGGCTGCCTTTCCTAGACTGTTTCCCCAGCTACGCATCAGTAAGCCCCTTCCGGCTTGAGCATCACTTTGAAGGTGCGCCACATGATCATGAGGTCTCCGGTGACGGACCAGTTCTCCACGTAGTAGAGGTCCAACCGCACGCTCTCTTCCCAGTCCAGATCGGAGCGCCCGTTAATCTGCCACAGGCCGGTCAGCCCGGGTTTGATGTAGAGCCGGCGGTGGGTATGTCCGGCGTAGGAGTTCACTTCGCTGGGCAGCGGAGGGCGCGGGCCCACGAGCGACATCTCTCCCCTGACGACGTTCCAGAGCTGAGGTAGTTCATCGAGCGAGTATTTGCGCATCCACGTGCCTACACGGGTCACTCGGGGATCTTCGCGCAGCTTGAACAGAACACCATTGCCCTGATTTTCCTTGCGCAGCTTTTCAAGATCTGCTTCGGCTGTGGTGACCATGGAGCGGAACTTCAGCATTCGGAAGGTTCCACCTTGCCTTCCCACTCGCTCCTGGCGGAACAGTGCAGGGCCGGTGCTGTCGCGGACGACGAGCAGGCCCAGGGTCAGCAGCAAAGGCATCAGGACAATGAGCGCCAGCAGGGCCGCGCTGATGTCAATGCAACGCTTGACGACGTGTCGTCCACCGGTGAACTGAGGTAGTTCCACGTGCATCAGCGGCAGTCCCTCCACGGGCCGCATCTGAATCCGAGGCCCTGCGACATTGGTCAGCGAAGATGCCACGACGAGTTCGGTCCCGGAGCGTTCGAGGTTCCAGCCGAGTTCCCGTACCCAGTTGCCTCCCTTGCGGAGCTGTCCCGCCACGATGACGGCGTCGGCTCCCGACTCCGCGACGGTGTGCTCAACGTTGCGTAGGCCCCTGGTCAGTGGAATGCCGTGCACCGCACCGCCGAGCCGGTCCCCAGGGCAAGGGCCCTCAACAACTGCGCCCACCACGTCATAGGCGGCTCCTGCGGTTTTAGCGATACGGGAGCTCACGTATTCGACGTCCTGAAGCCGCCCGACCACCACTACGCGGGACAGGAAGTGCCCATACTCGCGTTGTTTGGTCAGCCAGTTCCGCCAGATCCACCGGCTGCCGACCAACGCCAGAGTGCCGGTGGGAAAAGTGACGAGAAAGAGGCCTCGGTAGTCCTGGACGCCGGTCAGCACGACGACGACGGCGAAGGCCCCGAAGGTGGCGGCACTGGCGTGAACAATTCGTTTGTACTCCAGAGCTCCGACGCCGAAAATACGCGCATCACGGGTTCGGAAACCGGACATCATGCCAATCCAGACGAGTCCTGCCAATGCTGCAAACGAGGGTGCGAAAGCCACCTCCGTGCTTTCGACGCCACGTCCGAGCAGGTTCGCGCTGAGGATTGCGGCGGCGGCGATGATCACGAAGTCCGTGATGCGCAGAGACGCCTGGTAGCGCATCCGCCAGGGAACACCGGTGACGGTTTTCGTGCTTGCCGGGGTGATGGACGGTAAATTTTTGTGTTCGTCCACATCGCCGGGCCAGGCCGGTTTTGGCGTGGTCTTTGGCTGGAGGCTCCACCCTGTGTGTGGAACAAAGAATTCCCGATATTCCGTCATTGTTGGCACCGTGCCCCGCGAGTACATTCTCTCCAGGGCAACGCAACTGCGTTGCCCTGGAGAGCCCCAGTTGATGAATAAGGAGCCGACGACGGCTGGGGACAAGCCTTGGTCTCGGAAGGCTCTAACGCCGCCGGCTCCGTCTGTAGAGGACGCACCCGACAGGAGGACCGTGAAAGGTCCGCTGCAGTGGTGTGCGTCCGGTGCGCTCTGCCGTCCGTGGACGGAACAAATAGCGCGTTGTGGCAAAGAAAGAAATGATTAAGCATGTCGAGACCCCAATTATTTTTTACCCAGTGGAAGCGGTGTGGATGTGCTTCCTGGATAAAGCCTAGAAAGGATCGGGGGCAGAATCTCGAGTACCGGCTACCCGTCTTTCTCGAGGTATCCACGCTACGGGCGGCTACGAACACCTACCGACTACTCGCATTGGGTATGCCGGTGCCTGCAGGGTGCTTGGGACTACTCAGAACGGGCGTTATCCAACGCTGAGGTCTTCTCGGCGGGCAACTCCGAGCTTCGCGAAAATTCGGTACAGATGCCCCTCAACGGTGCGAACTGAGACGTTGAGACGCTCAGCGATGTCACGGTTCGAGTAGCCGTTGCGGGCCAGCTGTGCGATATCGTGTTCACGGGCTGTTAGGACCGTTGTTGTGTCATGAACGATGAGCCGCGGAACCTGTGTTCCGTCCACGCGAGCCACCAGCTCTCGGATTCCCGGCTTTAAGGCCTTGGCCGCCCTGGACTCACCTCGTCCCTCCAAAATGATGGCAGCCTCCACGAGACACTCAGCTGCGAGGAGTACGTAACCCTCGTCATCGGATTGCCGGGAGACCGCGGCGAGTCGGGAGGGATCCTCGGACAGGAATGCCAGCGCTACGTTGTTGATGACGGTTGCCTCCCGGCCCTCCGCGGTTCCGCTGACAGCCGCTAGCCTCTTCAAGCCCTTACTGTCGCCCAGGTGGAAAGCCATTTCTAGCGCGATCGCTTCAACGGAGGCAATATTGAGCTCTCGTGCTGCCTCAGCAACGCCGTGCAGAGCAACTATGCCGGCTGCCACGCCGTGTTCGAGGGATCCTGTAGCCGCGCTACAAGCGGCAACAATCAGACTGTTCCGGTGTGATCCCTGCCCGGCCAGTGCCTCCAGCTTACGTTGATAACCCTGCGCTGCCGCCTCGTCACCTCCAAAAAAGGCCGCATATTGCGCCAGTCCGGTGGCCAGCGGAAGTAATTGAGCGACGTCGGACTGTCCCAATGCCTCCACGGCGAGTCGCAAATAACGCAATGCAGTTCCCGAACGACCCTGACGCAGATGGATCAAGCCCTTGAGAAGGTCAGCTGTCCCACCCAGATAAATCACACCACGCTGCGTGGACCGCACGTGTTCCCCCACTGCGGCTGTCAGCTCCTGCCACTCACCCGCCATGAGCAACGCCATCCCATGACGTACCACCACGAAATCGGAATAGTCCAGAAACCGGCCCCTGTGCGATGCGATCAGCTGGAGCGCTTCACGACCCGCGTCCACCCCTTGGACGGCCTTTCCCGTTGACGCCCACGCTTCACACAGCAGAGCCAGGACCACAACGCGCAGTTCATCACTGCACGCCGGATCACGCACCATGTCCTCAAGAGCCCCGGCTGTCTCGCGAAAGCGCCCCTCCAGATTGAATCCGTAGGCCCGCAGTGCTCTGACTCCTATACTCAATCCCCTGTCGACAATGGGCATATCCGCCTGCACGGCAGTTTCACGAATCCTGATCAGGGCCCGCTCCCACTCATCGGCAAGTACGCAGACTGACTCCGCGGAATCACCGGCACGTAGCCGGATGTCAGCACCAATCACAACGGCAGCTTTGGCAATGCGCACACGCTGTGTGGTCGCCAGCAGTTCATCAGCAACGTCCCGCGCGAACCCCAGGTTATTTTGCATGATGAGCGCACGAACCTGCTGGACGAGTGCGGCCTCGCGATACCGTTCGCTACGGATGGCGGCCACGGCCCGCAGGGTGAACGCTGGGTGATAAAGCCTGTTGGCCATGACTGCTGCCTTGAGAAGTTGGTCATCCTCAACGCGTGCACCACAGTCGAGCCCCCAGTCAACCTGCCTGAACAACTGATCCATGGAATTGGTACGGGGTCCTACGAGCTCGAGAAAACGCTCCCTCAGCTGCCGGCTTCGCGACGCGGGAATGCGGGTCCGCAGCACCTCTGCATACAGTGGATGCCCAATATCCACGAGCGCTTCGGGATCGTGCCCGTAGCGGATAAGACCATCTGCGTGCAGTGTATCGAGAGCATCGCTGTCCGCGATCGAGAACAGCACGCTCTGCGCCACTGGCCCGGCAAGAGCAATCAGTTCCAGCGCTTCCAGCTCAGCAGGACTGCGCTGGCGCAGGTGACTGCGCACCAGATCCGTCAGGTCCGTCCCAGGCGACGGCGGTTCCCCCACCAGCAACCAGACCCCGTTGCGTTTGATGATGTGCCCCAAGCGTCTGCCCTGATCCAGAAGATGTCGCAGGAACATGGGATTGCCACCTGAAGCCTCGCCCATCATCGTGGTGATAGCCGCGGTCACTTCACCACCGAGTACTTCTACACACAATTCCTGGATCTCGTCGATATTCAAGCAGACGAGATCGTGCCGTGAGAGCATCCCATCGTGCCACAGCGATAAGAAGCCCTGCGGCGGGGCGGGTGCAGGTCTGCTGAGGATGAGGAGCTTGACTGCCCCGGAAGCGGCGAGCTGCACCAACAACTCACCGGATGAATCATCCATGGCGTGGGCATCATCAACGACGAAGAGGGCACGGGGCTTTGTATGGATATCTCCGGCCGAGATACCGAGAAATGCCAGAATGGTGCGTTGGACAACCAGCGGTGTTGCCTCGCGATCCAGCGGCAGATCGCGTAGCAACGGACCGAGTACGGCAAAGGGAATGTTGCTCAGTGTTGAATTGCCGGCAATGCGGAGTACTCGAACGGACGTGCTCAGTTCCTCAACTACCCGCCGTCCGATAGACGTTTTTCCCAGTCCGGTCTCACCGACAACCAGCACCCCGTGAGTGGTGCTGTCCGTCATCGAACGCAATACTTCCGAGATCACGTTCTCCCGGCCAGGATACTGGGTAGCGGGAGGGTCGGTTGTGTGCACCCGCTATCCCAGGACTGAACGAAGTTCGGTCCGCCCGGAAAGGTTGAGCTTGGAGTAGGTGCGGTTGAGGTACCCGTCCACCGTGCGGCTGGACAGATTCAGAATCGACGCGATCTCCTTACTGGGCGTTCCGTTGGCGGCGAGATCGGCAATTCGTCTCTCACCTGCCGTGAGGACTCCGAGGGGATCGATAGTGGTATTGACGTTGTTAATGATTGCTTCGGCTCGCATGAACGCTCTGTCAGTGCGCTTTGCAATGTCCCGTCCATCTCCCGGCTCTGCCCATTCGCGCGCCGTTTGCGTTGCCGAAAGGGCCAGCGGAGCGAAATCCATGTCGAGGGCGCGTTCGGCCGCCTCGGTGAGCTGCCGAGGACTGCGGTTGAGCAGTGCCATCGCGTAGGTGTGCGCCACTCGAGCGAACGCCCCTTGCTGCCGTTGCGCGGTTTCAGCAAGACGGGTGGCCTCTTCTCTCCGTCCGAGCATGACCGCGGCCAAGAGGAACATGAGCTCAAACGCTCCCGCTGCCTTGTCCGCATTTTCATCAGCGAAGTTGAGCAATTGATGCGAGGCTCGGTCAGTGTCTTCCACCGCTGCCACGGCCATCCAATAGAGATAATTGAACAGTTGCTTTTCCACCCATGCCGGATTTCCCTGAGTGTTTTCAGCACGCCTCAAGTGTGTAGTGGCCATGGACAGGTTCCCCTGGAGTGCATGTGCATAGGCGGTCGCCGCTTCGATCCGTGCTCGAAAGAACGAGGAGTCTGGAGTTGTCAGCTGGCTGGTGACGGACTCAAGCCGTTCCAGTGCTTCCCCACCGCGACCCGCTAAAACATGCAGCACACCTTCAGCGAGGTCTGTTTCAATACCGCTGTAGGAGTGCGGGAGTTCGTGTCGCGTCCTCCACTGCCGCACATCTTGTGCTGCTTCCTGCCAACGCCCCGCGAGAACCAGAGTGTTGACCACGACTGCCTGCGCGTTCTCCCATTCTGATTGGTCCACGCGGGCGTCCAACATCCGTTCGATGACGACGTTCAGCTTGGCTAGACCCACTTCCTGCTGGCCCATGAGCACCGCTACTTCCGCTTGCCAGGCCGCGGCACGAAGGCGCCAACTCGCGTCCAGTCCGTTGGCGGGAAGCGTCAGCTCTGCGGCGGCTCGTTCCATGTCCTGCAGCCGTCCTTCAAAGCCAGCATGTTCGATGTCGACCGCGGCGAAGCACGCCCGCAGATCATCGGTGACCGGTCCGCCTCGCGTTCCTGCCAGACGCTCCTGCACGGACCGGAGGATCCCCTGCGTCTCCACGTGTCTCTGCTGGTGACGCTGGAGAAGGGTACCGCGGAGCAGTTCCAGGTGCACCCATTCCGACAACGACGCCTCACAATCAGCGGCATCGTCGAGAATGTGGATTGCTGCCGCTGAATCACCCAACAAAACGTGGGCATGCGCTTCTTCCAGCACGACGGCGGCATGACGTCGGTGCGTCGGTACTCTCTGCAGAAACCAGAGCGCGTTTACAGGGTCCCTGCGGTTGTTGCTTTCAGCAGCGGCCGCAACCAGGCGTTCGTCCGGTACAGCCATGCCGCATTCCAATCGCCAGCCGACGTATTCCACCTGCCACAGGAGGTCATCAGTGGTGAGGGAACACACATGGCTCAGCATGGACCTCAACATAGAGTGTTTCCGGCCCAACGGGACTGCTTCACGCACCGCTCTGGCCACTTCCCGGTCAGTCAGCCGGGCAGCCGCAGGTTCAGAGCGATCGAATGAAATCAGACCGTCTTCCTGCAGCACGTCCAAGGCTTTTTGACCTGTGTTCTCCGGCAGACAGTCCAACGGAAGCCCACCCGTCAGTGCCAAAAGTTCCATGACAGTCCGGGATTCCGGGTCATAGCCGCGCAGCCTGCTTGCAACCGCCGAGGCGAGGCGATGACCGAAGTCAGGGTGAGCCCCATTCATAACCCAAATACCCTCGGCATTTGGGCCCAGTTGGCCGCACTCGATCAGTTCTTGCGTCATGGCCTGGACGTATTGGGGATGCCCGTTGCTACTGGACCAGAGGAAGTGTGCCGCTGAGGCAGCAATCCGGGCATCGAGAACGATCGAGAGTAATTGCCGCATTTCATCAAACGTCAGCGGTGGAACCTCGATGCGTGTCAGCTGACCGTCCTGCCACAGTCCACAGAACTCTTGTGGTGCCCGCGACAATGACTGACAAACGACCACCAGCTTCACGAACGGAACACAGGCAAGTTGTGCAAGAACAGACGCCGACATTGCGTCGAGCTCCTCGGCATTGTCCACGAGCAGGATGACTGGTTTTTCAGTTGTCGATGCGAGGAGGCCCTCAAGTGCCGAGACCACCAGGAGTGGGTTCTCCGCCAAGCGCGGGTCCAGATGTGACCGCAACAAGTTGAGTGCGCCGAGTGGCGTTTGGTGTAGTGACGCCGACGCTCGAATATGGACGACGTGGGCGGTGTCCTGCAGATCCTGGAGGACTCGACGGGCGAGTGCGGATTTTCCGATACCCGCGGTGCCAGTCAGAAGGACCCCGTGACCATCGGAGGGTTCCAGACTATTACGCATCTGTCGTACCAAGTTGTCTCGGCCTCCCAGAGGCCACACGCCAAGCACCATTACCCGCCCCAGTAGTAGCCTCGCCGCACGTCTGATCGGACGGATCAGGTGGATGTACAGAAGAAGCTAAAAATTCGTCCCCCCATAGACGACTTGCTATCCAGAGGGTACGTCGCGGCGCTAACATATAGTGGGTTTGTTATCTAATCGTTACCTCTTGAAACGTCCTCTTAGCTATTTCGACGAACCGTCAGAGCGCACAAAAAAAGAGGTCGACGTTGGGATGGGGGTGGCCCAGTCTCAGAGGCCGCCCAACGTCGACCCCGGTCTTTGGGGCCACTATGGCTGAGATAGATTCTATCCTATGGAATGGAACCGTTGCTGCGTCTCCTCCAACGTTGCCGTGACCAACAGTTCGGCTGCGTCTGCGGCATCGGAGAGCAGCATCGGAAGGTCCTTCTTCTCCACGGTGCCGAAATCCTTCAGCACATAATCGGAGGTTTCCATGCGTCCGGGGGGACGCCCAACTCCCACGCGAACCCTCAGATAGTCCCGGCTGCCCACGGCCTTGCTGATGTCCCGCAGGCCGTTGTGACCACCTTCGCCACCGCCACGTTTGAGCTTGATCGTATTGAACGGAATGTCGATTTCGTCGTGAATAACGATAATGCGTTCCAGCGGTATTCCGAAGAGCCGAGCAAGGGCGGAAACCGGGCCACCCGAGACGTTCATGAAGGTAGAGGGCTTGGCCAGGACCAGACGGGGCCCACCAATACCCAACCTGCCCTCGACAACCTCAGCGCGAGCCTTGTGCACCTTGAATTTCCCGCCAACCCGACGCGCAAGTTCGTCCACCACCATGTGACCGACATTGTGCCGGTTACGGCTGTAGCCGGGCCCGGGGTTACCGAGCCCGGCTACAAGCCAGGCATTCTCTGCCATCGGTGGCGACTGCCTACTCTGCCGCAGCAGGCTGAGCAGCCCCACCTTCAGCACCCTCTGCCTCTCCGGTAGCCGATTCAGTTCCGCCGAGGTCCTCGACAACCGGTGATGAGACGTTGACAACCAGTGTCTCGGGGTCCGTGAGCATCTCCACGTTGGCCGGAAGGATGACGTCCGAGGCGTATACGTGGTCTCCGACGTCGTGGCCAGTGACCGTGACGGTCAGCTGGTTCGGAAGGTGGGTGGCTTCTGCCTCCACGAGAACCGTGGAAACTTCAAGGTTCATAACTGCCCCAGGCTTTACTTCGCCTTCAATATGGACAGAAACCTCAACCTGAACCTTTTCTCCGCGGCGAACGGTAAGCAGGTCAATGTGCTCCACAATCTGGCTCACGGGGTTCCGCTGAGCGTCCTTGACCAAGGCAAGGTGCTCTTCACCATCAATGCTGATCGACAGCAGCGCGTTTGACTTACGAACCGCCAGCGTTGTTACTTTGCCGGGCAGCAACACGTGCAGAGCTTCTGCTCCGTGGCCGTAGATCACTGCGGGGATTTTCTCTGCGCGGCGTGCCTGCCGGGCTGGGCCCTTGCCGAATTCTGTGCGTAGTTCGCCGACGAGCTTCTGCTCAGCCATGTTGACTCCTGGTTTCCTTGATCCATGTGACGGCCGTCCCTGACTGCCGTCTCGGTAATTGTTGCCGGAACAATGGCGCAGGAGCCCGTGAAGAAACCATGCATTTGCCACCGTCGATAACGGAGTGGGTCGGTTTCCCGAGCCTCCCTCGCCTAGGCATCGCCAACCACTCTACCAGCAGGCGCTGACCTCCAGCGACCTCAGGACGCGTTGCCGTCGAACAGGCTGGTCACCGAACCGTCGTCGAACACTTCGCGGATGGCGCGAGCAATCAACGGAGCGATGGACAGCACCGTAAGCTGTGGAAACCGCTTCTCGGTAGGGATGGGCAGCGTGTTGGTCACCACGATCTCTCGTGCTCCCGACTCGGCCAGGCGGCGTGCCGCTGGATCAGAGAACACGGCGTGGGTGGCGGCAATGATGACGTCCTTGGCGCCGGCGTTCTTTAGTACCTGCACAGCTCCGGAGATAGTCCCACCGGTATCGATCATGTCGTCGATGAGCACACACGTACGGCCCTCCACCTGACCGACCACGGTTTTCGAAACTGCCTGATTCGGAACCGTGAGGTCCCGGCTCTTGTGAACGAACGCCAACGGAGCACCACCGAGGCGATCCGCCCACTGCTCCGCGACTCGGACACGACCAGTATCCGGTGAAACGACGGTCACGTTAGCCACGTCTACCCGGCCACGGATATAGTCGGCCAGCAACGGGATGGCCATCAAGTGATCCACCGGACCGTCAAAAAAGCCCTGAATCTGCGAGGTATGTAAGTCCACCGACATGATGCGATCCGCGCCGGCAGTCTTGTAAAGATCCGCGATCAGCCGGGCAGAAATCGGTTCCCGTCCACGGCCCTTCTTATCTTGGCGGGCGTAGGGGTAGAACGGTGAAACCACAGTGATCCGTTTGGCGGAAGCCCGCTTCAGTGAATCGATCATGATCAGCTGTTCCATCAGCCAGTTATTCAAAGGTGCCGGGTGAGCCTGAATGACGAAAACATCGGTACCACGAACGCTTTCGTTCGAGCGAACGTAGATCTCACCATTGGCGAAATCGTAAGCAGAGATGGGGAGCAGATCCAGATCGAGTGCCCGTGAGATCTCGTCTGCGAGCTCGGGGTGTGCCCGTCCCGCCGCGAGGACCAGCTTCTTTTCGCCCTGGATGGTAATTTCGCTGCTCATGAATGGTCGCTTTCTTGCGTGGATTCGGTGTGTTTTGGCTTGTTCGACGGTGCGGCGGCCGCTGCATCAGCAGCCGCCGTGCCTGCACGCTTTGCCAAAGTCCACCCCTCGGCGTTGCGCTGTGGAGCAATGCTCAGTGCCAGCGCTCCAGGGGGGACGTCTCTGCGGATGATGGCTCCAGCACCGGTGTACGCGCCGTCGCCAATGGAAACGGGAGCGGTGAAGACGGTATTGGAACCGGTTCTGACATGTGACCCAATGACCGTGCGGTGCTTGTTGACGCCGTCGTAGTTGGCCGTGATGTTTCCGCAACCGATGTTCGAGTATTCGCCGATGTCGGCGTCGCCAGCATAACCAAGGTGGGAGAGTTTGGAGCCTCGACCAATCCGAACGTTCTTCGTTTCGTAGAACGCGCCTATTTTTCCGTCCGCCCCGAGGTCCGTTCCCGGTCTCAGATACGTGAAGGGCCCTACCGTCGCTCCTGCGCCGATGCGGGCGCCTGAGCCCTGAGTGCGCACCACCTGAGCACCTGGACCAACCTCCACATCAGTCAAGGTGGTGTCGGGGCCAATGACGGCATGTGGCTGCACTACGGTGGCGCCATGAAGCTGCGTACCCGGAAGCAGTGTCACATCCTCCGCCAAGTCAACAGAGACATCAATCCAGGTGGTGGCAGGATCCACAATGGTGACGCCGGCACGCATCCAGCCTTCGGTCACGCGCTGGTTGAGTTCCCGTCCAAGAGCGGAAAGTTGAACGCGGTCGTTGGCCCCCTCAACCTGCCAACGATCCTCGATGACAAACGCGGCTACACGACCGCCGTGCCCACGTACGATCTCAACAACATCTGTCAGGTACATCTCCCCCTGCGTGTTTTCTGCGGTTACTTCCCGGAGAGAGGAACGCAGAACAGCAGCGTCAAAGGCATAGATGCCAGAGTTCACTTCCCGGACTGAGAGTTCCTGCTCGGTTGCGTCCTTGTGCTCGCGGATGGCGACGACGTTGCCGTCTTCACCACGCAGCACCCGACCATAGCCGGTAGCGTCCGCCAAAACCGCCGTGAGAACCGTGACCGCGTTCCGCCCCGCTTCATGATGGTCAACGAGATCCTTCAACGTGCGCGC